>NZ_BSTU01000007.1:0-597295 GCF_030269705.1 Micromonospora sp. NBRC 107095
TGTGGGTCAGCTGGTGGCGTAGCCGCGGGTGGCGATCCAGTCGGCGAGGTGCTCGACGGTGACGTCGTAGGAGGCGGTGTCGGGGTTGGCGGAGTCGGCGATCTTCACCACGTTCCCGCCGTCGCGGTAGCCGACGACGCTGATGTAGTGCCCGCCCTCGAAGGAGTGGATGGCACCGTCGGTGTCGGTGGTGGTGCCGGCGATGTTGGCGACCACGGCGCGGCCGTCGTCGACGGTGCGGACGATGTCGGCGCGCAGGGTGTCGGTCTGCTTGGCGTCCGCTGCGGGGGTGCTGATCTCCACCGACCGGTAGGCGTCGCTCTTGCCGGTTTCCTTGTTCAGCACGGGGGTGATGTCGTTGATGGAGTTGGTGCCGGCTTCGGTGGTGCCCATTTCCTTGGCCATGGCGTCCACGCTGATGTCCTTGCCCTGCACGGACAGGGCGTTGCGGGTGGCGGCGGGGCCGCAGTAGTAGAAGTTCGGCTGGGCTTCGTAGCGCACGCCGAGCTGACGCTCGCCGGCGGGCTTGCGGTCGGTCTGGGTTTGGGTGGCCGGCTTGGCGTCCGACGCGGCGTACGCGGCGGTGACGGGTCCGGCGATGGCGCCGCCGGTGAAGGCGAGGCCGGCAGCGGTCAGGGCGGTCTTACGGATCAGATCGGTACGCATGATGGCGTGCTCCTCTGCATCAGGGGAAAACCGCACGGGCACTGAACACCGGGGGGTGTGGCCGTGCGGGGAGGTTCGCGGGGGCCCGGCGACCTGCTGGGGGGTCGGCGTCGGGACAGGGTGTAACGGTTGCCGGTGGCGGGTCATTCCGCCTGCCGGTCGGCCCTGTTGTGGTGCCCGGGCCTGGCTGGTTCCGCCTACCCGGGGCCGGCCGGTGGTGCTCGGCCGTGCGGGGGTGTAACCGGGGCGGCCTGGCGGGTGTTCCCGGCGGCTGCTCTCCACCGGCCCGGGGGCGCGGTGGTCTGCCAGGTATAACGACCCCGCCCGGCCCCCGATTCCACCCGTGGGGTGGCCCCGACCACCCGACACCCCCACCCAAACCGGACACCGGTGCCCGTCGGTCCGACCGACACCACGGCCAGCGCGGCGTGATCGACTCGGGTTCCTGAAAACCGCGCTGTCCCGGTGCGGCGGATACCGCGCTTTCCTGAAACCCGAGTGGATCACGCCCGTCTGCGCCGTTTGGACGCGGGACGGGCGGAGCGGACCGGGACGGAGCGGGACAGGGGCGAACCAGCCCCACACCACGATCAGGGTGGCGTGATCGACTCGGATTCACGGGAGTCGCGGTTGTCCCGGTGGCGGGGGATGCCCCGACCTCACTAAAGGTGAGCGGATCATGCCGAACTGGCCGTTGAGGAGTCGAGTACCCGGTCCACGGCGCGCTGCCACCAGGCAGCATCTAGGCTCTGACCCGAGAAGGGTGGATCATGGACGCTGCAACATGCCAAGCTCTGGCCCCTTCCCCGCCCGGGGTCGGCCGATGAGCTCAGTGGCATTCCTGAACATCGCCATGCATGGGCACATCAACCCGACACTGCCCGTTGTGGGGGAGCTTGTCCGCCGTGGTCACTCCGTCACCTACCACACGACGCCGGCCTATGCCGAGCAGATCGCGGCCACCGGGGCGCGGGTGTTCCTCTACCCCGGGGATGACCGACCGCTCTCCGGCCCGCCGACGCCCGTCACGGTGATGGAGCAGCTTGCCCATACCGCCGTACGCGTCCTGCCCGCCGTCCTCGCCGACCTGCGGGGTGCCCGACCCGATCTGATCGTGCACGACTCCCTCTGCCCGTGGGGGCCGGTGGCCGCCAGGGAACTCGGTGTGCCGCCAGCGTCGTCGTTCACCACGTTCGCCTTCAACCGGCACGTGCCCAGCCCGACCCGCGGCTCCTGGGAGCTGCTCCGCGCGGCGGCGGCCCTTCCCCGCCCCACGGTGGGATACCTGAGGTCGCGCTGGGCGCTGCGCCGCCGGTACGACACCCGAAGACTGCCACTGATCGACCTGGCCAACATCCGTCAGTCGCTCAACCTGGTCTACACCTCGCGGGCGTTCCACCCCGAGGCGGACAGTTTCGACAAGTCCTACCAGTTCGTCGGACCGAGCATCGGTGCCCGCCCAGCAGCCCCGTCGTTCCCGGTCGACCGATTGCGGGACCCCGTGATGTACGCCTCCATGGGCACGGTATTCGACGCCCCGCGGCTGCTGCGTACCTTCGCTGACGCGCTGGCCCCGCTGGGTGGCACCGTGGTCATCTCCACCGGGCACACCGATCCCGCCGCGCTCGGTCCGCTACCGGACAACGTGCTCGCCCACCGTTCCGTACCGCAGCTGGAGGTGCTGGCCCGCGCGGCGCTGTTCATCACCCACGGCGGGGTGAACAGCGTCAACGAGGCCCTGTACGCCGGCACCCCGATGCTGGTGGTCCCGCAGGGCGCTGACCAACTGCTGGTGGCGTCCCGCATCGTCGAGCTTGACGCTGGCCTGTCGATCCGCACCGAGGACGTCGCGGTGGAGGTGGTGCGGGCCCTCGCTCAGCGTCTGCTTGACGAGCCTCGCTTCCGGACCGCCGCGACCACCCTGCAGGTTGCCCAGCGCCAGGCGGGCGGCTATGCGCGTGCCGCCGACGTACTCGAGCGCTTCGTGCAGCAGACCGGCGCGGTCACGCCGCCGGGCTCCGCCGATCTG
Organism: Micromonospora sp. NBRC 107095; assembly: GCF_030269705.1. Taxonomy (NCBI): domain Bacteria; kingdom Bacillati; phylum Actinomycetota; class Actinomycetes; order Micromonosporales; family Micromonosporaceae; genus Micromonospora; species Micromonospora sp. NBRC 107095. Next base: position 2,696 of record NZ_BSTU01000007.1, read on the forward strand.
CCACCGCGGGGCTGACCGATGTCTCCCGTTGTCGCCATCCTGCTGCTGGTCGCCGGGCTGTCCGAGGCCGCCGGTCGTCTCCTGCCGGTGGTGGCACGCCTGTCCGGCGTGTCGCACGTGAGGGTGGTCAGCCTGTTGCTGGCGGGCGCGATCGTCGACGGCGCGGTGTTCGCGCTCTGGCCGCTGTCCGCGTGGGCCGTTGCCGATCTGGTGCTGCCCACCGCACCCTCCGACGCACTGGGCTGGACACCAGGTCTGGCCGTTCCGCTGGTGCTTGCCGGAGTCCTGGCGTTCCCGCTGCTCGGGCCACTGCTGCACCTGTTGCTCATGGTGGGAGTGGGGGCCGGCCTCGCCGGTGCACTCGCCACGGTGGTCGGAGTCGGCTGGTGGGAGGCCGCCGGCTGCGTGGCGATCGCGGGAGTCGGGCTCGGCGTCTCCGTCGAGGCCGTCCGGCGCCTTGTCGTGAAGCTCAACACCACCCGAGCAGCGGAGCCAGCCGCGTGATCGGACTGGCGCTCCTGCTGCTGCTCGGCGGCCTCGGACTGGTGCTGATCGCCGAGGCCCTGCTTGCCCGTTACGAGGTGCTGGTCTACGCCGCCGGCTGGCGCACACCCACCATCTCCCGCCCCGAGGGCATGTCCTACGCCCGCGGCGCGGATCCGGACCGCCCGCCGGACGCCTACCTGGTCTATCTGGACGGCATCGGGAAACGCCGTTTCCACGACACCCGCGATGGTGGCCGACTGGTCAAGGCCCTGATCAAGCGTGCGCCGGAGCTCAGGGTGCTGGGCCAGGTGCAGCCCTACTCCCCGCTGGCCGTGCCGCTCGCCGACCGGCCGGTCTGGACCTGGCTGCGCCGCCACATCGGGTTGCTGCTGTTCCTGCACAACGTGATGCAGATCTTCGTCGCCGCCGACCGGCGCTACCGTCCCCTGTACAACCGTGCCGTTGGTGCGCAGATCGCCACCGAGCTCCAGGTTGCCGGTTACCGGCCGGACAGCGGGATACCCGTGGTGTTGCTCAGCTACAGCGGTGGCGCCCAGGTCGCCAGCGGTGCGGTGAACGAACTGTGGTCCCAACTGCGCACCCCGCTCTGGCTGATCACTCTCGGCGGGTTCCACAACGGTGCCAACGACATGACCCATGCCCAGCACCTCGACCAGCTCACCAGTTCCGCCGACTGGATCGAGCGGGTCGGCACCTGGATCTTCCCCCAGCGGTGGCGGCTGTTCCGCTGGAGCGGATGGAACCGGGCCGAGCGCGAAGGCAAGATCACCGTGCACCGGCTCGACCCCGCCACGCACATCGGTCCCCGCAGCTACATCGCTCCGGAGGCCCGCTTACCCGATGGCCGCAGCCACCTTGACCGGACCACCGACACCGTGCTCGCGCTGATCCGGGACCGCCTCAGCGTGAGGGCGGAGACCGACGGCCCGCTCCCCTGAATGCTCACACGTCAGCGTTCAGACCGGCCCGCTGATTCGCCTCCGTCTGGGGGAGTCCGGAGATTTGGAGCAGTTGACTGACGACAACGCGCAGTTGCGAGACGACGACAGCCCCGGAGGACCCGACACCCTCGGCGTATGCCTCGTCGATGTCACTTATCACCTGGAGTGCTCGCCTTCGCGCGCGGTCCGGCTCCCGTCCAGCCAGGAAGTCACGGTGCAGGAGCCTGAACGCCTGGCCGAAGTTCTCGATCGCTGTGGAGAGGCCGGCCGGCAGCGTCTCCCGGGTGTGTAGTGCCGACACCGCCCACTGCACCATCTCGCGGCTGCTGGTGTAGGCGAGTTCGAGGTGCTCGGCCGCCTGCGTGTACCGGCGCATGATGCCCAGCCGTCTCCGCCGCCACGGTGAGAGAATCGCGACTTCGCGTGCTGCGGCGACCACGTCGGCCGTGTTACGTCGCTCCGCCTCTGCCGCACGTAGTCGCCGCAGGGCATCCTCGGCCTGCCGAACGTCGCGGTGAGCCAGCGCGTTGGCGGTGGTGGTCATCTCCCGGGCGATGGCGTCGACTGTGGGACCAGCGGCGCGGTGCACGATCCGCACCGGGTTGAGCGGCAGAATCAACAGGGCCACCACGATGGCCACCAGAACACCGACCAGCGCGTTCGCCGTCCGTGGGACGGCCAGGTCCGGCCGGTCCGGAGAAACCGTGCCGAGCAGGACGGCGGTGCTTCCCGCCTGGACCATGACGGCTCCGGTGCCGCGAAAAACGGCCGCCGCCGAAATCGCAAGTGCCACCACCACACCGGTCTGGATGGGGCCTGCCCCGATGAACCGGATGATCCCGTTTCCGACCAGCACTCCCAGGAACACCCCGGCGAGAAGTTCCAGTGTGCGACGGGCCCGGTTACCGATGGCCGCCGCGATCGTGCCGACTGCGGCGGCGGGTGCGAACAGCGGCTGCGGATTGTGCAGCACATCGCTGGCAACAAACCAGGCCAACCCGGCGGCCACCCCCGCCTGCACCGCGAGGATGAGGTATGTGCGAAGCCGTTCATAGGCCTCCCGGCCCTCGCGCAGCGCACTCTCCGCCGGTCGGGCACCGCGACGTCTGCCGCGCACCGCTCACCCCCCCACCACCGATCGGCTCTCTGACGATCGTCGTACGACGGCGAACGTCGGGTGCGCGAGATCCCCAATCTGATGCGCTGCCGACGCAGGCCCGCGCACGGGGGTGCGGAGGGGCATTCGGCCGACGGGGTGGGTCAGTCGGCGGTGAGTAGCTCCAGGACGGCGTCGCGGGTGGTCAGTACGGCCGTCCCGGATTGCGGGCCGTGGTTGAGGATGTCGAAGGAGTGGACAGGTCAGGCGGGGTCGGCAGGCTTCGCGGCGTCGCTGGCCTGGGCGTGCCGCTCCAGGAGCCGCTGCCGGATCTCCTCCGGGGTGTACGCGCGCCGACGCCGTTCGGCCCGCGCGATGACCACACCGGAGGCTGCGACGCCGGCGAGCCCGGCCAGCCCGAGAACCTTCCACCACCGCATTCGTTGCCGCATCGGCCTAGGCTAGTCCCTCATGAGCATCAGCCTGGACGAGGCCGTCGAGTTGACCCGCACCGGTGACGTGTGGGTTTTCCGGGGCCGCAGCGTGCCGGACCGGGCCATCCAGTTCACCACCAACAGCCCGGTGAACCACGTCGGGATGGCGGTGGTGTTGGACGACATGCCGCCGCTGATGTGGCACGCGGAGCTGGGCAGGTCGTTGCCGGACCTGTGGTCGGGCACCCACCAGCGCGGCGTGCAGCTGCACGACCTGCGGGACGCGGTCTGCGTCTGGGCCAACCGGTACGGCCAGCGGGCCTGGCTGCGACAGCTCGATCCGCCCGCCGACGGGGAGATGGAACGGGCGGTGCTGCGGACGATCGCGCGGTTGGACGGCACACCGTTCCCGTCGACAGCGCAGCTGGCGTGGCGCTGGGTGCGCGGTCGGGTGCCGACGCTGCCGCTCCCCGGCCGCCTGTCCGCGCTGCCGCTTCCCGGCCGGCCAGCACCTCGGCGAAACCCGGCGACCCCGGCGAACCCGGGGACCCCGGCGACCCCCGCCAGCCCGGCCGGATCGGCGGGCGAGCGGGACCGGGCGCTGGAGACGGCGTACTGCGCCGAGGTGGTGGCGGTGACCTACGAGGCCATGGGGTTGCTGCCGGCGGGGCGGCGTCCGAACTGGTATGACCCGGGGCGGTTCTGGAGTGGTGACGACCTCGGTCTGGCCGCCGGTGCCCGGTTGGGGTCGGAGATCGAGGTACGGGTTCCGCCACGCTGAGGTTTGACCAGGGCGGTGACCGGCAATTGCGGTGACCGTGAACGCCTCCACAGATCTTGACACGTTGGCCGACTTCTTCGACCGGTACGGCGTGGCGCTGACCTCCGGCGATCTGCCGGCCATCGCCGGCTGTTACGCCCTGCCGGGGCTGGTGGTGGCCGACACGTACAGCTTCTCGTTCACCACCGCGGCGGCGGTGGCGCTGTCCTTCGTGGGCGCCGCGCCCGACTACCAGGACCGGGAGCTGGTCGCGGCCCACGCCCGCATCGAGGATGTGCAGCCGGTGTCCGCGCTGTTGACGATGGTGGCGGTGGAGTGGGAGTTCCTGGACAGTCGGGGGCAGTCGGTGCCCGGGGAGCGGTACCGCTACCTGTTGCGTACCTCCGATGAGGGGCCACTCATCTGCACTGTCGTCCGGACGGGCTGACCGACCGGGGCCGGTCGGCCCGATCCGTACCCGCCAGGTTCCCGGCCCGCGCGGCGCTGACTACGCTGTCGCGTCGGTGGGGACGAGGGGAGACCTGATGGCGGTGCGGCCGGACGGTGCGGCAGATTCGCGGGCGGCGCGGGTGCTGGTGTCGGTGCCGTGGATCGTGGTGCTGCTCGGTGTGTGCGCGTTGGTGGTCCTCCTGGTGGTGGCGCTGTTCTCGTTCCGTGGCAGGGAGCGCGACGCCGGGCCGCAGGCAGCGCCTCCGGCGTTCCTGCCGACCGTGCCGGCTGGCGCATCCACCACCGGTGGGCCGACCCCGGCCGCTGTGGAGCGGCGCTCGGTGTCGCCGCGACCGTCACGCAGCAGTCGGTCACCGTCGCCGCGGGCCACGGCGACCGGCTCGCCGACGCCGGGGCGGACGAGCGTGCTGTCCGCGCCGACGACACCGGCGGACGAGCCCGTCAGCGCCCGGTACCAGGTTGGCACGAACGGCTGGAACGGTGAGGCGGCGATCCTGTCGATCGCCAACACGTCGAGTCGGTCGGTGGACTGGCAGGTGGAGTTGGCGTTCGACGACGACACCTGGGCGCTGCGAGTCGGTGACGACTCGGGCGTCTCGGTGCGGGGGCGCGGGGACGGCGAGTTCGTGGTGCGCGGCACCCGTTCGTTGGACCCGGGCGACTCCCGGACGCTACGGCTGCGCGTCGGCTTGGGTGAGTCGGCGCAACGACCGCTCACGTGCACGATCAACGGCGTCGACTGCCGGATCGGCTGAGCCGCAGCCGGGCCGGTGGCCCGGCGATGCCGCACGGCCGAGGCTTACCGCCCGGGCCGCCGATCGCTACGCCGCGTGGCCGAGGCTTTCCGGCCCGGGTCGCCGATCGCTACGCTGCGCGGACGATCCGCTGAGGGAGGTACATGTCCGGCATGCGCCGCCGTGCTCCGCGTCCGCCGCACGGTCCGGTCGCGATCGCATCGTCGCCCTGGATCGTGGTGGGTGCCGGTGTCGTCGTGATGGTGGTCCTGCTCTTCGTGGCGCTGGGCGCGTACCGGGGACGCAGCCCTGCGCCGGACAGCGCGCAGCCGCCGGCGCTGCCGGTGCCGTCCGTGGCGGCGGAGCCGAGCGTGCCACCGTCGGTGCCGTCCGCGGTGCCGTCTCCGGCGCCGGTGCTGCCGGGGTTGTCCGGGCGGGCCAGCGGGCTGCCGCCGAGCGCCGCGGCCGGTTCCGGTTCACCGTCGGCCGTTCCGACGGTCGCTGCGACCGGCAGGCCCACGGCGACGCGGTCGCCGACCCGGGCGGCACCGGGTCAGCCGGGGATGGCCGGGCGGTACCGGGTGGTGCAGAGTTTCGACGGCGGCTTCATCGGCGAGGTGGCGATGGTGAACACGTCCACCCAGAGCCGCGGCTGGACGGTGCGGTTGGAGTTCTCCGGTGGACGGTTGGTGACCGCCTGGGTGGAGGGCGTCCCCCAGGGGACGATCCGGCAGGGCGATGACGGCTTCACGTACGTCAGCGGGGTCGAGGTGTCGGCCGGCGGTTCGGTGTCGCTGCGGTTCCACATGGAGCGGGCATCCAGCACGCCACGGGAGTGCACTGTGGACGGGGTGCGCTGCGGCGGCCTCTGAGTGGCGGGTTTCGCAAGGTTGCTGCTTTGTTGCGACCATGTTTGCAAGGTATTGCAGAATGTTTCGGCAAGGGTTAGCGTGCGGCCATCAGCGACCAGAGGAAGGCGTCGATGAGACCCCCGCCGATACCGCGTACCGCCCTGCTGGCCCTTACCTCCCTGCTCACCGTCACCCTCGCCGGCGCTCCGGTCGCCGTGCAGCCCGCCGCCGCGAGCCCTCACCCGTCCGACCGTGCCTCACTCGCGGTCGGCGGCGCGACCCAGTGGCGCGACGAACCCAGCGCCGACGCGCTGCTGAGGGCCGGCGGCAACGCCGGCCGCGCCGAGCAGTTCTACTTCGTCCTGCCGGACCGGTTCGCCAACGGAGACCCCCGCAACGACCGGGGTGGCCTCACCGGTGACCGGCTGCGCACCGGCCTCGACCCCACCGACAAGGGCTTCTACCACGGCGGTGACCTCAAGGGCGTCATCGACAAACTGGACTACATCCAGGGGATGGGCACCACCGCCATCTGGCTCGCCCCGATCTTCAAGAACCGGCCGGTGCAGGGTGCCGGCAACGACATCTCGGCCGGCTACCACGGCTACTGGATCACCGACTTCACCCAGGTGGACCCGCACTTCGGCACCATGGAGGAGATGAAGCGCCTGGTCAGACTCGCCCACCAGCGCGGCATCAAGATCTACCTCGACGTGATCGTCAACCACACCGCCGACGTCATCAAGTACGCCGAGGACAAGTACGCGTACGTGGACAAGGCGACCTCGCCGTACACCGACGCGCAGGGCCGGGCGTTCGAGGACCGCAACTACGCCGACGGCAGCCGCGCGTTCCCGCCGGTCGACAAGGAGTCCTTCCCGTACACACCGACGTTCGCCGAGCCGGAGGACGCGAGCGTCAAGGTCCCGGCCTGGCTCAACGACGTCACCATGTACCACAACCGGGGTGACTCCACCTTCGCCGGAGAGAACAGCGAGTACGGCGACTTCTTCGGCCTCGACGACCTGTGGACCGAGCGTCCCGAGGTGGTCCGGGGCCTGACGAAGGCGTACGGGGACTGGATCGGCGCGACCGGCGTCGACGGGTTCCGGCTGGACACCGTGAAGCACGTCAACATGGACTTCTGGCCGCAGTTCAGCCAGGGCATCCAACGGGCCGCCGAAAAGGCCGGCAAGAAGGACTTCTTCATGTTCGGCGAGGTGTACAGCGCCGACCCGGAGATCAGCTCCAGCTACGTCCGCCAGGGTGGCCTGCCGGCCACCCTCGACTTCGCCTTCCAGGAGGCCGCGCGCGGCTTCACCGCCGCAGCCGGCTCCGCGAAGGCGCTCGCCGACGTGTACGCCCGCGACGACCTCTACGCCGCCCGGAACACCGACGCGGGTCGGCTGCCCACCTTCCTCGGCAACCACGACATGGGTCGGATCGGTTCGTTCATCGCCGGCGGTGGCACCGACCCCGCCAGTCACCTGCGCCGCGACCAGCTCGCGCACCAGTTGATGTTCCTGACCCGCGGCCAGCCGGTGGTGTACTCCGGCGACGAACAGGGCTTCACCGGGCCGGGCGGAGACAAGGACGCCCGTCAGGACATGTTCGCGTCGAAGGTCCCCGACTACCTCGACGACGACCTGCTCGGCACCGACCGCACCCACGCCAGCGACCAGTTCGACACGGGCCACCCGCTGTACCGGACCATCGCCGAGCTGGGCCGGCTGCGTCAGGCCCACCCGGCGCTGCGCGACGGCATGCAGGTCACCCGGTACGCGGCCGACGGGCCGGGCGTCTTCGCCGCCTCCCGGATCGCCCCGGCCGAGCGCACCGAGTACGTGGTGGCCGTGAACAACGCCGACACCGCGCAGACTGTCACGGTGGACACCTGGTCGGCCGGCGCCACCTTCACCGGCATCTACGGCGCCTCCGGCGACGCGCGGGCCAACGGTGACGGCGAAGTCGCCCTCACCGTGCCGCCGTTGTCGGCCGTCGTCTACCGGGCCGGCAGCCCCATCGCACCGGCCGCCGACAAGCCGACCATCACCATCACCAGCCCGACCCCGGACGCACCGGTCGCCACCCGGGCCGCGGTCACCGCCCGGGTCACCGGTGACCCCCTGGCCAGCGTCACCGTCGCGGCCCGGGTGGCCGGTGGCCGGTGGACGCTGCTCGGCAGCGCCGACCACGCCCCGTACACCGTGCAGCACGACCTGACCGGCCTGGCCGGCGGCGTCCGCGTCGAGTACAAGGCGGTGGTCCGCGACGGTCGGGGCAAGACCGCCACCGCCCGGTCCACCGCCGTCGTCGGCACCCCCACGCAGGGCGGCTCCCGGGAGTGGGCGGTGGTGCACTACCAGCGCCCCGCCGGCGGGTACGACGACTGGGGGCTGTACGCCTGGGGGGACATCGACCCGGCGTACGTCACCGAGTGGCCCAAGGGGCAGCCGTTCGCCGGGGAGGACTCCTACGGCCGGTTCGCCTGGGTGAAACTCAAGCCGGGCGCGACGTCGGTGAACTTCCTGGTCGTCGACAAGGCTGGCACGAAGGACGTCGCCCAGGACCGCAGCATCGACCTCACCCAGACCGGGGAGATCTGGCTCAAGCAGGGCGACCCGGCGATCTACCCGAGCCGGCAGGCGGCCACCGGTGAGCCGGACCCGCCGGTCGAGGAGGGCACCGCCGTGCTGCACTACCGGCGGGCCGACGGCAACTACGACGGCTGGGGCCTGCACCTGTGGGACGGGGCGGCCAACCCGACCGAGTGGTCCGCCCCGCTGCGGCCGAGCGCCGTCGACGCGTTCGGGGCGGTGTTCCGGGTGCCGCTGGCGGCCGGCGCCACCGGCCTGAACTACATCATCCACAACGGCGACACCAAGGACCTGCCCGACGACCAGCGGCTCGACTTCGCCAGCGCCGGGCGGGAGGTGTGGCTGCTCGCCGCCACACCGGGCCGGCTGCTGCCGTCGGCGGCCACCACCGCCAGCGGGGACACCGACATCAGCAAGCAGAAGGCACACTGGATCGACAGGTCCACCGTGGCGTGGCAGACACCCCCGACCGACGGCAGGACGTACGCGCTGGTCGCCGCGCCCACCGGTGGGGTCAGCGTGGTCGACGGTGAGCTGACCGGCACGTACACCAGCCTGCCGTTGCGGGCGCAGCGCAACGGGCTCACCGATGCGCAACGCGACAGGTTCCCGCACCTGTGGTCGTACCGTAGCTTCGCCCTGGACCGGGCGGACCTGGCCAAGGTCCCGGCGGCGTTGCGCGGGCAGTTGCTGGTCACCGCGCGCGACGCCGAGGGTGCGCTGCTCGCCGCCACCGGCGTGCAGATCCCCGGCGTGCTCGACGACGTGTACTCCCGGGCGGCCGACGCCACCCTCGGGCCCACCTTCGCGGGCCGGACGCCGAGCCTCGCGCTGTGGGCGCCGACCGCCCGGAGCGTGGCGTTGCAGCTGTTCGACTCGCCCACCAGCACCCCGAGGACGGTGCCGATGCGCCGCGACGACCGCACCGGCGTCTGGTCGGTGCGCGGCGACCACACCTGGACCGGCAGGTTCTACCGGTACGAGGTGCGGGCCTGGCACCCGGCAGCGCAGAAAATGATCACCGCGTCGGTCACCGACCCCTACTCGGTGGCCCTGGCCGCGGACTCCACGCACAGCCAACTCGTCGACCTCAACGACCCGGCACTGGCACCCCCCGGGTGGCGCACGCTGCGCAAACCGGCGCCGGTGCCGGCCGCGAAGGCGCAGATCACCGAGCTGTCCGTGCGGGACTTCTCCATCGCCGACGAGACGGTGCCCGCCGAGCGGCGGGGGACGTTCCTCGCGTTCACCGACCCGAAGACCGCAGGCATGACCCACCTGCGGGCGGTCGGCGCCGCCGGGGTCACCCACCTGCACCTGCTGCCGGCGTTCGACTTCGCGACGATCCCCGAGCGGCGCGCCGACCAGCGCCAGCCGGCCTGCGACCTGGCGGCCCTGCCCCCCGACTCGGCCGAGCAGCAGAAGTGCGTGGCGGCGGTCGCCGAGACCGACGGCTACAACTGGGGGTACGACCCGCTGCACTACACCGTCCCGGAGGGCGGCTACGCCGTCGACCCGGCCGGCGCGGCGCGGACCACCGAGTTCCGGCGGATGGTCGCCGGGGTGAACGACGCCGGGCTGCGGGTGGTCATGGACGTGGTCTACAACCACACGTCGGCGGCCGGCACCGACCCGAAGTCGGTGCTCGACCAGATCGTGCCCGGCTACTACCACCGGCTGCTGGACGACGGCACGGTGGCCAACTCCACCTGCTGCGCCAACACCGCCCCCGAGCACGCCATGATGGGCAAGTTGGTGGTCGACTCGCTGGTCACCTGGGCCCGGCAGTACAAGGTGGACGGCTTCCGCTTCGACCTGATGGGTCACCACCCGAAGGCCAACATCCTGGCCGTCCGGGCGGCCCTGGACCGGTTGACCGTCGCCCGCGACGGCGTGGACGGCCGGTCGATCCTGCTCTACGGCGAGGGCTGGAACTTCGGCGAGGTCGCCAACGACGCCCGTTTCGTGCAGGCCACCCAGGCCAACATGGCCGGTACCGGCATCGGCACCTTCAACGACCGGCTGCGCGACGCGGTGCGCGGCGGCGGACCGTTCGACGCCAACCCCCGGGTGCAGGGCTTCGCCTCCGGCCTCTACACCGACCCGAACGGCGACCCGGTCAACGGCTCACCGGCCGAGCAGAAGGCCCGGCTGCTGCACGCCCACGACCTGATCAAGGTGGGGCTCACCGGCAACCTGCGCGACTATCAATTCACCGACACCGCCGGGCGGCAGATCACCGGGGCGCAGGTCGACTACAACGGCTCCCCGGCCGGCTACACCGCGACGCCGGGGGAGGCCGTCACCTACGCCGACGCGCACGACAACGAGATCCTGTACGACGCGTTGGCGTACAAACTGCCGCAGGCCACCACGGCGGCGGACCGCTCCCGGATGCAGGTGCTGGCGCTGGGCACCGTGGTGCTGGGACAGGGCACCGGGTTCGTCACCGCCGGGACCGAGCGGCTGCGGTCGAAGTCGCTGGACCGCAACTCGTACAACTCGGGGGACTGGTTCAACCAGATCCGCTGGGGCTGTGAACGGGGCAACGGGTTCGGCGCTGGTCTGCCACCCGCGCCCGACAACGAGGACAAGTGGTCGTACGCGAAGCCGCTGCTGGCCGACCCGGCGCTGGTGCCGGACTGCGCGGCGATCAACACCACCGACGCCCGGTACGCGGAGTTGCTGCGCATCCGGGCGTCGTCGCCGGTGTTCGGGTTGGCCAGCGCCGAGCAGGTGCAGCGGCGGGTCGCGTTCCCGCTGTCCGGTGCCCAGGAGACGCCGGGTGTGCTGACCATGACCCTGGACGCCCGCGGGCTGGGCGGTGCGTGGAAGTCGGTGACCGTCGTCTTCAACGCCACCCCGTCGGCGGCCACCCAGACGGTGGCCGGGCTGCGCGGAGCGGACGTGGCACTGCACCCGGTGCTGGTCGACTCGGCCGACCCGGCGCTGCGGACCGCCTCGTTCGACCGGGCGGCCGGCACGTTCACCGTACCGGCGCGCAGCGTGGCGGTCTTCGTCCAGAAGTGACGGTGCACCGGCCCCCTTCCGCGTCTCGCGGAAGGGGGCCGGCCGGTAGTGCTGGCGCTGCGCTGTGGTCACCCGAGGGTGATCAGGCGAAGCAGTTCTCGATGGTGCCGCCCGGGATGGCCAGGCAGTTGGTCGGACGGTTCGCGGTGATGGCGGACTTGTCGTCCACGTTCACGTCTCCGAAGAAGCTGAAGACACCGCCCGGCGCGAAGGTGGAGAAGTTGTGGGCGACCTTCGTCTTCGACAGGTTGACCTCGCCGAAGATGTTGAAGATGCCGCCGCCGACCCCGATCGGGCCGATGGCCCGGTTGCCGACGACCTCGCTGTCGCGCAGCGTGGTGACGCTCAGGGTGTTGAAGAGCCCGCCGCCGAAGAAGCCGGCGGTGTTGTCCTTGATGCTGCTCTTCTCGAACGTGACAGCGCTGCCGAAGGCGATGGCGACACCGCCACCGACACCGGCGGTGCTGTTGCGCTCCACCGAGACCTTGTGCAGGTTCATCTGGCTGTCCGCCGCGGCGATACCGCCGCCAGCGAGAACCGCGGTGTTCGAGGCGAACTTGGTCTCGTACGCCGTGGTGTTGCCCTCGATGTCGAGGTAGCCGCCGCCGAAGCCCAGCGTCTCGTTGTCGGTGAGCTCGGCCTTCTTGAGCTCGACGGTACCGCCGTCGACGTCGTCGGTGAAGATCGGCGCGGCGCCGTTGGAGATGCCGCCACCACCGATGATGGCGGTGTTGTCCTTGATCTTCGACTCCTCGACCTTGAGCAGACCGGCGTTGAAGACGCCGCCACCGAAGAAGAAGGCGGTGTTACGGGTGACGGTGCTGTGCCAGATCTTCGTGGTGCCGAAGTTGGCCACACCACCACCGTTGCCGCCCGACTGGTTCAGGACGACCTCGGACTCCAGGATCTCGGCGGTGCCACCCGGCTGGACCAGGATGCCGGCACCGTCGGTGGAATCCGGGTACTCGACGAGCGGCGTGACGACGCCGCCCTGAGCGGCCGGCGCGGCCTTGGCCGCGACCTTGGGTGCCGCCTTCAGGCCCGCCTTCGGGTTGGCCTGTCGGGCGGTGAGCGCCTGGTTCAGCGGCACGCCCGCCTTCACCTGAGCCGCGATCGCCTCGGAGTCCGAGTAGGACGCCCAGACGGCCGCCGGCTCGACGCTGTTGAACAGCTCGAGGGTCTGGCCACCCTTGATGGTCAGGCCCTTGATCGTGAGGTGACCGCCCGCACCGACGTTCAGGATCCGGAAGTAGTCAGCGGTGGCTTCCCGAGCGATCGTGGTGTGCTCGCCCTTGAGCGTGATCCGCTCGGTGATCACCGGCAGACCGTTGCCCTCGTAGTCGTTGCGGGTCAGGTTGTAGGTGCAGCCCTTGGCCAGCTCCAGCACACCGCCGTGCTTGTTGTTGGCGAACACGATCGCCTGAATCAGCTTGTCGGTGTCGCAGGGCACCTCCTTCCCGCGCTCGTGGTCCTTGTCGCGGCCCTTGTCGTCGCGGCCCTTGTCGTCCCGGTTCTTGTCCTCCCAGTCGCGCCCCTCGTCACCCCGCTGGTCGCCGTCCTTGCTGACCTGCGTGGTGTTCCAGTTCAAGCCGACCGCACCGGCGCTACCCGCGACGCCCACCGCCGCGAGACTGATCACGCCCGTCAAACCGGCCACGCCACTGGCGAGCCAGAGCTTGCGACGACGCTTGGCCGCCGCCCGCCCGGAGGCTTCGTTGTTCGTTAGGTAGTTGGACATCGGAGCTCTCTGCCCTCTCCTCGTACCAGACAGGGTCGCCGCCGTCAGACGGGCGTCCCCTGCTACAAATCGGTTGTAGCTCCCAAAACCACCGTATGAGAAGGTTCCTCGCCTCGCGGGCTTATCCGAGAGAAGCCCACATTCGGTTCATGTTGCCCACACCGGGGCCCGGACCGACACACCACCGCCCAAGCCGGCCGAGCGCCCTGTGACCTGCCCAAATGGGCACGCCCCTCCGAACCGTGACCGGCTCGGAGGGGCGCGCCCTCTATGTGGATCAGCCCCACCCGATCAGGCGAAGCAGTCCGAAACGTTGAAGCAGTTGGTCGGACGGTTGGCAGTGACGGCGGACTTGTCGTCAAGCGTCACGGTGCCGCCGAGGCTGTTGAAGATGCCCCCCGGCGGGAGGGTGGAGAAGTTGTGCGCCACCGTCGTCCGGTGGAGCGTGACCTCGCTCCCCTCGGTGTTGAAGATGCCGCCACCACGAGCGAACGGGCCGACCGCCCGGTTGCCCACCACCTCGCTGTCGCGCAGCGTGGTGACGCTGTCGTCGTTGTAAAGACCGGCACCGAAGAACCCGGCCGTGTTGTCCTTGATCCTGCTGTTCTCGATCGTCGCGACGCTGTCGAAAGCCACCGCCACGCCGCCACCCACGCCAGCGGTGCTGTTCTTGACCACCGTGGCGTCCTTGAGCGTGAGCTGGGTGTCGGCCACCGCGACGCCACCACCAGCGAGAACCGCGGTGTTGTCACTGACCGTCGTCTGGTGCAACGTCGTGGTGCCCGCGACATCCAGAACGCCCCCGCCGAAGCCAAGCGTCTCGTTGTCGGTGACCTCGCTCTTGTAGACCCAGACCGCGCCGCCGTCGACGTCCTCGGTGAAGATCCGCGGCGCACCGTTGGCGATGCCACCGCCGCCGATGATCCCGGTGTTGTCCTTGATCTTCGACTCGTCGACCTGGAGTACGCCGGCGTTGAAGACGCCGCCACCGAAGAAGAAGGCGGTGTTGTGCGCGACCGTCGTCTTGCTGAGCCTGGTGTTGCCGAAGTTGGCCAACCCGCCGCCGTTTCCGCCGGACTGGTTGTAGAGCAGTTCGCTGTCCAGGATCTCGGCACGGCCACCGGGCTGCACCAGCACCCCCGCGCCGTCGGTGAGCCCAGGCTGCTCGACCAGCGGCGTCACCGCCGGCCCGGCACCCGTCGGCTTCGCCGGTGCGGCCGCCGGCGTGGCGGCTGTCGCCGTGGCGGCCGTTGTTGCCGTAGCCGCCTTGGTCGGTGTCGCCTTGGCTGGCGCTGCCGTGGTGGTGGCTTTCGCGGGTGCCGCCTTGGTGGTGGCCTTGACGGTCGGCTTGGCTGCCGGCTTCGCCACCGGCTTGGCTGCCGGCTTCGCCACCGGCTTGGCTGCCGGCTTCGCCACCGGCTTGGCGGCCGGCTTGGCGGCGGTGGACGCGGGCTTCGCCGCTGCCGCCGGTGACTCGGGGGCGGGTGCGGCAGTGGCCGGCGGCTTGGCCACCGTCGAGCGGACCGCAGCCGAGTACGGCGCCCAGACCGTCGCCGGGTCAGCGGTCATCGCGGGCTGAAGGGTCTGGCCACCCCTGATGCTCAGCCCCTTGAGGGTGAGGTGGCCGCCGGCGCCGACATTGAGGATGCGGAAGTAGTCCGCCGTGGCATCCCGTCCGATGGTGGTGTGCTCACCCTTCAGGGTGATGTGCTCGGTGATCACCGGGAGGCCGTTGCCGTCCTGGTTCCGGGTCAGGGTGTAGGTGCAGCCCTTGGCCAGCTCCAACACGCCACCGTTCTCGTTGTTGGCGAACGTTATCGCCTGGATCAGCTTGTCGGAGTCGCACGGGACCTGTTTGGTGCGGTCCTTCTCGTCGTGCTTGCCGTCTTTGCCGTCCTTGCCGGGGTGGTCGTCGAAGCCGCTCCAGTCGCCGCCGCTCCACTCGTCGTCCTGACCGCCATCGTCCTTGGCGCCGTTCTTGTCCGCGCCGCCGTCGTCGCTGACGTTCTGCCGGTTGGTCGACGGCTGCGCGTCGGACACCTGGTCGGACTTCGGCTTGTCGTCTCGAGCGGCGATGCCGCCGAGCGCCGCCAGGCCGACCACCCCGGTCAGCCCGGCCACCCCGGCGACCCAGAGCGCCCGCCTTCGTCGTGTTGGCGGAGCTGTCGACGCCCCGCCGTCGGTACTCGTTACGTCGTTGGACATCAGAGCCTTCCGCCCTTTCCTGCTACAGACGGGATCGCACCGCCCGAGGCGCCACGACCGGCTACAAATGGGTTGTAGCCAACTGATCCTCACCGTATGAGAACCATCTTCGCGATGCGGACGGATCTGAGATAAACACACATTGGGCGCATGGCGGACATGGGCCATCAACCCGTGCGGGCTGGCAGGAGAAGGCCTCTACCAGCACAAACGCCGACTGGCGGCGCAGCCGGTTCTGCCCCGGGTCTAGCTCGGGCCGGCTCGGTGGGCCTCGTCCGGACCAGAGAGTCGTGGGTCTGTGGCGGGGGTCGGTCTGTCGCGGAGTGGCCTGCGGCGAGGTCGGGCCTGCGGCGAGGTCGGGCCGACGGCGAGGTCGGGCCTGCGGCGAGGTCGAATGGCGATGATGTCGGGAGGCGACGGTGTACGGCCGTCGTCGTCGCGGATGCGCCGTTGCGGTGTGCGGATACCGAACACCGCTCGTCTCAGCAGCGTGATCCACTCGGTTTTCCTGATAACGCGGTATCCGAGCGACGCGGATGGCACGACTTCAAGAAAGTCGAGTGGATCACGGGCGGGGTTCAACCCGCCAACCCTCCGGCGAGGGCCAGGCGGGCCAGGGGGCCAGGCGGGCCAGGGTTCAGGCGGGCCAGGGTTCAGGCGGGCCAGGGTTCAGGCGTCCACGCCCAGGTGGGTGAGGCCAGACGGGCCAGGCCCAGGCCCGTCAGAGGACGGGGCCTGGGCCTGGTGGGCCGGGGCCTGATGGGGCCGGGCCGGGCTGATGGGTCGGGGCGGGTTAGCTGGGTAGGCGGGGGCCGGCTTCGCGCTGTTCGGCGAGCCAGGTCTCCACCTCGTCAGAGGTGCGGGGCAGCCCGGCCGACAGGTTCACCGCGCCGGTCGCGGTGACCAGCACGTCGTCCTCGATCCGGATGCCGACGCCGCGCAGTTCGGCGGGGACCAGCTCGTCCTCCGGCTGGAAGTACAGACCGGGCTCGACGGTGAGCACGTAACCCTCGCCCAGCGCGCCGTCGCGGTAGGTCTCCTTGCGGGCGTTGGAGCAGTCGTGCACGTCGATGCCGAGCATGTGCCCGAAGCCGTGCAGCGTCCAGCGGCGGTAGACGGTCGACTTCTCGTCCATCGCCTCGTCCACGCTCACCGGCAGCAGACCCAGGTCGGACAGGCCTTCGGCGAGGACCCGCATGCAGGTCAGGTGGACGTCCTTGAACTTCACGCCGGGACGGATGGCCTCGATGCCGGCCTGCTGCGAGGCGTACACGATGTCGTAGACCTGGCGTTGCAGGGCGGTGAACCGACCGCTCACCGGGAGCACCCGGGTGACGTCGGCGGTGTAGAGGTTGCGGCCCTCGACGCCCATGTCCATCAGCAGCAGGTCACCCGGTCGGGTGGCGCCGTGGTTGTGCACCCAGTGCAGGATCGTGGCGTGTTCGCCGGCGCCGACGATCGAGCCGTACCCGACGTCGTTGCCGTCGTGGCGGGCCCGCAGCGCGAAGACACCCTCCAGCAGCCGCTCGGAGACGGCGCGGTCGGCCGGGAGGATCCGGGCCACGTCCTCGAAGCCGCGGACGGTGGCGTCGATGGCGTCCTGGAGCTGGCCGATCTCCCACTCGTCCTTGACCAGCTTCATCTCCGAGATGGCGATCGCCAGCTCCCGGTCCCGAGCCGGTTGGCCGTCGGCGCGCGGCCCGTCGTAGGGGCGGACGGCCGCGTCCACCTGGGCGTCGAAACCGCGCAACACACGGGTACGCCCCGGGGCCAGGTCGGCGAGCGTCGCCTCCAGGCCGGTCAGGTCGGCGGTGGGCAGGCCCAGCTCGGTCGACTTCTCGGCGAGGGTGTGCCGCCGGCCCACCCACAGCTCGCCGTTGCGGCTGCGGAAGAACTCGTCGGTCTCCCGGGAGGACCGGGGCCGCATGTACAGCGTGGCGTCGTGCCCGGAGCCGTTGGGGCGCAGGACCAGCACGCTGTCGGCGTCGTGGTCGCCGGTCAGATAGGCGAAGTCGCTGCCCGGCCGGAACGGGTAGTCGGTGTCGTTGGCCCGGACCTTCTCGGTGCCGGTGGGGATCACCAGCGTCTCGCCGGGGAAGGCCGCCGAGAGGGCAGCCCGCCGCTTGGCGTAGTTGGGGGTCTCCGGGCGGGGCGTCACGGGGAGCGCGGTGTCGCGCCAGCCCTGCCGCATGAAGGACAGGAACGCCTCCGGGAAGTCCGGATCGTGCGATTCCGTACCGTCCGTCGGCGTACCGTCGGTGCGTCCCTCGGTCATTGCGCCGCTCCCTCCGCTTCGTTGCTGGTCCCGACGGTACCGCGCGTTCGGTTGGCCGTAACGCCCCCCGGGAGTCGGTGGATCGACGGACGGCTGCGAGGGCCGACAGCGCGCGTGGAAAGATGACGACCATGTGCGGACTTCTGGCCTTCTTCAGCGCGAACGGCAACGCCGCCGCGCACCGCGACCACATCGCCGGAGCGTTGGAATGCCTGCACCACCGCGGCCCCGACGAGACCGGGGTCGAGGTGGTCGGCGACGCCTCCGGCCGGTACGCGGACGGCGTGTTCGCCCACAAGCGGCTGGCCATCATCGACGTCGCGTCGAGCCACGAGCCACTGCCCTACGCGAACGGCCGTTACCTGCTGACGTTCAACGGCGAGATCTACAACTACATCGAGCTGCGCGAGGAGTTGATCAGGAACTTCGGTGCCCAGTTCGCGACCGCCGGTGACGGCGAGGTGATCGTCGCGGGCTACCACTTCTGGGGTGAGCAGGTGCTCACCCGGCTGCGGGGCATGTTCGCCTTCGTCATCTGGGACCGGCAGGAACGCCGGGCGTTCGGTGCCCGTGACTACTTCGGCATCAAGCCGATGCACTACCTGGAGACCGCCGACGGCCTCTACCTGGCCTCGGAGAAGAAGGCGCTGCTGCCGTTCGCGCACAGCAACTACCAGGGCGACGCGGGCGTCGACACGGCCAACCTGAGCCACTACCTGACCCTGCAGTACGTCCCCGAGCCGGGCACCCTGCACAAGGGGATCAGCCGGATCGGCTCGGGGGAGTACCTGAACTGGACCCCGGGCGGGCGGATCGACGTGCGCCGGTGGTACCGGCCGGTGTTCCGGCCGGCGCCGGTGGACGACGAGCAGAAGCTCTACCACGAGATCCGGGAGACGCTGCGGGAGAGCGTGCGCATGCACATGCGCTCGGACGTGCCGGTCGGCTCGTTCCTGTCCAGCGGCATCGACTCGACGGCTGTGGTGGCGCTGGCCCGGGAGTTCAACCCGAACATCCTCACCTTCACCGTCGGCTACGACGTGCCGGGTTACTCGGAGATCGACGTCGCGCAGGACTCGGCCCGGCACCTGGACGTCACCACGATCCCCACCAAGATCGGTCCGCAGGACATGATCGACGCGCTGCCGAAGATCGTGTGGCACCTGGACGACCCGGTGGCCGACCCGGCGCTGGTGCCGCTCTACTTCGTGGCGAAGAAGGCCGCCGAGCACGTCACGGTGGTGCTCTCCGGTGAGGGCGCGGACGAGTTCTTCGGCGGCTACACGATCTACCGGGAGCCGCTGTCGCTGGGCACCGTCAACGGCCTGCCCGGCGGGGTGCAGAAGGGGCTGCGCGCGGTCTCCAAGGCGATCCCGCAGGGGGTCAAGGGCAAGAGCTTCCTGGAGCGCGGCACCACCCCGATCGAGGAGCGTTACTACGGCAACGCCCGGATGTTCACCGAGGAGGAGAAGCAGCAGCTGATGCGCCGCTACGACCCCTCGGTGCGCTACACGGATGTCACCGCCCCGATCTACGCCGAGTGCACAGAGCTGGACGACGTCACCAAGATGCAGTACGTCGACCTCTACACCTGGCTGCGCGGCGACATCCTGGTGAAGGCCGACCGGATCTC
The DNA here is from genome assembly GCF_030269705.1 of Micromonospora sp. NBRC 107095. Lineage (NCBI taxonomy): Bacteria > Bacillati > Actinomycetota > Actinomycetes > Micromonosporales > Micromonosporaceae > Micromonospora > Micromonospora sp. NBRC 107095. Next base: position 21,968 of record NZ_BSTU01000007.1, read on the forward strand.
GATGTCGCACTCGCTGGAGGTGCGGGTGCCGTTCCTGGACCGTGAGGTCTTCGACGTCGCGGCGAAGATCCCGGTCGACCTGAAGCTGCCGCCCCGCTCCGACGCCACCAAGTACGCGATGCGTCAGGCGTTGCAGGGTGTCGTGCCGCCGGCCATCGTCAACCGCAAGAAGCTCGGCTTCCCGACCCCCACCCGGGTCTGGTTGCGCGGCGAGATGTACGAGTGGGCCCGGCACGTGCTCAGCACGTCGGGTGCGGGCGATCTGCTCGACCTCTCGTACGCGCTGCGGCTGCTCGACGAGCACAAGCGGGAGGAGGCCGACCACTCCCGCAAGGTGTGGACGGTGCTGATCTTCTGCATCTGGCACGCGATCTTCGTGGCCAAGACGCTCGACCCGGGAATCCAGCGCAACCAGTCCGCGCTGCTCACGAAGCCGGTGGTCGGCTCCATGGTCCGCTGACCCACGCCCCACCCCTGTCGATCAAGAGGTTTGCGTCACCGGAAGCACTCCGGATGACGCAAACCTCTTGATCATTTCAGGTGGTGGTCAGCGGCCGGTGCAGGTGACAGTGGGAAGCCCGTTCGTTCCTGTGCTGCTGGCCAGGAAGCCGAACGTCGTTGTGCCGTTCGGTGCGACGGTGCCGTTGTACGCGACGTTCGTCGCTGTCACCGTCGAACCGGACGACGTCTGGGTGGCACCCCAGATCTGACTGATCGATTGCCCGTTGGGCCAGGTCCAGCTCGCGGTCCAACCGGAGAACGGCGTGCTGCCGTGATTCATGATCGTGACCTCGCCCTGGAAGCCGCCCTGCCAGGAGCTGCTCACCTTGTAGGAGGCCATGCAGGCACCGCCGGTCGGCGGCGGGGTGGTCGGCGGCGGGTCGGTGGGCGGCGGGTCGGTCGGCGGCGGGGTGGTGGGCGGCGGGTCGGTCGGCGTACCACCCGGACCCACGCCGGTGACCTGGCCGCTGCCGCCGTCGAAGGTCACGTCGGAGCAACCGAAGAAGTTCTCCTGCGAGTCCGAGCGGACCCAACGGGAGTAGATGATGTGCCGGCCACTCTTACCCGACGGCAGGTTGCCGCTGAAGTAGTAGTGCCCGTCGTTGGTGCCGACCGCCCCACGCTGCGGCGGGTTGGTCACCGTGAGGAACGGCTGCTCCAGGTCACTCCAGGCCAGCGCCCGGGTCGGGCTCCAGCTGTCCTTCGTGACGTAGAAGTAGAACGTGCCCGGGTGGTGCGCCCAGTTGCTGTACTTGAAGTCCAACCGCGCCCCGGCGGTCAGGTGGGTCAGCGGCCAGTCGGTGCGGGGCAGGTCGTAGCCGCGGAAACTGGAGTTGCCGCCGCTGCACAGTTGCCCGTCCGGGATGAAGCCGGTGGTCCGGCCACCCGCGTCGGAGCGCAGCACGCTGAACCAGTTGTAGAGCGAGTTCGCCCCGCTCTGCGCCACGGCAGCGGAGCACGCGGGGTTGTTCGGCCTGATCTCACCGGTCTGGCTGCGGCCGTCCTGCCAGCACAGGTACGTGCGGCTGCCCGGCGTCATCGCCGCGCCGTGCGCGGCGGCCGGACTGGACGCCACGGCGACAGCGCCCAGCGCGAGGGTCACGGCCGCGGTGAGTAACGCGGCCGTACGGGAACGATTCACGGGTTCTCCTGACTCGCGAGGCGCGCTGCCTGAGCCGCCTCGCCGCAATCGGGTGGGATGTGGCCTGATCGCCCCGCTGTCGTGAGCGGTGCGACGATCACAGCGACGTGCCCCGGCGGAATCAGCCGGTGGACGTGCGCCGTCGACGGTCCTGTCCTGGACCGGTGCCCTCGCGTCCAACCAACCCGGCAACCGGCGGCGCCGCAGCCCTCGCACCGCCCGGTACGCGTCATCCCACCATGCCGTACCCGCCGGGCGCAATAGGCATTGCTCGATGCAGGAGAAGACCCGCCGTTCGCCGTTGAACGCCATATCCTGCCTACGGGGAGCGGGAACGGAGAGGCGGCCGCCGGTGCCGGACGTGTTCGACGAGGTGCACCGCCGGTGCCGCGACGGCGAGCCGGTCGCGCTGGCCACCGTCGTGGCCACCTGGCAATCCGCCCCCCAGCCACCCGGCGCCGCCATGGTGGTCACGACCGACGGCACCGTCGTCGGCAGCGTCTCCGGCGGCTGCGTCGAGGCGGATCTCTACGAACGGGCCCGCCGGGTGCTCGACACCGGCCAACCCGAGCTGCGCCGCTACGGGATCAGCGACAATGATGCGTACGCCGTTGGCCTGACCTGCGGCGGCATCCTCGACGTGTTCGTCGAGCGCGTCGACGCGAGCGCCCTGCCGGCGCTGGACGCGGTCGCCGCCGCCCGCCGCGACGGCCAGCCGGCGGCAGTCGTCACCTGCGTCGCCGCCGACGCCACCAACCCACCGACCGCCGACGCTGACAGTCGACCGGCCGGGCCCCATGATCCGCCGGTCGCCGCTGACCACGCCGGGGCGAGCGACCCGGCCCGGCGGCTCGGCCGGCGGCTGGTGCTGACCGGCCAGCGCTGCGTCGGCTCGCTCGGCGACGACCGGCTCGACGACGCCGCGAGCGCCGACGCCCTCGGGCTGCTCGCCGCCGGGCGCGGCGGGATGCTCCGGTACGGATACCGCGGGCAGCGCCGAGGCAGCGGCGTCAGTCTCTTCGTGACCACGTACGCCACCCCACCCCGGATGATCGTCTTCGGGGCGATCGACTTCGCTGCCGCGGTGGCCCGGATCGGAGCGTTCCTCGGCTACCGGGTCACCGTCTGCGACGCCCGGCGGGTCTTCGCCACCGCGCGGCGCTTTCCCGAGGCGGACGAGGTGGTGGTTCAGTGGCCGCACCGCTACCTGGCTACCGAGGTGGCGGCCGGTCGACTCGACGGGCGCACGGTGGTGTGCGTGCTCACCCACGACCCGAAGTTCGACGTGCCGTTGCTGGAGCTGGCGCTGCGCCACCCGCTGGGGTACGTCGGCGCGATGGGCTCACGGCGCACCCACGACGAGCGGCAGAAGCTTCTGACCGAGGCAGGGCTCAGCGCGGAGCAGCTGTCCCGGCTCGCCTCCCCGATCGGGTTGGACCTCGGTGGTCGTACCCCTGAGGAGACCGCGGTGAGTGTGGCCGCGCAGATCGTCGCGGCCCGGTGGGGCGGCACCGGCCGCCCGCTCGCCGCGCTCGACGGGCCGATCCACCGGTCGGGGTAGCGCGCCGTCGGTGCCGGGCCTTCGGCGCCCATCGCGGCGCGCGCTGTGCCAGCCTGGTGCCACGGCGATCGATTCGGCGAGCGGCGGCCGGTGGCGACGACGAGAGGAACGGCATGGGATACGCGGTGGTGCTCGGCGAAGCGCTCGTCGACCTGCTCGACACCGAGTTGGACGGTGAGCGGGTCTACCGGCAGGCCATCGGCGGCGGGCCGCTCAACGTCGCGGTCGGGGTGGCCCGACTGGGCGGCGCGGCACAGTTCGTCGGCTCGCTCGGTGATGACGCGCTGGGCGGCCGGATCCGCTCGTTCCTCACCGCAGCCGACGTCGGGGTGGCCGGTGCGATCACGGTGCCCGCGCCGACCACGCTGGCGGTCGTCACGTACGCCGGGCCGGAACCGGACTTCCGTTTCTACGGCGAACCGGCCTCCTACGGACTGCTCGGCCCCGACGATCTGGAGCTGGCGCTGCTGGAGGGTGCCGACGTGCTCTACTGCGGCTCGATCGTGCTGCTCCAACCCGGCACGCTGGCCGCTGCCCGACGTGCCTGGTCGCTCGCCACCGGCCTGCGGGTCTTCGACCCGAACGTCCGTCCCCGGCTGCTGAACGGGCCGGATGCGCTGGAAGGGCTACGCGAGGTGGTGGCGGAGTTCGCCGCCGGAGCGCACCTGGTCAAGCTGAGCGCCGCCGACGCCGTCCTGCTCTATCCCGGTGAGCCGGTGGAGGGGGTGGCGGCGTACCTGCGCGAGTTGGGGGCGGCCACGGTGGTGGTGACGCTCGGCGCGGCCGGCGCGGTACTGGCAGCCGCCGACGCCGACCCGGTCCGAGTGCCGGCCCCCACCGTCAACGCGATCGACGCCACCGGTGCGGGCGACTCGGTGATGGCCGCGCTCATCGCCGACCTGCTCGTCGACGGCGAACCGGAGGACCCGTCAGGCTGGGCCGACCGGGTGGCCTTCGCGCTGCGGGTGGCGGGCCTGGTCTGCGAGTCCCCGGGCGGTGCCACCGCCATGCCCACCCGCGCCGCCGTGCACAACCGCTTCCGCACCTGATCCCTCTGGGGGGCCGGTCAGGCCGTGCCGGTCAGTTCGAGGTAGCCGCGGTGGGCGGCGACCAGGGCGGGACGGGCGCCGAACGGGGCCTCGGCGGCCACCCGCTCCGGCGGGGCGCTTCCGGTGTGCGCCGCCCGGATCAGCCAGGCCAGCTTCGCCAGCTCCGCGTGCTGGGCCCGGACGAACTCGACGTCCACCGGATCGCCGTGGCCCGGGACCACCACGGTGCGCGCGGTGGTCAGCCGCAGCAGGTCCGCGACCGCGTCCGGCCACTGCAGGGGGTACGAGTCCTCGAAGGCGGGCGGTCCGCTCTGCTCCACCAGGTCCCCGGCGACCAGCACGTCGGCGTCCGGCACGTGCACCACCAGGTCTGCCTCGGTGTGCCCCCGCCCCGGGTGTCGCAGCAGCACCCGTCGGCCGCCCAGGTCCAGGACGGTCTCGACGTGCACGGTGTGCGTCGGGGCGAGCAGTGGGGTGTCGGCCAGCTCGGCGGCGAGCGTCGGATGCTGCGTCCGCAACTCCTCGTACGCCTCCCGGCGCAGCCGCTCCGGCTCGTCGCGCAGGGCGGTGGCGGCCAGCTCGTGCGCGTACACCGGGCGGGGTGGCTCGCCGGCCAGTACCGCGTTGCCGAAGCAGTGGTCGTAGTGGTGATGGGTGTTGACCAGCGTCAACGGACGGTCGGTGACCGCCCGGACGGCCCCGGCCAGCTCGGTGGCCTGGGCGGCCGACGAGAGCGTGTCGACCACCAGCGCCCCGTCGTCGCCGACGACCAGTGTGACGTTGACCCGCAGCAGCGGCTCGGCCAGCACGTAGACCCGGTCGGCGACCTCGACGAAACCGACGGTCACGACGCCCGCCCGGCGCGCTCGACGAAACGTGCCCGGTCGACGAGGATCCGTTCCACCAGACCCCGGGCCACCGTCTGGTCCCCGTCGCTGACCGTGACCTCGAACGACAACCGGCGGCCGTCGACGGCCGCCAGCAGTGCCTGCGCGCGGACCGTCCGGCCGACCACCGTCGGCGCCAGGTGCTCCAACTCGACCCGGGTGCCCACCGTCGTCGAACCGGGCGGCATCCCGGTTGCCGTCGCCGCGACGGTGGCCGCCTCGGCCAGCGCCAGCACCCGGGGAGTGCCCAGCACCGGCACGTCCCCGGAACCGACCGCCTGGGCGGTGTCCGCGTCGGTGACCGTCAACTCGACCTGGGCGGTCACACCCGGCACGAAGGCCGGCTCCGGCTGCTCCTGCATGGCGTCAGCCTAGGTGCTAACCGGGCCCGCCGACCAAGCGGCCGGGGATCCGGAACCGCCCGCTCGCCCACCTGTGCACGACCCCGCCAGGTGGTCCCCGTCGGTCGATGCCGCCCCCGTCGTTAACCTTGACCCCGATGGCCGTCGTGACTGACCCCCAGCCCCCCGCCCGGACCGACCCGCCCGCGTCCCCGGACGGGGGTCGTCGGCGCATCGTCGCCATGACCGTCTGGGCGGTCGCCTTCGTCGCCGCGTGGCTGGCCATCGGCCTGCCCACCGACCCGGCGTACGCCTTCGTCTGGATCTGGGCCGCGACCATCGCCTGGAACAGCGAACGGCCCTGGCGCAGTCATCTGCGCTTCGCCCGGGACTGGGTGCCGGTGGTGCTGCTGTTCGTGGTGTACAACCTCTCGCGCGGGTTCGCCGACAACGGGGCGACGCCGCACGCGATGGAGCTGATCGTCGCCGACCGGTTCATGTTCGGCTGGGCCACCGGCGGTGAGGTGCCCACCGTCTGGTTGCAGGAGCACCTCTACCACCCGCAGGTGCACTGGTGGGACGTCGCGGCGAGCTGGGTGTACTTCTCCCACTTCGTGGTGGCGCTGGCCGCCGCCGCGGTGCTCTGGATCCGCGACCGGCACCGCTGGGCGGCGTACATGCGGCGCTGGGGTTTCCTCTGCGCGGCCGGCCTGGTCACCTACTTCGTCTACCCGGCCGCCCCACCCTGGTGGGCGGCGCAGAACGGCCTGCTCACCGAGGTCGCCCGGATCTCGACCCGGGGTTGGAAGGCGTTCGGCATGCACGGCGCCGGCAACGTCCTCAACGCCGGCCAGATCGCCTCCAACCCGGTCGCCGCGATGCCCTCGCTGCACACCGCGTGGGCGCTGTTCGTGGTGCTGTTCTTCCTGACCGCCACCCGTCGTCGCTGGTGGCCGCTGCTGCTCGCGTACCCGCTGGCGATGACCTTCACCCTGGTCTACTCGGGTGAGCACTACGTGATCGACGTGCTGGTCGGCTGGGCGTACGTGGGGATGACCTTCCTGGTGGTCGGTCTGGCCGAGCGCGGCTGGGCGGCGTGGCGCGCCCGCCACCCGAGCGCGAGGTCGGAACAGGCCAAGGAACCCCCACCGACCCCGACCGACCCCCCGACCAACCAGCCGGAACCCCCCACCCCCCGCGAACCAGACCCCACCACCCCCGCCTCAGTCCCCGCCGACCACTAACCACCCACCCTCCGGCCCCCGGGCCCGTTGATCATGAAGTTATTGCCCTCCGGCACGGCGTGTCGGAGCAATAACTTCATGATCAACCAGGCGAGGCGGGTGGGGGTGGTCAGGGGTGGGGGTGGGTGCGGGCCTGGTGGGCTCTGGTGGTCAGGTCGGCGGCCAGGGCCCAGGCCTCGGCCAGGTCGCGGTCCTGGGCGGTGGCGCCGGAGCCGCCAGCGGTGTCCGCGTGGACGGAGGCCAGGCCCAGACGGCGCTGGATCGGCCCCTGGACCACCCGCACGCTCTGGATCCGGGCGTACGGCACGATCACCAGTTGTCGGGTGAGCAGCCCGGACCGGGTGGCGAACACCCCCTCGAACAGCCCCGCGCCGAACGCGGTACGGCCCAGCGGGTGTAGCCAACGGGTTCGCGGTGGTGGTGGGCTCAACGGGAGCGCGTCGAGGCGTACCCCGGGAAGCACCTCGGCGACGATCATCGTCGCCGTCGGCAGGTCGCCGACGGGCAGCAGCCGGTCGGGCCGGTTGCGGTCGTCGGCCTCCGCGACGGAGTAACCGGCCACCTCCAGCCGCAGCCGCAGCCAGCCCTTCACCCGCCACAGCAGCGGCCAGGTGGCCCGCACGGTCTGCACCCGCTCCAGCGGCACGGTCTGCGCGCGCGTCTCCAGCAGGCCGTTGTGCACCCGCAGCGTGCCGCGGTCGCGGGCCAGCCGGAAGTTCCAGTCGTCGAGCACCCGGCGGATCGGTTGCAGCAGGACACCCGCCATCGCGGTCAGGGTGCTCGCCACCGCGACGAACGACCATGAGCCGGCGGTGAGGAACTGCACCACGACGAACGCCACACCGAACGGGAGCAGGAACGCCTGCGGGGTGAGTAGCTGGCTGATCAGCAGGTTCTGGTTGCGTACCGCGTGCAGTGGCCGGCCCGGCACGGCCGGCGGCGGCGCCGTCGCACCCGGGGTGACCGGGGTCGCCGCGTCGCCGGGCGGGGGCGGCTGCGCCACCCGCCCGGCCAGCGCCAGCAGGCGCTCGCGCAGCACTGTCGCGTCGGCCACCCCGAGGTACGCCAGTGGCGCCTCGGTCTTGCCGCCGCCGACCACCTCCAGACGCAGCTCGGCCAGGCCGGTGAGCTGCGCGAGCAGGGGCCGGACCACCTCCACGGCCTGCAACCGTTCCAACGGGATGGCCCGGGTACGCCGCCAGAGCAGCCCTTCGTACACCCGAAGCTCCCGGCCCACCACGTGGTAGCCGGTGTTGTACCAACTGATCACCGACAGCACCGTCGCGCCGAGCGCCAGCACCGCCACCGTGACGGCGAACCAGCCGAAGCCCACTCGGGACAGCGTCGACCAGGACAGCCCGGCGATCACCACGACCAGGGACTTGGCGCCGTGCAGCACCGGGCTGAGCGGATGCAGCCGCTGCCGGGGCTCGCCGACGCCGCCACCCGGTGGTCCCGACCACGGCGCGGGCACCCCCGGCGGCACCGGCCCGGACGACGCCGCACCGGCGAACGGCGGGCCACCAGGCGCGCCAGCGAACGGTTGGCCGCCAGGTGTCTCAGCGAACGGCGGGCCACCGGATGGGTCGGCGAACGGCGGGCCGCCGGGTGCCGTTCCGGTGGGCAGCACCGGACCCGGTGGCGTCGGGCCGGTGGGTGGCACGGTGCTCCGCTCGGCGGGTCCGTCGCTCATCGGCGCGGCCCTCGGCGCGATCGGCGGTTGTCCGCGCGGGTGTTCACAGCCCCTCCGCCCGGTCCTCGCCGAGCGCGGTGAGCCGGTCGCGCAGCCGGGACGCCTCCGCCGGCCGCAGCCCGGGCACCCGGGCGTCGCTGGCCGCCGCCGCGGTGTGCAACTGCACGGTGGCCAGGTCGAAGGCGCGCTCCAACGGCCCGGCGCTCACGTCGACGAACTGCATTCGCGAATACGGAACGATGGAGAGCCGGCGGACCAGCAGCCCGTGCCGGACCAACAGGTCGTTCTCCCGCTCGGTGTACCCCCAGGCGCGGACGGCGCGGACGATCGCGACGGCCCGCCACGCGCCGAGCACCAGCACCACGGCGACGGCGAGCCCGAACAGCCAGTGGCCGCTGAGGGCCCAGCCGACCGCCGTCACCGCCAGCCCGATGGCGACCACGACCGCCAGCCGGATCAGCTCCACCCAGATCAGGTCGGTGGAGATCGGCTGCCAGTTGACGGTGTCCGGCCAGGGCTCCAGCGGACCCCGACCACCTGGCGCCGCCGTCAGCAGCGGCCCGGACGCGCCGGGGTCGGACGGGCGAGCCCCGGACGCGCCGGGGTCGGCCGGCAGGAGACCGGGGGGTGGCAGTTCGGGCGCGCGTTGGTCGGCACCGGATGTCGGTCGGTGACCGGGCGGCAGCGCGCCCGGTGGCAGTGGGGCGGGCGTCGCGACATCCGGCGCGGCGGGCTCGGGGCCGAGCGTGCCCGGCGCCGGGAACGCGCCGGGCGGCGGATCGACGCCGGGAGGGGTGGCGGCCGGGGTGGGCGGCCAGGACGGAGAAGTGGGGCCGGGGGAAGCCGGAGGGTCGCCGCTCACAGGTCGAGCGTAGGCGATCCGGGCACCGGAGTGACGGCACGCAGGAAGCCTCGGGCGTCCAGGAAGTCACCGAGGCTGCCCCGGTGCTCGTCGCAGGCCAACCAGGTCTTGCGCCGATCGGGGTCGTGCAGACGGGGATTGTTCCACTCCAGCACCCAGACGGCGGCCGACCGGCAGCCGCGGGCCGAACAGACCAGGGCCTCGTCGGCGGGGGAGGGAATGCTCATCCCGGCCAGTCTAGGGCGGCGGGACGGAGAGGTTGAGCGCCGGGCGACCACGGGGGGAGCCGCCCGGCGACGGGGTGAATCGTACACGCGGCGGGCCGGTCCGCGCACACCCGCGATGCGCAATTCGGCCGCTGGTGACGGCGCGGCCAAAATCGGCTTCTCCCCACCTCGACACTCAGCAAGGCGTGCGAGTCTTGATACCGCACAAGCCGCGACGACCGACAAACGCTGTGGAGGACCGGTGGCCCAGCCGACCATGCCCGACGCCCCGACGCCGAACGGCGCGGCACCTGCGCCGGTGACCACACCCGCGCAGGACGCCACCCTGCTGGAAAAGGCGCTGTTCGAGATCAAACGCGTGATCGTCGGGCAGGACCGGATGGTCGAGCGGATGTTCGTCGCGCTGCTCGCCCGCGGTCACTGCCTGCTCGAAGGCGTGCCCGGGGTGGCCAAGACCCTGGCGGTGGAAACCCTCGCCAAGGTCGTCGGGGGGTCCTTCGCCCGGGTGCAGTTCACCCCGGACCTGGTGCCCGCCGACATCATGGGCACCCGGATCTACCGGCAGTCGAGCGAGAAGTTCGACGTCGAGCTGGGGCCGGTCTTCGTCAACTTCCTGCTCGCCGACGAGATCAACCGGGCGCCGGCGAAGGTGCAGTCCGCGCTGCTGGAGGTGATGAGCGAGCGGCAGGTGTCCATCGGCGGCGAGAGCCATCGGGTGCCCGACCCGTTCCTGGTGATGGCCACCCAGAACCCGATCGAGCAGGAGGGCGTCTACCCGCTGCCGGAGGCGCAACGGGACCGGTTCCTCATGAAGATCGTGGTGGGCTATCCGACCGACGCGGAGGAGCGGGAGATCGTCTACCGGATGGGCGTGGCCGCGCCCGAGCCGACCGCGGTGTTCGACACCCCGGACCTGATCGCCCTGCAACGCAAGGCGGACCAGGTCTTCGTGCACAACGCCCTGGTCGACTACGCGGTCCGGTTGGTGCTGGCCACCCGCGCCCCGGCCGAGCACGGCATGCCCGACGTCGCGCAACTGATCCAGTACGGTGCCAGCCCGCGCGCCTCGCTGGGTCTGGTCCGGGCGACCCGCGCCCTGGCGCTGCTGCGCGGGCGGGACTACGCGCTGCCGCAGGACGTGCAGGACATCGCGCCGGACATCCTGCGGCACCGGTTGGTGCTCAGCTACGACGCGCTCGCCGACGACGTGCCCGCCGACCACATCGTGCAGCGGGTGATGTCGACGATCCCGCTTCCCGCGGTCGCGCCCCGGCAGCAGGCCACCCCGCCCTCGATCGCGCCGCCGCCGGGCGCTGGTTGGCCCGGGCAGCGGCCGTGACCTCACCCACCCCTCGTCCGGCCCCCCTCGCCGACCGCAGCGAGGCCGTGCTGTCCCGGCTTCAGCTGCTCGTCACCCGCAAACTCGACGGTCTGCTCCAGGGCGACTACGCCGGCCTGCTGCCCGGACCGGGCAGTGAGGCGGGGGAGTCCCGGGAGTACCGCCCCGGCGACGACGTGCGTCGGATGGACTGGCCGGTCACGGCACGCACGACCACACCGCACGTGCGGCGTACGGTCGCCGACCGGGAACTGGAGACCTGGCTCGCGCTGGACCTCTCCGCCAGCCTGGACTTCGGCACCGGGCAGTGGCTCAAGCGGGAGGTCGTGGTGGCCGCCGCCGCTGCCATCACCCACCTGACCGTGCGCGGAGGTAACCGGATCGGCGCCGTGATCGGCACCGGCGGCGGGGTGTCCGCGCCGGCCCGACGCTGGCGGGGCAGAGCAGCGTCGCCGGGGCCGGGGGTGCTCACCCGGCTGCCGGCCCGCTCCGGGCGCAAGGAGGCGCAGGGTCTCTTGCGTGCCGTCGCCGGCACCGCCATCCAGCCCGGCCGTGGTGATCTGGGCGCGCTGATCGAGATGCTCAACCGTCCGCCCCGCCGCCGTGGGGTGGCAGTGGTCGTCTCGGACTTCCTCGCGCCGGCCGAGCAGTGGGCCCGGCCGATGCGTAAGCTGCGCGTCCGGCACGACGTGCTGGCGATCGAGGTGGTCGACCCGCGTGAGCTGGAACTGCCCGACGTGGGCGTGTTGCCGGTGGTCGACCCGGAGAGCGGCGAACTGCACGAGGTGCAGACCGCCGACCCACGGCTGCGGCAGCGCTACGCCGACGCGGCCACCGCCCAACGGGCCACCATCGCCGCCGCCCTGCGCGGCGCCGGTGCGGCCCACCTGCGTCTGCGTACCGACCGAGACTGGCTGCTGGACATGGTGCGATTCGTGGCCGCGCAACGGCACGCACGCACCCGGGGGACGACACGATGATCCGTTTTCTGCAACCGTGGTGGCTGCTGGCCGTGCTGCCGGTGTTCGCCCTCGCCGCGTTCTACGTCTGGCGGCAGCTGCACCGCCGGGCGTACGCGATGCGGTTCACCAATGTGGACCTGTTGCGGACGGTGGCGCCGAAGGGCCTGGGTTGGCGTCGGCACGTCCCGGCGACCGCGTTCCTGCTCTGCCTGCTGGTGTTGGCCACCGCGCTGGCCCGGCCCGCTGTCGACACCAAGGAGCCGCTGGAGCGGGCGACCGTGATGCTCGCCATCGACGTGTCGTTGTCGATGCAGGCCGACGACGTGTCACCGAACCGCCTGGAGGCGGCCCAGGAGGCCGCCAAGCAGTTCGTCAGTGAGCTGCCGGAGAGCTACAACCTGGGCCTCGTGTCGTTCGCCAAGGCGGCCAACGTGCTGGTGCCGCCGGGCAAGGACCGCGACGCGGTGACCAGCGCCATCGACGGGCTGGTGCTGGCCGAGGCGACAGCGACCGGTGAGGCGGTGTTCACCTGCCTGGAGGCGATCCGGTCGGTGCCGGCCGACGGCGCGGCGGGTATCCCGCCGGCGCGGATCGTGCTGCTCTCGGACGGCTTCCGCACCTCCGGTCGGGCGGTGGAGGAGGCGGCGGCGGCCGCGCAGGCCGCCAACGTCCCGGTTTCCACGATCGCCTTCGGCACGGACACCGGCCAGGTCGACATCGGCGGGCAGTTGCAGCGGGTGCCGGTGGACCGGTTGGCCCTCGCCGACCTCGCCGAGACCACCGAGGGGTACTTCTACGAGGCGGCCTCGGTGAGCGAGCTGAAGCAGGTCTATCAGGACATGGGCAGCTCGATCGGGTTCCGCACCGAGCCGCGTGAGGTGACCCAGTGGTACGCCGGGGTGGCGCTGCTGCTGGCCCTCTGCGCCGGTGCGCTCAGCCTGCTGTGGTCGTCGCGGATGCTCTGAGCGGTGGGGCCGGCGGCGGTCACCCACCGCCGCCGGTCGGCACCGACCCGGTGGTCACCGCTGCGAAGGACGAGCAGCTCAGTGATCGCCGCCGGTCGGCGACCAGCTCAGTGGCCGCCGCCGGCGAGGACGAAGACGATGGCCACCCAGACGGCGGCGAGGGTGAAGCCCAGCGGGGCGACGTAGCGGCTCATGGACGGCTCCGGGTGGCGGCTGGACGGTCCGCGTGCGGGGGCGGACCGCAGGGGGTAGGGACGCGCACACGAAGTCGTGACCGGGCGGCTCCCGGCGACCGCCCGGGTTGGGGCGGCGCGGCGCACTCACCTCGGCCTGTGCCGACGTGAGTGGGGAGCGGATCGGGGTCAGCTCACCAGACTGAGTCGTGGCTCAGCGGGACTGACCATCGGCCCGGCCACGACTGGGAGGATCGCTATCTCGCACAGCGATCACCTCCTGCAAGTCGGGCGGGCCGGAACGTCGATGATCGTACACCTGCGGTGCCGGCGGAACGCACTCGGCCGACCGGTCGGCGGCCCCTCCACCGCCCGGTCGGCGACGCCGCTGATCACCAGCCCGGACGCCTCGGCGGCGCGGCGACCCCGGCTGACCCACCCGCACGACAGTGACCAGCACCCCGGCGAGCAGCGGCAGCCAGCAGCAGCGGGCCAGCACCCACCCGAGGTCGTCCGGGACGGTGTGCAGACCGGGCAGGGCGAGCCCGCCGCGGGCGGTGAGCGCCGTCACCGCCACCAGGACCGGCTGGTGCCACAGGTAGATCCGGACCGCGAAGCGGTTCACAGCGGTCACCGCCCGGCCCGGCAGTGGCCGGGCCAGCAGCCGTCGCAGCGCCGGCCGGGCCAGCAACCCCAGCCCGACCTGGGTGACCGCCAGCGCCACGACCAGCAGCGACGGCGGGTTCAGGTTGGACACCCCGGCCCCGGGCACCCCCACCGCGCTCACCGGATAACCGAGCGCCAGCAGCGCCGCCAGCGCGAGCGCCCCACCGGCCGCCGCCGTGCCACCGCCCCGCCGGCTCCGCAGCCACCCGTCGGCGTGCGCCACCCCCAGCAGGTACGGCACCGACCAGGCCGCCAGCACGGTGACCGGGGGCAGGTCGCTGGCGGCCGGCACCAGGCGGATGGCCAGGTCGGCCGCGGCCACCACGGCCACCGCCGGTGTCGCGCAGCGCAGCACACCCCAGCGGCGTACGGCGGCACGCAGCGGACCGGTCGACGCGACCAGGATCACCAGAGGTAGCAGGAACCACAGCGGGCTGACCGCGAGCCGCAGCGCGACGGCGAGCGTGTCGTCGGAGGTGCCGACGACGGTGGCGGCGAGCAGGACGGCGGCACCCACCCCGAGCAGCGCCACGGTGGGCAGCAGCAGCCGACGCAGCCGACCGGCCAGCCAACCGCCCGTACCGCCCGGGTGGCGGGCCAGCGACCGGGCTGAGCCGAACCCGGCGGTGAAGAAGAACAACCCGAGCGTCTGCAACACCCAGGTCAGCGGGGCCAGGCCGGGCAGGGCGGTCAACGGACTGGCCTGGTGCAGCCCGCCGTCGCCGGTCAGCACCAGGCCGGTGACCAGCCAGTGCCCCAGCACCACCCCACCGATGGCGTACGCCCGCAGCGCGTCGATGGCAGGGTCCCGGCTCACCGGGCGTCCCCGGTCCGGTCGGCGTCGACGCCGTCCAGCACGACCGCCGCCACCGCGACCAGTGTGGCGCTGCCCGGTGCGAGATAGCCGTCGTGCCCCGCCACCCCGCCCACCGGCAGCGGTCGGGCGCCGAACGCCGGGTCGCCGGGTCGCCGGCCGAAGCCCAACCCGGGAAGCCGCAGCGGCGGGACCCGTCGGATCCAGTCCGTCGGCGCCTCGGCGGCCCAGAACCGCCGCCCGCCGGGCAGGTCGTCGGCGTGCTGCACACCAGCGCCCACCCCACCCAGGCTGACCACGTCGGTGACCTGGGACGGGGCGTCCGCCGCCGCCAGTGACACCACCAGCGCCCCGTAACTGTGCCCGACCAGCGTGATCGTCGCGCCCGGACGCCGCCCGGCCAGCTCCCGCAGCAGCGGGGCCAGCCCGGCCGCGCCGCGCCGGGCGCTGACGCCACCGGCGGCGCTCAGCACCCCGTCGGGCGGGTCGTAGCCCAGCCAGGCCAGCACCGCGACCCGCGCCGCCGGGTCGGTCGCCCGCAGTTCCCGGTAGACCTGCCCGGCCTGCACGGCGGGCGCCCGCCGTGCCACCCCACCCAACCCCCTGTCGAAGTCGGCGAGCGTGCTGCCGACCCCGGGCACCAGCACCGCGATCCGGTCGGCGGTGGCGAGGTCGCCGAGCACCTCGACGGCGCGGCCGTCACCGCGCGCGTCGAACAGCAGGAACCGGCGTCCATCGGCTGCCCAGTCCGCGTACGGGGGGCCGGCCGCGCGCATCGCCGCCGCCATCATCGGGTACGCCTCGACGAATCCCGCCGCCGTGGCCGGCCCGGCCGGGATCGGCAGGACCAGGTTCACGCCGAGCAGCGCGGCCATCGCCAACCGGCTGGCACCTCGTCGTCGCATCACGTTCTCCCTCCGGAATGTCGTCCGGAGGGAGAGTGCGCCCAGGGGCGAGGGCCGGTCGTCGTGCCGCAGAGCCGTTCCCGGGCTGGCTCCACGGGGCTACTCGCCGGCGGCCACCAGACCCGTCTCGTACGCCAGCACCACGGCCTGTGCCCGGTCGCGCAGCCCCAGCTTGGCCAGGATCCGCCCGACGTGCGTCTTCACGGTCTGCTCGGCCACCACCAGGTCACCCGCGATCTCCGCGTTGTTGCGACCCCGGGCGATCAACCGCAGCACCTCGGTCTCTCGGGGAGTGAGCCCGGCCAGGTCGGTGGGGCGGGGGCGGCGGCGGTCCGGGCGGGCCGCGAACTCGGCGATCAGCCGGCGGGTGACAGCCGGGGCGAGCAGCGCGTCCCCGGCCGCCACCACCCGCACCGCCTGCACCAGGTCGGCGGCCGGGGCGTCCTTGAGCAGGAAACCGCTGGCCCCGGCGCGCAGCGCCTCGTACACGTAGTCGTCCAGGTCGAACGTGGTGAGGATGAGCACCCGGGGACGCTGCGCCGACCGGTCACCGAGCAGGGTGCGGGTGGCCTCCAGCCCGTCCATCACCGGCATCCGCACGTCCATCAGCACCACGTCCGGGTCGAGATGGCGGGCGGCGGCCACGGCCTGCGCCCCGTCGGCGGCGTCACCCACCACCAGCAGATCCGGTTGGGCGGCGAGCAGCGCGCCGAAGCCCTGCCGGACCATCGCCTGGTCGTCGGCGATCAGCACCCGGATCATCGGTCCCCGCCCTCCGCCTCGTACGGCAACTCGGCCGCCACCGCGTAACCCCCGTCGGGCAGCGGCCCGGCGGTGAACGTACCGCCCAGCGAGGTGGCCCGTTCCCGCATGCCGGTCAGCCCGTGCCCGGAGCCCGCCTCGCCGGGCCGGGAGCCCGCCTCGGCGGGTGGCGCGTTCTCCACGCGTACCCCCAGACCGGACGCACCGGCGCGGACCGTGACCCGCACCGCGGCGCCGGCCGCGTGGCGGGCCGCGTTGGCCAGGCCCTCCTGCACGATGCGGTACGCGGCCAGCCCGACCGGCGCGGGCACCCGGTCGTCGTCCACCTGCTCGGCGTCCAACGTGACCGACAGCCCGGCCCGGCGGGCGGCGTCCACCATCGTGCCCAGGTCGGTCAGGTCCGGCTGCGGCGCGGTCTGCGGCCCGGTCGTCTCGCTGCGCAGCACCCCCAGCAGCCGCCGCATGTCGGTGAGCGCGTCGCGGGCCGACGCGGCGATGGCGACGAACTCGGCGGCTGCCGGGGGCGGCACGTCGGTCAGCCGGTACGGGGCGGTCTCCGCCTGCACCGCGATCAGCGACATGTGGTGGGCCACCACGTCGTGCAGCTCCCGGGCGATCCGGGTGCGCTCCTCCAGCACCCCGCGGCGTTCCTGCTCCCGCTCGCTCAGCTCGGTCTGCGCGGCCAGCGCCCGCCGGGACAGCCGGTTGCGTCGGATCAGGTCACCGACGATCGCCAACGCCCCGAGCAGCAGCAGGACCGGAACCCGGTTGTCGGGGTGGACCAGGGTGAGCACCGGCACCGTGCTGATCGTCACCACCCAGGCCAGCACCGGCCGGTCGACCCGTGCGACGACCACCGCCAGCACCACGATCGACCCGAGCGCCAGCGGCGGAGTCCACGGCCAGGCCTGGTCGGCCGGGGCGTTGAACGTGCAGATCAGCAGGGCCAGCACCGTCAGCCGCCAGGCCAGCAGCGGACGCCGGGGCAGCGCCAGCAGCGGTGCCACTGTCATCGCCGAAAACAGCAACGCGACCAGTATCGGCAGGCCCCACTCGCTCTCCACGGTCAGCGTGATCAGGAAGAGGCCGAGAGCGGCCAGCAGGCCGACCGGGGCGGCGTAGCGGGCCGGCCCGGGCCACCGGGCCAGCAGCGGCCGTTCCACCGGCGCGTCCGGGCCCAGCACTGTCTGCCACAGGGCCCGCAGGGCCACGGCGATCGGTTGCCGGTTCACCACCCGGAGGCTACGTGCCGAGCCCGTCACGAGGCGTGCCACCAGGGGTTGATCCCGGTGTCGTACCCCAGTGTGACGCGGCTCCCGTTAGCGCTTACCTGCCGGTAACGCCTAGGCTCCGACGCGTCCGTGCTGACCATTCGCAAGGGGGAACAGTGGCTCGCACCGTGCTGGTGACCGGGGGCAACCGGGGGATCGGCCTGGCCATCGCGCAGGCCTTCGCCAAGCAGGGCGACCGGGTGGCGGTCACCCACCGCAGCGGCGAGGCCCCTGACGGGCTGTTCGGCGTCCGCGCCGACGTCACCGACGCCGCCTCGATCGACGCCGCGTTCGCCGCCGTCGAGGCCGAGCTGGGGCCGGTCGAGGTGCTGGTCGCCAACGCCGGCATGACCGCCGACACGCTGCTGCTGCGGATGTCCGAGGAGCAGTTCACCGACGTGGTGGACACCAACCTCACCGGCGCGTTCCGGGTCGCCAAGCGGGCCTCCGGCAAGATGCTCCGCGCCAAGTGGGGCCGCATGATCTTCATCTCCTCGGTGGTCGGCCTCGCTGGCGGCGCCGGGCAGGTCAACTACGCCGCCAGCAAGGCCGGCCTCGTCGGCGTCGCCCGCTCGATCACCCGGGAGCTGGGCAGCCGCAACATCACCGCGAACGTGGTGGCGCCCGGCTTCATCGACACGGACATGACCGCCGGCCTCTCCGACGACCGCAAGGCGGAGATCCTCAAGTCCATCCCGGCCGGCCGGATGGCCAGCCCGGACGAGGTCGCGGCCGTGGTCACCTGGCTGGCCTCCGACAGCGCCGGGTACGTCTCCGGCGCCGTCATCCCGGTCGACGGCGGCCTCGGAATGGGCCACTAACCCTTTTGACTACGGAGGAAATCTGCATGTCCGGACTGCTCGCCGGTAAGCGACTGCTCGTCACCGGTGTCATCACCGACGCCTCGATCGCCTTCTCGGTGGCGAAGCTCGCTCAGGAAAACGGCGCGCAGGTCGTGCTCACCGGCTACGGCCGGCTCTCCCTGGTCGAGCGGATCGCGAAGCGGCTGCCCGAGCCGGCGCCGGTGATCGAGGTGGACGTCACCAACACCGAGCACCTGGCCGGCCTCGCCGACCGGGTACGCGAGCACGTCGACGGCCTCGACGGTGTCGTGCACTCGATCGGTTTCGCCCCGCAGAGCTGCCTCGGCGGCGGCTTCCTCGACGCGCCCTGGGAGGACGTGGCGACCGCCCTGCACGTCTCCACCTTCTCGTACAAGTCCCTCGCGATGGCGGCGCTGCCGCTGATGTCGCCCGGTGGCGCGGTGGTCGGCCTGACCTTCGACGCGACGAAGGCGTGGCCGGTCTACGACTGGATGGGCGTGGCCAAGGCCGGCCTGGAGTCGGCGTCCCGCTACCTGGCGCTGCACCTGGGCAAGCAGGGCATCCGCAGCAACCTGGTGGCCGCCGGGCCGCTGCGCACCATCGCCGCGAAGTCGATCCCCGGCTTCGACCAGTTCGAGGACGCCTGGACCGAACGGGCCCCGCTGGGCTGGAACCTCACCGACCAGGAGCCCGCCGCGCGGGCCTGCCTGGCGTTGCTCTCCGACTGGTTCCCGGCCACCACCGGCGAGATCGTCCACGTCGACGGCGGCTACCACGCCATCGGCGCCTGACGCCGCACCGCGACGCTCCCTGGCCGCCCGTCAGCGTGATCTACACGTCCGGACCAGGGGGCGTCGCCGGGGCGTCCCGGCCGAGGGGCAAGAATGACCCCATGTCGTACGACGCGGTGGTCCTGGTGTCCTTCGGCGGGCCGGAACGGCCCGAGGACGTGATGCCGTTCCTGCAGAACGTGACCCGGGGTCGGGGTGTGCCGCCCGAACGGCTGGCCGAGGTCGCCGAGCACTACCAGCACTTCGGTGGGGTGTCCCCGATCAACCAGCAGTGTCGGGACCTGCTGGCCGCCGTCCGCGCCGACTTCGCCGCGCACGGTGTCGACCTGCCCGTCTACTGGGGCAACCGCAACTGGGACCCGATGCTCGCCGACACCGTCAGTCGGATGCGCGACGACGGGGTGACCCGTGCGTTGGCCTTCGTCACCAGCGCGTACGGCGGCTACTCGTCCTGCCGGCAGTACCAGGAGGACATCGCCGCCGCCCGTGCCGCCGTCGGCCCGGACGCCCCGGTGATCGAGAAGCTGCGCCAGTTCTGGGACCACCCCGGTTTCGTCGAGCCGCACGTCGACGCGGTCCGGGCGGCCCTGGGCCAGCTCGACCCGGCGAAGCGGGACACCACCCGGCTGGTCTTCACCGCCCACTCCATTCCCAGCTCGATGGCGGCCAACGCCGGCCCGCACGGCGGCCGGTACGAGGCGCAGCTGCACGAGACCGCCCGGCTCGTCGCCGCAGCCGCCGCCCCCGACCTGCGGTACGACCTGGTCTGGCAGAGCCGCTCCGGCCCGCCGCAGGTGCCGTGGCTGGAACCGGACGTCAACGACCACCTGGCCACCCTCGCGCAGGGCGGCACCACCGGGGTGGTGGTCAGCCCGATCGGGTTCGTCTCCGATCACCTGGAGGTCGTGTGGGACCTGGACACCGAGGCGCTGGAGACGGCGAAGCAGCTCGGCCTGGACTTCGTCCGGGCCGCTACGCCGGGCACCGACCCGCGCTTCGTGACCATGGTGCGTGAGCTGGTCACCGAGCGGACCGACCCGGACGGCGCGCAGCTGCGCCGCCGCCTGGGCGAACTGCCGATGTGGGACACCTGCCCCACCGTCTGTTGCGTGCCGACCCGTCGCCCCTGACCTCTGAGGATCATCATGCATGACCGTAAGCCCGTGCAGAGTTGGCTGACCGACATGGACGGCGTGCTGGTGCACGAGGGCCAGCCGGTACCCGGCGCGCCGGAGTTCATCAACCGGTTGCGCGCCTCCGGCAAGCCGTTCCTGGTGCTGACCAACAACTCGATCTACACCCCGCGCGACCTCACGGCCCGGCTCAGCCGCATGGGGCTGGACGTGCCGGAGGAGTCGATCTGGTCCTCGGCCCTGGCCACCGGCCAGTTCCTCGCCGACCAGCGGCCGGGCGGCACCGCGTACGTCATCGGTGAGGCCGGGCTGACCACGGCCCTGCACGCCGTCGGCTACGTGCTGACCGACTTCGCCCCCGACTACGTGGTGCTCGGCGAGACCCGCACCTACAGCTTCGAGGCGATCACCAAGGCCGTCCGTCTGATCAACGACGGCGCCCGGTTCATCTGCACGAACCCCGACGTGACCGGCCCGTCCGTGGAAGGCGCGCTACCCGCCGCCGGGTCGGTCGCCGCCATGATCTCCAAGGCGACCGGGGTGGAGCCGTACTTCGTCGGCAAGCCCAACCCGATGATGATGCGGTCGGCGCTCAACACCATCAACGCGCACTCGGAGAGCACCGCGATGATCGGTGACCGGATGGACACCGACATCCTGTGTGGTCTGGAGGCCGGGTTGGAGACCATCCTGGTGCTCACCGGGATCAGCAGCCGCACCGAGGCCGAGCGCTACCCGTACCGCCCGTCCCGGATCATCAACTCGGTCGCGGACCTGCTCGACGAGGTCTGACCCCGTTGGGGCCGCGCTCGCGCGCTGCCCGCGCTCCTGGCACCGCGCGCGCTGCCCGCGCTCCTGGCACCGCGCGCGCTGCCCGCGCTCGATCCAGGATGTAGTGGTCACCAGCCTGCGCCGGAGGCCACTACATCCATGGTCGAGCGCGATCATGACCGGCGCGGCGGCGCGGCGGCGCATCGGACCGGCGGCGGGCGTGTCGGGCTTCGGCGGTGTGGCGTGGGCCCTCGTGGTGCGGCGCGGGGTGACCGGTCAGGGGCGCAGGGGGGCGTTGCAGGCGGCCACCAGGGCCTGGCGGCAGGCGGCGGTCAGCGGACGAAGTGCCGCGTCGCGCTGCTGCGCCTCGTAGTTGTTGATCGCGCCGCCCGGCGCGGAGTGCCCGGCCAGCGCGAGCACCCGGTCGAGCACCGCGGCTCGGGCGAAGAGCCGACGGGCTCGCGGGTCGAACCCCGGTGGCAGATCGGTGGTGCCGTCCGGGCGGCGCAACGCGGCCAGCGCACCTGCCAGCTCGGGCCGCCACTGGGCGACGTCGAGGCGGGTCAGCGCGGCGGTCGTCTCGGCCAGCGCGGCGGCCAGCTCGGCCTCCGCCTCGGCGGCGCCGGGCAACGAGAGTGACGCGGCGGGCGCGTTGGCCGGCAGCGGGTACACCCGCCACAGCACCGTCTCGAAACAGTCCCCGGAGCCGGAGGTGTGCGAGCGGACCTCCGGGATCAACCCGAGCCCGCCGGCGACCACCGCCTCACCCGCCACCAGCGCCGCGCCGGCGAAGTCGCCGGGGCCGGGCAGACCCCGGGGGTCGCCGGGCGCGGGCAGCACCAGGCGGATCTCGTCGGGGGAGAGCTTGGCCAGGGTGGGCAGCGCGGCGCCCAGCGGGACGTCGGTCCAGGTGCCCGGGGCGTCCGCGACGAGATGTTCCTCGTCGCCGGCGATGGCGTCGGCAACCTCGTCGTACGGCACCAACCCGGCACGCCACGCGCGCACCCAGGCAACGAACCGGCTCGACCGGCGCGGCGCGAGTGTGGCCGCGCCCGTTGCGGGGGTGGACATGCCGAAAGGGTACGTGGTCACGACCGGCCCTGTCTCGACTGCCGCTCCGGCCGCCCTGCGTGCCCCGAACTGCCCCCTTCGCCCGATCCCGTGTGCGGCACGGTCCGCGGCATGGGGTCTTTCCGGGTGCTAACGCAGCCGTAGGCCCGCGATGACCACGTCGACCATGAGACGCGCGTCGTAGGCGGGGTTGTCGGCGCCGATGCAGAGGTTGCCGATGCCCTGCATCAGGACCAGGGGGTTCATGTCGGGAACGATCTCGCCCGCCGTGCTGGCGGCGGCGAGCAGGTCGGCGCAGACGGGGACGAGCCGGTCGAGGAAGTACGCGTGCAGCGTCTGGAAGGCGGCGTCGTCGGACCGCATCGCCTCGGCCAGACCGTGCTTGGTGACCAGGAAGTCGACGAAGAGGTGGATCCAGCTGGCCAGGGCGGCGTGTGGTGTGGCGCTCTGCGCCAGGAGCACGGGGCCGGCCTCGGCGCAGGCCTCGACCTGGTGCCGGTACACCGCGACGATCAGGTCGGCGCGGGTCGGGAAGTGGCGGTAGATCGTCCCGACACCGACGCCGGCCCTGGCGGCGATGTCGCGTACCGGCGCGTTGACCCCGGAGGCGATGAACGCGGCGGCGGCCGCCTCCAGGAGCGCCGTCTGGTTGCGCAGCGCATCCGCCCGCTGCTTCCGTGCGGGACACGCCCCGGTGCTGGCCACCGTTACCTCCGTCACATCCGCTGGTGAACGGAACAGTGCTCCGTACGTTCTAGCGGAACCCAGTTCCACATATGCAGCATGCCAGAACGGCAGGCCAACACCAACTCAGCCAGGAGCGACCGTGCGCGCAATGCCAGCGCCCACGCCGATGGACGCCAGGCGTCCTGCTGGCCGTGGCCGGCCGCGGCGGAGGCGAGGAATCCGTCTGGCCGGCGTCGGTCGACAGCGACCTGGGTCGCCTCGAATCCACGGCGTGATCGCCGCGGTGGTGGCGTGTGGACGAGGTGGGGCGGTGTGTCGGGGAGCGGGGTGGTGGCGCGGGAGTTAGCGTGATCGACATGGCGGGGCGATACGGCGAGGACGTGTTGGCGGGGGACTGGCGACGACGCAAGGTCACCCCCGAGGTGGACGCCGAACCGGACCTCGTGGTGGAGGACGCCGACTCCGGGTTCTGCGGAGCGGTGGTGGGCTTCGAGGCCGGTGCCGTGGTGCTGGAGGACCGGCACGGCAAGCGGCGCAACTTCCCGCTGCTGCCGGCGGCGTTCCTGCTCGACGGCCGCCCGGTCACGCTGCGCCGCCCCACCCGCGCGCCGGTGCCGACCGCCCGGCGGCGGACCGCGTCCGGCTCGGTGGCGGTGGACAACGTCCGCGCCCAGGTGGCCAAGGCCAGCCGGATCTGGGTGGAGGGCATCCACGACGCCGCCCTGGTCGAGCGGATCTGGGGTGACGACCTGCGCATCGAGGGCGTCGTCGTGGAGCCGTTGGACGGCATCGACGCCCTCGACGCCGACGTACGCGACTTCGGTCCCGGCCCGACCCGACGGCTCGGCGTCCTCGTCGACCACCTGGTGCCGGGCAGCAAGGAGAGCCGGATCGTGGCCCGGGTCGACTCGCCGTACGTGCTGGTGACCGGACACCCCTATGTGGACGTGTGGCAGGCGGTCAAGCCGGCGGCGTTGGGCATCGCGGCGTGGCCGGTGGTGCCGCCGGGGCGGCCGTGGAAGGAGGGGGTCTGCGCGGCCCTCGGGGTGGCCGAGCCGGCCGACATGTGGCGGCACATCCTGTCCCGGGTGAACAGCTTCGCCGACGTGGAAACGCCCCTGATCAACGCCATGGAACGCCTCATCGACTTCGTCACCGAGGCCCCCTGACCGCCCGGCCCCGCCGCCGGTCGGGTCAGGGGGCCTCGTCCGGGCTGCGGGTGAAGACGAAGGTGGCGATGTCGACAGCCGTCGCCCGCCCGTTGTCGTCGCGCAGCACCGACAGGATCTCGCCGTTCTCCGGGCCGGAGCGTCCCCGCCAGCGGTCCGGCCCCTCGGCGGTGAACCGGCTCACCCGCTCACCACGGACATGGGCGACCAGGTCACCCGCGTCCCAGCGCAGGTCCAGCGGAAGGCCCATCCACCACCAGCGGCCGGTCAGCTCGGCCAGCTCCGCCGTGGGCGCGGCGGCGGCCGGCCGCCACGGCTGCGGGAGCGCCGGCTCGGCGTCCAGCACGCTGGTCAGCACCCGACGGCCGAGTGTGGTGATCGGGAAGCCGTACGAGTTGGCGAAGCCGACCACGGCGGTACGGGTGGGCCGGTGCACCGCGAGGGCGGCCACGTACCCGGGCATCGAGCCGCCGTGCCCGACGTACACCCGCTCGCCGTCGCGGTAGAGCTCCAGCCCCAGCCCGTGCCCACCGGTCCAGGAGTCGAGATCGCTGATCACCACGGGCGCGCACATCTCGGTGAGCGTCCCGGCGGCCAGTACCGACGGGTCGGGGTCGGCCAGGAAGGCGGCCCAGCGGCCCAGGTCCTCGATCGTCGACCAGAGCTGCCCGGCGGGGGCCATCGCGCCGGTGTCGGTACGGGGTTCCTCGCGAAGCGTGCCGTGCCAGGGGTGGACGACGTAGCCGCGGGCATACGGCTCGGTGGCCGCGTAGGTGGTGCGGCGCATTCCCAGCGGGCCGAACAGCCGTTCATCGAGCAGGTCGGCCCACCGCGTTCCGGTGAGCCGTTCGAGCAGGCCGCCGAGGAGCCCGTACGCCAGGTTGGAGTAGTGGTAGGCGGTGTGCGGCGGATAGGCGATCTTGTCGGCGTTGAGCCCGTCGAGCAGCCCGGCCAGGTCGGCGCCCGCGCTCCGCTCCCACCAGTCGCCCTCGGGTTCGCGTTGCATGCCGCTGGCGTGCCCGAGCAACTGGCGCAGGGTGAGTGCGCCCGCCGCGGTGCCCGGCAGGTGCCGTTCCAGCGGGTCGTCGAGGGACAGCTGGCCGGCGTTCCGCAACTGCATGATCAAGGTGGCGGTCATCGTCTTGCTGATCGAGCCCACCCGGTACTGAAGGTCGGCGTCCGGGCGGGGGTGCTCGCCGGCGGTGGCCAGGTGGACGAGCGCGCCGTCGCGGACCACGCCCAGCACCAGTGACGGGGTGCGACCGTCGATCTGCGCCTGGGCCACCTGGGTGTCGATCTGTCGGGCGGTCGCGGGCAGCAGAGTCACGGGGATCTCCTCGTTCGGCCGGTGGATTCGGTGGGCGGCGATCGTTTTCGCCGAGCCTACTGATGATCACGGGTGGGCTGCTCGTGCATTAACGTGTCACCCTTGCGGTGTGGACGCCGTGGTGTGGATCGTTTTGGGTGTGGTGCTGGCGGTCGCCGAGATTTTCACGACGACGCTATTCCTGATCATGTTCGGGGTCGGTGCGTTCGCCGCCGCCGGGGCGGCCGCCCTGGGGGCGCCGGTCGCCGTGCAGGCACTGGTCTTCGCGGTGGTGTCGGCACTGAGCCTGCTGGTGGTCCGACCGGTCATCCGGCGGCACAGCCGCTCCGCGTTGGAGAGCGGCGAACAGCCGTTCGGCGTGGAGGCGATCGAGGGCTCCACGGCGCTGGTGCTGGAACGGGTGGACGCCGAGCACGGCCTGGTCAAGATCGACGGGGAGCTGTGGACGGCCCGACCGTACGACACGACGCAGATCTTCGAGCCCGGTCAACGGGTTCGGGTGATAAAGGTCCGGGGCGCGACAGCCCTGGTGTGGCAGGACGATGTTTCTTCCGCCAGCGAGCTGCCGGAAGCGAGAGGGTGAACCTATGACGGTCATCGGTGTGCTGATCATCGCGGTGGCGTTGATCGCCGTGATTACGCTGGCCAAGGCGGTGCGGATCGTGCCGCAGCAGCGCCAGGATGTGGTGGAACGGCTCGGCAAGTACAAGCGCACCCTCAGCCCCGGCCTCAATCTGCTGGTGCCGTTCATCGACGCGGTGCGTACCAAGGTCGACATGCGGGAGCAGGTGGTCAGCTTCCCGCCGCAGCCGGTGATCACTTCGGACAACCTGGTGGTCTCGATCGACACGGTTCTCTACTTCAAGGTGGTCGACTCGGTCCGGGCGACCTACGAGATCTCCAGCTTCCTGCAGGCCATTGAGCAACTGACCGTCACCACGTTGCGTAACGTGATCGGCTCGCTCGATCTGGAGCGGGCGCTGACCAGCCGGGACGAGATCAACCGGCACCTCTCGGGTGTGCTGGACGAGACCACCGGTCGCTGGGGCATCAAGGTGACCCGGGTCGAGATCAAGGCGATCGAGCCGCCGGCCAGCATCCGTGACTCGATGGAGAAGCAGATGCGCGCCGAGCGGGACCGCCGCGCGGCGATCCTGACCGCCGAGGGGCACAAGCAGTCGCAGATCCTCACCGCCGAGGGTGAGAAGCAGTCGGCGGTGCTAAGGGCCGACGGTGACCGGCAGGCCCGGATCCTGCAGGCCGAGGGTCAGGCGAAGGCGATCCGGACGGTCTTCGACGCGATCCACCAGGCCAACCCGAGCCAGAAGGTGCTCGCCTACCAGTACCTGCAGGCCCTGCCGCAGATCGCCCAGGGCAGCGCCAACAAGGTCTGGATCGTCCCGGCCGAGCTGACCAAGGCCCTGGAGGGGATGGGTGGCGCGCTCGGCGGGCTGAGCCAGATGGTGGGGGACCTGCCCGCACCGGAGGCCGCCGACCACGCGAGCCAGGTGGAGCGCGAGGCCGCGGAGGCGGCGCAGGCCGCGGCGGCCGCCGCCCAGCAGATCCACGACGAGGTACGCGTCGCCGAGGCGCAGGCCACTGGCGGCAACAAGCCGCAGGGGCTGCCCGCCCCGGAGCCGGTGTCTCCGGCCAGCCTGACCGAGGACCCGGCCGACCAGCGCGAGCGCGGCTGACGCAGGACACCGGCCACCCGGCCGGCTAAATGCGAGAAAGACTCATGGGGCGCTCCGACGCCTGCCACCATCGGTCCTAGGACGGGTGGTGACCAGGCAATCGGGGCGCCCCGGCGCGTCCCGCACCGCTCGTCGACGAGCGAGGTGACGCATGAAGGATCCGGCGAATCGGATGTGGTCCTCGGCCCCGGTGCCCGGCGCACACGACCCGGTCGCCCCGTTGGGCTCCCGGCGCAGCGGCGGCGGGTTCGGCGTACTGCCCTTCGTCGGCGAGCCGACCCCGGGCGCCCCCGCCACGAACGCCAGTTGGGCCTGGTCGGTGCGTCGGTTCGCCCGGGCGGCCGTCTGGCTGCTGCCCGCGTACGCCATCCTCTACGGCGCGGTGGCGATGGCCAGCGACGGAGGGGTGGGCAACGACCCCTATCCGGCCGACGGCCGGGCGGTGTACCTCATCGGTTGGGTCGCCGCGGTCTGGCTCGGCCTGCTCGCGCTGTTGGCCCTCACCGGTCTGCTGGCCGCGACCCGCAGTCGGCGGGTGGCTGCCGCGGGGCTGCTGGTCAGCATCGCCGGTACCGTGCTCATGCTGCCGTTCGCCGGGTTCGAAGAGCAGACGCCGGTCTTCGGCACCACCGCGCGGTCGCTGGTCCTGCTCGGCGCGACGTTCTACAGCGCGGGCTGGTTCCTCACCGGGTGGGCGGTGGCCCGCTCGGGCGCCTTCAGCCTCGGCGACGGCGTCATGCTGATCATCGCCGCGCCACTGCTCGGCCTCGGCGGTGCGCTGATCGGGTCGTTGCAGACCTTCGGCGCGATCTTCGTGCTGATCGCCGGCATCGGCATCGGCTACCGCTCCGGCCGCCTGATGCCCCGCGAGACAGCCCGAGACGCCGCCACCGCCAGCCTCAGTACCCCCAACCCCTAACCCACCCACCACCCACCCCGGCCCTCGGCCAGCTCCGGTGATCATGAGGTTGACGGGCGATTCCGTGATCAACCTCCCGCTAACCCCATGATCACCGGAGCGACGCGACACGGAGCGGGGTGGCGCGGGGAGGGCAGCCGGCGAGCTGGGGGTTGGCTGGTGGGGGGCCGTGAAGTTGGTGACAATCGGGCTCTGAGGGTGGTCGGTTGGCGGTTTTTGTGGCAATCCTGGGTTGCATGGCCGCCCCCCGCTCGCCGCTGTCGCGGCTGTTCACCGTGCTGTTCGCCGGCGTGTTGGCCGGGCTCGTCCTGGCCGTCGCCGCGCTGCCGGGCAACCTGCTGCTCGGGCTCTCCGCCCGCGCCGCGCTCGGGTCGTACGCCGCGTTGCCGGCCTCGCTGAAGACCCCGGCCACGCCGCAGCGTTCGTACCTGTACGCCAACGACGGCAAGACGCTGATCACCACGTTCTACGACGTGAACCGCACCGACGTCCCGTTGTCCGAGATCGCCCCGGTGATGCGGCAGGCGATCGTGGCGGCCGAGGACCGGCGCTTCTACGACCACGGTGGCGCGGACCTGCGCGGCCTCGCCCGGGCACTGGTGGCCAACGTCAAGGGCGGCGGCACCGAACAGGGCGGCTCGACGCTGACCATGCAGTACGTCCGTAACGTGCTGAAGACCGACCCCACCCGCACCGCCGAGGAGCGCGCCGCCGCGACCGATCCCACCGTCGGTCGCAAGATCCAGGAGATCCGGTACGCGAGCGCGCTGGACAAGAGCCTCGGCAAGGACGAGATCCTCGACCGTTACCTGAACATCGCCTACTTCGGCTCCGGCGCGTACGGGATCGCCGCGGCCAGCCAGCGGTACTTCGGCAAGCCTCCGGCGCAGCTGACCCTCGCCGAGTCGGCCCTGCTGGCCGGTCTGGTGCAGTCCCCGGA
Organism: Micromonospora sp. NBRC 107095; assembly: GCF_030269705.1. Taxonomy (NCBI): domain Bacteria; kingdom Bacillati; phylum Actinomycetota; class Actinomycetes; order Micromonosporales; family Micromonosporaceae; genus Micromonospora; species Micromonospora sp. NBRC 107095. The sequence continues at coordinate 50,657 of NZ_BSTU01000007.1, forward strand.
CGCGTACAGCCCGATCAACGGCGACAAGGACCAGGCGCTGGCGCGCCGGTCGTACGTGCTGGACTCGATGGTGGCCACCAACGCGATCACCGCCGCCCAGGCCGCCCAGGCCAAGGCGGAACCGCTGGCCCTGCACCCCACCGCTCAGCCCAACGGCTGCACCGCCGTCTCCCAGGGCCACGACGACTGGGGCTTCTTCTGCGACTACCTGCGCCAGTGGTGGCTGACCCAGCCGGCCTTCGGGGCCACCGTCGCCGAGCGCGAGCAGGCGCTGCGCTCCGGCGGCTACACCGTGGTCACCTCGCTGGACCCGAAGATCCAGGCCACCGCGCAGCAGCAGGCCACCAAGGTCTACGGGTACGACAACAAGCGCGCCCTGCCGATCGCGGCGGTCCAGCCGGGCACCGGGCGGGTGTTGGCGATGGCGGTCAACCGGCACTACAGCCTCGCCGACAATCCGGCCGGACAGGCGAACTACCCGAACACCGTCAACCCGTTGATCTCCGGTGGCGCCAGCGTCGACGGGTACCAGGCGGGTTCCACGTTCAAGCTGTTCACCATGCTCGCCGCGCTGGAGTCGGGTCGTACCCTCTCCACCGGTTTCGACGCGCCCGCCAAGCTGCCCACCCGGTACGCGGCCGAGGGGCCGGGCAGCTGTGACGGCCGCTGGTGCCCGGTGAACGCCAACCCGGACTGGATGGACGGGTACCGGATGATGTGGGACGGCTTCGGCCGCTCGGTGAACACCTACTTCGTCTGGCTGGCCGAACAGGTCGGCCAGGACAAGGTGGTCGAGATGGCGCAGCGGCTCGGCATCACCTTCCGCGCCGACTCGGACGCCGCCTTCGCCAAGGACAACGCCAAGAACTGGGGTTCGTTCACCCTCGGCGTGGCGGCCACGACCCCGCTGGACCTGGCCAACGCGTACGCCACGGTGGCCGCCGAGGGCACCTACTGCACGCCGGTGCCGGTGGTCTCGGTGACCGGCGCGGACGGTGCGAAGGTGCCGGTCGGGCAACCCTCCTGCAAGCGGGTTCTCGACGCCGACGTCGCCCGCGCCGCGACCGACGCGGCGCGCTGCCCGGTGGGCCAGCAGTCCGCGTTCGGGCAGTGCAACGGCGGCACCGCCACCGGCGTGAACGACATCCTCGACGGCCGGCCGGTGGCCGGTAAGACGGGTAGCTCGGAGCAGAACTCCACCGAGACGTTCGTCGGCTTCACCCCGCAGGTCGCGGTGGCCGGGATCGCCGCCAACCCGGACGACCCGGCCGACTCGGTGGGGTCGGCCGTGCAGGCCAAGGTGATCGACGCGGTCGCCCGGGTCATCGCCACCGCCGTCAAGGGCCAGCCGGAGAAGGCGTTCACCGCCCCCAGCAAGGAGTTGGCCGGCGAGCCCCGTCGCCCGGTGGAGCGTCCGGCCGTCCCCGAACGCCAGCAGCCCACCCAGGATCAGGACCCGCGCTCGGCCCTGCAACGCTGGCTCGACCGTCGGGGCTGACCCCGGATTCAGCGGCGGCCTGGCCCACCTCGGGCCGGGCCGCCGTGCTCTGTCCACCGGTCCGCCGGCTGGGTCACGACACTCCGAGGTCACCGCCAGGCTCGGCGGTGACCTCGGAGTGAACCGGCGTCGGCGCAGCCTCAGCTGTTGGCGGAGGCTGCCGAGATCGCGGCGCGCACCTGCTGGGCGAAACCGGCGACCGTGAAGTCCGGGGCCAGGCTGTCGACCAGGATGATGTCCGAGACCGCGTTGTTCGTACGAAGCGGGAGAATCGCCCGGTATTCCGGTGAGTTGTACCACTTCTCGGCGTCGGCGCGGGTGGGGAACTCCATCAGGACGACGGACCCGGGCCAGGCTCCCTCGACCACGTCCACGTCGCCCTGGGCGAGCCACTTGCCGCCGTACGGGTGCACGGTGGCCTCGACCTGCTCCAGGTACGACAGCCCTTCCTCGTTCGGGATGCCGCCGGGGATGCGCAGGTGGTTGATCAGGTAGGTGCTCATGGGGTGTCTCCAACCCTCGAAATTAAGATGACGCCCATAATCTAACCAAGGTTGGTGGCTGCGGCAAGTTTTGGATTAGGTTCATCCTCTATAATTCGGAGGTCGACCGGTGAGCAGGTGGGAGGGGAAGCGCGATGGGCAGGACCTCACGTGCCGAAGCGGCGCGGCACCGCGAGGAAGTGGTGGCCGCCACCTCGAGGCTGCTCCGGGAACGCGGCGCGGCGGGCATGAGCGTGCAGGACCTCATGGGCGCCGCCGGGCTGACCCACGGCGGGTTCTACAAGCACTTCAGCTCGAAGGACGAGTTGTTGGGCATCGCCGCCACGACGGCCTTCGGCGAACTCCTGGCCCTGCTGGACCAACTCTCCGATGATTTCTCCGACCGGTCGGAAGCACGGACCGCGCTGCTGCGGCACTACCTGTCACCCGAGCACCGCGACACACCCGGCACGGGATGTGCCAACACCGCGCTGGCCGCCGACGCCGCCCGGTCGCCCGCCGACAGTCCGCTCCGCGCGTCGTACGCGGTGGGTGTCCAGGAGACCATCAGGCGATTGACGGACATCGAGGACGCACCCGGCGAAGACGCGCCCGAGGCCCGCCGGATGGCGCTCGTCGATCTCGCGACGATGGTCGGTGCGCTCATGCTGGCGCGCGCGACGGCCCCGACACCCCTGTCGGACGAGATCCTCCAAGCCGCGCGGGAAGCCCTGTCCAGCCCGGTCAGCGCTCGCCGCGACGGCGACGGCTAGCGAAACTGCCCGCACCCCGCCCCATCATCCCCGCGATCTTGCACTTTCGGTTGCCGATACGCCGCTCCTGTAGCTCTTTGTCCCCGCAGAAAATGCAAGATCGCGGGGGCGGGGGGAGCAGGTCAGCGGTCGCGGCGGCGGGGGCGGTAGCTCGCGAGCGTCGACGGGAGGCCGCGGCGGATGATCCCGGCCCAGTCGGTGTCGCCGCGCAGCACCGCCGCAGCGGTGTTGCGGGCCTGCTCGGCGGTGAAGTGCGGGGGCAGCATCAGTTCGGCCGGGTCGACCAGGGCGTTGATCACCACTGGCCGGTCGGCGGTGAGTGCCCGGTCCCAGACGTCGCGCACCTGCTCCGGCGAGTCGATCAACTCGCCGTGCAGCCCGAGCACCTCCGCCCACTGGTGGTAGGCGATGTCCGGCAACTGCTGACTGTCCGGGAACATCGGCGTCCCCTCGGTGGAGCGCTGTTCCCAACTGACGAACGCCAGGTCCCGGTTGTTGAGCACCAGCACCACGAAGCGCGGGTCGGCCCAGCTGCGCCAGTACTTCGCCACGGTGATCAGCTCGTTGACGCCGTTCATCTGCATGGCACCGTCGCCGATCAACGCGACCAGTGGCCGGTCCGGGTGGGCGAACTTGGCACTCAGCGCGTACGGCATGGCGCCGCCCATGGACAGCAGCGTGCCGGACAGGCTGGCCAGCATGCCGGGGCGTACCTGGATGTGCCGGGCGTACCAGGCGGTGGTGGTGCCGCAGTCGACGGCGAGCAGCACGTCGTCGGGCAGCCGTTCGTTCAGGGTGTGGAAGAGCAACTGCGGGTTGACCGGTTCGGCGTTCTGCTCGGCCAGGTCGCGCTGCACCCGGCGCCACGCCGAGGTGGCCTCGGCGACCTCCGCCCGCCAGGCGGTCGGCCCGGGGCCGGGGCCCAGCTCGGTCAGCAACGCCCGCAGCGTGGGGCGGGCGTCGCCGGTCAGGTTCACCTCGGTCGGGTACCGCAGCCCGAGCTGGGTGCCGTCCAGGTCGATCTGCACCGCGCGGGCCTGTCCGGGCGGCGGGTAGAACTCCGAGTACGGCATGTTGCTGCCCACGATGAGCAGCCGGTCGCAGTCGTTCATCAGCTGCCAGCTGGGTCGGGTGCCGAGCAGCCCGATCGCGCCGGTCACCCACGGCTCGCGGTGGTCGACGGCGGTGAAGCCGAGCAGCGCGGTGGCCACGCCGGCCCCGAGCCGGTCAGCGATCTCGCGGACCTCGTCGCGCGCGCCGAGGGCACCCTGGCCGACCAGCATGGCCACCCGGTGCCCACCGCGCAGCACCTCGGCCGCCCGGCGTACGTCCGCCTCCGGTGGCACCGTCGGCGTGCTGCTCGGCGCGTTGCTGGTCTGGTAGTAGCCGTGCGCGTGCGGCGGGTTCGGCACAGCCGGCTCGTCCTGGATGTCCAGGGGCAGGACCAGGGCGGTGACGGTACGCCGGGCCAGCGCCGTCCGGCACGCCCGGTCGACCAGGTGGCGCACCTGCGCCGGGTTGTCGAGCTGGGCCAGGAACGCGGCGGCGACGTCCTTGTAGAGGGCGAGCAGGTCCACCTCCTGGTAGTAGCCGCCGCCCTCGGCGGTGGTCGCGGTGTGCCCGACCAGGGCGATCACCGGCTGGTGGTCGAGCTTCGCGTCGTACAGGCCGTTGAGCAGGTGGATCGCGCCCGGTCCGCTGGTCACCAGGGCGCAGCCCAGCGGGCCGCCGCCGTACTTCACGTGCGCGGAGGCGGCGAAGCCGGCGGTCTCCTCGTGGCGGACCTGGACGAACTGGGCCCGCCCGTTGGTGCGTTGCAGCGCGGAGGTCATGCCGTTGATGCCGTCGCCGGGATAGCCGAAGTAGCGGCGTACGCCCCAGCTGAACAGCCGCGACACGATGTGGTCCGCGACGGTCGGGCGTCGGGGCAGGGCGCCCACTTCGCCCGGTGCCGTGTGGTCTGCGCTCACCTGGCTGGTCCTTCCCGTCGTGTCCGATGCCTCGCCGCCCATTCCCCTTCTTCTTCGGACAAAACACCCCGCCGCGCGGGCGTCGGAGCGCGCTGCCCCGCGTCCGGCAGAATCGTCCGGTGCCCGTACACCAGATCACCGACCCTGACGACGACCGGATCGCCGACTACCGGGCGCTCACCGACGTCGAGCTGCGCACCCGCTGGGAGCCACCGCACGGCCTGTTCATCGCCGAGGGGGAGCTGGTGCTTCGCCGGGCGCTGCGCGCGGGCTACCCGGCCCGGTCGTACCTGGTCGACGCCAAGCGGATCGACCAGGTCGCCGACCTGGACACCGGCGACGCGCCGGTCTACGCCGCGACCCAGGACGTGCTGGAGCGGGCCACCGGCTTCCACGTACACCGGGGGGTGCTGGCATCGTTCCACCGCCGGCCGCTGCCGACGGCGGCCGACGTGCTCGCCACCGCGCGCCGGGTCGTGCTGCTGGAGGACGTGAACAACCACACGAACCTCGGCGCGATCTTCCGGGGGGCCGCCGCGCTCGGCATCGACGCGGTGCTGCTCTCGCCGACCTGCGCCGACCCGCTGTACCGGCGCAGCGTCCGGGTCAGCATGGGTGAGGTCTTCGCAATGCCGTACGCGAAGCTCGACAGCTGGCCCGGGGGCCTGGACCAGGTGCGGGAGGCCGGCTTCACGGTGCTCGCCATGACGCCCGCGCCGGACGCCGTACCGATCCAACGGCTGACCCCGGCTCAGCGGGAGCGGGCGGCGCTGCTGCTCGGCGCCGAGGGGCCCGGCCTCACCGCGGCGGCCCAGGCCGCCAGCGACGTGCGGGTGGTCGTTCCGATGCGGCGTGGCGTCGACTCGTTGAACGTCGCCGCCGCGGCGGCGGTGGCGTTCTGGGAGCTGGGCCGCGACGATCCGCCCTTCGGCGGCGAGTAGACCCTTCGGCTTGCATGGCCATGCGTTCTATTGCATAATTTTCCCCGTGTCCAAGGTTCTCACCTCCCTGCCCACGGGCGAACGTGTCGGCATCGCCTTCTCCGGCGGCCTCGACACCTCCGTCGCGGTCGCGTGGATGCGCGACAAGGGCGCGATTCCCTGCGCCTACACCGCCGACATCGGCCAGTACGACGAGCCCGACATCGCGTCGGTGCCCGGTCGCGCGCTCAGCTACGGCGCCGAACTCGGCCGCCTGGTCGACTGCCGCGCCGCCCTGGTCGAGGAGGGCCTGGCCGCGCTGACCTGCGGCGCCTTCCACATCCGCACCGGCGGGCGGGCGTACTTCAACACCACCCCGCTGGGCCGGGCCGTGACCGGCACCCTGCTGGTGCGGGCGATGGTCGCCGACGACGTCCAGATCTGGGGCGACGGCTCGACCTTCAAGGGCAACGACATCGAGCGGTTCTACCGCTACGGCCTGCTGGCCAACCCGATGCTGCGCATCTACAAGCCGTGGCTCGACACCGCCTTCGTCACCGAGTTGGGTGGGCGTAAGGAGATGTCGGAGTGGCTGCTGGAGCGCGGCCTGCCCTACCGGGACAGCACCGAGAAGGCGTACTCGACCGACGCCAACATCTGGGGCGCCACGCACGAGGCGAAGACCCTGGAGCACCTCGACACCGGCATCGAGACCGTCAACCCGATCATGGGCGTCCGGTTCTGGGACCCGTCGGTGGAGATCCCGACCGAGGACGTCACCGTCGGCTTCGACCAGGGCCGCCCGGTAACGATCAACGGCAAGGAGTTCGGCAGCGCCGTCGACCTGGTGCTGGAGGCGAACGCCATCGGGGGTCGGCACGGCCTGGGCATGTCGGACCAGATCGAGAACCGGATCATCGAGGCCAAGAGCCGGGGCATCTACGAGGCGCCCGGCATGGCGCTGCTGCACTACGCGTACGAGCGGCTGGTCAACGCCATCCACAACGAGGACACCCTGGCGAACTACCACAACGAGGGCCGCCGCCTCGGTCGGCTGATGTACGAGGGTCGCTGGCTGGACCCGCAGGCCCTGATGCTGCGCGAGTCGCTGCAACGGTGGGTCGGCACGGCGGTCACCGGCGAGGTGACGCTGCGGCTGCGCCGGGGCGAGGACTACTCGATCCTGGACACCACCGGCCCGTCGTTCAGCTACCACCCGGACAAGCTGTCGATGGAGCGTACCGAGGACTCGGCGTTCGGCCCGTCGGACCGGATCGGCCAGCTCACCATGCGCAACCTGGACATCGCCGACTCCCGGTCGAAGCTGGAGCAGTACGCCTCCCTCGGTCTGGTCGGCGGCGGCAACCCGCAGCGCATGATCGGGGCCGCGCAGGCCGCCTCGACCGGCCTGATCGGCGCCATGCCCCAGGGCGGCGCGGAAGCCATCGCCTCCCGGGGCGTCGCCTCGCCGGAGGACGAGGCGCTCGACCGCGCCGCGATGGAGTTCGGCGTCGACTGAGCCCGTCCTGCCACGCCGCCAGGCCGGGGCAGCCCAAGCCGCCGCCCCGGCTCGCGTCGTCGGCCGCTGTTCGAGATCCGGCGTCACGGACGGTAGCGTGTCGGCCGTGTTCCCTACCGTCCGTGAGGTCCTCGCCCTGGACCCGGTCCGCCACGGCGCGCCGCGCGTGGTCGCCGGGGACGACGGGCTGGACCGACCCGTCCGCTGGGTGCACGTGGCCGAGGTGCCGGACATCGCCACCCTGCTCGGCGGCGGCGAACTGGTGCTCACCACCGGCATCGGCCTGCCCGCGGACGACGCCGGGTTGCGCGCGTTCATCGGCGACCTCGCCGACGTCGGCGTGTCCGGGCTCGTCGTCGAGCTGGGCCGCCGCTACGTCAGCGGGGTGCCCCGGGTGATGGCCGCCGCCGCCGACCGGCGAGGGCTGCCCCTGGTGGAGCTGCGCCGGGCCACCCCGTTCGTCCGGATCACCGAGGCGGTGCACGCGCTGATCGTCGACGCGCAGCTCACCGAGCTGCGCGCCACTGAGGAGATCCACCAACGGTTCAACGACCTCTCCGTCGAGGGCGCCGACACGGCCGAGGTGATCAGGCAGGCCGCCGAGCTGTCCGGTTGCCCGGTCGTGCTGGAGAACCTGTCCCGGCAGGTGCTCGGGTACGACCCGGCGGGCGAGAGCGCCGAACTGCTGCTCGACGGCTGGGAGCAGCACTCCCGGCGGATCCGTCCCGCCGGGCGGACGGCGTACGACCTGGACAGCGGCTGGCTGGTGACCACCGTCGGCGCCCGGGGACAGGACTGGGGTCGGTTGCTGCTGCGCTGGCCGGCCAGCGGGGACGTGCCCAGCGCTCAGGCCGGCGAACCGACCGCCGGCCCACCCACCCGGCTCACCATCCTGATCGAGCGGGCCGCGTCCACCCTCGCGTTGGGCCGGCTGATCCGCCGCGACGCCGAAGGCCTGGAACGGCAGATCCACCGCACCCTGCTCACCGCGCTGCTCGACCACTCCCGCCCGGTGGACGAGGTGGGGCTGCGCGCCAAGGCGCTCGGTGTGGTGCTCGACCGGCGCCACCTGGTCGGCGTGATGGTCCGGCACCGCGCCGACGACGCCGCCGGGGAGGTCGGCCCCGAGGCCGCCCAGGCCCGGCTGCGGGATCTCGCCGAGGCGGTCGGGCAGGCGGTGCGGGAGGCGAAACTCACCGCACTGACCAGCGCCGTCGACGACCATTCGGTGGGCGCGCTGCTGGCCCTACCGGACCCGGCCGCCGAGGACCGCGCGCTGTCCGCGTTCGCCAGCGCCCTTCATCGGGTACGCCTCGAGGCCGGCACCGGCCGCGCGTCCACCGCCGGTGTCGACCCGGCCCGGGGTGCCGGCCCGGCTGCCGTGATCGTCGCCGCCGGATCGGGTGTGGGGAGCCTGCGGGAGGCCCGAAGGTCGCTCGTCGAGGCGCGGCAGATCGCCGAGGCGGCCCGACGCGATCGGCGCGACCTGCCGATCTTCCGGCTACCCCACGTCGGTCTGGCGGGGCTGTTGCACCTGCTACGCGACGAGCCCCGGTTGCAGACCTTCGTGGAGCGCGAACTCGGCGCCCTGTTGGAGTACGACGCCCGGCACCCTCGGGAGCAGCTGCTCGACACGCTGCGCGCGTACCTGGAGCAGGGGCGTAACAAGTCCGCCGCGGCCGCCGCCGCCCACCTGTCCCGACCGGCCTTCTACGAACGCCTGGCCCGCATCGCCCGGATCCTCGACGTGGACCTCGACTCGGTAGAGGCCGCCCTGTCCCTCCACGTAGCCCTCCTGGCCCTGGAAGCGGTCCGAGCGCCCTGACGTGGCTCCTTGTGTTGCCGATTCGGCGGCGGACGGCTCGGCGTCGGGGTGAACGTCTGGGTCGGGCACGCTTTGGAGCTGATGTCGTAAACGAATCATCCCCTGGCCTACTCGGCCCGGTCTTGGGTCCGGCCCGGTCTTGGGTCCGGTCCGGCTGTGGGTCCGGTCCGGCTGTGGGTCCGGCCTTGGGTGCGCCCGGTCATGGTCCGGCCTGGGGTCCGGCCCGGTCATGGTCCGGCCTTCGGTCCGGCCCGGTCATGGGCTGCCCCGACGTGTTGGGCCTGGCGTGTCCCGGCCACGGCTCGGCCTGCCTCGCTCGATTCGTTTACGACATCAGCTCCAAAGGGGCAGCGCCACACACACTCCACCGGCCAGCCGCCGCGATGATGCGAACCACGGGAAGCGCAACACGGGCGCGGGGGCAGAGCGCGGGCCTGAAGGTGTAGCGCGTCACATGAGTTGATTCAGGGCTTTTGCGTAATTTGGGGGTATGTGGTTGGGGCCGCCGGGGGTGAAGACGTCGGACGTGGCCACCGCGGACCAGGCCGTCGCCGGGACGGCGTCCACCAGGGCCTGGATCACCGGGGCGTCGCGCCACTGGTCCTGCTCGGCGAGCAGGCCGAGGGCCACCACCGACTCCTCGACCTCGCCCACGCACTCGAACGGCTTGTGCCCGTCCACGCCCAGCAGCTCGCGGTAGCCGGGGATCTGCGACTCGTCGGCCAGCAGGTCACCGCCGAAGATGTGGGTGACCCGTTCCCGTGGCATGAACGGCGCCATGGCCAGGAAGACGAACCGGCACTTCGGGCAGTCACGGCACCAGCGCTCACTCGCGTCGCGTAGCTTGAACGCCTGGTTGCAGCTGGTCACCACGTCGTCGTACCGGGTGAACTCGGCGAACAGCCGGGCGATGTGCAGCTCGGACAGCGACCGCAGCAGCGAGAAGTACGGTTCGGTCAGGCCCGCGTGCTCGGCCAGCGACGCCCGCAGCAGCCCCTCCGCCTCGACGCCCTTGGACCACTGGTGGTTGATCTCATGGCCGTTCCAGACCAGGTTCGGGTCGGACGCCGAACGCTCGTTGGACATCACCACCGGGCCCAGCCCGTGCAGCACGGCGGTGGCCACCGCGATCAGCGAGTTGATGGCCGTGACCGGGATGTGCCCGTTCAGCGCGCCCGCCGCGTTCAGGTCGAACAGCACCGGGTCGATGCGCCGCCGGGCGGCCAGCGGGACCAGCCCGGACGCCTCGTTGACGGCGACGATGACGTGGTTCGGGTTGACCGAGAACGGCACCGGGTCCAGCTCGGCGCGGCGCAGCGCCTCCAGGCTGACGATCGAGTCCTTGCCGCCGCCGACCGCCGAGAGCGGGCGACGGTCCGAGTCGTCGTACACCCGGGGCGACTCCGGGGTACCGGCCGGCACCTCCGGGCGCAGCTGGAGCACGTGCGGCAGCTGGTTGCGGTACGCGTACTCGGCGAGGCCCTTGGTGTAGATGGCCGTGACGTAGTCGACGGTGGCCGCGCCCAGCGGCGCGGGCAGCACGAGTCGGGGCGGCGCGGCGGCCTTGTAGTAACTGACCCCGGCGACGAGGTGCAGCACCTCCAGCACCCGGTTCAGGGTCGCCACCGTTTCGTCGGACGGCGGCTCCGCCGGCAGCGGAAGCGTGATCACCTCGGTAAACCGCTGCTCACCGGCCGGGCCGGTCAGGGCGTAGTCGAACAACACCTCGCCGGTGGCGAAGTCGATCGAGTAGGACGGGAAGGTGAAGGCGTCCATCCGCCGGAGCTGCTCGTTGGGCACACGCCATACTAGGCCCTGGTTCGTCCGGCCGTGTCCGGACCGGGCCCCGCCAGCCGCCGCCGTGACCCCCGAGGAGATCCTCGTGCGCCTTTCTGACCTGCGCGGTCGTTCCGTCGCCGTCTGGGGCACCGGCCGGGAGGGCCGGGCCGCTGTGACCGCCATCGCCGCGCACGGTCCGGCCGAGCTGGTCGCCGTCGACGACAGCGCGAACTTCCTGTCGCTGCCCTGGGACGGCCCGCTGGCCGAGGCGGCGCCGCTGGTCACCGGCGAGGCGGGCTTCGAACGGCTGGCCGCCGCCGACGTGGTGGTCCGTTCCCCGGGCGTTCCCCAGACCCACCCGTGGCTGGTCGAACTGCGCCGACGCGGGATCATGGTGACCCAGGGCACCGCGCTGTGGATGGCCGACCACGCCGCGCGCACCGTCGGGGTCACCGGCAGCAAGGGCAAGAGCACCACCTCCAGCCTGATCAGTCACCTGCTCACCGCGATGGGCCGGCCCAACGTCTTCGGCGGCAACATCGGGGTGCCGACCCTGGACCTGCCGGAGGCGGAGCTGTACGTGCTGGAACTGTCCAGCTACCAGTGCAGCGACCTCACCGACTCGCCCCGGGTGGCGGTGGTCACCGCGCTCTTCCCCGAGCACCTGGACGCGCACGGTGGGGAGCGGGAGTACTACCGGGACAAGCTGAACCTGCTGGCCCACGACCCGCAGACGATCGTGGTCAACGGTGCCGACCCCCGGCTGGCCGCGGAGTTGGGTGAGCTGTCGGCGATCCGGGCCGGCCGCCCCGACACCTTCCACGTCGCCACCGGCGCCGACGGCACGCAGTGGTTCCACGTCGGCGACCAGCCGCTCTTCCCGCGCGCCGTGCTGCCGCTGGTCGGCCGACACAACGAGGGCAACCTCTGCGTCGCGCTCGCCGTGCTGGACGCGCTCGGCGTGGACGTGCTGGCCGGCAAGGACCACCTCGCCGTCGCCGTCGCCGAGTTCCAAGGGCTGGCCCACCGGCTCACCGAGATCACCGACCCGTCCGGGTTGACGTTCGTCGACGACACCCTGGCCACCAGCCCGTACGCGGCCATGCACGCCATCGACGCGTACGACGGGCGGCCGTTGACGGTGATCGTCGGGGGCAACGACCGGGGTTTGGACTACACGCCGCTGGCCGAGCACCTGGCCGAGCGGGAGCTGACCGTGATCGGGATCCCGGACAGTGGCGCCCGCATCGTCGAGGTGCTCGCCGGCCTGCCGAAGGTGCGTACCGAACTGGTCGACGACCTGGTGGAGGCGGTCCGGTTGTCCCGCGAGGTGACCCCGGCCGGCGGGGTGGTGCTGCTGTCCCCGGCCGCGCCCAGTTACGGACGGTTCCGCAACTACGAGCACCGCTCCGAGGTGTTCGCCCAGGCCGTCGCCGACACCGCCCGCTGATTCAGCCCCGCTCGACCGGGCTGGGGTCCGGTGACTCCATCCCGGGCAGCAGCACTGTGTCGGCGCCGTCCTCGGGCGCGTGCTCGTCCTCGTGCGACGCGGGTTTCGTCGCGGCGCCGGTGGGAGGGCGGTCCTTGTCCGGAGTCCAGGCGAAAGCGAGTGCGCCGCCGATCAGGGCCAGCAGCATCCCGACCACGAAGCCGCCCAGGTTCGAGGTCAACCAGGAGACCAGCCCGAGCACCAGCGAGACCACGGCGTAGAAGACCCGCTGCTGCGGGGTGGTGATCAGCAGGACGCCGCAGATCACGAGGATGGTGGGGACCAGGTACGCGGCGAGCCCCTGCGGTCCGATGTGCAGCAGCACCCCGAGTGGCGCCCGCAGGGTCGCCAGCATCTCGGCGCCCCCGAGGGCGATCAGCACTGCGGCGGTGAACGGGCGGGCCCGCCGCCAGCGGCGCCACCGCCCGCGGGATTCGCCGACGGCCGGCGCCGTTTGGTGTTGTTCGGTGCTCACGTCAGCACCCGTCGGAGGTGAACGCCATGCGCAGGTTGGGCAGGTTGAAGACGGCTGCGGTGGTGGCGTAGTTGTTCTGCCGCAGGTTCTCGATGACGATCGAGTCCGCCTGCTGGGAGAAGACGCCCGGGTTGCCCTTCACGCCGGGCACCTTGTCCAGGGTGCTGGCGTCCTGGCCGATGTCGATGTTCTTGAAGGCGGCGTTGCCGGCGATCTCGTCGCCGTCGACCACCAGGGTCCGGGCGGTGACCGGCTTGTCGCCGTTGCCAGCGGTGATCTTCAGGTTGATGCCGCCAAGGTTGATGCTCTGGCAGAGGTTGACCAGCTCCGCCTTGTCGATCGCCGAGACCATCACCAGGACCTGCCCGCCGGTGTCGCCCTCGTTGGGGCTGTCGGGAATCATCTGGTCGAGGGTGGCGAACTGCTCGAAACCGGTGCCGGTGAGCCTGTCGGCGGTGACCGTGAACGGCATGCCCGAGATGGCGAACTGCGCGCCCAGCACGCCCTGGGCGGTGAGCATGATCATGCCGGCGGCGCCCGCCACGACGATGCCGAACGTGGCAGCGAACCGGCGCCAACGCACGCCACTGCGCGGCTGGCCGGGTGCGACGTGTGTGGTTTCCTCCGACATGGCGGCTCCCTTAAGATCAATTCACCGACGACAATGGGAATTGCATCCCTTGCCCGCGTTCCGTGGGCGCAGAGCCGAAGTTACCGCCGAGTAAAGGTGAGGTCAACGGCGCGTGAAGGCCATTTGGGCGGTATTTGTTAAATGCGGCCAAGGTGAAAAACCGCTGCGGTTTCCGACCGTGTGATCAGGAGTGGTGGGTCGGTGCGCATGGCGCGGTCGTGCTCGGGCCGTCGTCCGGCCGAATCGGCCGGGTCGCCTGAATCGCGCCCTCGGTGCCCAGGAACGGCGCCACGGCCGCGTAGGTGAGCACCGGCAGCAGTTGCGGCAACTCGGCCACCCGACCCCTCGCCACTCGGCCGCGGACGGTGGCGTAGATGCCCCCGACCACCGTGGACACCAGCTCGTCGCGGCCCACGCCGGCGAGCGCCGGCCCCGGTCCGGCGTCGACGAAGAACCGACGGAAGCTGGTGAGCAGCGCGTCGCGCTCGCGGCGGGCGTCGGGGCCGGCCGCGTCCACCTCGACGAGCGCCATCCGGGCGAACGCCGGCACGCTCGCCAGCACCTCCAGCAGGGTGCGCAGCGCGGCGCGTGCCGCATCCGGCCAGGTCGGGCCGGCCTCGCGGTAGGCGCTCTCCATCAGTTGTGACACCACGGCGATCCCGTGCCGGTACGCGGCGAGAAAGGCGTCCTCCTTGCCGGTGAACAGAGCGTAGAAGGCCGGCCGGGTCACGCCGGCGGCGTGGCAGATGTCGCTGACCCGGGCGTTGTCGTAGCCCTTCGTCGCCACCTCGTGCACGAGCCCGTCGAAGAGGCGGTCGCGCTGGGTGGCGGCCACGGCCTCGGCGGAGACCCGTCGCGGGCCGCGCTTGATCGCGCGGTCCGGGTCGCGGCCCGGACGTGCGCCCGGCAATGGCGCCGGCTGGGGGTGGCTCTGCGTGGTCAACTCATTGACCGCCTTTGATTCGTTGACTTTGCGACCCTCCGGGGTTTATAACTTTCCTCACGCTCAGTTCGCTGCCCGTTACCTTTGGTGATCTCCCCGGACGGTCACCCCGACTTGTCGAAGGAGGGCTCGATGGCTGTCATTATCGCCGAACACGAACGCTCTCCCAATGCCGGAAAGGCGCAGGTGACGCGGCTACGCCGCAGTGCACCACGCCGACCCGCCCGCTGATTCGCGGCATCCCCGCCACCGCCGGCCGGCAGTGACCGCCGCCCGGGCTCCGCCACCACCGCCGCCCGGTCCCGACGGCCGTCCGGCACTCTCCACCCGAGCTGTCCATTGTGGACGCATCTGATCCCCGCCCGGGCGTCCTCGCCCGGCGGTGACCGCCTGCGCGGTCCGCTCGTTCCCGTCCCGCCACCGGAAGGAAGCACCATGCTCAGGTACGGAAAAATCGGCGGGGGCCTCGCGGCCCTCGCGCTGCTGACCGGTCTCGTCGCCGCCCCGCCAGCCTCCGCCGACCCGTCAGCCGCGCTCGCCGGCAACGTCCTGACCTACCCCACGCCCGGCGGCACCGCCGTCGCCGTCAACGACGTCATCCAGGCCAGCCTCAAGACCGGCACCAACGCCACCTTCTACAACTCCACCTCGGGCACCACCGGCATCAAGTGCGCCGCGTCCAGCTTCAGTGCCAAGGTGCTCACCAACCCGACCGCCCCGGGCACCGCCACCGAGAGCCTCACCGCCCAGAGCTTCGGTACCTGCACCACCAATGTGTTCGGCACCACCGGCGTGCAGAGCATCGCCCTCAACAACCTGCCGTTCGCCACCTCCGTCACCAGCGCCGGCGTGGTCAAGATCTCCGGCACCACGGCGGCGCCGGTGCAGAGCACCGTCGTGCTGAACTCGCTGCTCGGCACGATCACCTGCGTCTACCGGACCAGCACCAACAGCCTCACCGGCGTGGCGGCCAACGCCACCAACTCGATCACCTTCACCAATCAGCCGTTCACCAAGTTCTCCGGCCCGTCCCTCTGCTTCGGCACCGCGTACTTCTCGGCGACGTACTCGCCGGTGCGCGACAGCACCAAGGGCAACGCCGCCGTCTACGTGAACTGACCACGCTCCACCGGGCCGGTGCGCGGCGATCCGCCGTGCGCCGGCCCTCGACCATGCCCGGGTCAGCCGGAAGCCAACGCCGCGTGCAGGGCGCGCATCGAGCGGATCGCCGACCGGATCTCCTGGAGGTAACGCCCAGGGGTGAGGGTCTGCTCGGGCAGCACCGCCAGGTCGGGAAGGGTCGGGTCCACCCCGACCGTGTCGATGGCGCAGCCGTACGGCACGGCGAGGGTGCGCAGCGCGTCGCAGTGCTGGAACGGCACGTAGATCGGCGCGGTGACCATCAGCACCTCGTCGCCCGGGGCGAGCCGGACGTGGCCGGCCCAGAACCGTTGGGTGTCGGCGGTGTGCGCCCGCCGCTGGTCCGGTTCGCTGGACGGCGCTGCCAACACCCGGACCGGGGGCAGCCCGTCCGGCCGGTAGGTCCGCGACGACCAGGAGTGGTGCGGGTGGCCGGCGTCCACGCCCTCCTGCTCCGCCGGGGCGGCCACCCCGAACACCCGGCGAACGGCCGTGTCCAGCACGTCCACCTCGGTCTCGTCGGCCGGCAGGCCCGCGTCGGCGAGCGTGCGGCGTTCCCAGTCCGACAGCGGCCGGAAGCTGCCGAGGACAGCGACCTCGCCGCTCACCGGCAGGCCGGCGCGGAGCAGGTGCGCGGCGTACCCGACCCGGCGTACGCAGGCGTGCGCCAGGCCGCCGAGCACCACCAGGTGGGCGTACGCCGACCGGGCGGGCGGCACCGGGTGGATCAGGCCGAGCGCGGCAGCGGTGTCGAGGACCAACTCCGCGGTTGCCGGGGCGAGGTCGGGTTCCCGGGCGTCGGGCCGCTCCCGGCCGCCCCGGAAGTCCCAGTGCCGGGCGGAGAAGTCGTCCAGGAAGCGGAGCGCCTCGGTGAGGTCGCCGTCGGGCCAGATGCCGCCGAAGTGGGCGACCAGGCTGCGGAGCGGGTGCGCGCAGACCCAGGCCCGGATCTCCGCCGTGATCCGCTCGTCGTCCGAACCGGTCGACGACGCCGCGTCCGCGCTCTGCACCTGCCGGATGCTACCGGCCCGTCGCGGCGGGACCCGGCGGTTGTGGCAGCTGTCTACGCTGGCGGGAGCGGCCGATTGGGGGATGTCGATGGTCCGTGACATGGCCCGTGAGCGGATACGCGGGCAGGGCAGCTCCAGTGGGGGCTTCGTCCGTCTGGTGGCACACACCGACCCGGTGGCGTTGGTCGGCATCACCCTGTCGATCACCCTGAGCATCACGCTCGACCTCAGCAACGCCGCCTCGGGGGTGGAGTCGCTGCTGGCCGGCCTGATGGGCATCACCATCTCGCTCCTGGTGGATTCGTTGGCCCGCGCGGAGCGTCGGTTCCACCTGCGTACGCTGCTGGACGGCCCGCCCTGGCTCGTCCGCACCACCACGGAGCTCGCCGGGGCGATGCGGGACGCGGCCGAGCAGCACGCGGGCACCCGGGTTGCGGCGGAGGCGCAGCGGCGGTACGAGCAGTTCCGGTTGGAGGCCGAGCAACTCGCGGAGGGCCGCATCATCCGGCGCGGCGACGAGGACGAGGACCTGATCGGCGCGACCCGCACCTGCGTACAACGGTTGGACGCCCTGACCAACGTGATGCCCCGGGCGAGCGGGGAGCTGAGCTGGTGGCGAAGCGAGATCGGCCGGCGCTACTGGGAGGCCAACCTCGAAGCCCTGCAGCGGGGCGTCCAGATCACCCGGGTGTTCATCTACGCCAGAATGAGCGACGAGCTGTCCGCCCTGGTGGAGAAGCAGCGTGCGGCGGGGGCACGGGTGGGGTTGCTGCCCTACGGTGTGGTCAGTCCCCAGCTCCACGTCAATCTGGCACTCTGGGACGGGTCGAGCTGCTGGGAGGCCCACATGACCGCACACGGCGAGATCGGCGAGAACCAGTTCTCGGTCAACCGGACGGACGTCAACCGGCTCACCCGCGTGTTCGACCTCTGCTCGAATGCCGCGACCTTCCAGGACTGACGGCCCCACCGGGGCGGAGACGGGTGAGCCATGACGTGGAGTGCGGTCCTGCTGGTGACGGCCGTGGTCTGGGCGGTCAGCGTGATCCGCTCCGTCCGGCTCCGAGCGCTGGTCTACAGTCTGCCGCTGCCGATGACGCTCGCCCTGCTCAGCACCGATTACCGGGTGGATGGCGCGCAACTGCTCGGCGTGCTCGGGCTCAACCTCTTCTTCGTCACGGTGGCGGTCACCTACCACCGGCTGCGCTGGCCGATCCTGCTCGCCGACGCTGCCGGGATCGCCGTCTACGTGGCGCTCAGCGCCGGCCTGTTGGCCGTCGTCGTCCCGTTCGAGGCGGCGCTCGTCGGCACGCTCGTGCTCTGGTCGGGGGCCATGCTGCTGCTGCACCGCCGCGCTCGCCCGAGCGTCGCCGCCGCTGATGCCCCGGCGGCCCCCGCCGATGAGCGTGCCGCCGTCGCCGAGACCTCGGACGGAGGACGTCCGGACGGACTGCCGGCGTTGCTCAAGTTGGTCGTGATCTTCGTCGGGGCGATCCTCACCGCACTGCTCGGTGCCGTGCTGCGTGGCATGGTGGTGACATTCCCGTACTCGGGGGTATTGGTCGCCGTCGAGGCCCGCCACCAGTTGCGCGAATTCAGTCGCCACTTCGCCCGCAACAGTCTCGCGCTTGTCGGTTTCCTCACCGCGTACCACTACCTCCAAGACGTCTCGTCGGCCGTGGCGCTGGGTGCCGGTTGGGCCGCCTTCGCGGTGGTTGCTGTGGCCCTGCACCTGCCGTTGCGCCCACGACCGGCAGCACCGGACCCTTCGACGGCGGGCCAGACCATCGCGTCGCCGTCTCACCAGCCCATGCCGGACCGACGACCGGCCACGCCGCCCGCCGACGAGGCGACCCCCGGTGAGTCGGCGCGCCGTCGCGATCCCGCCACGCCGACGGGCGGCGGCCCGGCGGTGGCGCGGAGGGCCGCGCAGGTACGCCCGCCGAGGCCACTCCGGCCGGCGACCGAACCTCCTTCCGTCCGATGAGGACACCTGCCGGGCGGTTTCGGAGGTGCTGGTGGGGCGACGCCCGGACTCCGGCGCGCTCGACCGACCTGTCTTGGCCTGCACGTCATCGGCGACGAGCGGCCCGAAACACGTCCTAGCGGCTGATCCCGACCAGTTCGGCGATGCGGGTGAGGGGTTCGGCGTACGTGGGCCAGTCGAGGCCATCGACACTGAGCGTGGGGCGGCGGCGTACGCCGTCCACCGCGCCCGCGCCCACTACCGCGCTCAGCAGGTCGTACGACCAGGCCGGCTCCAGCAGCCTACGGAGCTCGGGCACCTCGGGGCGGAGCAGTGACAGCGCGCCGACCAGGGCGGCGGCAGCCCAGTTCGAGGTGCCACCGACGAGTAGGGCGTCCGCGCCCACCACGCACCGGATCCGCTCGCCCGCGGCGACCACCCGCTCGACCAGGTCCGCCGGCAGGCGGCCCATGCCCAGTTCGTTGCCGCCGTCGCCGATGCCGATCCGGAAGGCAGACCCGGAGGTGTAGAGCTGGTCAAGGGGTGCCGTGTGTGCGCCGATGTCCTCGCCGCGCATGTTGCGCGGCCGACCGTCCACCCCGGGCCCGACCCGTTCGCAGGCGATGAGGTGCGTCAGCTGGCTGTACTCGGGGATTCGGGCGGCGGCCCAGTCCTCGTACCCGCGCAGTGGCGCGACGTCCACCGGCAGGTTGGGCGCGGTGGCGGCGACGGCCGCCTCCAGCACGGGGGCGCAGGGCTCGTCGGTGACGAGCCGGCATCGGCCGCCGAGAAGGCGCAGCGCGACGGCGATCTGGACCGCGCCGAGCGGGCCGTCGGTTTCCGCTGCGGGTGGGTCGGCGCCGGGGATGAAGAACCCGGTGAAGACGGCGGCGTCGGGCGGCCCGGCGATGGCGAGCGACCGAGCGGCGGTGAGCAGTCCACCGGCCGCCGGCGCGGCCAGCGCCTCGCTGCCCCGGCCCACCTCGCGCGACGCGACGCGCTCCAGTTCGGCGATCGTCTCTTCGATGCGCACCGCGTGCCTCCCCGGTCACAGTGGACCGACCCAGGGTAGCGGTGTGCCACCACGCTGCGGATCGAGTGGAGCGAGCGCAAGAAGACTGCCCAAATCGATGGCGAACTCGAATCTTCACCCCGAAAACCGTTGACGTGCTGTCAGGTCGGGGCAGTTATGGGCTACACGCTGACAGTTGTTCGCGTCGGTCGGCGGTGGGAGCGTGCGGTATCCACGAACGCCGCTGAAGGGTTGCCACGATGACCGACGACCTGCTGGCCCGGCACCGGGCCGTGCTCCCGTCCTGGATGCCGTTGTACTACGCCGAGCCGATCGAGCTGGTGTCCGGCTCGGGCCGCCGGGTCACCGACGCGCAGGGTCGCAGCTACCTGGATTTCTTCGGCGGGGTGCTGACCAACATGATCGGGTACGACATCCCGGAGATCCGGGAGGCCGTCGAGCGGCAGTTGGCCACCGGCATCGTGCATACCTCGACGCTCTACCTGATCCGCCAGCAGGTCGAGCTGGCCGAGAAGATCGCCCAGCGCTCCGGCATCCCGGACGCCCGGGTGTTCTTCACCAACTCCGGCACGGAGGCGAACGAGGCGGCGCTGCTGGTCGCCACCAACCACCGCCGATCGCACCAGGTCCTGGCCGTACGCAACAGCTACCACGGTCGGTCGTACGCGGCGATGGGGGTCACCGGCAACCGCAACTGGTCGGCCAGTGGCCTCAACCCGCTTCAGGTGGCCTGGCTGCACTCGGGTGACCGGGTGCGCGGGCTGCTGGCCCGGCTCAGCCCCGACGAGCAGGTCGACGCGGCGGTGGAGGACCTGCGCGAGGTGCTGGCCACCCAGACCGCCGGTGACGTGGCCGCGCTGATCGCCGAGCCGATCCAGGGCGTGGGCGGGTTCGTGCACCCGCCGGACGGGCTCTTCGCCGGCTGGAAGAAGGTCCTCGACGAGCACGGCATCCTGTTCATCGCCGACGAGGTGCAGACCGGCTGGGGGCGTACCGGGGAGCACTTCTGGGGGTACCAGGCGCATGGCGTCACCCCGGACCTGCTCACCTTCGCCAAGGGCATCGGTAACGGGTTCGCCCTCGCCGGGGTGGTCGGCCGGGCCGAGGTGCTGGAGTCGGTGGCGGCCATCAGCTTCTCCACCTTCGGCGGCAACCCGATCTCCACGGCGGCCGGTAACGCGGTGCTCGACTACCTCCTGGAGCACGACCTCCAGGCGAACGCGGCCCGCGTCGGCGCGATCCTCGCCGGTGGCCTGCGGTCCGCGGTGGGTGGGCTCGACTGCGTCGCCGAGGTACGCGGAAAGGGGCTGATGCTCGGCGTCGAGTTCGTCCGGCCGGGCACCAGCGAACCGGACCCGGCGTTGACCAACCGGGTCTTCGAGGCCGCTCGGGAGGGTGGTCTGCTGGCCGGCAAGGGCGGCCTGCACGGCAACGTGCTGCGGATGGGTCCACCGTTGACGCTGACCGAGGCGGAGGCCCGGGAGGGCTTGGCGATCCTCGTCGACGCGATCCGCTCGTGCGCGGGGGTGGCGGCATGAGCATCGGTCACTTCGTCGACGGCAAGCGGGTCGGCGGCACGTCGGCGCGACGCGGCGACGTGTTCGATCCGGCGACCGGTCGGCGTACCGCCGAGGTCGAGCTGGCCTGCACCGCGGACGTCGACGTCGCGGTGCAGGCCGCCGCCCGCGCGGCGCGAACCTGGCGGGACGCGTCGTTGGCGAAGCGCTCGGCGGTGCTGTTCGCCTTCCGGGAGTTGGTGCACGCCCGCCGGGACCGGCTCGCCGAGGTGATCACCGCCGAGCACGGCAAGGTGCTCGCCGACGCCGCGGGCGAGGTGCAGCGCGGCCTGGAGGTCATCGAGTACGCGTGTGGCCTGCCGTCGGCGCTGCGCGGCGCGTTCAGCGAGAACGTGTCGACCGAGGTCGACTCGTACACGATCCGGCAGCCGCTCGGGGTGGTGGCGGTGATCTCGCCGTTCAACTTCCCGGTGATGGTGCCGCTGTGGTTCGTGCCGGTGGCGGTGGCCTGCGGCAACGCGGTGGTGCTCAAGCCGAGCGAGAAGGACCCGAGCGCGGCGCTGCTGCTGGCGGAGTGGTTCGCCGAGGCGGGCCTGCCCGACGGGGTGCTGAACGTGGTCAACGGCGACAAGGAGGCCGTCGACGCGCTGCTGGAGCACCCGGAGGTGCGGTCGGTGTCGTTCGTCGGCTCCACCCCGATCGCCCGGTACGTCTACCAGCGCGGGACGGCCGCCGGTAAGCGGGTGCAGGCGCTCGGTGGGGCGAAGAACCACATGGTGGTGCTCCCGGACGCCGACCTGGACCTGGCCGCCGACGCGGCGGTCAACGCCGGGTTCGGTTCGGCGGGGGAGCGGTGCATGGCCATCTCGGTGCTGGTGGCGGTGGAGCCGGTGGCGGACGCGCTGGTCGAGCGGATCGCCGAGCGGATGGCCGGTCTGCGTACCGGCGACGGCCGACGGGGCTGCGACATGGGCCCGTTGGTGACCGCCGCGCACGCGGCGAAGGTGCGCTCCTACGTGGACGAGGGTGTGGCCGCCGGCGCGGTGCCGGTGGTGGACGGGCGGGACGTGACGCCGGACGGCGATCCTGACGGCTTCTGGCTCGGCCCGACGCTGTTCGACCGGGTGACCCCGGATATGTCGATCTACACCGACGACGTGTTCGGGCCGGTGCTGAGCGTGGTCCGGGTCGGCTCGTACGACGAGGCGGTGGAGCTGGTCAACGCCAGCCCGTACGGCAACGGCACGGCGATCTTCACCAACGACGGCGGGGCGGCCCGGCGCTACCAGCACGAGGTGGAGGTGGGCATGGTCGGGATCAACGTGCCGATCCCGGTGCCGATGGCGTACCACTCGTTCGGTGGCTGGAAGTCGTCGCTCTTCGGTGACCTGCACGCCCACGGTGAGGACGGGGTGCGGTTCTTCACCCGGGGCAAGGTCGTCACCAGTCGCTGGTTGGATCCCCGGCACGGCGGGGTCAACCTCGGGTTCCCCACCCAGACCTGAGCAGTCGCAGCACGCCCGCCCCGGCCAGGTACGCCACCAGCGCCGGGACGGGCGCGCCGAGCGGCTCCGGCGCCTGCTGCGGTGTGGCGCTGTTGACCAGCAGCGCGGCCACCACGGCGGCGTAGCCGGCCACCGCCGACGCCGCCCGGGCGGGGCTGCCCCGACCGGTCCGACGCCCGGTGCGGTGCCGGCCGCTGCGCGCCTCCACCGGACCGAAGATGGCGACAAGCGCCACCAGGACGGCGCTGAGCAGCAGCAGCCAGGGCACCCGCCAGGCCCACCAGGCGGCCGTGCCGACCGCCGGGGTGGGCAGTGTGCCGACCGCGTCGAGCGTCCCGATCAGCAGGATCGCGGCAGTGAGGTGCCAGAGGAAGACGGTCAGCACCACCAGGTTGAGCCCGATCACCAGCTGCCACGGCCCGGTGCGCCGCAGCAGCCGCTCCGCCGGGCCGCGCAGCAGCAGGATCACCCCGAGCTGGCCGGCGGCGACGGCCAGCAACGCGAGGCTGGGCGGCGCGCTGTTGTCGAACCGTTCGTCGGGCACCTTGAGCATGACCACCGGCCACGGGCCGAGCACGGTGAGCAGCAGCGCCGCACCCGTCCCGGCCGCCAGGAACACCAGGCCGGCCCGGCGGGAGGTGGGCAGCCGTCGTCGGCGTACCCCGGGACGGTCGGGCGGCGACGGCCCGGCGGCGTCGGTCTCGGCGGGTGGTGGCGCGGTCTCGCCGGAAGGGCCGGTCGCCGGCTGCGGCGGCACGGCCCGACCGGCGGGCGGTGGCACGGTGCGGGTGTCGTGCCAGGCGAAGCCGAGCTGGTGGACGGCGAGCCAACCGAACAGGTAGTTGCCGTAGCTCAGCACTTCCGGCCCGTTCAGCCGGCCGAGGTCGCCGAGGCCGACCAGGACGAGGAGCGCCAGCGGCACGGCCAGGCCGAGACGGCGGTGCAGCGCGTACATCGCTGGGGTGAGCACGACCGCCGCCAGGTAGGCGACCAGGAACCAGAGCGGAATGGTGGCGAACCAGAACACCTCCCGGATCCGGGTCGGCTCGGCACCCAGCAGCCAGGCGACCGCCGCCGCGGCGGTGAGCACCAGCAGCAGCGTGCTGGTGGGGCGGACCAGGCGGGCGCTGCGGTCGATCAGCCAGCCGGGTGCGTCGCCGCCACGGGCCCGCAGCCGGGTCAGTGAGGCCGCGTTGGCGTACCCCCCGACCAGGAAGAAGACCGGCATGACCTGGGCCAGCCAGGTCAGCGGGTACGCCCAGCGCAGGTCACCGAGTGCGGAGTGACCGGTGGCCTGCCCGGCGGCGTCGCGCCCGATCACCGTGACGGTCCAGTGTCCGAAAACGACCATGGTGATGGCGAGCGCGCGGAGCAGGTCGACGTACCGTTCCCGCCCAGCCGGGGTGTGCTCGGCCAGCTGGCGCAGACGGCGCATCGCCTCAGGTTAGGCGACCCGGCGACGGCTGGTGGTGATAACGGTTCGACCGTCAGGACTTGAAGTCCGGGCCCGGCTGTCGTAGAAATTCTTCAGCAACAGAGCATGAACTGAAGAGAATCACCGCGCCTCGCGCGGCGGACGCCTCCCCCCACACCGGCGACCGCCCGACCCGACCCGAGGAGAACCCATGAACAGGCGTGACATCCTGCGGCGCAGCGCCGCCGCCGGCCTCCTGGCCACCCCCGCCGCCGGCTTGCTGTCCGGCTGCGCCACCAGCGGTGGCGGTGACAAGGACGATGCCGAGACCTACCAGGGCACCAAGAGCGCCCAGAACCCGCTCGGCGTGAAGGAGGACGCCCCACTCGAGGTGGTGATCTTCGGCGGCGGGTTCGGTGAGGAGTACGCCAAGGCCCACGAGGCCATGTACACCGAGAAGTACCCGAAGGCGAAGATCAAGCACTCCGCCACCCAGGAGATCAGCAAGACTCTTCAGCCACGCTTCGTCGACGGCACCCCGCCCGACGTGGTCAACAACTCCGGCTCCGGCCAGATCGACTTCAACGGTCTGGTCAGCCAGAACGCCCTCGCCGGCCTGGACGAGCTACTGGCCGCCCCGAGCCTCGACATCCCCGGCAAGACGGTCAAGGACACCCTGCTGCCCGGCGCCGTCGAGGTCGGCTCCTACGACGGCAAGTTCCTGGTGCTCAACTACACCTACACCGCCTACGGCATCTGGCACTCCGCCAAGCTCTTCGCCGACCGCGGTTGGTCGTACGCGAAGACCTGGGACGACCACATCGCGCTCTGCAAGCAGATCAAGGCCGCCGGCATCGCCCCCTGGACGTACGCCGGCCTGCACCCGCGCTACATGAGCTGGCCGCTGATCTCCACCGCCATCAAGCTCGGCGGCCCGTCGGTGGCGACCGCCATCGACAACCTGGAGCCCAACGCCTGGAAGTCCGACTCGATGCGGACCGCCGCCGACGCCTGGCACCAGATCGTGAAGGACAAGTACATCCTGGACGGATCGTCCGGCCTGGACCACAAGCAGTCGCAGACCGCCTGGTGCCAGGGCAAGGCCGCCTTCATCTCCTGCGGCTCCTGGCTGGAGAGCGAGCAGAAGGACGTCACCCCGGCCGGGTTCAACATGACCATCGCGCCGACGCCGAGCCTGGGCAGCGGCGACAAACTGCCGTTCGAGGCGATGCGGGGCACCGCCGGGGAACCGTTCATGGTGCCCGCCAAGGCCCGCAACGTCGCCGGCGGCCTGGAGTACTTCCGGACCATGCTCTCCAAGAAGGGCGCCCAGGACTTCACGAAGAAGGTCGCCAGCCTCACCGTGGTCGCCGGGGCCACCGAGGGCGTCGAGCTGCCGTACGGGCTGAGCACCGTGGTCAAGGCCCTCGACGCGTCCGGCGCCAACGGCTTCAACTGGGTCTACAACAACTTCTACCGCAAGTTGGAGCGCAACCTCGTCGACGCCGCGTGCGGCGAGTTCTTCAGCGGCCGCATCGGCCCCGCGGAGTTCCTCGAGCAGTGCCAGAAGGGCGCCGACTCGATCGCCCAGGACAGCTCGATCAAGAAGTACAAGCGAGCGGCCTGACCGCCCGGCCGGTGGGGGAGACACTCTTCCCCACCGGCCGTACCCCCTCGGAGAGGTCCAACTCGTGAAACATGGCAAGTGGCCGCTGATCGTCACGTTCCTGGTGCCGCCGGTGCTGCTGTACGTCTTCTTCGTCGTCTCGCCGTACCTGCAGGCGTTCCAGATCTCCACCACCGACTGGCTCGGCTACTCCGCCGACGCGAACCCGGTCGGCCTGGCCAACTTCAAGGCCCTCTGGCACGACGACTACGTGTGGAACGCGCTGAAGAACAACGTGATCCTGTTGGCTCTCGTGCCGGTGCTGACCATCGTGCTGGGGCTCTTCTTCGCCACCATGCTCGCCATGGGCGGGCGCAAGGGCAGCGCGGGCGTGACCGGCGTACGCGGTGGCGCGCTCTACCGCACCGTCTACTTCTTCCCGCAGGTGCTCTCCGTGGTGATCATCGCGCTGCTCTGGAAGGAGGTGTATCACCCCAACAAGGGGCTGCTGACCAGCGCTCTGCACGGCCTCGGCCTGCCCTCGCCGACCTGGCTCGGCGACCCGGCAACCGCCTTCTGGTGCGTCCTGGCGGTGATGGTGTGGAGCAACGTCGGCTTCTACGTCGTGTTGTTCGGCGCGGCGATGTCGGCAGTGCCGAAGGAGATCTACGAGGCGGTGCTGCTCGACGGCGCGTCCCGGTTCACCACGCTGCGCCGGGTCACCCTGCCACTGCTCTGGGACACCGTTCAGGTCGCCTGGGTCTACCTGGCCATCTTCGCCCTGGACGGGTTCATCCTGGTACAGCTGATGACCAACGGCGGCCCGAACTTCTCCACCGACGTGATCGGCGTACGGATGTACGACACCGCCTTCGGCAGCGAGACCAAGTTCGGCTACGCCTCGGCGATCGGCGTGGTGATGTTCTTCCTGACCCTCTCGGTGGCGGTGCTGTCGCTGCGCATCGGCCGGCGCGAACGGATCGAATACTCGTGACCACTCTGGATCAGCCCACCGCTACCGCCCCGACCCCGGTCGTCCGCCGGGACCGCCCGGTGCGCCGGGAACTCGGCGTGGCCAACACCCTCTCGCACGGCTTCCTGCTGATCTGGGGCCTGCTCACCGTCCTGCCACTGCTGTGGATGTTCATCAGCTCGTTCAAGACCAACGGTGAGATCCTCGCCGACCCGTGGAGCCTTCCCGGCGCGTTGCACCTGGACAACTGGGCGCGGGCCTGGACTGGCGCGCACATCGGCCGGTACTTCCTGAACAGCATGGTGGTGGTCGCCGGTTCGGTCAGCCTCACCATGCTGATGGGGGCCACCGCCGCGTACGTCTTCGCCCGCTACGAGTTCCGGGGCCGTCAGGTCGTCTACTACCTGTTCGTCGGCGGCCTCATGTTCCCGGTGTTCCTCGCCCTGGTGCCGCTCTTCTTCGTGGTCCGCAACGCCGGCCTCTTCAACACCTGGCTCGGGTTGATCCTCGTCTACGCGGCGTACTCGCTGCCGTTCACGGTGTTCTTCCTGACCGCGTTCTTCCGCACCCTGCCCACGTCGGTGGCGGAAGCCGCGCTGGTCGACGGCTGTGGCCACTTCCGGCTCTTCTTCCGGGTGATGCTGCCGATGGCCCGTCCGGGACTGATCAGCGTCGCGATTTTCAACTTCCTCAGCCACTGGAACCAGTTCCTGCTGCCGCAGGTGTTGTTGCAGGGCGACGAGTCCAAGTGGATGCTGGCGCAGGGGCTGTTCGCGCTCTCGGTCAGTCAGGGCTACGCCGGTGACTACGCCCGGCTCTTCGCCGGGCTGAGCATCGCGGTGCTCCCGGTGCTCGCCGTGTACGTGGCGTTCCAGCGTCAGGTGCAGGCCGGCCTCACCGCCGGTCAACTCAAGTAGAACGCCCATCCGCCGACCGATTCCGATCACCACGTTCAGTAACCGGACACGCCTCGTCCCTCGCCCGCTCGCCCCTCGCCCTCGCCCCCTCGCCCCCTCGGCCGTCCGAGTCGACCCGCCGCGATCCCCGGCCTCGCCGGACCCACCCCGGCGTGACCAAGATCCGCGCAACTTCGGTGAAACTGCTCCCTCGCCGCGCCGTGAGGCAGCAGTTTCCCCGAAAGTGCGCGGATCTTGGTCATGCCTCGGCGCGGGTGGGTCATGCCGGGGTGGGGAAGAGGCGGGCGTGCAGGGCTGCGGGGTCGGTGACCTCGGGTAGGCCGCGGGCGGCGAGCCAGGCCGCGGCGGCGGCCCCGTCTCCGGCGGTACGCACCGGCGCGTCCGGCCAGCGTCCGGCGATCTCGGCCCGGACGGCGGTGGCGAGCGGGGTGTCCGCGGTGAGCAGGCCACCGCCGAGCACGATGGGTGTCACCGCCCCGGCGGTGCGGATGCGACTCACGCTCTCGGTCAGGTGCGCGGCGGCTTCGGTGATCAGCGCGCCGGCGACCGGGTCGCCGTGGGTGGCGGCGTCGACGACCAGCGGTGCGAGCCGGGCGAGTTCGACGGGGGGTCGACGGGTCACCGTCTGGATGGTGGCGTCGACGGTGTCCCGGGGGCGGGCGGCGACGTCGGCGCTGCCCAGCAGTGCGGTGAGGACGGCCGTGGCCAGCGCGCCAGGAGCACGCCCCGCGTCGAGGTCGGCGAGCAGCCGGCGCACCGCTTCCCGGCCGAGCCAGAAGCCCGAGCCGGCGTCGCCGAGGAGCCAGCCGTGGCCGTCGGCGATCCGGTCGAGCCGCAGATCGTGGACCTGCGCGGTGATCGCCCCGGTGCCGGCGATGAGGATGGTGCCGTCCGGGGCGGCGGTGCCGGAGGCGTAGGCGACCAGGGCGTCGCCGTGCACCTCGTACGGGCAGCGCAGACCGGCGTCGCGCCAGGCCTGGTCGAAGGCGGCCCTTCCGGTCGGGTCGGCGAGCAGCCGGCCCGCCCCGGCGAGACCGATGGTGCCTGCGGCGGCCCGCGCCGGGTCGACGTCGGCGAGCGCCTCGCGCAGTGCGGTCAGCAGTTCGGCGGCGGCGCGTTCGGCGCCGTGACTGGTGGGGTTGCCGCCGCCGGCGCGGCCGGTGCCGACGCGGTGGCCGGTGAGGGTGAGGACGGTCGCCCGGGTGGACGTACCGCCGACGTCGAGACCCACCACGACGGTGTCGGACATCGGCACGGGTCTCCTTGCATGGAACGGCGGTCTGGCTTGTTCATGCTGGTCGGCGGCGTGGTGCGGGGCAAGTGGTGGGGGCCGTGCGGGGCTGTGCGCCGGGTAACAGTTTGAAAACTTCGCCCACAGTCTTGACATAGAGGGGCGTCTAGTAAGAACTTTTACCACTAACGGTTAACAGTCTTTTCCGAAAGTTGAGGCGACTCATGGTTGATCACGAGGTGGACACCGCCGCTGGGACCGCGGTGGTCGACGCCGACGTGATCGACCGCAGAACCTCACCCTCCGACGGGGTGCTGGCACGGGTGCGCAACGGGCTCGGCGAGTTGACCGGCGCCCTGCACCGGGTCGCCGAGCACGTGCTCAGCGACCCGGAGGCCGCCGCCCGATCGACAATCGTCGAGCTGGCCGAGCGCAGCGGCACCTCACCGGCGACCATCACCCGGTTCTGCCGGGCGATGGGCTTCGAGGGGTACGCCGACCTGCGACTGGGCATCGCCTCCGAAACCGGGCGGGCGCGCTCGGCCGGTTGGACTGTCGACATCGGACGGGAGATCCAGCCGAGCGACCCGCTCGCCCGGGTGCTCGACCAGATCATGGCCGCCGACACCCGAGCCATGCACGACACCGCCACCCTGCTCGACCTCGGCGAGGTGGAGCGGGCCGCGGTGGCGATCGCCGGTGCCAGCCGGGTCAACATCTTCGGCGCCAGCGGCAGCGCCCTGGTCGGCGAGGAGATGCAGTTCAGCCTGCACCGCATCGGGGTGGCGGCGTGGGCGTGGAACGACGTGCACGAGGGGCTGGCCAGCGCCGCCCTGCTGCGACCGGGGGATGTGGCGCTCGGCATCTCGCACACCGGGCAGACCCGGGAGACCATCGAGATGCTCGCCGAGGCGGGCAGCCGGGGCGCCACCACGCTCGCGCTCACCGGCTTCCCCCGCTCGCCACTGGCCGAACTGGCCGACATCGTGCTGCTCACGGCCAGCCAGGCGACCACCTTCCGGCCGGACGCGCTCTCCGCCCGGCACCCCCAGCTGGTGGTGCTCGACCTGCTCTACATCGCCGTCGCCCAACGCACGCACGACCGCGCGCACGCGGCCTTCCGGCGGACCGCACAGGCCGTCGACGGCCACAAGGCGGCGAAGGGAGCCCATTCATGATCAGCGCCCAGGGGTACGCGGACGCCGTCCGCCCGGTGCTCGACCGGCTGCTCGACTCGGAGGCCGACGGGATCACCCGGGCCGCCGACCTGATCGCCGCCAGCCTGCGCGGCGGCGGCGTGCTCCAGGCGTTCGGCGCCGGGCACTCGGAGGCGTTCGCCGCCGAACTGGTCGCCCGGGCCGGCGGGTTGGTTCCCACCAACCGGCTCTCGGTACGGGACCTGGTGATGCACGGCGACGCCCCGCGCGACGTGCTCGCCGACCCCAAACTGGAACGTGATCCCTCCATCGCCCACCAGATCTACGCGCTCGCGGCGCCCCAGCCGCGCGACGTGTTCGTGGTGGCGTCCCAGTCCGGCATCAACGGCTCGGTGGTCGAGCTGGCGGCGCTGGTCACCGAGCGCGGTCACCCGTTGATCGCGGTCACCTCGGTCGAGCACACCGCACGGGTGGCGCCACGGCACCCGTCCGGGCATCGGCTCGCCGACCTCGCCGACGTCGTGCTGGACAACGGCGCGCCGTACGGCGATGCACTGCTGCCGCTCGAGGGCGGCGGCGCGGTCTGTGCGGTCTCCTCGGTCACCACGGCGCTGCTGGCGCAGCTGCTGACCGCGGAGGTCGTACGACGGTTCCACCAGGCCGGAGAGGTACCCCCTATCTACCTCTCCGCCAACGTCCCCGGAGGGGACGAGCACAACCTCGCCCTCGAGTCGCGGTACGCCGGGCGTCTCCGGCGTACCGCCTGACCCGAATTCCACAAGGAGAGACGACGATGTCGATTACCCCCGAACACCCGGCCGCACTCGACCGTCGCACGGTGCTGCGTCGCGCCGCCGCCGTGGGCATGCTCGCCACTCCGGCCATCGGTCTGCTCGGCGCCTGCGCCACCAGCAGCAACGACGGCGACAACGAGCAGGTCGGCGGCGGTACGAAGAGCGAGAAGAACCCGCTGGGCGTCAAGGAGGACGCCGCGATCGAGGTGGTCATCTTCAACGGTGGCTACGGCGAGAAGTACGCCACCGACGTGCACGAGCCGCTGTACAAGAAGGCGTTCCCCAAGGCGGAGGTCAAGCACCAGGCCACCCAGGCCGTCTCCACCGTGCTCCAGCCGCGGTTCGCCTCCGGTAACCCGCCGGAGTTCGTGAACAACTCGGGCGAGAAGCTGATGGACTTCGGCGCGCTCGTCGCCGACGGTCAGCTCCAGGACCTCACCGAGCTGTGGGACGCGCCGTCGGTCGACGACCCGGCGAAGAAGGTCCGCGACACGGTGGTGCCCGGCACCATCGAGGCGGGCTCGTTCAACGGCAAGCCGTACGTCCTGTACTACGTCTCCACGGTCTTCGGCATCTGGTACTCGGGCAAGCTGTTCAAGGACAACGGTTGGGCGCCGGCGAAGACGTGGGACGACTTCATCGCCCTGCTCACCTCGATCAAGGCCAAGGGCATCACCCCGTACGGCTACGCCGGGGCGAACGCGGCCTACTACCAGTGGAACGTGATCCTCACCCACGCCGCCAAGATCGGTGGCACGGACGTCCTGAAGAACATCGACAACCTGGAGGACGGCGCCTGGAAGCAGGACGCCGTCAAGCAGGCGGCCGCGGCGTGGGCCGAGGTCGGAGCGAAGTTCAGCGACAAGAGCTTCGAGGGCCTCAAGCACACCGACGTGCAGCTGCGGCAGAACCAGTACAAGGTGGCCCTCTACCCGAGCGGTGACTGGCTGGAGGGCGAGCAGAAGCAGGACACCCCGCCCGGCTTCGAGTACCAGCTGATGCCGGTGCCGAGCATGTCCTCCTCGGACAAGCTGCCGGCCACCGCGCTGCGGGCCACCGCCGGTGAGGGCTACTTCGTCTCGGCGAAGAGCAAGAACCCGAAGGGCGGCCTGGAGTACATGCGCCAGATGCTGTCCAAGGAGGGCGCGAAGGGCTTCACCGAGGTGGTCAAGGCCCCGACCGTGGTCACCGCCGGTTCGGAGGGCTTCGCCTTCCCGCCCGGTGTGGCCAGCTCGCAGGCCGCCCTCAAGGCGGCCGGTAACGACGTGTTCAACCTGTACTTCGACGGCTGGTACAAGGAGCTCGACACGGAGGCGCGGACCGCCACCAACGAGCTGATGTTCGGCCGGATCAACGCGGACGCCTTCGTGGAGCGGATCCAGAAGAAGGCCGACGCGATCAAGAAGGACAGCTCCGTCACCAAGTTCAAGCGCTGATCGAACGGAGCTAGGGTCATGCGGCACGGCAAGTATCCATTCGTGATCGGGTTCCTGTTCGCCCCGGTCGCGCTGTACGTGACATTCGTGATCTGGCCGTACGCGCAGGCGTTCCAGATCTCGATGACCAACTGGCGGGGGCTCTCCGCCCCGCAGTGGGTGGGCTTCGACAACTACCGGAGGCTGCTCGACGACGGGGCCTTCTGGAAGGCGGTCCAGCACCACGGCGTACTGCTGCTTGCCCTGCCGCTGATCACCATCGCCATCGCCCTGTTCTTCGCCTTCCTGCTCAACGTGGGCGGCAAGAGCAGCGGTGGCCAACGCCAGGGGGTCTGGGGGGCGAAGTTCTACCGGGTGGTGTTCTTCTTCCCCCAGGTCCTGGCGGTGGCCATCATCGCGGTGTTGTTCCAGATGGTGTACCGGCCGAACGAGTCCGGTCTGATCAACGGCGTACTGATGAAGTTCGGCCTGGAGCCGATCCTCTTCCTGGTGAAGCCGAACCTGGCCCTCTGGTCGATCATCGCGGTGCTGGTCTGGCAGGCGGTCGGCTTCTACGTGGTGCTCTTCTCGGCGGGGATGGCCTCCATCCCCGGTGAGATCTACGAGGCCGCCGAGATGGACGGGGCGTCGAAGGTGACCCTGTTCTTCCGGGTCACCCTGCCGCTGCTGTGGGACACCCTCCAGGTGGCCTGGGTCTACCTCGGGATCGCGGCGTTCGACGCGTTCGCCATCGTGGCGGTCCTCTCGGTGGACGGTGGCGGCCCGGACGGCGCCACCACCGTGCTGGCCATGGAGATCTACCGCAACGCGTTCGTCTACTCGAAGTACGGCTACGCCTCGGCGATGGGCGTGGCGTTGTTCTTCCTCACCCTCACGTTCGCGGCGCTGACGCTGCGGCTCACCAAGCGGGAAAGCGTGGAGTACTGATGAATCCGCAGTCGACGCTGCCGCCCCCGGCGGCGCTGCCGCCGAAGACCGGTGACCCGTCCGCCCCCGCCGGGCCGGGGCGCAAGGGCCCCCGCTCGGAGGTACGGTTCTTTGCCAGCCTGGGGCACGTCGCGCTCGCCGTCTGGGCGGTGATCGTGATCGTGCCGATCCTCTGGACCTTCCTCGCCGCGTTCAAGAACACCAGCGAGATCTTCAGCAGCCCGTGGACGCTCCCGGCGGAGCTGCGCTGGGAGAACTTCTCCCGGGCCTGGACGAAGGCGCACGTCGGTCGGTACTTCCTGAACAGCGTGATCGTGGTGTCGTGCAGCACGTTCCTCACCATGCTGCTCGGCTCGATGGCCGCGTACGTGCTGGCCCGCTACAAGTTCTGGGGCAACCGGGCGGTCTACTTCCTCTTCGTCTCGGGGCTGGCCTTCCCGGTCTTCCTGGCGCTGGTGCCGCTCTTCTTCGTGGTGAAGAACCTGGGTCTGCTGGACACCCACACCGGTGTGGTGCTGGTCTACACCGCGTACTCGTTGCCGTTCACGGTGTTTTTCCTGGCGGCGTTCTTCAAGACGCTGCCGTCGTCGGTGGCCGAGGCGGGGATGATCGACGGCTGTGGGCACAGCCGGCTGTTCTTCCAGGTGATGATGCCGATGGCGAAGCCGGGCCTGATCAGCGTCGCGATCTTCAACATCATCGGTCAGTGGGCGCAGTACCAGCTCCCGTTGGTGCTGCTCTCCAACGCCAAGGACAAGTGGGTGCTCACCCAGGGCATCGCCGACATCTCGGTCAACGCCGGCTACGAGGCGGACTGGTCCGGGTTGTTCGCCGCGCTGACCATCGCCATCCTCCCGATGATCATCGTGTACGCGGTCTTCCAGCGGCAGATCCAGGCCGGCCTCACCTCCGGCGCGGTCAAGTAGCCGCCGTCACCGCTCGTCGACCCGGGTGTGCCAGGAGCGCCACAGGGCCGCGTACGCGCCACCGGCCTCCACCAGCTCGTCGTGGCTGCCGATCTCGGTGATCCGGCCGTCCGCGAGCACGGCGACCCGGTCGGCGTCGTGCGCGGTGTTGAGCCGGTGCGCGATCGCGATGACGGTCCGCCCGGCCAGCACCGCGGCCAGCGCCCGCTCGGTACGTCGGGCGGTGGACGGGTCGAGCGCCGCGGTCGCCTCGTCCAGGATCAGCGTGTGCGGGTCGGCGAGCACCAACCGGGCCAGCGCGAGTTGCTGGGCCTCGGCCGCACCGAGCTGACGGGCCCCGTCGCCGAGCGGGGTGTCCAGGTCGTCGGGGAGCGCGGCGAACCAGTCGGCGCCGACCGTGGCGAGCGCGGCGCGCATCTGGTCGTCGGAGGCGTCGGGCGCGGCGAACGAGAGGTTGTCGCGTACCGAACCGATGAAGACGTGGTGCTCCTGGGTGACCAGGGCGATCCGGCGGCGTCGCTCGGCCGGGTCGAGGTCGGTGACCGGGCAGCCGCCGATGCTGACGACGCCCTCCCGTGGCGCGTCGATCCCGGCCAGCAGCCGGGCCAGGGTGGACTTGCCGGCACCGGACGGGCCGACGACGGCCAGCCGCTCGCCGGGCTGCACCTCCAGGTCGATGCCGTGCAGCACGTCCGGCCCGTCGGAGTAGGAGAACCGTGCCCCCCGCACGACGAGTCGCTCACCCCGGGAGGAGGCCGTCGTGCCGGGCGGTTCCGGCGGAACCATGCCGACACCGAGCACCCGGGCGTACGACGCGAAGCCGCGTTGCGCCTGCTCGGTCCACTGCAACAGGCGGTCCAACGGGTCGATCGCCTGTTGCAGGTAGAGCGCGGCGGCGACCACCGCGCCGAGCGACACCATGTCCCGGGCCAGCAGATAGCCCCCGACGAGCAGGACCATGGCGACCGGCAGCGGGTAGCTGGCCTCGACGACCGAGAAGAACACGGTACGCAGCGCGAGGGTCGCCCGACGGGCCTGCCACACCAGCGTGACGCGGGTGGTGCCGTGGCGGACCCGCTCGTCGGCCAGCCGCAGCGCCTCCACCGTGCGGGCGCCCTCGGCGGTGGTGGTCAACGTCTCGGTCAGCTCGGCCGCCGCAGCGCCCTCGGTGAGGTACGCGGAGCTGGCCCGGCGCAGGTACCAGCGGGTCACCGCCACGATCGACGGGAGCCCGGCCAGCGCGGCCAGCCCGAGCAGCGGGTGCAGCAGGAAGACCGCACCGAACAGCAACGTCAGCTGCACGGTGGCGATGACGATGGTGGGCACCACGTCGCGCACCGTGCTGCCGACCGTCGACACGTCGACGGAGCTGCGGGTGGCCAGGTCACCGGAGCCGGCGCGCTCGACGACCGAGACCGGCAGCCCGAGAGTCCGGGAGACGAACTGCTCGCGCAGTTCGGCGACGGCCCGTTCGCCGAAGCGGTGGCCGGCGTACTGGGCGTATCGGGAGAGCAGGGCACTGACCAGGACACAGCCGGCGATGGCCAGTGCCAGCCGGTCCACAGTGGCCGCGCCCGCGCCCGCGGCGACCCGGTCGACGATGGTGCCCAGCAGCCACGGCGGGGCGAGCCCGGCGACCGCGGCGGCGCTGTGCAGCGCCAGCACCACCCCGACGGCGCGCCGGTGTCGGCTGATCATGTCGCGGAGGGCCCGGCGTACGGTGGCGCGGTCGGCCACCGGCAGACGGCTCACCGGTACGCCTCCTCGCTGCCCCGGGCCACCAGGTGCCGGTAGGCCGGGTCGCTGTCGAACAGGTCGGTGTGGCTGCCGGTGGCGGTGACCCGGCCGGCGCTCACATGCGCGACCAGGTCGGCCCGGCCGAGCAGCAGCGGCGAGGTGGCGATCAGCACGGTGGTCCGGCCGGACCGGGCGGTCCGCAGCCGCTCGGCGATCCGCACCTCGGTGTGTGCGTCCACCGCCGACGTCGGGTCGATGAGGATCAGCACCTCCGGCTCGCGGTGCAGTGCCCGGGCCAGGCGCAGCCGTTGGCGCTGGCCGCCGGAGAGCGTCCGGGCGCGGGCGTCGATCGGGGTGTCCAGCCCGGCGGGCAGGGCGTCGACGACGTCCTGCGCGGAGGCGGTTCGCAGGGCCGCGCCGAGCCGCTCGTCATCGTCGTCGGCCCCGGCGCGCAGGATGTCGCGCAGCGTGCCGGCGAAGAGGTACGAGTCGTGGTCGGCGACGAGGATCCGGGCGCGGACCTCGTCCAGGGCGACGTCGCGCAGCGGCACACCGCCCCAGGTGACACCGCTGACCACGTACCGGCCGAGCCGGTCGGCCAACGCCACGGCCGTCGCCGGGTCGTCCACCGCCACGCCGGTCAGCCGCCCGGCGCGCACGGTCAGCCCGGTGACCGGGTCGTGCAGGTCGGCCGGGCCGTCCGGCGCGGCCGGGCCAGGTGGCCGGCGTGCCTCGGGCACGGAGCCGGACCGGCGTGCCTCTGGCGTGGGATCGGGCCAGCGGCGACCCGGGCCACCGACGTCGTCCGGTGTCACGGTGAGCAGGTCGGCGATGCGCCGGGCGGCGACCCGACCCCGGATCAGCTGGTGACTGCCCTCCAGGAGAAACCAGACCGGCACGATCAGGGTCGCCACGTAGCCGTAGACGGCGACCAACTCGCCGATCGTGACGTCACCGGTCACCGCCATCCGGGCGGTCAGCCACACCACCGCCGCCAGGAACAACCCGGGAATGGCGACCGTCGCCGCGTCGATCCAGCTGTTGACCGCGCCGACCCGGTAGCCCTCTGCGCGCAGCGCCTGGGACCGGGCCGCGTACCGCCGGGCGAACAGGTCCCGGCCGCCGACCCCGGCGAGCACCCGCAGCCCGGCCACGATGTCACCGGACCGGGCGGTGAGCGCGCCCTGTTGCCGCCGGTAGACCGATTCGGCCCGCTCCAGGCGACGCAGCAGCGGCCCCACGACCAGACCGACCACCGGCACCCCCACCAGCACGCAGAGCGCGAGCATCGGGGAGATCGACCAGAGCACCACGGCGATCACCCCGTACGCCACGACAGCGCCGACGCCCGGCCCGGTCAGTGTCAGCACCTGCGCCGTCCAGTCGATGTCGGAGCCGCCGATGGTGGACACCTCGCCCGCCCCCACCCGGCGGGGCAGCACCGCGCCGATCCGGGACAGGTGGCGCAGCAGGACCTCCGCCGAGCGGGCCTTGGCGTCCTCCCGGATGAAGGTCATCGTGCGGTGCCGCATGATGCCCAGGTAGGACAGGCCCACGCCGGCGACCACGATCGCCGCGACCCAGAGCGCCAGCGCGCGGGTGTCACCGGCGCGCAGCCCGTCGTCGACGGCCCGGGCGATCAGGTAGGGCCGGGCCGAGAGCCCGATCATCCAGGCCGTGCCGAGCAGACTGCCACGCAGCACCCGCCAGGGTTGGCAGCGGACCAGCCACCACAGGAAGCGCATCGGACCACGGGTGTCGGGGGTGCCGGGATCGGGATGCGGGATCTGCGGAGGCACCTGATCACGCTACCGACCGGTTCCGACACCGCACCGACCCGAATCCGGTGAGGTGCGCCTCCGTTTCTGTCGGACGAAAGAGGCAGAATCACGTTCGTGCTGGTGGCGGTGGTGTCCGACGAACGGGGCGGGGGAGTGCTGTGCCCGCTTGACGCCTCCGGCCAGCCGTCCGGCCCGCCGGAGACCGTCACCGATCTGGTCGCCGCGGTCGCCGCGCGCGAGGCCGCCGAGCACCCCCGTTGGGTCTGGGCGACCGCCCCGGCGGTCTATCCGACGCTGCTGCGCGCCGGCGTCCGGGTCGACCGGTGTCACGACGTGGACTTGACCGAGGCGTTGCTGCTCGGCCACGCGGGCCGCTGGGGCGAGCCCCGCTCGCTGGCCGCCGCCTGGGCCAGGCTGACCGGCGCGACGGTGCCGCCCGACCCGCCGCCGCGCGCCGCCGCGCCACCCGGGCACGGGCAGGGCGCGCTCTTCGACACCCTGCCCGGTCCGCCGGGTCCGGGCATCGAGGCACTGACCCGGGTGTACGCGGACCAGCTCGCCCGGGTCGCCGCGACCGAGCACCCCGGCCGGTTCCGGTTGCTGGTGGCCGCCGAGTCGGCCGGCGCGCTGGTCGCCACGGAGATGGGTGTCGCCGGGCTGCCGTGGCGTGCCGACGTGCACAACGAGATCCTGCACGAGCTGCTCGGCGAGGCGTCCCCGGTCGGCGGGCCGCCCCGTCGACTTGCCGAGCTGGCCGCCCGGATCGCCGACGCCCTCGGCGTACGCGGCCTGCACGCCGACTCGCCGGCCGAGCTGCTGAAGGCGTTCGCCCGGGCCGGGGTGGAGCTGCCCAACACCCGGGCCTGGGTGCTGCGCGGGGTGGACCATCCGGCGGTGCCGCTGGTGCTGGAATACAAGGAGCTCTACCGGATCTGGACGGCGCACGGCTGGACCTGGCTCGACCAGTGGGTGCGGGGCGGCCGGTTCCAACCGGAGTACGTGCCGGGTGGTGTCGTCTCCGGCCGGTGGGCCACCCGGGGCGGTGGCGCATTGCAGATCCCCAAGGTGATCCGGCGGGCGGTGGTGGCCGATCCGGGTTGGCGGTTGGTGGTCGCCGACGCCGGCCAGTTGGAGCCCCGGGTGCTGGCAGCGGTCTCCGGTGACGCGCGGTTGGCGGCGGCGGGCGGTGCCGGTGACCTCTACGCGGCGTTGGCCCGGGACTCGTTCGGTGGCGACCGGGCGAAGGCCAAGGTGGCCCTGCTCGGTGCCATGTACGGGCAGACCGGCGGGGCGGCGGTGCCCGCCCTGGCGGTGCTGAAGCGCAGTTACCCGACGGCGTTCGGTTACGTCGAGGCGGCGGCGCGTACCGGTGAGACGGGTGGGCTGGTGCGGTCGTGGCTGGGGCGGACCTGCCCGCCCGGCTCGGCCGGGTTCGGTGAGCTGGGCGACGAGGCCGCCGATCCGGAGGGCTCTGTCGATCCGCACAGTCCACGGGCGCGTGCCGCACGCTCGCGGGGGCGTTTCACCCGTAATTTCGTCATCCAGGCCACCGCCGCGGAGTGGGCCTCGACGTTGCTGGCCACGCTGCGCACGGAGTTGTCCGGCACCGACGCCGAGTTGGTGTTCTTCCAGCACGACGAGGTGGTCGTGCACGCGCCGGCCGGTCAGGCCGACGCGGTCGCCGAGGCTGTCAGCCGCTGCGGCGAGCGGGCCTCAGCGCTGCTCTTCGGTGCGACGCCGGTCCGGTTTCCGCTGGATCTGTCCATCGTCGACTGCTACGCCGACGCCGCCTGACCCGCGAGCGTCAGCCGACCGTCGGGACACCGGCCGGGTCCGCGCCGTCGGGCGACCGCCGCGCCCTCAACGACCGGCACCGTCCGCTGCGTCGGGAGATGCCGGGCGTGTAACGGTTGTGCTATTGCTCCCTTTCGCCCCGCCACCCTCGGCTGGCCGTCCTCGTTGCAGTGTCCGTAGGAGGGGACGGATCTGTCACGGTCCGTTCCGTGCTGGAGGGGGCGCAGCTGAACCGGATCGCAGGAATGATCATCGCCGCAGGCGGAGGACGACGGATCGGTGGTCCCGAGGCGCTGCTGCACCAGGGAGGAAAACCCCTGGTCAATCAGATGATCGACACGATGACCGAGGCGGGCTGCGAGCGGATCGTGGTCGTCCTGGGTGCCGCCGCGGATCAGGTCCAGGAGACCGCTGACCTGGGCAAGGCCACCGTTGTGATCAACAAGGCGTGGGGCACCGGAGTCGGCTCGTCCATCCGGGCCGGTCTGGCCGCGGTGGACGACGACGGGATCGAGGCCGTGGTGGTGGTTCCGGTCGACATGCCGGGCCTGACCGCCACGGCGGTGCGGCGGGTCGCCGCGCTGCCGTACCCGGACGTGCTGGTCTGCGCCACCTACGACGGGTTGCGCGGCTATCCGATGTTGTTCGGCCGCCGACACTGGCCCGGCATCGCCACCCTGGCCAGCGCCGACGTGGGCGCCCGGCCGTACCTGTTGGCGCACAAGGACCAGATCGTCGACATCGCCTGCGACTCGGTCGCCGACGGCAGCCGGATCGACACCCCGGAGCTGATGGATCTCTACGGCCTTACCGTCCCGCCGCAGCGCGTCGGGGTCTGAGGCGGCCTGAGTCGAGCCGAC
The DNA here is from genome assembly GCF_030269705.1 of Micromonospora sp. NBRC 107095. Taxonomy (NCBI): domain Bacteria; kingdom Bacillati; phylum Actinomycetota; class Actinomycetes; order Micromonosporales; family Micromonosporaceae; genus Micromonospora; species Micromonospora sp. NBRC 107095. The sequence continues at coordinate 90,685 of NZ_BSTU01000007.1, forward strand.
GGTCCAGGAGGCGTTGCGTCGCGCTTCCCGGAATGCCTGATGCCTGTGAGTCATCGAGATGACTCACAGGCATCACGCTCGTCAGGACATGGCCGCAAGCTCGGTGCGGGCGTGGCGGGGTACTTCAGTCCTGCGCCGAGTCCAGCTCGCCGGTGGCGGCGAGGCGCTGGTACCAGTGGGCGCTGTCCTTCCAGGTGCGTACCTGGGTGTCGTAGTCGACCCGGATGATCCCGAAGCGACGGTCGTAGCCGTAGCCCCACTCGAAGTTGTCCAGCAACGACCAGACGAAGTAGCCGCGGACGTCCGCCCCCTGGGTGCGGGCGTCGGCCATCGCGCCGATGTGCCGACGCAGGTAGTCGATCCGCCGGTCGTCGTGGATGCGGCCGTCGGCCGACACCACGTCGTCGAACGCCGCGCCGTTCTCGGTGATCATCATGGGCTGGTTCGGGTATTCGCGGTGCAGGCGCAGCAGCAGCTCCGTCAGCGCCGGCGGGTCGATGTTCCAACCCATCGCCGTGTACGGGCCGGGCTGCGGCAGGAAGTCGACGTCGTCGGCGGCGACCCACGGCGTGGAGGTCGACGCGCCGTGCCCGTCGGCGTCGGAGCGGGCAGACACCCCGTCCCAGGCCCGGACCAGGGTGCTGGAGTAGTAGTTGACCCCGAGCACGTCCAGCGGCACCGCGATCAGCTTCTCGTCACCCTCGCGGACGAACGACCAGTCGGTGACGGAGGCGGTGTCGGCCAGCAGGTCGGCCGGGTACGCCCCGTCCAGCATCGGGCCGAGGAACGCCCGGTTCGCCAACGCGTCGATCCGCCGGACCGCGTCCTGGTCGGCGGCCGAGTCGGTGGCGCCCCGGACGACGTGCAGGTTCAGCGTCACCGACAGCTCGGCGGACGGGGCCAGCTCCCGGACCACCCGGCCGGCCAGGCCGTGCGCGAGGTTGAGGTGGTGCACCGCCGCCAGCGCCGCCGCCGGCTCGGTCCGACCCGGCGCGTGCACACCGGAGGCGTAACCCAGGTACGCGGAGCACCACGGCTCGTTCAGCGTCGTCCAGGTGTGCACCCGGTCGCCCAGCGCACCGACGATGCCCGCCGCGTACTCCTGGAAGCGCAACGCGGTCTCCCGTGCCGCCCACCCGCCGGTGTCCTCCAGCTCCTGCGGCAGGTCCCAGTGGTACATGGTGGCCACCGGGCGGACGCCCCGCTCCAGCAACCCGTCCACCAGCCGCGAGTAGAAGTCGATGCCCGCCTGGTTGAACCGGCCCGAACCGCCCGGCTGCACCCGGGGCCAGGAGATGGAGAACCGGTACGCGCCAAGCCCGAGGTCGGCGATGTGCCCGAGGTCGTCGGCCCACCGGTGGTAGTGGTCGGCGGCCACGTCCCCGGTGTCACCGTTGAGGGTCCGGCCGGGGGTGTGGCTGTAGGTGTCCCAGATGGACGGGCCTCGCCCGTCCTCGGTCGCCGCACCCTCGATCTGGTACGCGGCCGTCGCCGAGCCCCAGATGAAGCTCTCCGGGAAGTGGTGTCGCGTCATCGTTCCGTCCCCTGGATCTCGCAGATGTAGCCCGTCGAGGTGCCGGCGACCAGTTCGGCGCTGGCCGTCCCGTCCTCGTAGCGCACGTCGAACTCGGCGCCCGGTCCGTCGCCGGGTGACGGTACCCGTACCCGGACCCGCTGGCCCTGGGCCGGTGCGTACAGCCGCAGCCGCACGTCGTCGGCCCACTCGTAGTCCGGTCGGTCGGTGCGCGAGCCGAACGGGATGACCGCACCCGGTCGGGCCAGTACCGGCAGGCTGTCGAAGCCGTGCTTCTCGGTCACCCAGGCCGGGCCGGTGACCTGCGCGCCGGTGACCAGGTGCGTCCAGGTGCCGGCGGGTACGTAGTAGGTGACGTCGCCGTCGGCAGTGAGCACCGGTGCGACGAGCACGTCCGGGCCGAGCATGTACTGCCGGTCCAGGTGCGCGGTCGCCGGGTCGTCCGGGAACTCCAGGAACATCGGCCGCATCATCGGGGTTCCGTGGCGGTGCGCGTCCTCGGCGGCGGCCGCCAGGTACGGCATCAGGCCGAGCTTGAGCTGGGTGAAGTGCCGCAGCACGTCGACGGCCTCGTCGTCGAAGGCCCACGGCACCCGGTACGAGCCGGACCCGTGCAGCCGGGAGTGCGAGGAGAGCAGCCCGAAGGCCACCCAGCGCTTGAACACCGCCGGGTCGGGGGTGCCCTCGAAGCCGCCGATGTCGTGGCTCCAGTAGCCGAAGCCGGACGCCGCCAAGGACAGCCCGCCGCGCAGCGACTCGGCCATCGCGACGAACGTCGACTCGCAGTCGCCACCCCAGTGCACCGGGAACTGCTGCCCGCCGGCGGTGGCCGAGCGGGCGAACAGCACCGCCTCGCCCTTGCCGCGCTCGGCCTCCAGCAGTTCGAAGACCGCCTTGTTGTAGAGGTACGAGTAGTAGTTGTGCATCCGCTGCGGGTCCGAGCCGTCGTGCCACACCACGTCGGTCGGGATGCGCTCACCGAAGTCGGTCTTGAAGCAGTCGACGCCCATGTCCAGCAGCACCTTGAGCTTGCCGGTGAACCAGGCGACGGCGTCCGGGTTGGTGAAGTCGACCAGCGCCATGCCGGCCTGCCACTTGTCCCACTGCCAGACCGAGCCGTCGGGGTTGCGCACCAGGTAACCGGCCTCGCGGCCCTCCTCGAAGAGGTACGAGCGCTGCGCGATGTACGGGTTGATCCAGACGCACACCTTCAGGTCGCGTTCGTGCAGCCGGCGCAGCATCCCCTCCGGGTCGGGGAAGGTCGCCGGGTCCCAGACGAAGTCGACCCAGTGGAACTGGCGCATCCAGAAGCAGTCGAAGTGGAACACCGACAGCGGCAGCCCGCGCTCGGCCATCCCGTCGACGAACTCGGTCACGGTCTTCTCGTCGTACGAGGTGGTGAACGACGTGGACAGCCAGAGCCCGTACGACCAGGCGGGGATCCGGGCCGGCCGGCCGGTGAGCGCGGTGTACCGGCGCAGCACGTCCTTCGGCTGGGGCCCGTCGATGACGTAGTAGGTGAGCGACTGGCCCTCGACGCTGAACTGGGTCTGCGTGACGACCTCGGAGCCGACCTCGAACGACACGTGCTCCGGGTGGTCCACGAAGACCCCGTAGCCGGCGCTGCTGAGGTAGAACGGCACGTTCTTGTACGCCTGCTCGCTGGCGGTGCCGCCGTCGGCGTTCCAGATGTCGACGGTCTGCCCGTTCTTGACGAACGGGCCGAAGCGCTCGCCCAGCCCGTACACCGTCTCACCGACGCCCAGGGCGAGCCGTTCGTGCACGTGTCGGCGGCCCTCGGCGTCGGTGACGACGCCGATGCTGCGCCCTGTGGACGCGGTGACCAGCCGGTCGCCGTGCAGGAAGTCGACCCGCCACCCGTCGATGAGCGCGACCCGTGCGGTCAGCTCACCGGTGGTCAGCGTCGCGCTGAGCCCGGTGACGTCGACGGTGACCGGGTGCGTCTCGTCGGTGCTCAGCCCGAAGTGCGGTTCGCGGGGCAGCCCTCCGGTGTGGTGGGCGATCGTCACCCCGATGACGCCGGGGGCGGGGGAGAAGAACCGGACGGTGACCAGAGGGCGGTTGAGGGTGTCGCCGCGTCCGGTGATCTGACCGGTCGGCGCGAAGACGGTGAAGCCGCGCTCGTCCGGCTCGACCGACTCCACGGTGCCGGGGCGCAGGACGCTGACGCCGGGGCGCAGCTGCCAGTACCCGTCGGTGAACTTCACTTCTCGGCTCCTGCCGTGATACCGCGCGCAAGGGTGCGCTGGAAGATGAGGAAGAAGAGGATGGCCGGCACCAGGCTGATCAGCGCGCCGGCGTTGGTGGTCGGGGCGTCCATCAGCCGGTCGCCCTGCAACGACGCGAGCGCGACCGGGATGGTCTGCGTCTGGTTGTCGATCAGCATGACCAGCGGGATGAGGAACTCGTTCCACGTCCAGATGAAGAAGAAGATGAGCAGCACCGCGAGGGTGGGCCGCAGGTTGGGGAAGACCACCCGCCACAGCACCGTCCACTTGCCGGCGCCGTCCAACGCGGCGGCCTCCAGCAGCGAGCGCGGGAACGTGCTCATCACCGAGGCGAGCAGATAGGTGCCGAACGCGCTCTGGATCACGGTGAAGATGATGATCACCGAGAGCTGGGTGTTGTAGAGGCCAACCTGCTTCGCCACGTAGTACAGCGGGTAGATCAGCGCCTCCTGCGGCAGCATGTTCGCCAGCAGGAAGAGACCGACGATCCACAGCCGGCCACGGACCCGGCCGATGCCCAGGGCGTACGCGTTGAGCAGCGACACGGCGACGCCGAGCACCGCCACCGAGCCGGCGATGACCGCGGAGTTCCAGAACTTGAGCGGGAAGTTCACAGTGGTCCAGTAGGTGCGCAGACCCTTGGTGTAGAACTCCGTCGGCCAGCTCAGCGGCCCGCTCGACGAGTAGTCGCCGGGCGACTTGAACGCGTTGAGCAGCATGAACGCGAACGGCACCAGCATGACGAGCGCGCCGAGGAGAACCAGGACGAGCACCACCCAGCGGCTGACGCCGCGGTGGTGTCGGTCGCGTACCGGCCGGGCCGGCTTCACCGGCGCGGTGCTCGGTGTGAGCATGACGGCCATGTCAGAACCCCCGGTCCCGGCGCTCGCTGCGGGCCTGCATCCAGATGAAGATCCCGGCCACCACCACGATGATCAGGGTCAGCACCATGGAGATCGCGGAGCCGTAGCCGACCTGCAGCTTCTTGAAGAACGTGTAATAGGCGAAGTACGACGGCACGTTCGTGGCGTTGTCCGGGCCTCCCCGGGTCAGGGCGAAGATCGGCCCGAACACCTTCAACGCGGCGATGGTGCAGGTCAGGGCCACCACGAAGGTCTCCGGCCGGATCTGCGGGAGGGTGATCGCCCGGAACCGGTGCAGCCAGTTCGCGCCGTCGACCTCGGCCGCCTCGTACAGCTCGGGGTCGACCCGCTGCAACGCCGCCATGAACACGACGACGGGGTAGCCGATCTGCACCCAGATCATCACGGCCATCACGGCCGGCAGGGCGGTGCCCGGGTCGCCGAGCCAGTCGTGGCGTAGCGCGCCGAGACCGACCGCGTCGAGGAGGCTGTTGAACGCGCCGTCGGGGCGCAGGATCCAGCCCCAGACGATGCCGGCCACCACGACGGGCAGCACCTGCGGCAGGTAGAACGCGGCCCGCAGCGCGGCGGCGGTGCGGGGCTTGAACCGGCGGCCGATGACGTCGAAGAGCACCGCGGCCAGCAGCAGACCGAGCACGGTGGGCACCACCACCATGGCGACGAGCATCCAGACGGTGTTGCGGAACGACGCCCAGAACACGTCGTCGTGCAGCAACTGCTGGTAGTTGTCCAGGCCGACCCACCGGGGGTCGCCGATGCCGGACCACTTGGTCAGCGACAGGTAGAGGGTGCCGACCAGCGGCGCGCCGATGACGAGGAGGAAGAGCACCGCTCCGGGGAGCAGGTAGAGCCAGTACGCCGCGTTGCGGCCGCGGCGTTGGCGGCGGGGCGCGGGTGGAGTGGGGGTCGCGGCCGGCGATGTGGCGGCGACCGTCTCGGAGACTGCCATGGAAGATCCTTCCCGGCGGGGCGGGCGGGCGCGCCGGCCGTGCCGGTCACGCCCGCCGCTCGCCGTGTCACTTGCCGGTGATCTCCTTGACGCCATCGGCGTACGGCTTGGCGATCGTGTCGAGGACCTGGTCGGGCGACTTCGAGCCGTTGATCAGACCCTGGAAGCCGGAGACCAGCACGTCGTAGTAGCCGGGGACCGGCCAGTCCGGGTAGAAGGCGAGCCCGTCGGACTTGCTGACCGTGTTGAAGTCCTCGATCAGCTTGCGGTCCTTCGGGTCGGTGATCTTCGACGCGTCAGCGGCGACCGGAACACCACCGTTGTTGCCGATCAGATCCTGGATCTCCGGGCGCAGGGTGATGTCGATGAAGTCGTACGCCAGGCTCTTGGCCTTGCTGTTCTCCGGGACCACCCAGAGGTTGCCGGAGGAGCCGGCCTGCAGGGTGTTGCCGGGGAAGAGGAAGGTGTCCCAGTTGGCCTTCATCTCGGCCTTGAACCGGCCGTACCACCAGCTACCCGAGACGATCATCGGAACCTTGCCGCCGATGAAGGCGGTACCCATGTCCTCGGCCTTGAGGCTGGCCGAGTTCTTGGCGACGTAGCCCTTCTGCACCCACTGGGCGAAGGTCTCCGCGCCGTACTTGAGCGGGTCGGCGGTGAAGTCGACAGGGTTCTTGTAGAGCTGGTAGTTGTCGACGAACTGCCGGTCGGCCTTGGAGAGGGCGAGCTGGTAGAAGAGCTGCCCGGCCGGGTACTCGGCGCCGGCCATGCCCAGCGGGGTGATCCCCTTGCCGACGAAGGTGTCCATCGCGGCGGTCATCTCGGCCATGGTGGTCGGGACCTTGACGCCGTTCTGCTGGAACAGGTCCTTGTTGTAGTAGACAGTGACGTACTCGCCGTAGTTCGGCACACCGAACCAGTTGCCGGAGCCCATCACGCCCTTGTCGCTGTACCGGGCGGTGGTCTGCAGGCTGGGGCTGAGCTTGTCGGCCCAGCCGCGCTTGTCGGCCTCGCTGCTCAGGTCGGCCAGCAGGCCCTGGGAGGAGAGCAGCCCGGCGGTCGCGTTGCCCTTGTTGTACTCCATGATGTCCGGGCCCTCGGACGAGTTGATGATCATGCCGGCGTTCTGCTGGATCTGCTCGAACGCCTTGCGCTCGAAGCGCACCTCGACGCCCGGGTGCTCGGACTTGAAGATCTCGATCGCCCGGTCCCAGCCGATCCCCATGGCGCTGTTCTCGCTCTCGTAGTGCCAGAGCTTCAGAACCTTGGCGTCGCTGCTGTCCCCGTTGTCACCACCGCCGCACGCGGCCACGGTGGTCGTCGCGGTCGCCGCCAGGGCGATCGCGGCGACGAGCCGGTGGAATCGCTGCATTACTATCCTCCTCGTTGAGTACTAGCCGGTACTTCACGGGGCCCGTCGTCGCGTTGCAGCGCGATGGCGGGCCGTTTTCGGTGGTCAGCCGCCGTCGTTCGACGCCGGACCAGAGGTAGCCAGTGCCGGCCGCCGTGGTGCGGCGGTCGACCCCCGGATCTCCAACGTGCACGGCAGCAGTTGCTGGTGACGAAGGTCGGCGGGGCCGTCCAGGTGGCGCGTCAGCGCCTCGATCGCGATCCGGCCCAGCGCCGAGCCGGGGGACGTCATCGCGGTCAGCGCGGGGGTGGCCAATTCGGCGACCTGTGGCGAGGTCACCATCGAGACGACGGATACGTCGTCGGGCACCGACAAGCCCCGGCCGGTCAGCTCGCCGAGGATGCCGAAGATCGCCGTCTCGTTCATGGCCAGCACCGCGGTCAGCTCCGGGGCCTGCGCGAACGCGGCGGCCAGGGCGGCCCGTCCGCCGGCGGCGCTGTCCTCGGCGGCGATCATCACCGGCTCCAGGCCGTGCCCGGTCATCGCCGAGGTGAAGGCGTCCCGGGTACGCAGCGCCGGCCCGTAACCGCTGGCCAGTGTGGCGGCCGAGTGGTTGACGTAGACGATCTGCCGGTGCCCGAGGCCGACAAGGTGCGCGACGGCGTCCCGGACGGTCTGGTCGAAGTCGATGTCGACGTAGGAGAGCGTGCTGGTGTCGGCGGTACGGCCGATCAGTACCAGCGGCACCCCCGCCTCCTGGAGCACTGTCACCCGCTCGTCGGCCAGCTGCACCTCCATCAGCACGACGCCGTCGAGCATCCGCTGGCTGGCCAGCCGGCGCAGGTCGTCGAGGTCGCCCCCGCCGACCGGCGAGAGCACCAGGTGGTAGCCGGCGACGCTGGCCGCGGCGGCGGCACCGGTGACGAAGGCGGTCTCGGTGGCACCGAGGCCCCGTTCGTCCATCGGCATCAGCAGGCCGAGGATCCGGCTGCGGCGGCTGGCCAGCCCTCGGGCCATCGCGTTGGGCTGGTAGTCGAGCTGCGCCATCGCGGCGAGCACCTTGTTGCGGGTGGCCTGCGAGATCGGCCGGGCGCCGGTGAGCACGTACGAGACGGTGCTGACCGAGACGTTGGCGAGGCGGGCGACGTCGTGCATGGTGGCCACCGCGTACCTCCTTTGGCCTGCTGTGGAACCACTCCCGGAGACTTCGTCGAAGCGCTTCGACGAAGCGGTTCGACAGGACGCTAGGCCACCTGTTACGGCGACGTCAATAGCCGATGTCGAAAAGAATTCAGTCCGTGTCCGGCGTCGGCCGGCGGTCGCGCCACCGGCTGCGGGAGGTGTGGCGGGGCGAGAGCGTGCGGCGACGGTCACCGCGCCGCCACACGGTCAGGACAGGTCGAAGAGGGCGGCGGCGCTGTTCCAGCAGACCGCGCGCAGCCAGTCGTCGCCCAGGTCCAGCCGGACCAGCCCGGCCACCTGGTCGGCGTACGGGTACGGGATGTTCGGGAAGTCGCTGCCCAGCAGCACCTTGCCGGCCAGCCCCAGCTCCCGCAACCGGGGCAACTCGTCGGCGGGGAAGGGGACGAACTGGTCGAAGAAGGGCGTGAACGCCATCGTGGTGTCCAGCCGGACCCGCTCGTACGTCTCGGCGAGGTCCAGGAACGCCCGGTAGTCCGGTGCGCCCAGGTGCGCCACCACGGCGGTCAGCCGGGGGTGGCGGGCCAGCAGGGCGGCGAACGGGTCCGGGCCGGTGTGCGCGGTGCCCACCGGGGCGTGCCCGGCGTGCACCACCACCGGCACACCCGCGTCCGACAGCATCCCCCACACCTGGTCCAACGCCGGATCGGTCGGCGCGAAGCCGCCGACCTGCAGGTGCAGCTTGAACAGCCGGGCACCTTCGGCGAGGGCCGCCTCGACGTACCCGAAGGCTTCCGGCTCCGGGTAGAACGTGGCCGAGGCCAGGCAGCCCGGGGTGTCACGGGCGAAATCCAGCGTCCAGCGGTTGAGGTCGGCCGCCATGCCCGGCCGGTGCGCGTACGCCAGCGCGCTGAACGCCCGCACCCCGAGCCGGCGCAGGTGCGCGACCCGGTCGGCGTCGCTCCACCGGTAACGGATCGGCCATTCGGCGCCGACCAGCGGCCCGGCGGCGTCGAAGTAGGCCCACACCCGACGCAGCAGTCGCGGCGGCAGGAAGTGCACGTGCACGTCGGCGAGACCCGGCAGCCCCAGCGCGCGGCAGAACTCCGGTACGCGCTCGTCGGCGACCGGCGGGACGACCGGCGCCGGACCGGTCATATGTCGATGTCGAATCGGCTCAGCACCGAGGGCGCGACCAGGCCGACGGTCGCGAGCGCCGAGACGACGGTCAGCGCGATGCGCATGCCGACCACCTCGGCCTTGCTGCCGACACGCAGGGCGATGCGGTTCGGCAGGCCGATCATCATCCACATGCGCCGCTTGATCGGGATCGGCCAGAGGATCGGCACGCCGGCACGGGTGATCATGTCGCCGAGGATGTGCACGAAACAGCCCACGCCCAGCGCGGTGCCGATCAGCGGATAGCCGCGTCCGCCCGGCAGGTTGGCGTAGGTGAACCAGGCCGCCCCGGCCGACGCGAGAGTGATGATCACCCAGCCGGCCCGCTCGGCCCACTCGTCGAACAGCCCGCGCAGCGCCAGCCCGAACATGAAGAACAGGATGGTGATGACCGCCCACTTGCCGTACGCGGCGCAGAGCGCGGTGGTGCCCCAGCCGACCAGCGCGGTGAACGGCAGCGTGTGGGTCAGCGTCCGGTGCCCGTTGTTGCGGCGCGGATCCTTGCTGAGCTTCGTGGCGTAGTAGACCCCGAGGGAGATCTTCTCCATCACCTCGGCGGCGAAGAGCGAGAAGACCCCGAAGGTACGGGCCACGGTGGCCCCACCCTGGTTCTTGGTCACCTTGCCCGACATGTCGAGGTCGGGGAAGAGCGCGCCACCGGCGCACACCGCGGTGCCCACCGCCAACGCGAGCGGCGACTGGTGGTAGTCGGCGAACTGCTCCAGTGCCCAGGAGCCAGCCAACCACACCGCCGCGCCGGACAGCGCGTGTTGCGGTCCCATCATCTCGGCTCACCCTCCCCAAGGATCTTGAGCGCCCAAAACTACGCCACTGTAGTCAGCGTCAGCGCCGCAGGGGCATCACCCGAGCAGTCCACATCGGACGGATTTACGGGGTGGGGGTGAAGCTCTGCCGGATCATCGGCAAGTATGCCGCGTTGACCTGCCAGTCGAACTCTTCTGTCAACCAGGAGACGGTGTACGAACGGCCCGCCGACGCGTTGATCAGCAGCCGGAAACTGTGCACCGCAACGCCGAGGGCGTTCAGCCAGCCGCACTCCCACACCGCGCCGCCCTTGAAGATGTCCATCGCGGAGATGTCCACCTTGCGATAGCCCGGCAACGCCCCGCTCGTGGTCAACCGCGCCTCCTCGGCCTTCCAGTACGCCACCGGATCCGCGCGGGCCGGACCCGCCTCGACGCTGAGCACCCGGGACCCGCTGGACCTGCGGAAACAGGTCGCTGGACCTTCGGTCCAGCGCGCCCAGCCCACCGGCGCGGCGATCCGGAACCCGGTCGGGTCGTCGTGCCAGGTCCAGCCCTCGGGCAGCCGGTATCTCGCGTCGGCCGGCGGGGACACCGACACCACCGGGGTGGCCGACGGTGGCGGGGACGACGCGCAGGCGAATGCCGCCGGCCGGGAGGTCGGTGCGCCGCCACCCGAGCCGGACGGTGAGGTCCGCTCATCGTGTCGATCGACCAGGGCCAGCGCGACGCCTCCCGCGACGAGCAGGGCGGCCGCCGCGCCGCCCAGGGCGATCAGGCGTCGTCGCCGGATGGGTCGGCGCGGTGGACGCGGGGTCGGCGTCGCCGGTTCGCCCGACGGGGGCATCGGATCGATCGGGTGGGGCGTGCTGGCCCGGCCGGCGCTGCGGACCGCCGCGACCGCCGCCGACCGGACCGGCCCGGCGGGCTCGTCGGGGCTCGCCGCGGCGCTGCGCAGCAGCGGCTCCACCTCGACGGCGGTCAGCCGCCGCCAGGGGTCACGCTGCAACAGGCCGGTGAGGACGGGACCCAACGGGCCGGCCCGACGCATCGGGTCAGGTGGTTCGGTGGCCAGTGCGCTGAGCGTCGCCATGGCGCTCGACCTCGCGTACGGTGACTGCCCCTCGACCGTCGCGTAGAGCGTCGCGCCCAGCGACCACATGTCGGTACGCGCGTCGGACACCCCTTCGCGGGCCCGCTCCGGAGCGACGAACTGCGGCGAGCCGAGGATCGTGCCGGGCCCGGTCATCGTGCCGTCGCCGCCGTCGAAGGTGGCCAACCCGAAGTCGGTGAGCATCACCCGCCCGTCGTCGGCCACGAGCACGTTGTGCGGCTTCACATCGCGGTGCAGCACTCCGGCGGCGTGCGCGGCCCGCAACGCGGCGAGCACCGCCAGCCCGATCCGGGCGGTGCGCGGCGGACTCAGTGGCCCCTCGGCGCTGATGATCTGCTGCACCGACCGGGATGGCACGTACTCCATCACGATCCAGGGGCTGTCCCGGTCGTGCACCACGTCGTAGAGGCGGACCACGTTGGGATGGTTGAGCCGGGCAGCGGTGCGTGCCTCACGCAGGGTCCGTAGCCGCAACTCCGCACGCTCGGTCTCGGCCAGCCAGGACGGCGGCACGACCTCCTTCAGCGCCACGTCGCGGTGCAGCATCTCGTCGCGAGCAAGCCACACCCGGCCCATTCCGCCGGTGCCGACCAGGTCGAGCAGCCGGTACCGACCCGCGATCAGCAACTGATGCACGGTCGCTCCCCCTCGGTCACCCCGGGATCCACGATAGCCACCAATGTCGGCTTTCTCATCCACTGAGCGGCCTCGATCCAGACCGGACGGTGGTCCGGATCATGGCCATACGGTGCAGGTCAGCGGGGTGGTCGGAAACTCTTTCGCACCGTTTCCCAGTCGGCGGCGGCGCTGGCCCAGTCCTCGTCGAAGGTGATCCAACCCAGCGTCCAGCGGTCCGCGCCGAGGGTCTGCTGGCGGGCGCGCAGCCACCGCCCGTGTGGTGTCTGCCAGCGACACTCCCACTCGGCTGCGCCGTCGCTGGTGGCGAGCCGGATCTCGTCGTACCCGGGCAGGGCCCCCGCCGCGGCTGCCTTGTCGCGAAGGGCCCGCAGCCGCCGCAGCGGGTCGACAGCGCCGCCCTCGGCGACGCTGAAGGCCCGGCCGGTCGCCGGATCCTGGAAGCACGCCACAGTGCCGTCGCGGGAGGTCCACCACGTCGCCGGTACGGAGACCCGGAAGCCGGTGGTGTCGGCGTACCAGATCCAGCCGGGCGGCGGTTGGAACCCGTCGCCCGGGCTCGGGGTGCCGGCCGGCACGGGCGTCCCGACGATGTCCGGGCGGACACAGGCGAACGGGGGTGGGGGAATGCCCCGCCCCCTCGGCAGCGGGCCGGGACCGAGCGGCCCGGCACCCGGCGTCGGAGAGGACCACCCGGTGGTGTCGCCGGGCTTGTCACCGGTGACGGTCAGTGCGGTGCCGACGCCGGCCACCACGGCCACCAGCAGCGCCACGGCGACCACCGCCACCCGACGCGCGGTCCGCCCCGCGGCGGACGGGTCCGGTGCGGGGGAGGCGCCACCGGCTTCCGTTGCGGCCGGTTCGTCGGCCGGGTCGGGCAGCGGAATGGTGGGGTCGAGGTCGTCGGCCGCGGTGCCCGGGTCGACCACCCCCGACGCCGGCCCGTCGGCCGAGGGGCGGTCGGTCGCCGCCGGTGGATCGGCCCGGCCGCCCGCTGCCGCCCTGAGCAACCGACGGGCCGCGTCGTGGTCGAGGCGGTCGTCCGGGTTACGGCGGAGCAGCCCGTGCAGCACCGGCGCGAGCGCGCCGGCGTGCGGGGCCGGGTCCGGCGGACCGGCGGCCAGCGCGCTCAGGGTGGCCATCGCGGTGCTGCGGGCGTACGGGGACTGCCCCTCCACGGCGGCGTGCAGGGTCGCGCCGAGCGACCACAGGTCGGCGGCCACCGAGGACACCCCGTCGGAGGCCCGCTCCGGGGCCACGTACTGCGGGGAGCCGAGGACCATGCCGGGTCGGGTCATTGCGCCGTCGCCACCGTCGAAGGTGGCCAGCCCGAAGTCGGTGAGCATCACCCGCCCGTCGTGCGCCACGAGCACGTTCTGCGGTTTGATGTCGCGGTGCAGCACCCCGGCGCTGTGGGCGGCCTGCAACGCGTCGAGCACTGCCAGACCGATCCGGGCCGCGCGGGCGGGCTTCAGGGGCCCCTCGGCGTCGACGACGTCCTGAAGGGTGCGGGACGGGACGTACTCCATCACGATCCAGGGGCTGTCGTCGACCGCGACCACGTCGTAGAGCCGGACCACGGCGGGGTGGTTGAGCCGGGCCGCGGCCCGCGCCTCCCGCATGGTGCGCGAGCGCACCTCGGCCCGCCCACGATCATCCAACCAACTCGGGGGCACGATCTCCTTGACCGCCACCTCGCGGTGCAGCATCTCGTCGCGGGCGCGCCACACCCGACCCATGCCCCCGCGACCCACCAGGTCGAGCAGTCGGTACCGACCGGCGATCAGCACCTGTGCACGCTCCTCCTCAGCCGCTGTTCGGGCTACACCCTAACCAGCGGATCGGAAGTCACCTATAGGTCATCCGACGTACGTCAGCACGCGGCGTGGTCGGCCCGGGTCAGCAGATTCCCCTCCGGGATGGCGATCCGGGTCCGTCCGCCGGCCAGCCGGGCAGCGGCGCGGCGGGCCTGGACGGGGCCGTGTTCGCGCCGAGCGGTCGCGTAACTGGCGGCGGTGCGGGCCGCGATGGTGGCCCAGCCGTACCGCTCGCCGACCATCGTGCGGGCCCGGCGGGCCAGCCGCCGGGCGAAGACCTCGTCGCCGAGCAGCTGGCCGACCGCGCCGGCGAGCGCGTCCGGGTCACTGTGCGGGAACGTCACCCCGGTCACGCCGGGTTCGACGATCTCCGCGAGACCGCCGGTCCGGGCCACCGCCAGTGGCGCTCCGGCGGCCGCCGCCTCCAGCGCCACCATGCCGAACGGCTCGTAGAGGCTGGGGACCACCGTCGCGTCGGTGGCGCCGAGCATCGCCGGCAGTTGGGTGGCGTCGAGAAACCCGGTGAACCGGACCGTCGCGCTCAGCGCCAGCCGCCGGGCCTCCGCCTCCAACTCGGTGCGGTACGGGCCGTCGCCGGCGATCACCACGCGCAGCCCCGGATGCCGTTCGCGCAGCCGGGGTACGGCATGTACCAGGTGCTGGACACCCTTCTCGTAGACCAGCCGTCCGGCGTACCCGACCAGCGGGCCGTCCCCGGCGAAGCGCGCCCGGGCCGACGCGACAGCTCGGGGACGGGCCCGCCAGGCCCGGTCGTCGACCCCGTTGGGCACCACGTCGACCTGGCTGGCCGGCATGTCGAAGAGCGTGGTCACCTGCTCGCGCATGTACCCCGAACAGGTGATCACCCGGACGGAGGAATTGCTGAGCCAGTGCTCGACGCCGTGGATGGTGCGGTTCATCTCCTCCGGCAGCCATCCCTGGTGCCGACCGGCCTCGGTGGCGTGCATGGTGGTGACCAGGGGCAGATCCAGGTGCTCGGCGAGGGTGACGGCCGTGTGGGCGACGAGCCAGTCGTGGGCGTGGATGACGTCGTAGGTGCCGGCTTCGGTGGCGCGTAGCGCGGTGCGGGTGAGGGTGTGGTTGAAGGCCATCGTCCAGGCCAGCAGTGAGCCGGTGGCGAGCGGGAAGGTGACCGGGTCTTCGGGGGCGCGCAGGATGCGCACGCCCTCGGCGTACTCCTCCAGGGGTGCGCCGTCGCTGTGTCGGGTGACGACGGTGACCTCGTGGCCGGCGGCGGCGAGGGCGACGGAGAGGGCGTGCACGTGTCGGCCGAGACCGCCGACGAGCACCGGCGGGTACTCCCAGGAGAGCATCAGCACCCGCAACTGTCGGGCGGGGTTGATGTCGATCACGTGGGCATCGAGTGACATGCGGCCCCCTTTGAGTTGTCCCCGGGCGCGCGCCGACCGACACCGCATTCGATGTCGTCGTCGCGTCTGGATCGGGGCCAATCCTGCCGGGATCGCGATAACCAGCGGCGACACCACCGTTGCGGTCGTGTAAAGCGCTACTGGCTCTTTCGCCGTACCCGCAGCAGCTCGGCCACCGACCACGCCTGGAACGGGCACCCGGTAGCGGTGTGCGGCGCGAGGCCGTCGGCCGTCTCGCTCACCGAGCCTATCCCATATTCCATCAAATGGGACTCAATGCCGACGAACACGTCATCGACGGACATCTTCCCTCGGCGGGCGGCGTCCACGTACGGGCCGAGCAACCACGGCCACACCGTGCCCTGGTGGTAGCCCCCGTCCCGGTCGGCCGGGCCACCCCGGTGCCGGCCCACGAACTCCGCGGAGTCCGGGGCGAGACTGCGCGGCCCGAGCGGGGTGAGCAACCCGCCCGCGACCCGGCGCAGCGTCGCCTCGTCCGGCTCCATCGGCGCGTACGGCAGCGACCAGGCCAGCAGTTGGTTGGGGCGCAACGCGTCGTCGTCGTGCAGGGCCGCCCCACCCAACGGGTACGCCGGCGCGGGCGCGTCCAGCACGTCGTGCAACCAGCCGGTCGGGGCCGGGAAACGGGCCCGGAACGAGTCGGTGGCCTGCGCGTGGAGTCGCCACAGCCCGTCGGCGTTCCGCCCGGCCAGCTCGGTCAGCTCCGCGAGCCCGGCCAGGCCATTGATCCACAATGCGTTGACCTCGACCGGCTTGCCGGTACGCGGGGTGACCGGCACCCCGTACACCCGGGCGTCCATCCAGGTCAGGGCGGTGCCGGCGGCGCCCTGGGTGAGCAGGCCGTCGGTCGGGTCGACGCGGATCCCGTACCGGGTGCCGGCGACATGAGCGTCGATCACCGTGTGCAGGGCGGGCAGCAACTCGTCGCCGAGGTCGGTGTCGCCGGTGACGGTGACGTGCCGGCTCACCGCGTGCAGGAACCACAGCGTGCCGTCGACGGTGTTGTACTCCACCCGACCGGTGTCGGCAGTGTTGGCGAGCATCCCCTCGGACAGCGTCGCCGCGTACGCCCGCAGCAGGTCCCGCCCCTCGTCGGCGCGCCCGGTGCAGAGGAACAACCCCTCGTACGAGATCATTGTGTCCCGCGACCAGGCCCCGAACCACGGGTACCCGGCCACCACGTCCACCGCCGCGTGCCCGGTGCGCACCACGAACGCGTCGGCGGCCAGTGTCAGGGTCGCCGCCACGTCGTCGGTGGGCTTCGCCGCTGCCACCACCTGCCGGTTGCGCCGTCGGGCCGTCGCCACGATCTCCGTCGCCGGGGGCGGCTCCTCGTCGAGTCGACCGGCCCAGGCCCGCACCGACACGGTGTCACCGGGGCGTTCCAGCTCACCGGAGAAGCGGCCCGCGTACCAGACGTCCTCGTCCGGGTGCAGCCCTCGGTTGGCCTCCTCGCGGTGGTGCACGCCCAGCCACCACTGCCCCTCGGGGGCCCAACCCGGGCCGGCGAGCCGGTACGCGCCCTCGACCACCGCGCCGTCGGCCACCGCCTCGACCTGGGGGATGGGGCCGTCGGCCCGCCGTTCGCCATGCGCGTCCCGCCAGGTGCAGGCGGCCGACAGCTCCAGCCGGACGGGACCACCGGCGACCAGCCGGTGCACCACCGCGACGCAGGAGCGGCCGGGCAGCATGGCCAGCTCCCGTTCGATCACCACGTCGCCGATCCGCCACCGCCACCGGGGCAGCCCGTCGACCAGGTCGAAGCGCTCCAACAGCTCGAAGCCGCGCGGGTCCACGTCACCGGAAGCCCACTCGTGCGCGCCGAGGCGTACCCGCGTGCCGGACGGCAGGGTGACCGCCGGATCGAGACTGACCAGTCCCACCTGGCGGGATGCCGGCGTTTCGCCGGAAACCACCAACAGACCGTGGTAGCGACGGGTGCGCAGCCCGCCGACAGTGCCCATCGCGTAGCCGCCGAGACCGTCGGGGACCAGCCACTCCCGGCTTGCGGCGCTGGTCAGATCGCCGCAGACCTGCGGGCCGAAGTGAATGTCGATCAAGTTTCCTCCACCGGCGGCAAGGTGTAACACGCCACGACGAGAATGGCCGCTGTGGTCAAGTACCGCGGCGACGTCGAAGATGTGCACGTGATCACTGACCGATCGTCCTCCGACGCCTCGCCACCCGACGCTGAGCGGCTCCGGCTCGCCCAGGCCGACTCGGGGGAGCAGGACTGGCGTGCATGGGGTCCCTATCTGTCCGAACGGGCGTGGGGGACGGTACGGGAGGACTACAGCGAGCACGGTACGGCCTGGGACTACTTCCCGCACGACCACGCGCGGTCCAGAGCCTACCGGTGGAATGAAGACGGGATGGCCGGCGTCTGCGACGACCGACAGACCTTCGCGTTCGCCCTCGCCCTCTGGAACGGCAAGGACCCGATCCTCAAGGAGCGGATGTTCGGCCTCGGCGGCGACGGCGGCAACCACGGCGAGGACGTCAAGGAGTACTGGTGGTACGAGGACTCCACGCCCACCCACTCCTGGATGCGCTGGCGCTACCACTACCCGCAGGCCGCCTTCCCGTACGACGAACTCGTCGCGGTGAACGCGTTGCGCGGCCGCGACGACACCGAGTACGAGCTGGTCGACACCGGGATCTTCGACGACGACCGGTACTGGGCGGTGACCGTCGACTACGCCAAGGCGTCCCCGACCGACCTCTGCATGGTGGTGACCGTCGCCAACCGGGGCGACCAGGCGGCCACCCTGCACGTCCTGCCCACCCTGTGGTTCCGTAACACCTGGTCCTGGGGCCTGCCCGGTGGCGACCGGATCCCCCGGCTCACCGGCCAGGGCACCCGGCTCGTCGGCGAGCACCGGGTGCTCGGCCAACTGCTGCTGGAGGGCGACGGCGGCCCCGTGCCACTGGTCTGCGACAACGACACCAACGCCGAACGGCTGTGGGGTCTGCCCGGCCGGTCGAAGTACCCGAAGGACGGCATCAACGACCACGTCGTCAACGGCGCGGCCACCGTCAACCCGGCCCGGGAGGGCACCAAGGGTGCGCTGCACTACGTGCTCGACGTGCCGGCCGGCGAGCAGCGCCAGATCCGGCTGCGACTCACCCGTACCGCGTCGCCGCCGGCCGCCGCGCCGCCGCCCCCGGCCGACCTCAGCGACGGCTTCGAGGCAGTGGTGTGGGCGCGACGGGCCGAGGCGAACCGGTTCTTCGCCGGGGTGATCCCGCCGGCCGCCACCCCCGACGAGGCGCTGGTCGCCCGGCAGGCCATCGCCGGGTTGATGTGGGGCAAGCAGTTCTACCACTTCGACGTCAAGCGGTGGCTGGAAGGTGACCCGGGTTCGACGCCGCCGGCCGGGCGTCGACACGGGCGCAACAGCGCCTGGTGGCACATGACCAGCTTCGACGTCATCTCCATGCCCGACCCGTGGGAATACCCCTGGTACGCGGCCTGGGACCTGGCCTTCCACTGCGTGAGCATCGCCCGGGTCGACCCGACCTTCGCCAAGGACCAGCTCCTGCTCCTGCTCCGCGAGTGGTACCTGCACCCCAACGGCCAGATCCCGGCGTACGAGTGGGCGTTCGGTGACGTGAACCCGCCGGTGCACGCCTGGGCGGCGCTGAAGGTGTTCGAGATCGACGGCGGTCAGGACTACGAGTTCCTGGCCCGGGTGATGCACAAACTGCTGCTCAACTTCACCTGGTGGGTCAACCGCAAGGACACCGGCGGCAACAACGTCTTCGAGGGCGGCTTCCTCGGGCTGGACAACGTCGGGCCGTTCGACCGCTCGGCGGCGTTGCCGGTGGCCGGTGTGCTGGAGCAGTCCGACGGCACCGGCTGGATGGGCATGTACGCGCTCAACCTGCTGGACATCGCGATCGTGCTCGCCGAACACGACCGGACCTGGGTGGACACCGCCACCAAGTTCTTCGAGCACTTCGCCTACATCGCCGCCGCCGCGTACGAGCAGGGGTTGTGGGACGACGAGGACGCCTTCTTCTACGACGTTCTGCGCCTCGCCGACGGCACGAAGGTGCCGCTGAAGGTCCGCTCCGTCGTCGGGCTGCTGCCGCTGGCCGCCACCACCCGGCTCACCGCGAGGACGCTGCACCACCTGCCGGAGCTGGGAGCCCGGCTGCGCTGGTTCCTCACCAACCGCCCGGAGTACGCCCAGGTGATCGGCACCCGCCGGCTCGGCCCCGACGGCCGGCAGCAGCGGCTGCTGTCGATGGTCGGCCCGGAGCAGGTCGTCCGGCTGCTCGCCCGGATGCTCGACCCCGACGAGTTCCTCTCCGAGTTCGGCCTCCGTACGCTGTCCCGCGCGCACCTGGACAAGCCGTTCTCGGTCACCCTCGGTGGGCAGGAGTTCTCCGTCGGCTACGAGCCGGCCGAGTCCACCAGCGGGCTGTTCGGGGGCAACTCGAACTGGCGTGGTCCGATCTGGATGCCGACGAACTTCCTGCTGATCAGCGCGTTGCGGGACTACGCGGCGTTCTTCGGCGACGACCTCCAGGTGGAGTACCCGACCCGCTCCGGAGTAAAGCGCAGTTTGGACGAGATCGCCGACGACCTCTCGGCCCGGCTGATCGCGCTCTTCACCCAGGACGACTGGGGTCGACGCCCGATCTACGGTGCCGCGCAGCTGTTCCAGACCCACCCGGACTGGCGGGACCTGATCGCCTTCCCGGAGTACTTCCACGGCGACAACGGCGCGGGCCTGGGCGCCTGGCACCAGACCGGTTGGACGGCCCTGGTCGTCGACCTCATCCTCACCCTGCGCCGCTGACGTCCTTATGCAGGTCTGCCGGGGGCGGCTGCTGAAAAGTAGCTGAGTGATGCCTCTGCGTATATCGCCCGTTCCTAGCCTCCACCCGACGTGTCTGTCTCCAGACCGGAGGGAAACGGGTGAAGAAGAAATTGCGGGGTCCCCTGATCGGGGGGCTGGCGCTGGCCCTGGTGGCCACGCTGGGCGGGACGGAGGTCCTATCGGACCGCCAACCCGACAGTGCGGATCGCGCGGCGAGCGCCGCGGAGGACGACGGTTTCCTCTCCAGGGTCGGGAAGGCCGCCGAAAGTCTGGTGGGTGGTGGCGAGTCGGACCGGGCCAGGCCCGAGGCGGTCAGCGCCGCGTTGGCGGTTCACGAACAGCCGCCGCCGGCCAAGGCATGGCCGCCGCAGAAGCGGGTCAAGGAGCTGACCGGTAAGCGCACCGCGAACAGCCGCGTCTACCAGCTCTCCGATGGGCGCACCCAGGCGGAGATCTCCGCGGTGCCGCTGCACTACAAGGACTCCAAGGGTCGATTCCAGACGATCGACACCACGGTCAAGCCCACCAACGACAAGGGCTACGTCCAGGGCAACCGGACCAACACCTTCACCAGCCTCTTCGGTGACAGCTCGAAGGAACTGGTCCGCTTCGAGCGGGACGGCCGCAGCATCGAGCTGGGCCTGGCCGGGGCCGCCAAGGGCGTGAGCCCGACGGTCACCGGTTCGACGGTCACCTACCGGGGCCTGGCCGGCGGTGCGGACGTCGTCTACGACGTCACCGCCACCGCCCTCAAGGAGAAGATTGTGCTGCGCAAGGCCCCCACCGGGCCGGTGTCGTACACGTTCACCCTCGACACGGCGGGCCTCACCGCGCAGCAGCGCCAGGACGGCTCCATCGCCTTCGTGGGTCCGAACGGCGATGAGCCGGTCTTCGTGATGCCGGCGCCGTTCATGTACGACGACAAGGACGACGCGTCGTCGCCGCACGGCAAGGTGTGGAGCGACAAGGTCTCCCAGCGCGTGCAGCAGGTGTACGGGCAGACGACGGTCACGGTGTCCGCGGACGCCGCGTGGCTGGCCGACCCCGCCCGGGCCTACCCGGTGGTGATCGACCCGACCATCAAGATCCAGCCGGTGCCGCAGGACGCCCAGGACGTGGCGATCTATTCGGGTGCCACCTCCACCAACTACAACTCCAGCTACCAGTTGCCGGTCGGAACGACGTCGACGGCCGCCTGGCGTTCGCTGCTGAAGTTCGACCTGGACCAGATCCCGGCGAACACGCCGATCGACGACGCCCAGCTCCAGCTCTACTACTCGCAGACCCACACGGACTGGGCCTACGACGTGCCGATGCAGGCGCACCGGGTGACCGCGGACTGGACCGAGGGCAGCGCGACGTGGGCGAGCATGAACGCCAACATCGCCGGTGCGCCGGCGGCCAACACGGTCACCAAGGACGACGGCGACGCCGGCACCTCGGTGACCGGATCGTGGCCGTACTCCACCAACACCACGTTGGCGCCGAAGGGGATCAACGGCGACTACAAGTACCACGCCAGCAGCCTCTCGACGGACACCCACACCTGGGTGCCGACCATCACCGAGTCGGGCAACTACCAGGTCGAGGTCCACTACGTAGGCGAGTCGGACCGGCCGTCGAACGCCCCCTACACGGTGTACTACTCGGGCGGGTCGAAGAAGTACACGGTGGATCAGACCACCCCGACCGCTGCCGGCAAATGGCTGACGCTGGGCACGCATCCGTTCGTGGCGGGCACCACCGGCAAGGTGGTCCTCAACGGCGTGCCGGGCACCACCGCCAACGCCGACGCGGTGCGGTTCACCAAGGCCGGCGCGGTGAAGCAGTACGCCAAGTCCAGCGTGTGGAACTCCTTCCCGGTACGCAACGTGGTGCAGGAGTGGGTCAACGGCACGGCCAACTACGGGTTCATGGTCAAGGCCCTGGACGAGGCAACCAAGGGCCGTGGTGGGCCGATCTACGAGGCTTCGGAGTACGCCTACAACAACGACCGCCGGGACTTCAACCTCCCGAAGCTGGTCGTGACGTACGGCCGGCAGGGTGTCACGGTGAATCCCCCGACGACGATCGCGGCGACGGGTGCGCTGCTGGACTGGCCGGCGTACGCCGACCCGTCCACGTCGACCGGTGACGACATCGTCGAATACCAGGTGCACCGCAGCATCCACCAGAACTTCGTCCCGTCGGCGACGACGTTGATCGCCCCGGTCTCCACCGGCACGCGGACGTACCAGGACACCACGGCGGTGCCGACGGCGGCGGACAACACCGACCCGATGGCCCGGAAGTTCTACTACTACATGGTCGCGGTGAAGACCCGCGACGGGCAGCTGCTCGCCGGCCCGACGCAGCAGGCGATGCTGCCGAAGGCGGGACAGATCACCCGGATCTACCGCACCGGCCAGACCGACACGACCCTGTCGGCGGGACGGCCGACGGAGAACGTGGACGTCTACGACGGTGACCCGTACGTCAGCCCGGGCAACAACTCGCCGTACTACGGCGACACCCGCGGCCTGGTCAAGTTCCCGACCCTGACCGGCATCCCGGCCGACGCCAAGATCGTGAACTCCGAGCTGCGGATGTACAACACGTACCTGTACCCGGGCACGGACACCGACGAGTACGTCGACGTCTACAAGCTCAAGCGCGCCTTCAACGAGACGTCGGCAACCTGGAACAGCTACGACGGCACCAACGCGTGGACCACCGCCGGTGGCGACTACGACACCGCGTGGAAGGCCAGCTTCAACGGGTTCACCAACGACCCGGAGTGGGAGACCTGGGACGTCACCACCGCGGTCGACGGCTGGGTGAAGACCCCGGCCAGCAACTACGGCCTGCTGCTGCGCCAGCGCGACGAGGCGAACCAGACCGCGCGGGCGATGCTGCTGTCCTCCGAGGGCGCCGAGCCGCTGCTGCGGCCGACGTTGGAGGTCACCTACCTGGAGCAGACCGCGGAGTCGACCTACTACGCGGCTGCCACGCCGACGCTCACCACGCCGAACACGACGTACAGCGTGCCGGTGACCCTGTCGAACCCGACGCTGGCCGCCTGGAACCCGACCGACTGGGAGCTGGCGTACGACTGGAAGCGGGCCGACGGCACCACCGACGGCGCCGACACCACCTACGAGCTGAAGACGCCGCTGCCCAAGAGCATCCCGGCCGGTGGCACCGTCGACGTGGCCGCGCAGGTGAAGACCCCGCCGTCGTCGACGGAGGGGAACAAGCGCACCGACTACGTGCTGCAGTGGGACCTACGCAACAAGCTGACCACCAAGAAGCTGTCGGAGACCGTCCCGGCGATCACGCCGCTGCCGCAGAACGTGGCGGTGGAGGAGCCCACCTCGGACCAGTTGGGTCTGGAGAAGTTCTACTCGTACGCGGGGAAGAACACCGGTGCCGGCGGCACCCTGATGAACAACCTGTACGCCGGCAACACCGTCTGGTCGTACGACGCGCTGAGCAACCCGTCGCGGGGCCTGTCGACGTTCGTCCGGATGTCCTACAACTCGTTGGACACCTCCGACACCGTCGCCGGGTACGGCTGGTCGTTGCAGGCGTCGTCGCTGATGCGGCTGGGCAGCCCGCTGGACTTCCACCCCAACCCGAACCCCACCAAGATCACCATGACCGATGGTGACGGCACCAGCCACTGGTTCACCTGGGACTCGGCGACCTCCACGTGGAAGAGCCCGAAGGGCGTGCACCTCTACCTGGAGAAGGTCACCACCTCGGACTGCAAGCCGAACACGCAGGAGCCGAGGGCCTGGCGGCTGACCAAGCCGGACCGCACGCAGTTCTACTACGACTGCGAGGGCTTCCTCTCCAGCACGGTGGACAAGAACGGCAACACGATGACGTTCACCTACGAGGAGCGGAAGTCGAACAACAAACCGACCAAGTTCCTCCGGTACATCACCGACGCGGCCGGCCGGAAGACCCTGACGATCGACTACTACGCCAAGGGCCAGTCGTTCGACTACATCAACGACACCACCTGGGCCCGGGTGTCCGGGGCGACCAACCTGACCAACCCGAAGATCATCGACCACATCTCGCAGATCACCGACATCTCCGGTCGGAAGCTGACCTTCACCTACACGGACAAGGGTCTGCTCGGCGAGCTGATCGACGGGTACGGCTCCAGCGGCACCATGGGTGCGCCGAAGACGTTCAAGTTCGCCTACGACATGACGCAGGGGAACAAGAACGTCAAGCTGGTCAAGGTCACCGACCCGCGGAACAACGCCACCGAGCTGCAGTACTTCTCGCCGTCCGCCGGGGACGACCCGACGTGGCACTGGCGGACCAAGCACTACACCGACCGGCTCGACCAGGCCAACCTGACCCAGTTCGCCTACGTCGACCCGGACGCCACCAGCAACATCCGCACGACGGTCACCGACGCGGAGAACCACTCCACCGTCTACCTCCAGGACGGCTACGGCCGGCCGATCGAGACCACCAACGCGAAGAACCAGACCACCAAGCTCGAGTGGGACGGCGACCACAACGTCACCAAGCTCACCGAGGACAACCAGGCCGTATCGACCTGGGCGTACGACGCCAAGACCGGCTACCCGACGGAGATCAGGGACGCCGAGGCGGTCAAGAACGGCACGCCGGGCACGGTGCTGACCTACCAGCGTCAGCTCAACGGCTACGTCGCCGACCTCACCGAGAAGACCAGCCCCGAGGGGCGCAAATGGATCTTCAGCTACGAGGCCGACGGTGACCTGGCGAGCGTCACCGACCCGATTGGCACCTCCACCGCTACGGTCGGCGACTACACCACCTACAACACCTACGACGCGTTCGGGCAGCTCGACACCGCGAAGGACGCCAACGGCAACAGCACCAAGTACAGCCGGTACGACGCCAACGGCTACCCGCAGACGATCACGGACGCCCTGACCAGGGCGACCACCTTCGTCTACGACGTACGCGGCCAGGTCACCCAGGTCACCGACGCGCTGGGCAAGAACACCACCCAGGCGTACGACACCTTCGGCCGTCCGTTGGAGAGCAAAACCCCGAAGGACCAGGCCGCCGGGGTGTACATCACCACTCCGGCGCCTACCTACGACGTGAACGACAACGTCACCCAGTCGACTGCGCCGAACGGGGCCGTCTCCACGGCCTTCTACGACGCCGCCGACCAGCTCAGCTGGACAAAGGCACCGGTCGACGTGGCCGGCGACCCGGAGCGCAAGACGTCGTTCACGTACGACAAGGTCGGCAACCTGCGCACCACGACCGAGCCGAAGGGCAATCTCCCGGAGGCGAACCCGGCCGACTACCGGACGACGAACGCGTACGACGAGATCTACCAGCTGGTTTCGGTGACGAACGCCAAGGGCGACAAGATCACCTACCAGTACGACAACGTCGGCAACGTGGAGAAGGTGGTGGACCCGCGTAAGAACGCGACCACCGACACCCTCGACTACACGTCGACGATGACGTACGACCTTGCACACCGGGTCACGAAGACCACGGACGCGCTGGGCAAGGTCATCGGCAGCACCTATGACAAGGACGGCCTGGTCACCGGCAGCACCGACCAGCTCGGCAACACCACGCTGACGACCCTTGACCGGCGAGGCAAGCCGACCGAGGTCAAGGTGCCGTACCAGAACGTCTCCGGCACCATCTCGTACCGGGTTACCAAGTACGAGTACGACCAGGTGGGCAACACGACCAAGGTCATCAGTCCGCGGGGTGTGGCGACCACCGACGACCCGGACGACTTCGCCCAGGTCACGGTCTACGACGCGCTGAACCGGGTGAAGGAGACCCAGTCGGCGTACGACAAGGACGACGCCCGCTACAACGCCGCCGACAAGACCACCTACACGTACGACGAGGTGGGCCGACTGGCGACGTTGTCCGCGCCACCGTCGGCGGGGCAGTCGGTGCGTAACGACACCACCTACAGCTACTACGACAACGGGTGGACGAAGTCCTCCTCGGACCCGTGGGACATCGTCACCTCGTACGACTACAGCGAGCTGGGCGCGCAGACGGCCCGGACGCTGACGTCGGCGGGCGGCTCCTCCAACCGGACCATGAACTGGTCGTACTTCCCCGACGGAAAGCTGAAGGCCCGCTCGGACGACGGTGTGCCGGTGGGCAAGCACGTGGTGCTGGTCGACAACTCCGAGTTCAACAACACCACCGCGACGGGCACCTGGCCGACGGCCAACACGGCCACCAACAGGTACGGCATCGACTACGCCACCCACGCGGCGGGCACCGGCACCAACGTGTTCACCTGGCAGTTGAACGTGCCCCAGTCGGGCAGCTACCAGGTGTACGCCCGCTTCCCGGCGGTGTCCGGGGCGGCGACCGACGCGAAGTACACGGTCACCTCCAGCGCGGGCGCGACGGTGAAGACGGTCAACCAGACCGCCGGCGCCGGTACCTGGGTGAGCCTCGGCTCGTACAGCTTCGCCGAGGGCAACGCCCAGAAGGTGACGCTGTCGGACCAGGCCACCGGCACGGTCGTCGCCGACGCGGTGAAGCTGGTCCGGGACAACGCGGCGGACGTCGACAACGAGAAGCACGACTACAGCTACCGGTACGACGCCAACGGCAACCTGACCACGATCACGGACGCCTCCCCGGGCACCCGGGTGGACAGCTACGCGGTGACGTACACGAAGCTGAACCAGGTCGACAAGGTCACCGAGTCGAAGTCGGGCGCGGTGGTGAACTCGACGTCGTTCACCTACAACGAGAACAGCGCGCCGCTGACCACCGATCACGACAAGCAGTACGCGTCCTACGCGTACGACGAGCGTGACCTGGTGTCGAAGGTGACCAACGGCAAGTCGGCCGCCGACACGTCGGCGAAGGTGACGACGTACACCTACACCGACCGGGGCGAGAAGCTCAAGGAGGTCAAGGGCAACGGCAACACCGTCGACTACTCGTACTTCCTCGACGGGCTGTTGAAGTCCCAGACGGAGAAGAAGCCCAACGCGACTCTGGTCTCCGAGTCGATCCTCGACTACGACCTCAACGGCAACCGGTCGCACGACGTCACCAAGAAGATGAACGCCGACAACCACGGCGCTTATCTGAGCACCACCAGTGACTTCACCTACGACCCGCGGGACCGGTTGGCGTCGCTGACGAAGACCGGTGACGGCGCCGGCACGGAAACCTACGTGCACGACGCGAACAACAACGTCACCAGTCAGACGGTGAAGGGCACGTCGACCACGTTCAACTACGAGCGGAACCGGCTACTGACGGCGGTGACCGGGGGTTCGACAGCGTCGTACAACTACGACCCGTTCGGCCGCCTGGACACCGTCACGGCGGCAGGGACCGTGATCGAGCGGAATGTGTACGACGGGTTCGACCACGTGGTCGAGAACCGGAAGAACAACGGCACCAGCACCTCGACGACGAAGTACACCTTCGACCCGATGGACCGCACGACGACCAAGACCACGGACGTCGGCGGTGCCAAGGCGAAGACCACCACGTTCAGCTACCTTGGTATGTCCGGTGAGGTCCTGGACGAAGAGGTCGCCGGGAAGCTGACCAAGTCCTACCAGTACTCGCCGTGGGGCCAGCGACTGTCGCAGGTCACCCACAAGGATGACGGGACGGATGAGGCGGCGTATTACGGGTACAACCCGCACTCTGACGTGGAGCAGCTGACCGACGGCACCGGCAACACGAAGGCCACGTATGGATACACCGCGTACGGCAAGAACAACGAGGCCGAGTTCACCGGCATCGACAAGCCCGACGCTGCGGACCCGACCAAGGAGTCGTACAACGCCTACCGCTTCAACGCCAAGCGGTGGGATCAGAATTCTGATTCCTACGACATGGGTTTCCGTGACTACAGCCCGGGCCTAAACCGGTTCTTGTCTCGCGACAGTTACGGCGGTGCCCTGGCTGATATGCACCTGGCTCTGGACCCCTGGAACAACAACCGGTACGCCTTCGCCGGAGGAAACCCCATTTCCAACGTCGAGATAGATGGTCACGGCTTTGGCGACATTATCGCCGCAGGCGCGGCAATCGTTGCCAGTGCGGTAGATTCGGCCTCGAAGACCTTTCTCGGAGAAGATGCCGAGGTTCCCGGGGATCCCATCGCCGAGCAACTCCGGCATACAGATACTGTCCGGCAGGCAGCTGGACAGGCTGGTGTTGACCCCCGAACCGTTATGGCCCTCCTGCTTAAGGAGGGAAATTTGCGCGCAATAGGTGGAGGGGCGGCGAAGGACGCGGAAGGGCTTCAGGTGGGGCTCGCTCGGTTCGGTCTGTATCCGGGGACGCCCTCCATCGGAATGGCGCAAATGCAGGAGCAGACCTTTAACGAGACCAAGGTTAACTATCCCGAGGTGTTCGCGGGACGTGAGTGGAGCGAGATGATCGAGGACGATGAGCTCGCGATCACCGCGATGGCCTACCACGTGAAGGACCTTGAGGAGCGGTTAGGCACGGTTGGCAACAAGTCCAGCCTGCGGACCGATGAACTGGTCGCCATCGGGTATAATCAGGGTGGAGAAAATATGGAGAAATTCGCACTGACGGGCAGTCCGCCCAATCCTCAATCGGCGAGTGATGCGGAGAATTATCTGAATGGGCAGTTCGGACGTCCTGGTTATAACTTCTTCCGCACCGTCGCGGTTACGGGCATGTCTCTCGGTCCTGCGCAGCCATGTTACGAATGCCTGATCATGTGACTGCCCAGATTGCTCGCTGGGTCTTGCTGGCCTCCTGCCTCGCGATGGCAGCTGCAACCGCCGCCTGCCAAACCTCCGGCCGTCCCGATGCCCAGGTCATTCGCTGTTCGGACGGCGTTACGATCAAGGGACGCGAGCCGGTCAACCGGTATGACGATCACACCTGGCTCGGAATAGGATTCGTCGGGCAGCCGTCCGCGGATCCCGTGAAAGACGTCCAGGTTACGGATCCAGCAAGCAGCATTGATCTGGCCGTTGTACGCGACGTGCCCAGTGGTCCTTATGTGACAATCGCGGAGGGAACACTGGAAATTGCAGGTGAGACATGCTCGTTAAACGTCAAGAGGTTGAAATCTGGATTGGCGCCTCCGGCTCATCTGGGAGTCCCCGAGGCTCAAGTCCGGTCCGTTGAGGACGGGCAGAAAGAAGTGATCGTCCTAATGGTCGGACCGGGTCCTGCCTGACGGCAGGGGCGGATCCGCCGCAGGGAGGATCATGTCAAGAAGGTGGTGGCGCACTGGAGGTGCGCCACCACCTTTGGCAGTCGTTTGTCGCCGCCTTCAGGAATTCTTGTCGCGCGAAGAGCCTCGAAGGAAGCAGGTAGTCTGCTGTTGTGCCGTTAACATTCCCCTCGCATCTGGCTGCAGTGCTGCCGCTGAAGTTTTGGGCCCCAAGGCGGTTTGATGGAGTCGCACTCGCGGCCGGAACCGTTGCGCCCGATGTCGCCTACCTGGCTATGGGTACGCGTGTGTGGATCGCTGATACGCACTCAATACCGGCCCTTTTTTGGTGGTGCTTGCCGGTTGCCTTGACGTATGCCTGGATCTTCCGCCAACTCATTCCCGTCGTCGCACCGTACTTTCCAGGAAGATGGTCAGCCTGTGCCGATCTCGGTCAGGTCCGCTACACCTGGTGGATCACCGTTAGTTCTGCCCTGGTCGGCGCAGTGACTCACATCGCCTGGGATTGGCTCACACACACCGACAGATGGCTCTACGTGATGTTTGGAATCCGCTGGTACGAGACCACGGGAGTTCCTTGGTGGACCATCTCGGATTCGTTGAGCACCCTTGTGGGAGCTTATTTGGTGGTTGTACTCCTCCCTCGGGCACTTCCCGGCCGGGATGCACCGGGTCGAGGGGATAAGTCGGTTCCCGTTCCTCCCCAACTGTTCTGGGGGGTCGTTGCTGCTGCAGCTGTTGGAGGGCTGGCGTCGTTGCCTTTCCTGCCCGCCTCGGGGGTCCCTGCGGCGTCCGGAGTTCGGATTCTGCATGTAATGGCGTTAGCGCTGCTTCTAGGTGGGCTGATGGCCAAGGTTAAGAGCGACAGGCATTGAGAGCACTTACTGGATCAACTGACGGGATGTGGAGGCCAAGTGGAAACATTGCTTGACCTGGCTCGTACGTTGTCGTCGGGCCAGTTCGGCGAGCGCGGTCTGGCCGAGGTCAGGAAAATCGAGCATGAGTTCGTCGAGGTGATTACCTTTACACCGGCGGATGAAATCGTCGCCATGCTCCATGCCGTGCTCGACGAGGATTGGATGGGCCTGCCGGTGTGGGCGCGCAATCTCGCGTACCGGATGGCCTGTCTGCAGAGGCCGGACGACGTGGCTCTGCTGAGAGAGGCGGCGACGGATCTGCGAAACTTCGGTCCCGACTGGAATGAAGTCGCCGCAGCATTGAACGAAAGAGCGGAATCGTTGGAAGAGGATCAGAATTGAGAGCCGCGGTAACGAGATGAATTTGGCCGCCCGCCGGACGCAGCAGCGATGGTGACCGCCGCACTGATGAGTTGCGGTGCCGGGTCGGGTGCTGGCGAACTCGTCGAATACATCTTTCGGCAGCCGGAGAGGTGGCCGCGCTGGCGGACGCACGACAATGGGGCGCTCTCGTTCAGTGGCAACGACATCGCCTGTGTCAATAGTCCGGCTCATGGCACTCCACGAGAGAGATGTGGCGAAGTCTTGAAGTGCACACCCGTTTCGTGAATCGAAGGAGACTCATTCAGAATCTTCGGCAGCGGCCTCGTATGTTCGGACTGGACGGCTCGTACGGCATGTACGTGGCCTTTCTTAAGGGGTACGAGTTGGGCTCTGGCGATGATCTGCTGGCCAAGCTGCAGGAGAAGTTGGTTGGCGACCTCGGAACTGGGCAGAACCTAGGGTGGGAAGCTTTGCTCCTTCGCAAGCTGGCTCCTGACGATCCTGCATCCTGGTTGCCCTTGGATATACGGGATGACTCGTTTGATCGTCTGATTTGCCAAGCTCTGTTTGATCACTTGGAGGCCCCTGAAGGCGAGGCGTAACAAGCCGCGCTGATTCACAGCATCGAGCCGGGTCGTAAAGGAACCTGGCGCGACGCTCGTCTTGCTGGCCGGCGTACGGCGGTCCCGACCAGGGCTACGGCGTGATCGCCATGCACCCGGATGAATGGCGAGTGTTGGAGGCGGAACTCGACGAACGCCCGCTGAGCGGCACCAACATCTGGGGCGTCGCGACAGCCAGGTACCTGACATCAGGGCGAAGAGATCCGGTTGATAGAGGCCGGGGCTGGATGAGGATCTGCTCGACCAGGGTTCTGTCGCCCCGTCGGGGTCGTAGTCGTGGTAGACGCGCGGATGATCGTGTTGAGTATCGCCAGGGCACGGAGCGGTCGCGGACCACATCGAATGGTGGGAACTCGGCGGCAGTGTCGAAGACGGTCGCCGGGGCGAGCCCACGAGTCGGCGCCGGACGGCACCGTTCCGAGGTGGCCGCAAGGCCGCTGCGGGTGTCGCCGCAGTAGACATTCGAGCCTGGAGAGTCCGTGCGTGTTCGGCTATGGTGCCCATGCTTGGCTCGGTAGATTGCGGACTCTTGTGTCGGGCAGTTGACGATTCCCGCGTGTATCGGTTTACGGGTTGACTGGCACGGGCACCCTGTTCTGTAGTCACCTCCTCATCTCCAGAGTGGATGATTTCCTCGGTTTTCAGCGGACGCTGTGGGTAGGGGTCGTGGCGAATGCCAGTCGGTTGGCGGTGCCTATCTCGCCGCAGCGTCCTCCGCGCCGATTTCGTTACATCGACACGCCGCCGAAAATATAGACGTTAATCACCGCGCTGCCGCCCCATGCTGGCCTTGTCGTGCCGTTACACCGCTGCCTAACCTGAGCGCGCTCATGGGTCAACGGGGGAGCGGCGAGATGACGATCGATATTCGTCTGCTGGGCACTGTGGAGCTACGGGTCGACGGCCGGCTCGTGCCGATAGGTGCCGCAAAGCGCCGGGCGGTGCTCGCCGGGCTTGCCCTTGAGGCGAACCGGCCGGTCTCGCTGGACCGGCTCTCGCAGATGGTCTGGGCCGGTGCCACCCCCGCATCGGCGGTGGCGAACCTTCGCTCCCATGTGGCCGGTCTGCGTCGCGCGATCGGCGACCGGATCATCGCCCACCCGGGTGGGTACGAACTGCGGTTGGCCGCCGGTGAGCTGGATGTCGTCGAGTTCCTCCGACTGGCGGCAGACGCCCGGTCGGGACGGGACAACGTTGCCCAGGTGGCCGTAATCGGCCGGCTCACCGATGCCCTCGCCCAGTGGCGCGGGCCGGCCGGTGGAGGCGTGCCGCGCAGCACCTCCCTGGACAACCGGTGGGCGACGCTGGACGAGCAACGGCTGCAGATCTTCGAGGAGTTGGCCGAGGTCCGGTTGACCGTCGGTGAGCACGCCGACCTGCTCGCCGGTCTGCGTGAGCACCTCGCGGCCCATCCGTTGCGGGAACGCGCGTGGGGTCAGCTGATGCTCGCCCTCTACCGGTGCGGCGACACCCCGGCGGCGTTGTCGGCGTACCGGGCGGCCCGAGACAGCCTCTACGACCAGCTCGGCATCGAGCCGGGCAGCGAACTGGCGACACTGCACCGCGCGATGCTCGACCGATCGCCCGAGCTGATCTGGGTGCCGCCTGTGGTGGCCGAGCCGGTCGCTGCCCCCAGTAACCGCGTGCCGGCCGTCGATGGGAGCTGGGTGGCGCCCCGGGAGCTGCCGGCGGACCTGGTCACCTTCGTGGGACGTACCCGGGAACTGGCCGATGTGGTCGCCGCGGTGACCGGCCCGACGCCCGCCGTCGCGGTGGTCTGTGGGCCTGCCGGCGGCGGCAAGTCGGCGCTCGCGGTTCGCGCCGCCCACACCGTCGCGGACGCCTTCCCGGACGGTCAGGTCTACGTCGACCTCGGGTACCGGACCGACGTGCCGGCCGAGGAGGTCGTCGCCCGGGTGCTGCGCAGCCTCGGCGTGGCCGCCGCCGACGTCCCGCAGCACCAGGAGGAGCGGGCCGGCCAGCTCCGCTCCCGCCTCGCCGGTCGCCGCGTCCTGCTGGTGGT
The DNA here is from genome assembly GCF_030269705.1 of Micromonospora sp. NBRC 107095. Taxonomy (NCBI): domain Bacteria; kingdom Bacillati; phylum Actinomycetota; class Actinomycetes; order Micromonosporales; family Micromonosporaceae; genus Micromonospora; species Micromonospora sp. NBRC 107095. The sequence goes on from NZ_BSTU01000007.1 coordinate 123,611, forward strand.
CGACGGGGTCACCCACGCCGCGCAGGTACGCCCGCTGGTCCCCGCCGGTCCCGGGCCCGCACTCGTGGTGGTCGCCCAGCGCCAGCTGCGGAGCCTCGACGGGGTACGCCGGATCACGGCCGGCGTGTTCGGTCACGCTGACGGACGTTCCCTGCTCGCGGCGCTGGCAGGCCCGGAGCGACTCGACGCCGATCCCGCGGCGACCCGCGAACTGCTCCGGCTCTGCACCGGCCTGCCGCTGGCCCTGCGGGTCGCCGGCGCACGATTGGCCGGCCGACCGGCGCTGTCCATGGACCGGCTGCTCGCCCAGATCGGCGACGGACGTCGCCGGCTGGACTGGTTCGCGCACGGTGATCTCTCCATGCGGGATCGACTCGCCACCGGCTTCGCGGCGGTCCGCTCGGAGGACGAGGTGGCCGGTCGGCTCATCGAACTACTCGGTGGCGCGCCGGACGGTCAGTTGCTGCCGGACAGCACCGCGGCGCGGCTCGGCGTCACCGCCGAGCGCGTGTGGCGGGCCCTCGAGGAGTTGATCGACACGCACCTGGTGTACCTCGACGAGTCGGCTGGTTACCGGCTGCCGGCGCTGGTTCGTGAGTACGCCGCGGAACTGACCGCGCTGCCCCCCGTGCCCCGGCAGCTGAGCAATGGGTGGCGAGTCGTTCCTGGTGACCGTGACCGTCCGGCGCTCCAGGGCGTTCTTGAGCACCTCTGAGGGACGCGGGGTGCCAGGTGTGGCGGGACGGGTCAGGGAGCGACCAGGCCGAGCTTGATGAGGCTGTCGGCCGTTTCGGTGATGGTCGTCTCCACCGGGCGGGGGCGCCAGCCGAGGACGTTGCGTGCCTTGTCGTTGCTGATCACCGGAACCTGACCCCGAAGGGCGGCGGCCTCACGCAGCGCCGGCTCGGTCTTCGCGGCCTCGCGAACCTCCTCGTCAGTGAGTTCCCGCGCCGGCACCCGGTCGGCCAGGCTCGGCAGGTGCCGCGCCAGCATCTGTGCCATGTCGAGGAAGCTGATCGACGGGCCGCCGACGCCGATGAACCGCTCGCCGGCGGCGTCCGGGTGCACCATCGCGCGCAGGTGCAGGTCGACCACGTCCCGCACGTCGACGACACCGAAGGACATCCGGGGTACGACCGGCATCGCTCCGGTGAGGAACGCCTGCACCAAGCCGGTCGACGCGGAGACCCGTGGCCCCAGCAGCGGCCCGAAGATGCCGGTCGGGTTGACCACGCTCAGCTCGACCCCGCCGTTCTCCCGGACGTCGTCCCAGGCCGCGCGCTCGGCGAGTGTCTTCGACCGGTGGTACGCCGGGATGTCGTCGTCCACGTTGGTCCAGTCCGATTCGCTGTACCGACCGTCGGGCTTCACCGTGTAACCCACCGCCGCGTACGACGAGGTCAGGACCACCCGTCGGACCCCGGTCTCGCGGGCGGCCCGAAGGACGCGCAGCGCTCCGTCGCGGGCCGGGCGGATCACCTCGTCGTCGTCCTTCGGTGGGGTGAACGGGAACGGCGACGCGTGGTGCAGCACGTACCGTGCCCCGTCGGCGGCCTCGGCCCAACCCTCGTCGGCGGACAGGGCCGCGGTCCGGAACTCGACCCGGCCGTCCGGGTTCGCGCCGGCCTGCCGAACCCGGTCGAGCACCTCGTCGCGCTGGCCCGCCTCGCGGACACTGACCCGCACCCGGTAGCCCTCGTCGAGCAGTCGGGCGACCGAGTAACCGCCGACGTGGCCGGTGGCACCGGTCACCAGCACCAGGGTGTCGGCGGTGGAGCGTAGCTGAATGCTATTTGACATGGTTTGTCCCATCGTTGCTCAGAAGTGGCGGAGAACGTGCTCGACCTGCTCGATGGCGCGTTCCTCGGCATTCGTGTCGCCCCGGTACCGTGCGTCCCACATGTCCGCTTTGCCGCGCATGTAGGACTGGCGGACCCGTAGGCGCTCGATCTCCGCGGAGAGACGGTCGGCGTGCCGGGCGAAGAGGTCGCGCTGTTCGGCGGCAGCCGAGCGACCGCCCTCGTCCAAGAGCGTCAGGTAGCGGCGCATCTCGGCGACGCTCATCCCGGACGACCGAAGGCAGGCCAGGGCGTCGACGCGTTCGGCGAGCGCGGCGTGGTAGCGGCGGTGACCGCTGCTGTCGTCGCGCGCGACCGGGCCGAGCAGGCCGACCTTCTCGTAGTACCGCAGCGTCGGCTCACTGAAGCCCGACCGTTGGGCCATCTCCTGGATGGTCAGGGGTGGTTCTGTCCGCTCCCGATCCGCCTTCGTCGCTGCCATGACTGAAGCGTCCCCAACTTCAAGCGCTTCAAGTCAAACGATGTGATCGGAGTGACAGCGAGCAGGATCCGAGCAGCTCGGACCTACTCGGTGAGCACCTTCACGGTGTCGGCCAGCCCGTCGTTGCGGTTGATGCCGACGAAGAACTCGCTGCCGACGTGGGTGACATCTTCGATCTCGTCGGTCAGGTTGTTGCCCGGGATGCCGATGTCGCTCTCCACGTCGCCCCCGGACCAGTTGTACTGGTATACCCAGTTCCACCCCGTGGTGGGCGTTGAGGTGTTGATCGACTTGGTGTTCCAGATGTAGTTCTCGGAGCAGTCGATGCCCTGGTCCGAACGATTGTCGTGACTCGTCAGGTTGCTCTTGACCAGCGTCCATCCACTGGTGAGCGCGCCAGCGCCGGGATGGGTCCACAGACTGCCCAACCGGCGGGCCGCGTACTTGCCGGCCCCGCCGGCAGCCGTGGCGCTGTAGCAGAGGCCGCTGATGTTGCCGATCGGCAGCCGCACCTCGCTGGTTGTGCCGACAGTTCCGTTGGCGTTCAGGCGAATGATCGTCACCTTGTCGCTCAGGAACGCGGACTGGCTTCCCTGAGTGGCGATCAAGGCCGGGCCCTGCCCCAGGTAGTTCGCGTTGTAGGCGAGGTCGTTGCCGTGGCCGAGTGTCGGGATGGAGGTGGGGGCCCCGGCGCAGACCCAGCTGGCGCCGTCCCAGGTCGAGCCGTCACGCAGCCACCGGGACAGGACCGGCTCCGCGCCGGCCGCCTTCGTGAAGATGATGTAGAGCTGACCGCCGGGCCCCGCCACCATGCCCTGCATGACCGTGCGGCCGGCCTTGCACGCACTGCTGTTCGGGATGTTCAGCCGTTCCGCGCCGCTCCGGTCGGTAGCGGCGAAGGCAGCGGCCGCCGGGGCGACGGCGATACCGATGGAGAGGGCGAGCACGGACGCGACGCTCGACAGTTTCTTCACGGGGCTGCTTCTCCTTGAGGGCTGAGGCGAAGCAGCGTATCAGTCCGTGTCGACCTGTCTATGTCGCAATGAGGCCGGCCCTGATCCCCCTGGAACCTGGGTTCCGGAGGGATCAGGGCCGGGCGTCAGATGTTGCGGTAACCAGTGCCGCCGCTCCGGTTCCCGTAGACATCGTGACCGAGGTGGCCCGTGCCGGCGCACCAACTGATACAGAACTTCGCCTGACCGACCGTGTGCGCCTCGGTGTTGCCGACGTAGTAGGTGTTGGGGGAGTTGGTCCACTTGTCGAACGACCAGCCGTAACCGGTGGAGTAGCTCCAGCCACCGCTGGCTCCCCACACCGAGGAGCCGTTGTAACACCAGTCGACGCGCAGCGTGAGCTTGTAGAGGTCGCCCCCGAACGCGTTCTCGGCCAGCCGGGTGACGCTGTAACTGCTGCAGCTCGACGCTGCCATGGCCAGCGGGTCCGCGATGGGGAGCGCCCGCGCCGAGGCGGCCCGGCGCTTCAGGAACTCGTCAACCGTGATCGATTCGGGAGCGGAGACCATGGTCCGGACCGTGACCGGAGTCTGTTCGACGGTCAGGGCCGGTGCGGCGGGCTCGTCAACGGGCGCCGCCTGAGCCGTCCCGGGCACCGCGAGCAGCCACGCGACCAGCGTCCCGGCCACGAGTGCACACTTCTTTCCTCTCATGACGCGCCTTTCGGATTCGAGTTCCGGTGAGGTCCCAGGGCGACGAACCAGGCGTCGTCGATGCGACGCAGCCAGATGACGTCGGAGTACGGCGACCCGTCCAACTGTCCGGAGAGGGTCGCGCGAACCTCGGCATCAGACGTCGTCGTGTCGAATCGGCGGTCCGACACGACGAGACGACCGCCACCGAGTTCGCTGAGCCGCCGGCTTATCTCGGCGGACGAGTCTGTGTCAGGAGCCGCGATGTCGGCGAGCTTTCCGCGATCGCGGTCGTGCAGTGCGGTGACGTAGTCGGCCACGGCCGCCTCGGGTGAGGCGGCGCCACCCGGACCGGCGAGACGAAGAGTCAGAATCGTCCCGATCACCAGGCATACCGCGACCATGCCACCGACAATGATCCACCTTTTCCGCCTCATGTCCGGTGAGCATACTTCCAAGCGTTGGCGTTGGTCGGATTGGAAAGAATCTCATTCAACGGCTTGTCCCGGTAGTCGGAGCCGTGCTGCGTCATGAGCGGACCCGCCGAATTTGTGCCGGTGCAGATCTGGGTGTGACTGATGTTGCCGTCGAAGTCGAAATCGTACTGGAGGACATCGGCGCCCAGCATCTGATAGACGCCGATACTCCTGGCGCGACCGGAGTTCCGCGCGAACCAGTACCAGTTTTCGGCGCCTCCCCAGGTGTAGCTGGAGGTGCTGGCGTACGACCCGTACCACCAGTTCGAATTGCTGCTCCGGCTGCTCAGCGGGTACGAGCCGACCGTCGCCCAACCGCCCGCCCTCATGGACTGCGAGATGAAGCTCGTGCAGTCGTCGGAATAGCTGGGATAGGCCGGATTGCGGCCCAGCGCCCAACTCCTGGCGTAGCTGACCATGTTGGCGTAGTTGTAGGCCAGCGCGACGGCATCCGACGAGCGCTCGCGCGGCAGCGTCGAGGTGACGGCTGTCGATGAGGGCTGCCGGTTGGCGGCGGGCACGCCTGCCCGGGCGGCCTTCTCGGCGTACCTCGCCTTCTCCGCCTGGAACGCCAGATCGAGCTCGTCCTCGAACTGGGTGACCGGCACGGAGAAGACGTTCGTCCACTGGTAGGCCGTCGCGGCCACGTACCACTGACCACCCGACGCGTGCAGTTCCACCCGATGCTCCGCCCGGTAGGTCTGGCGGTCGGAGCTTCCCGGCACGTTGAACACCAGGTCGGTCTGCTCGGTCACCGTCGCCGTCGCCCGAGCGCCCTCCACGACCAGGTCGGAGACGTGCACCGCGGTGATGGCGCGCCGGTATCCACCGTGCAGCGAATCGAGCCAGGCACGGACACCAGCGAGCCGGTCGGCGGTCGCACCGGCCGACTGTCGCAGCGCGCCGATCGCCGTCTGCCCGGCGGTCTTGGGCGGCGCCGCCGTCACCCACGAGGCGCGTTCGCCGAAGTGCGCCCGCAGAACGGCCTCGATCTCCTCGTTCCCCGCCACCGCCCCGGTCGGCGCCGCGACCGCGGCTGCCGCGCCCGGCAGGACCAGCCCGATCGCTCCCAGCGCTCCGGCGCCCAATACTGATCTACGTCTCATCGACACGTGCTCCCCCGATAGCTGGACGAACCGACAGGCCACTGCTTGCCTGTCGGACTTCTTGTCAGAAGGTCGCGAAGAAACGTCCGGAGGGCAATCCGCGACGTCACAGGGTTGCGGGGAGAGTATTTCCCTGATAAGCGGCACGATGACTGTGATCGTTCTGCTCTAGTGTCGGTGCTCGATGTCATCGAAGTGTCGCCTGCCCGACCGGAGTCATGCCGCCTGTGTCACGAATACGTCATCTCGAATGGTCGGTCGTACGAAGAGACGATGTTACCGCTGTCCCGGTTCGCCTACGGTGGACCGAGCCGTACGGGGGGTTGACTGAGATGCGCGGAGGAATTGCACACGTCCAGATCCACCTACAAAACGATCTAATCGGGCTGGCTCCGAATCATGCTGCGGTGTTCGGCCACTGTCTGTGCGATGCGTGTCCCTTCGACATCCGGATCATGACTTCGAAGGTTCCGGTGGTCGGGAGGGTGGAGGCGTACGACGACCATTGGCGACTCGGCAACCTGAGCGACAACTGCACCCTGATCGTTTCCGATCAGGACTCACCGGCCGACCTCGTCGTCGTTCGGCCAGGTCGGGTCCGGGCCGTCATCGAGTTCGAGCTGGCGGAGATCGCGACTGACGTCGACCGTCAGCCCTTGCTCGCCGTCTCCGGGCCGCGACCGGTCAGGTCCTGGGAATCTCTCGCCTGCCCGCAGTGGACCAACGGCAACGGCATGCGGCCGATGGTGACCAGCACCGTCTACTTCGCCGTGTTGCTCGCCCTCTGCGAGCCACGCCTGCGGTACGGGCACAACGTCCCGCTACCGACGTCGTCCGAGGTCGCCCGGCGTCTGGCCCGTCTCGACATGCCGGTCACCCCGAGAGCTGTCGACGCGCAGATCGACTACCTCGTCACGAAGCTGCGGGTCGGCAGGAGCGACGTCCCCACCTACAAGCGCGGGCAGGGCTGGAAGAAGGAGGCAGTGGTGGCGGCCGCCACCGCAGGCGGCATGGTGACGCCCGGCTCGTACGACAGCCGTTGGTCCCGAGGACCGGTCGACTCCCTCCGGCCCGACGTGGTGTCACAGCGGGTCGGCGGGCGATCGGTGCGAGGCGCGCGGGTGAGATGAGTGGCTTGTCGCTGCGGTATCCTCAGCCGGAGCATCCCGCCCTGGCGATCACTGGTAGCCGAGGTAGACGATCAGCTCGCCATCTTTGGGTTTGGCCCCCAGGTAGACAGACATCGGGTCGAACAGGGTCGGCGGCAGGGTCTGCTCCTCGGCGAGGCCCATCGCGCGGGCCAGGTCCTGCGGGGACTGGCCCGCCGCGGGCGCCACGGTGATCGTGCGCCAGCACCCACCGGAGGCGCATTCCATGCTCTCTTCGGTGACCGTCGCTCCGGCGGGCACCTCCGGCATCCGTGACATCGGTGGCAACGCTCCCTCGGTGCTGAACACCTGCAGCCACAGGAACCACAGAACCCATAGGCACGACAGCAAGCTCAGCGTGACGGCCCCGGCCACGAGGACGTGCTTCGTACGTCTTCGCATCGTGGTCCGGGACGTCATCGCGCGAGGATAGCGGGACACGGTCGGACAGTTGGGCAGCAGTGGCCTCCGGTCAGCCGAGGAAGGACTCGGGTCCGAGTCGACCCCAGGCCACGAAGGCTGCCACCGCGAGGTAGACCAGATTCACCCCGACGAACGTCGCCTCGTCGTGGCGCAGATGGGTGATCATCGCGCCGATCATCAGCAGGACCCAGCAGATGGCGGTCACCGGCACCAGCACCGGCGCGACGTCCAGCACGGCGGGCAGCAGGAGACCGGCCGCGGCCAGGAGTTCGAGGACCCCGAGGGTCTTGACGAAGCCGACGCTGGCACCGGCGGTCCACCCTCCGCCGGTGGTCGCGGCCAACCTCTCCTTGGGTACGAACGTCTTGGTGATGCCGCCGGCCAGGGCGACCGCGGCCAGCAGTCCGGCAGCGATCCACAGAGCCAGATTCATGGGATTTCCTCCTCGTCGGGTCGCACAGGAGACACCGCCGGTCGGCGCGCTGTGACAACCCGCCGAGTGACGAGTAGCACCGGCGTCGGGCGTCACAGGAGGTGGGCGGCCGGTGTCTGATGGGCGACGCGGCCGAGACCGACGACACTGGAGGACGCATGGATGCCGAGGGCGGAAACATCAGCGCGGACGGCAACGGACAGTCCGCTGTCGACGCGTTCGTCGCCCACCGAAACCTGCTCTTCACCGTCGCGTACGAGATGCTCGGCTCGGCCGCCGACGCGGAGGACGTACTCCAGGAGACCTGGCTGCGGTGGGCGGACGTGGATCTTCCGGCGGTGCGGGACCAGCGGGCCTACCTGGTCCGGATCACCACCCGACTGTCGCTCAACCGGCTCCGGGCGGTCGGCCGGCGCAGGGAGTCGTACGTCGGCCCCTGGTTGCCGGAGCCACTGCTGACCGCACCCGACGTCGCCGAGGACATCGAACTCGCCGAGAGCGTCTCGATGGCGGTGCTGCTGGTGTTGGAGACACTTGCGCCGACCGAGCGTGCGGTGTTCGTCCTCCGCGAGGTCTTCGATCTTGCGTACGACGAGATCGCCGAGGCGGTCGACAGGAGTCCGGCCGCCGTCCGTCAGATCGCCCACCGGGCGCGGGCGCACGTTGCCGCGCGCCGGCCTCGTGGCGTGGTGTCGCCGGACGAGAGCCGGCGGGTGCTCACGGCGTTCCGGGTGGCCCTGGAGACCGGCAACGTGCAGGGCCTGCTCGACGTGCTCGCGCCGGATGCCGTGCTCCTCGGCGATGGTGGCGGGGTCAAGCAGGCGGTGTTGCGGCCCATCATCGGTGCCGACAAGGTGGCTCGCCTGCTGTGCAGCACCCACGTCCGGGTCGAGACCATGGCGCTGCACCCCGCCGAGGTCAACGGTCACCCGGCGCTGATTCTGCGACTCGACGGTGCAATCGACACCGTCGTCGCGCTGCGAATCGATGACGGTCTCATCACTGGGGTCTACGCCGTGCGCAACCCGGAGAAGTTGTCGCACGTGCGGCGCGAAACCACCCTCCGCCGCTGAAGCCGTCCCGATCGTGTCCGCACTGACCGAATGCCAGAGTCAGAACGGCGGCGACGGTGTCTCCGGTGGGTGCCGGCGGGCGCGTCGGGTGTCTGCGCCAGCCACGCCGAGCAGCACCACGGCGGCGACCGCGCCGGCGGTGAGCGGCTGGAGGTGCGCTGCTGCCGGCGTCAGCAGGCCGAGGGCCAGCAGGCCGGCCAGCCGGGATCGGGACACCCGGGCGAAGACCTGGTATTCGAGGGTGGAACGCCCGATGAGGAAGAGCGCCGGGCCGCCGAGGATGGCGATGAGCCAGGCCGCCGGGAGGTGCCCGAGCGGTTCGGTGATGAACAACTCGAAGCCGACGCCGGTCAGCACGATTCCCGCGATCATGACCATGTGGGCGAACGCCATGCCGGTCGCCAGCCGGGCCGGGTCGCGGGAGCGGTCGACGGCCGTGCCCAACACTCCTCCCGCCACGTGGAAGTAGATCCGCCAGAGCAGGACGGTGGTCGCCAGCGCCAGGACGAATCCACCAGTCTGATCGGTGTCGAACTCGCTGCCGCTGAAGGCGAGCCCGATGACGAAGATCGCCTCGCCGAGAGCGATGAGCAGGAACTGCTGGTAGCGCTCGGCCAGGTGCTCGGCCGCGATCATCCGGACGCCGATGCGTCGCGCGCCGAGCCGGGGGGTCGGCCAGCCGAGGAACAGCCCGGTGTAGTCGATCAGCACCGCGACGGTCCAGAGTGCGCCGCGGGCGGTGCCGTCGTTGACCAGGCCGCCGACGACCCACAGTGGTGCGCTCAAGCCCAACCAGAACAGGATCCGGATGGACTGGTGCGGGTCCGGCCGGCCGTGCCCGGCGAGGTGGAAATACACCACCCGGCCGATCTGGAGGGTCACCAGGGTGATGGCGAAGAGGGAGGCCCGCGCGCCGAAGCCGTCGGGCACGGCGACGGCCATCGTCATGGCACCAACCAACGTCATGATGATGACGGTCTGGATGATCGGGGCGTCCGGGTCCAGCCAACTGGTCGACCAGACCGTCACCGACCAGATCGCCCACAGCGCCAGGAACAGCAGCAGCGCCTGGCCGAGTCCCGCGTACACGCCGCGGTGGCCGTCGGTGAAGTCGACGATCAGCCGCGCGGAGATCCGGGTGAGGGCGAAGACGAAGACCAGGTCGAGGAAGAGTTCCAGGAAGGTCGCGCGCTGCCGGGTGGCGTCGTCGCGGAGCAGACGGACGTCGCTGGTGCTCCTCATCGGCGCGCCACGCGTCGGTGCCCCCGTACGACCACGTGCCCTCCCGTCGTGGTGATCTCCTCACCTAACGAGCCAGGGCGGCGACGGTGGCACGGGGAGGACGGCGCCCGGCCAACCACAACAGTCACCAATCCGTCACCCGGCCGCTACGACGGGTGTGCGCCTTTACGCTCGGGTGCGTGCCCGGACCTGCCGAGAAGGCCGCTGAACAGGACCGGCGTGACCGCATCGTCACGGCCGCGCGAGAACTGGCCGAGACGGAGGGCTGGTCGGGGGTGACCACCCGACGGCTCGCCGAACGGACCGAGATCGACATGGGTGACATCTATCGGCACTTCGCCGACCTGGAGGCGCTGATCGCCGCCGTCGCGGTGTGTGCCTTCGCCGATCTGGCCGCCGATCTGGCCGAGGCGCACGCGGAGACCGTCGGCAGCCCTGAGGGGGTCTGGCCGGCCGTCGCGACCGCGTACCTCGACTTCGCGTACACGAATCCGGAGGTCTATGACGCGATGCTCGCGCTGACCCCCGACCTGGCCCTCGGCGCGGATGGTGTGCCGGCCGCCCCCCGGGCGGTCTTCGCGGAGCTGCGGGCGGCCCTGACCCCGCTGGCCGAGGGCCGGGATCCGGACACCCTCGCCGAGGTGGGTTGGAGCCTGTTGCACGGCGTGGTGATGCTCACCCGTGGTGGCCGGCTCCGACCCGAGGGGCAGGAGGACCGCGAGGCGTTGATCGCCCAGCGGTTGCTGCGGTGGCCGTGACCACGCCCGCCGGTCGGAAAACCGTGGGCTCTGTCGGGTGTCTGCCGCCTACCCTGTCTCTCGGCCTGCCGGGCGGTGGGCACGGGGAGGGGATGGCATGACGGTCGGTGTGGAGGCGCGGCGGCACGCGCAGGTGCTGATCTTCGACGCGGACGACACGTTGTGGGAGAACAACGTGGTCTTCGAGCGGGTGATCGACGACTTCCTGGGCTGGCTGGACCACCCCACCCTGGACCGGGCCGAGCTGCGGGCCGTCCTCGACGACATCGAACGGGCCAACGCGGTGGCGCACGGGTACGGCAGCAAGGTCTTCCTGCGCAGCCTGGCCGAGTGTCTGGAGCGGCTGCGCGAGCGACCGGCCACCGAAAGCGAACGCCAGGAGATCGACCGGTTGGCGGTGGCCCTCGTCGAGCACCAGGTGGAGCTGATGCCCGGGGTGGCCGATGCGCTCGACGAGCTGGCCGGCCGGCACGAGCTGCTGCTGCTGACCAAGGGTGACCAGGAGGAGCAGCAACGCAAGCTGGACGCCTGTGGCCTGCTGCACCACTTCGGGGCCGCGCACATCGTCGCCGAGAAGAACGTCGACACGTACCGGTGGCTGACCCGGGAGCACGGCTTCGCGCCGGCCGGAGCGTGGATGATCGGCAACTCCCCGAAGTCCGACATCCTGCCGGCACGGGCGGCCGGGTTGAACGCGGTGTTCATTCCGAACGCGAACACGTGGGTGCTGGAGGACGACGAGCTGGACCCGACCGACGACGGGGTGCTGCGGCTCGCCGCGTTCCGTGACCTGCTGCGGCACTTCTGACCGTCCGGGAATCCCAACAGCGTCCGCGATCATGGTCGTGTTACGCCGACCTGCCCGATTTTCACAGTGGGATAAGTCCTGCCTCCGGTCGTCCGACGCGGCTTGTCCGGCCGGTCGGAGCCCACCTAACCTGGTCCGGCGCTCACGGCCTTTCGGGGTGTGCCGGGGGCGCGCCGGCGTTCGGCGGGTGAGCACCGTGGAGCTGAGTGCGGAGTGGGCCGGCTCACCCCGTTCTGGCGCGTGGCGTCGTGCCACGCCCCGCGCGGCGGGTGCCGGAGCTGTCCGCTCCCCTGTCGGACGGCCGGGGGTCAGGGCCGGGTAGTTGCGGACCCGGTCCTGACCCGCCGCGAGAATTCGTCGACAGTGGCGAGTGGGGCGGGCCGCCGGTCCGTTCAACTGTCAGGATGGCGGGCATGAAGCGCAGATCCTTCCTCCTCGGTGTGGCGGCAGGTCTGGCCGCCCCGACCGTGCTCGCCCCGGCCGCGCCCGCGATCGGTGCAGGCGGGCCGCTGCGGCCGGGCTGGGGCACGGACCCGACGCAGCGACAGTGGCCGGGGCGGCAGCGCCAGAACCGGGCCAGCGCACTGACCACTCTGCCGACGGAGACGAAGCAGGTGATCATCGTCGGCGCGAGCAGCTACACCACCACCTACGCCACCCTGGAGACGTTCGTGCGGGCCCGCAACGGCTGGCAGCCGGCCTCGGCGCCGTTGCCCGCCCGGATCGGCTCGAAGGGCTTCAGCGACAACCACGTGGAGGGGGTGCCGACCACGCCGACCGGCGTCTACTCGATCGGCCAGACCATGTACGGCATCGCCGCCAACCCGGGCGTGCGATACCCCTACCACCGGTTGGTCAGCGGTGACTGGTGGAACGAGAATCCGTCGTCGTCGCTCTACAACACCTTCCAGCACAGTGCGAGCAACCCCGGCGGTGCCAGCGAGGCTCTGTGGAAGGAGGTCCCCGCGTACACGCACTTCGCGGTGATCACCTACAACATGGCACCGAACGTGCCGAAGCCGGTGCCGAACAAGGGCAGCGGAATCTTCCTGCACCAGTTCAGCACCAGCGCCGGCAACGCCACTGCCGGTTGCGTCTCGCTCGCGCACGGGCACCTGGTCGCCGTGCTCAACTGGCTGGACCCGGCGCTGTCACCGCGCATCGTGCTCAGCCCGTACGCCCAGCTCGGCCGGTACTGAGCGGCGCCGAGGGCTCAGCCGGCCTCGCGCCGGACGATCGCCACCGCCACCCGGCAGAACTCGTCCATGTCCGGGTTGAACCCGGCGGCGATGTCGGGGTGCAACCCGGAGCGGGTCTCCTCCAGCAGTCGCTGGCAGACCTGTTCCACCGGTTCGCCCGCGTAGTCGGCGCGGACCCGGTCGGTGGCCGCCTGAAGCGCCGAGGTGAGCTGCTCTTCCAGCGGGCCGCGCAGCTTCTGCTGCACAGGGTCGAGCCCGCGGGGGTCGAGCGTGACATGTGGCTCCGACATCGGTGCTCCCTTCGTCGGCGTCCGCGGTACCCCACCGCGGACGCCGGTCAAACCCCGTCCGGTACGGCGGCGACCCGCACCTGGTATGAGAAGTCCTCCGCCGGCTCCTCGTGGTACGACAACCGGCGGATCTGCCGGTCGTCGTCGTAGAGGGCGACGTCCACCAGGACGCCGAGGTGGGTGAGGCCGATGTTCGACACCCGCTTCTTGTCCTGCAACACCGCGCAGACGCCGCCGAGCAGGGTGCTGGCGTCGGACGTACGGTGCCCGGGCGGGCAGCGCAACACCAGGTCCACCTCGATCGGCCCGGGCAACGGCGTCCAGCCGGTGCGCTGGGCCGCGCCGAGGGCGGCCTGGAGCAGGGTGCGGACCCTCGTCGCCTGCCGATGCCCGGCGGCGAAGATGGACAACGCTTCGGTCTTGACCGGTGGCAGGCCGCTCACCTCGAATGTCAGGGCGAGAGCGCGGGTGTCCTGCACGACGGCACCTCCTCGTTGGGACGATCCTGCCGAACCGGGGGAGCGGCGGTGGGACGTTCCCGCGATTACCAACCGATCGGGCAGGCGTGGGTCGGCCGGAGGCGTGTCGACGGCGGCGGCGAACGCGCCGGCTGCGGCGCTAGGAAAACGCTAGCCGACGACGCCCGCGCCCGGTAGTCGGTCGTTCACCCGGTGCGCTGCGGTGCGAAGGCGCAGAACTCGTTGCCCTCCGGGTCGGCCAGCACCCACCACCAGTGCGCCTCGTCGAGCGGCTCCCGCAGCAGCGTCGCGCCCGCCGCGATCAGCGCCGTCGGCTCCGGGTCGGCCAATTCGACGTCCCAGTGCATGCGGTTCTTGACCGTCTTGGGCTCGGGCACCCCGTCGAACACCCAGTACTCCCAGGGGAACCCGGCCGCACCGAACACCGACGAGGCGGTCGGCCCGTACTCGATGGTGCCGCCGACGACGCCGGCCCACCAGGTCGCCTGGGCGGCTGGGTCGACCGAATCCACGATCAGCTCGAACGGGCCCGGTCGGGTGCCGTCACCGGCCGGGAACGCGCAGAACTCGTTGCCTTCCGGGTCGGCCAACACCCACCAGGTCGCGTCGCCGCCCGGTTTGCGCAGCAGGCGGGCACCGGCGGCGAGCAGCGCCGCCGGGTCCGCGTCGGCCAACCGCAGATCCAGGTGTACGCGGGTCTTGCCCACCCGGGGCTCGGGCACCTTGTTCACCCAGATCGACTCGGCGTCCGAGCGCGCCGAGCGCGGATCCACCCGGGTGTCGTCGTCACCGGCGTCAGCCACGTCACCGTCGAGCATCCGGGCCCAGAAGCCGCCGAGCGTCAGCGGGTCGTCGGCGTCCAGACAGAGGTCCTTGAAGCGCGCGATCATGGTTCCAGCATGCCTGGTCCGGGGGCGAGTGTGGGGCAGGCGCCACTGGGCCGTGTCAGCGCTGGCGCGGGCGGCCGGTCGGGGCAGGGTCAGTGCTTGATCAGCTCGGCTCCGGCGGTCGGCTGCTGCTCGGCCTCAGCGCGGGCGGCATCGGCTTCGACTGCCGGCGGTCGTGAGACCTTTCAGGGTAGATCTTGGACAGTTTCCGTTCTGCCCGGACGGAAACTGTCCAAGATCTCCGAGTTCGCGTTCAGTGCTGCTTGGCGTAGGCGACGAACGCCTTCCACGCCGCCGGGTCGACGTGCAGGGTGCCGCCGTCGCGGTCCTTGGTGTCGCGCACCAGCACCACGCTCGGCAGATTGTCGGCGACCTCGACGCAGGACCCGCCGTTGCCGCCGGACCGGGTCGACTTGCGCCACTGTGGGGTCAGCATGCCCATGACTTCGCCACTTCCTTGATCAGCTCGGTTGACTGCCGGCGGGGGAGCGCCTCGTTCCGCACGATCTCCCACGTCTTCGCCAGCTTAGCGACGTCCGTCGACGCGTCGACGAACTGCGCGGTGAGCTGGTTGTCGGCGTGAGCCACCCGCTCACCGTCGGGCATCTCGGCGATGATGAACTGACCGGCCAGCCCCAGGTACATCCCAGCATCCATCGGGACGATGTGCACCTGGATATGCTCCACCGCCGCCAACTGGGCCAGGTGCTCGCACTGCTCGACCATCAGGCCCGGCTGGTCGAGCACCGGCCGGCGCAGCACCGCCTCGTCCAGCACGGCGATCAACTGCGGCGGGCGCGGGCGGTGCAGGATCGCCTGCCGCTCCAGCCGGGAGGCGACGATCCGGTCCACGTCCTCGGCGTCGAACCGACCACCGGCGAGCGTTGCGCGAGCGTACCGCTCGGTCTGGAGCAGGCCCGGCACGTACGCCAACTCGAACCAGCGCAGCGTGGTCGCCTCCCGCTCGAACTCGATCCACTCGCGCAGCCAGGCCGGCTCGGCATCGAGCCGGGCCAACCCGTCCAGCATGCGCAGGAAACGCCCGCCGGTCTGATGACGGGTGTCGACCGCCCGCATGTACTCCTTCGTCGGCGGTCGGCCGCCGGTCTCCACCGAACTGACGTGCGAACCCGAGTAACCGATGCCCCGCCCGAAGTCTTCCTGACTGAGCCCCGTATCCGCCCGGAACAGGCGCAGTTCGTCCAGCACGTAGTCGGTGACTGTCCCCATCGATTCCCCAACCTTCGCTCAGTCTGGCTCGGCGCGTCCCTCATGGGTGCTCGCCTGGGCCGCTGAGCTGCACGGATGACGCGAGCACGTATCGACGGTAGTCGCCTCATCACCACACTGTCACCAGTGGCGGGTCCGCTGGTGGCCGCAGTGGCGGCGGCGGGCCCCTGCCCCGGGGGTCGCTCTCGTTCCCCCCTTGCGAGAGCGGCCCCTTCCCCCTGAAGGAGGTCGATGTGTGGAGCCCGACAGGCCAGCAGCGCGCGGTGCGGTGGCGGTGGTGATGGTCGTCCGGCCGCCCGTCCCGCACGTCGCCATGCGCCCGCTGTGGCGGTGCCGGAACTGTGGCACCGAGTGGCCCTGCCAACCGGCCAAGCTCGCCCTGCTGACGGAGTACCGGACCAACCGGACCGCGCTGTTGATCTACCTCGGCACCCTGATGCACGAGGCGACGAGCCAGCTCACCCAGCTTCACCCGGATCATCCGCCGGCCCGGATGACCGAGCGCTTCCTCTCCTGGGCGAGGGCCCGCGGTTGACCCCCGACCCGCCGTCTTCGGGCTGGGGTGTTCGGGCCGGCGTCGTTGTCCGCGGGCCGGTGTCGTTGTCCGCGGGCCGGTGTCGTTGTCCGCGGGCCGGTGTCGTTGTCCTCGGGCCGGTGTCGTTGTCCTCGGGCCGGTGTCGTCGTCCTCGGGCCGGTGTCGTCGTCCTCGGGCCGGCGTCGTCGTCCGCGGGCCGGCGTTGTCGTCCTCGGGCCGGCCCGTCATCTGGGCCCGCCCGTTGTCCGGGAGCGCTGTCCCCGGCGTGATCGACTCGGCTTTCAGGAAAGCGGGGCTTCCCTGGTGCGGTGATGGCCCGACTTTCAGGAAGGCGAGTTGATCACACACCGGTCGGTCCGGGAAGCCCAGTTGATCATGTGCCGTTCGGGGCGGCTCGTCCCGGAAGGCGAGTTGATCACGCACCTGGCGGCGGCGCGGGCAGGGGCGGCCGGGCTCTCGCTGTGACAGCCAGGTTTCGTGGCTTCACGGCTGGGGCAGAGTAGCCGCTACAGAGCGTTCGCGCCGGCGTTTCCGCAGCTTGCCGGCTCGGAATCGGCTCGCCGTGCGCCGGGGCACGGATGCCCTTCCCCCGGTCTTTCGCCGAGGAGAGGGGGAGGGCGATGACGGACCCCGAAACGGCTCGACACCGACGCCGGCCGGTTGTTCGGCTGGGCGCGGCGGCTGCCGCGTTGGCACTCGTCGCGCCGCTGGCCGCGTGCGGCGCTGACGACGCGGGTGGCCCACCGACGATCAACCTGTACTACCCGCCCGAGCAGAACCTGCAGAAGGTCGTCGACGACTGCAACGCGCAGGCCCAGGGGCGGTACGAGATCGCCTACCGGGTGCTGCCCCGGCAGGCCGACGACCAGCGGGTGCAGATGGTGCGCCGCCTCGCCGCCGAGGACAGCGGGATGGACCTGCTCGGGTTGGACGTCACCTGGACCCAGGAGTTCGCCAGCGCCGACTGGATCCGTGAGTGGACCGGCCAGGACAAGGCCGAGGTCGAGCAGGGCACCCTCGCCGGACCGCTGGCCACCGCCCGGTACGAGGACAAGCTGTACGCGGCGCCGAAGAACACCAACGTCCAGCTGCTCTGGTACCGCAAGGACCTGGTGCCGCAGCCGCCGACCACCTGGGACCAGATGATCAGCGCGGCCCAGCAGCTCAAGGAGCAGGGCAAGCCGTACCAGGTGCTCACCATGGGCGCCCAGTACGAGGGTCTGGTCGTCCTCTACAACACCCTCGCCGAGAGCGCCGGGGGGAAGATCCTCAACGACGACGGCACCCAGGCCGTGATGGACCAGGGCACCGTCCGGGCGTTGGAGCAGCTGAAGACGTTCGCCACGTCGGGCGTGACATCGCCGTCGTTCAGCAACGCCACCGAGGACCCGGTCCGGCTGGAGTTCCAGTCCGGCGCCGGCGCGTTCCAGGTGAACTGGCCGTTCGTCTACCCGGCTTTGCAGGAGGCGAGCCCGGAGCTGGCCAAGCAGGTCGGCTGGGCGCGGATCCCGGGCATCGACGAGGGCACCCCCAGCAAGGTCACCATCGGTGGGGTCAACCTGGCGGTCAGCTCCTACTCCAAGCACCCTGAGCAGTCCTTCGAGGCGGCCCGGTGCATCCGCAGCGCCGAGCACCAGAAGTTCTCCGCCATCAACGACGGCGTGCCGCCCACCATCGAGGCGGTCTTCGACGACCCGGAGATGACCGAGGCGTACCCGATGAAGGACACCATCCTGGAGGAGCTGAAGGAGCCGGCGACGCGTCCGCTGACCCCCGCGTACCAGAGCATCTCCACGGTGATGTCGGCGATCCTGTCGCCGCCGTCCGGGATCCGCCCGCAGCAGACCGCCGACGAGCTGCGCGACGCCATCGCCGACGCCCTCCAGTCGAAGGGGGTGCTCCCATGAGCGTCAACGCCACACCCGCCGGTGCGGACGTCGCCGCCGAGGAGACCCGTACCACCGCCACCGTGCCCACCCAGCGGGGCGGCCGTCGCAAGCCCCCACTGAGCGAGAACAAGAAAGCCGAACGCCGGCTCGGCCTGCTGCTCTGCGCGCCCGCCGCGCTGGTCATGATCGCGGTGACCGCGTACCCGATCATCTACTCGGTCTGGCTGTCGTTGCAGCGCTTCGACCTTCGCTTCCCCGACCAGCGTGAGTTCATCGGGTTGGAGAACTACGTCACGGTGCTCACCAACGAGTTCTGGTGGACCGCGTTCGGGGTGACCATGCTGATCACGGTGGTCACCGTAGCCGTCGAGCTGGTGCTCGGCATGGGCCTGGCGATCATCATGCACCGCACCCTGATCGGGCGCGGCCTGGTCCGGACCTCGGCGCTGATCCCGTACGGGATCGTCACGGTGGTCGCCGCGTTCTCCTGGCGGTACGCCTGGACGCCCGGCACCGGCTACCTGGCCAACCTGTTCAGCGACGGCGCGCCGCTGACCGAGCGGGCCAGCTCGCTGGCGATCATCATGCTCGCGGAGATCTGGAAGACCACCCCGTTCATGGCGCTGCTGCTGATGGCCGGGTTGGCGTTGGTGCCGGAGGACCTGCTCAAGGCGGCCTCCACCGACGGCGCGACCGCCTGGCAGAAGTTCACCAAGGTGATGCTGCCGGTGATGAAGCCGGCGATCCTGGTCGCGTTGCTGTTCCGCACCCTGGACGCGTTCCGGGTCTTCGACAACATCTTCGTGTTGACCGCCGGAGGCAACGAGACGTCGTCGGTGTCGATGCTCGCCTACAACAACCTGATCCGGGGCCTCAACCTCGGCATCGGCTCGACGATGTCGGTGCTGATCTTCATCACCGTGGCGATCATCGCGTTCGTCTTCGTGAAGCTGTTCGGCACCGCTGCCCCGGGTAGCGACGACGGAGAGAGGCGCTGACATGGCTGTCGAAACCACCACCCGGGCGAAGCTGCGCTGGGGTCTGCTCGACGTCCTTGTGGTCGTCTTCGCGTTGGTCCCGGTGCTGTGGATCGCGTCGCTGTCGTTCAAGACGCCGGCCACCCTCACCGACGGGAACTTCATCCCCCGGGAATGGACGCTCGACAACTACCGGACCATCTTCGACACCGACCAGTTCGTCCGGGCACTGATCAACTCGATCGGCATCGCGTTGATCGCCACGCTGATCGCTGTGGTGCTCGGCGCGATGGCCGCGTACGCGATCAGCCGGCTGGACTTCCCCGGCAAGAAACTGCTGGTCGGCGTCTCCCTGCTGATCGCGATGTTCCCGCAGGTGTCACTGGTGTCGCCGCTGTTCGAGATCGAGCGTCAGCTCGGCCTCTTCGACACCTGGCCGGGGCTGATCCTGCCGTACATCACCTTCGCGCTGCCGCTGGCGATCTACACGCTGTCGGCGTTCTTCAAGCAGATCCCCTGGGACCTGGAGAAGGCCGCGAAGATGGACGGCGCCACCCAGGGGCAGGCGTTCCGGCGGGTGATCGCGCCACTGGCCGCGCCCGGGTTGTTCACCACGGCGATCCTGGTCTTCATCTTCTGCTGGAACGACTTCCTCTTCGCCATCACGCTGACCTCCACCGAACGCGCCCGTACGGTGCCGGTCGCGCTGTCGTTCTTCACCGGCGAGTCGCAGTTCGAGGATCCGACCGGGGCGATCTGCGCCGCCGCCGTGGTGATCACCGTACCGATCATCCTGTTCGTCCTCTTCTTCCAGCGTCGCATCGTGTCCGGTCTGACCTCCGGCGCAGTCAAGGGATAGGTGAGTAGTCATGGCTGACATCGTGCTGGACAAGGTGAGCAAGAGCTTCCCGGACGGGACCGTCGCCGTGCAGGACGTCGACCTGGAGATCGCCGACGGCGAGTTCGTGATCCTGGTCGGTCCCTCCGGCTGCGGGAAGTCCACCACCCTCAACATGATCGCCGGGCTGGAGGACATCAGCTCCGGTGAGCTGCGCATCGGCGGGCAGCGGGTCAACGACAAGGCTCCCCGGGACCGGGACATCGCCATGGTGTTCCAGTCGTACGCGCTCTACCCGAACATGACCGTGCGGGAGAACATGGCGTTCCCGCTGCGGCTGGCGAAGCTGGACAAGGAGACCATCGACCAGAAGGTCGACGAGGCGGCGAAGGTGCTGGAGCTGACCTCGCTGCTGGACCGCAAGCCGGCCAACCTCTCCGGTGGTCAGCGTCAGCGGGTGGCGATGGGCCGGGCGATCGTCCGCCAGCCGAAGGCGTTCCTGATGGACGAGCCGTTGTCCAACCTCGACGCCAAGCTGCGGGTGCAGATGCGCACCGTGGTGTCCCGCCTGCAGAAGCAGCTCGGTACGACCACCGTCTACGTCACCCACGACCAGACCGAGGCGATGACCCTCGGCGACCGCGTGGTGATCATGCGGGGTGGCGCGGTGCAGCAGGTCGGGCCACCGCAGGAGCTGTACGACCACCCCCGCAACCTCTTCGTGGCCGGCTTCATCGGCTCGCCGTCGATGAACTTCCTGCACGCCGCCGTGCAGGACGGCGAGCTGCACACCGCCCTGGGGCAGGTGCCGCTCGGCGACCGGGTCCGCCGGGAGTTGGAGACGGCCGACGCGCCCCGTGAGCTGATCCTCGGCATCCGGCCCGAGCACTTCGAGGACGCCGAACTGGTCGACGACGACACGCGTCGGCGGGGCATGGAGTTCGAAGCGCCGGTGGACATCGTCGAGTCGATGGGCTCGGACAAGTACGTCTACTTCACCGTCGAGGGTGAGAAGGCCAGCGCCGCCGAGTTGGAGGAGTTGGCCGCCGACGCGGGCGCCGCCGACTTCGCCGGTGCCGGCGGCAACCTGGTGACCCGGCTGTCCGCCGAGTCCCCGGTCGCCGAGGGGCAGACGCGGCGGGTCTGGTTCAACCTGGAGAAGATCCACCTGTTCGACCCGACCAACGGCCGCAACCTGACCCTGCACGAGGGCCGGGCCGCCGGCGCGCTCGCCGACTGACAGCGTCCATCGTGGGGGCCGACGGGTTCGCCCGTCGGCCCTCGTCGTGCGCTGCGCGATGCGCCCGGGCGTGGCAAGGTGGTCGCAGGTCACGTCGTGAAGCGGGGGGCGGGATGAATCGACGATTGGCCGCGCTGGCCAACGCGCACGGCGTTTCCACCTGGTACGAGGATTGGCGGCACCGCCGCGTCGAGGTCGCACCGGAAACCGTGGTGGGAGTGCTGGGGCTGCTCGGCGTGGACGCCACCAGCCCGACGGCGATCGCCGACGCCCTCGCCGCCGCCCGCGCTGTCGACCGGAACGCCCTGCCGGAGACGGTCGTGCTCACCCATGGCCGCAGCCGGGCGCTGCCCGGCCCGGGGGTGCTCACTTTGGAGGACGGTGGCCGCCGACCGGTCGACGGTGAGGTGCCGGCGAACCTGCCGCTGGGTTGGCACCGGCTGGCCTGCGCCGACCGGGAGGTCACTGTGGTGGTGGTGCCGCGCCGGCTCCCGGTGCCACCCCGGGCCTGGGGCTGGATGCTTCAGCTCTACGCGCTCACCTCGGAGCGCTCCTGGGGCATGGGCGACCTCGGTGACCTCGCCGAGTTCACCGGGTGGGCCGGGGCCACCGGGGCGGGGCTGGTGCTGCTCAACCCGCTGCACGCGGTCGGGCCGGCGCACCCGGTTGCCACCTCACCGTATTCGCCCGCCAGCCGACGCTTCGTCAACCCGCTCTACCTGCGGATCAGCGACACCGCCGCGTACCGCGCGGCGGACCCGGCGACCCGTGCGGTGGTCGACGCGTTGCGCCCCGACCGGGGGCCCTTGATCGACTACGACGAGGTGTGGTCCGCCAAGCGGCACGCCCTGGAGTTGCTGCACCCGTACGCCCGGCCGGTGGACCTCACCGCGGACCCGGCACTGACCAGCTTCGCCACCTGGTGCGCGCTCGCCGAGCGGCACGGCAACGACTGGCGTGCCTGGCCGGCGCAGCTACGCCACCCGGACGCCCCGGCGGTCGCCGAGCAGCGTCGGCAGCTCGCCGACCGGGTCGCCTTCCACGCCTGGCTGCAACAGCTCTGCGACGAGCAGCTCGACGCCGTCACCACGGCGGCCCGCGCGGCGGGGATGCCGGTCGGTGTCGTGCACGACCTGGCCGTCGGCATCGACCCGGGCGGGGCGGACGGCTGGCAGCTCGCCGACGTGCTGGCCCAGGGCGTGCGGGTCGGTGCCCCACCGGACGACTTCAACCAGCTCGGCCAGGACTGGGGCCTGGCCGCATGGCGCCCGGACCGGCTCGCCGCCACCGGCTACGCCGCCTACCGGGACATGCTGCGCCGCTCCCTGCGGCACGCGGGTGGCCTGCGGGTCGATCACGTCGCCGGCCTGTGGCGACTGTGGTGGGTGCCGCCGGGCGGCGGTGCGGCCGAGGGCACCTACGTGCGCTACGACGCCGAGGCGATGCTCGGCATCCTCGCGCTGGAGGCGCACCGGGCCGGTGCGGTGGTGGTCGGTGAGGATCTCGGCACCGTCCAACCGGCGGTGACCCGAGGGTTGCGGGGGCGCAACATGCTCGGCTCGACGGTGCTGTGGTTCGCCCGCGACGACAGCGGTGACTTCGTCCCACCGGCCCGGTGGCCGCGCAACGCCCTCGCCACGATCTCCACCCACGACCTGCCCACCGCACCGGGCTTCCTCAGCGGTGAGCACGTGCGGGTGCGCGACGAGTTGAAACTGCTCGGCACCGACGTGGCGGTGGAGCAGGCCCGCGCCGCCGCCGATCGGGACCGGCTGCTCACGATGCTGCGCACCGAGAACCTGCTGCCGACGCCGACCGTCGACCCGGCGCGGCCCGACGCGCCAGCGACACCCGACGACGGCGAGGTGGTGGTGTCGATGCACGCCGCGCTCGCGGCCAGCCCGACCCGGCTGCTCGGCGTCTCCCTCTACGACGTGCTGGGCGAGGTGCGCCAACCCAACATGCCGGGCACGGTGGACGAGTACCCGAACTGGCGGCTGCCGCTGCCGGCCAGCGTGGCGCAGATCCGCGAAGACCCCCGGGTGCGGCGGATCGCCGACCTGCTCAGCGCCGCCCGCCCACGACCGGCCGACCCGCCGCCGGTGGCGCGTGACGCCGTCGGTCAGGTCAGCCAGTCGAAGCGGGCCGGCAGTCCGAGGAAGTCGGCGTAGCGCCCGAGCGCCTGCTCCGCCCGGGCCCGCGCAGCGACGTCGAGCGGCGTGAGCGGCCGGACGGTCACGCTGACCGCGGTGCGGCTGATCTTGCGCTTCCACACGCCCACCACCCGACCGGCGCGCACCACTGTGGCCTGGAAGATGCCGTTGTTGCCCGGCACCACCGCCGCCTGGTGGGCGGGGTCGAGCATCAACGTGCGGTCCCGGAAGCCGAGCAGGTATTCGTCGAAACCGGGCAAGGCCAGCACGTCGTCCGCCGTGGTGCGCGGCGCGTCGGGCACTGCCGCGTCGACGTGCATCGGTGTGCCGTCGACCCGTACGGTGCTCAGCGCGTCGTCGGCGGCGGCCAGGCCGCGCCGGGCGTCGGTGAGGGTGAGCCCGCTCCACCCGGCGAACTCGCGGTCGGTGACCGGGCCGTGCGAGCGAACGTAGCGGTGGGCGAGCACGGCCAGCGCCTCGTCCCGCTCCAACCGGCGAGATTCGGGTGCCCACTCGTCGAGCAGGGCGAAGGTCTGCTCGGTGCCGACGTTGGGCGCCAGGCAGGTCACCCCGCGCACGCTCGCATACCACAGCAGGTGGTAGCCGCGCTGCCCATCGGTGCCCAGGCCGGCGGCCCGCAGGGTGGCCAGACACTGCGCCCGGGTGAGCCGACCGCCGCCGGCCAACGCGGCACCCAGGACGTCCACCGCCCGGTCCGCGTCGGCCTCGCTGAGCCCGAGCCGCGCCCGCCGGGTCGCCACGCCGGCCAGCGATCGGACACCGGTCAGCTCCAGCATCCAACGGGCGTCGACGGACGGCACGAGGTGCACGGTGCCCCGCATCGGCCAGGTGCGTAGCGCCTCACGCCGCTCCAACGCCGCCTGCACGTCGGTCACGCGGCAACCGGGCAGCCGGGCCCCCAGCGACCACAACCCGCTGGCCAGGTCCTGTGCCTGCATCGCGCCGAACCACTCGACCACCTCGGCGACGGTGCCGGGTCGGGTGCTCGGTTGCGGGCGCAGCAACAAACTGGTCATCCGCAGCGCGATCGCCTCGGCCGCGCTGAGGTCGACAGGCATCGGGCGCTCCTTCTCGTGGCCGGGCCGCCAGCCTAGGGCCGACCACCGACACTCCTGCTGACAGGAGGCGTAACAGGGGTCTTCGGGGGAAAGCGGGTCGCCGGAAGTGCGCGCGCCGCGCGTACGGAAGGGAGTCTCATGACTGCCGCAAGCGAGCCGGCCCGAGGTGCCGGCGTAACGGCCGGGTCCCGCAGCCACCGGGGGGACGCCCGCGCCAAGACGAGCGCCGCGGCGACCTTCGCCCTGGTGTTCGGAGTGGCCGGCCTGTTCAGCGTGTTGACCGCGATCCTCGCCTGGCTGGGGCTGGTGCTGGGCATCATCGGGATCATCCTCGGCATCGTCGGGCTCAAGATGTCACGCCGACCCGGGGTCACCGGTCGTGGCGTGTCGATCGGTGGCCTGGTGCTCAGCATCCTGGCCGTGCTGATCGGGCTCGGTCTGGCCGCCGGGATCACCACGTTCGTCAACAACGAGAACGCGGTCGACCGGTTGCAGACCCAGGTCGACAACCTGCGCGACAAGCTCGACTGACCCGCGCGTGCCGGTCCGGGCCGGCCCGCCCACCCGTCCCGGCCAGCACAGTAGGGTGGGCGGCGTGCTCCGCCAGGTCACCGCGATCCGCTACGTCACCCCGCTCCGCGAGGGTGGGTCGCTGCCGGGCGTGGTGGAGGCCGACGACCTGGGCACCTACGTGGCGAAGTTCCGCGGCGCCGGGCAGGGGCCCAAGGCGCTGATCGCCGAGGTGATCTGCGGTGAGCTGGCCCGCCGGCTGGGGTTGCGGGTGCCGCCGCTGGTGGTCCTCGACATCGACCCGGTCATCGGACGGGCCGAACCCGACCAGGAGGTGCAGGAGCTGCTCCGCGGCAGCGGTGGCGCCAACGTCGGGATGGACTTCCTGCCCGGGGCGCTGGGCTTCGACCCGGTGGCGCACCCCGTCGACCCGGCGCTGGCGTCCCGGGTGCTCTGGTTCGACGCGTACGTGGAGAACGTCGACCGCAGTTGGCGCAATCCGAACCTGCTCGTCTGGCACCGTGAGCTGTGGCTGATCGACCACGGTGCCTCGCTGTACTTCCACCACAACTGGCCGCGCGCCGACGCCGCCGTGCACCGGGCCTACCGCGCGGACGATCACGTGCTGGCGCCGTACGCGTCGCGGCTGGCCGAGGCCGACGCCGAGTTGGCCCCCCAGGTCACCCCGGAGCTGCTCACCGACGTGCTGGCCCTGGTGCCGGGGGAGTGGCTGACCGCCGCCGACTTCGACACGGCCGACGCGGCGCGCGAGGCGTACCTGCACCACCTGACCCGCCGCGTCGCCCGCACGGCCGACTGGCTGCCACCGGGGAGCGGGGCATGAGGCAACCCTTCGAGTACGCGCTGATCCGGCTCGTACCCCGCATCGAGCGCGGCGAACAGATCAACGTCGGGGTGCTGCTCTACTGCCAGCAGCGCGACTACCTGGCCGCGCGGACGCACCTGGACGCCGACCGGGTTCGCGCGCTGGCACCCGACGTCGACCTGCCGGCGGTCGCGGCGGTGCTCGACTCCTGGGACCGGACCTGCTCCGGTGACGGGCCGGCGACCCGGATGCGCCTCGGTGAACGGTTCCACTGGCTGGCCGCGCCGCGCAGCACGATGATCCAGACGGGGCCGGTGCACACCGGCCTCACCGCCGACCCGGCGGCCGAACTGGACCGGCTGATGGCGACCCTGGTCCACTGAGCGCGGGCGGGGCGTGCCCGGTCCCCTGATCGCGCTACGCCAGCTCCGTTGCCGGCGGAGCGCGATCCCCCGTTCAGGCGCCCGGTGCGGGGCGGCGGCTCGATCCCGCCGGCACCGATGGCATCAGGATCGCCGTCCGCGCACGGCGTCGGGCCGGAACGACCGGGAAGTTGCGGAAAAATTGAGCCGGCGGACCGGGGTGACGGACGAGGGTGACCGGTGGCGCGGGCGGGGGCTCTCGGCCCGTCCGCGCCACCGGTCCATGCAGCCCTACCCCCGGGGCACTGTGACTATGCGCCGTCGCGCGTCGCCGACAGCTCCTGCGTGCGCGCCGCCGGCAGCAGATCGGCCAACAGCTCGCTCAGTACGGCGAGCCCGTCCGGGCTGAGCACCGACTCGGCGTGGAACTGCACCCCGGCGAAGCCGCGCCCCCGCAGGGCGTGCACGGCACCGTCGCCCGGGTCCCGGGCCAGCTCCACCGGCCCGTACGCGGTGGCCAACCGGTCCGCCTCGGCGCGGGCCGTGAACGTCGAGTAGAACCCGACCCGGCGGGTCCGCCCGAACACCGGCACCTCCCGCTGCAACCCCTGGTAGGGAGCCTCCCGGCGGTGCAGCGTCAGCCCCAGCAGCCCGGCCAGCACCTGATGGCCGAGGCAGACCGCGAGGGTGGGACGACCGGTTGCCAGCAGCCCGGTCAGCAGCGAGCGCAGTGCCACCATCTTCGGCGCGTCCGCGCTGCCCGGGTCTCCCGGACCGGGACCGGCCACCACCAGGTCGTAGTCGTCGACCGGGCCGCTCGCGTGCCACGGCCGGGTGGTCACCGCGAGACCCAACGCGCTCAGCTGGTGGGCCAGCATCGCGGTGAAGGTGTCCTCGGCGTCCACGATCAACGCCCGGCGGCCGACCAGTGCGGGCAGTCCGGGCGCGTCCGGTGACCGCTGGTCCAGCCAGAACCGGGCCAGCGGTGCGTTACGCGCCGCCAGCGCGTCGCGTACCGCCGGGTCGTCGGCCAGCCGCGCGACCGGCCCGCGCTCGTCGACGGACACCGCCGGACCGAGGCCGAGCGCGGCCAGCACACCGGCGGCCTTGGCGTGCGTCTCGGCCACCTCCCCGGCCGTCGTCGAGTGCCGGACCAGGGTCGCGCCGACCGGCACCCGCAGTCGGCCGGTGGGGGAGATCTCGGCGGTCCGGATCAGGATCGGGGCGTCGAGCGTCTGCCGGCCGGCCTCGTCGTGACCAAGCAGCGCCAGCACGCCGCCGTAGTAGCCCCGACCCCGGCGCTCGTGCCGGGCGATCACCCGGCAGGCGTTCTCGATCGGGCTGCCCGTCACGGTCGGGGCGAACATCGTCTCGCGCAGCACCTCCCGCACGTCCCGGGTGCCCCGCCCGGCGAGCAGGTACTCGGTGTGCGCCAGGTGCGACATCTCCTTCAGGTACGGCCCGATCACCTGCCCACCGTGCTCGGCGACGGTGGCCATCATCTTCAGCTCCTCGTCGAGCACCATGTACAGCTCCTCGACCTCCTTCGGGTCGGCGAGGAAACGCAGCAGGGCCGAACGGTCCGCGACGCCACCGGGGCAGCGGAAGGTGCCGCTGATCGGGTTCATCATCACCAGCCCGTCGTCGACGCTGACGTGCCGCTCCGGGCTGGCGCCGACCAGCGTCCGGGTGCCCGTGTGCACCACGAACGTCCAGTACGCGCCGCGCTCACCGACCAGCAGCCGGCGCAGTGCCGCCAACGCGGCCCGTAGCGGCGGGCCCTGCACGGTGGCGTGCAGGGCGCGGTGGATCACGAAGTTCGCGCCCTCGCCCCGACCGATCTCCTCGGACAGCACCCGCTGCACGGTCCGCGCGTACTCCTCGTCGCTGACGTCGAAGCCGGCGTCGGTGGTGTGGACCGGCTCGTCGGGCAGCGCGGCGAGGGCGTCGGCCAGCGCGATCCGCTGGTGCGCGCGAACCTGAAGGAACTCCAGCGGGGCACCGTCGTCGACGCAGGCGAAACCCCGCTCGGTGATCTGCCGGTACGGCACCAGGGCCAGCGTCCGGGCCCCGGGTGGGCCCGGCGGCAGCGGAATGTCGGTGAGCCCTTCGACGGTGTCGACCGGGCCGGTGAACAGGTCCAGTTCGTCAGCGCCGTCGCGGCGCAGCAGCGCGAAGGGGCCGGGGTCGACGCCGTGCGCGACGGCGGCGAGCAGGTCGGTCAGCTGGGTCATCGGAATCTCCGTCGGGCCGGGTGCCGCCGTCGGGCGGCCCTGGAGCCGGGAGATCCGGCGACCGCCTCGATGGCGGCCGCGTGGATGGAGCTACGCGCGGGGGGTGGCCGCCGGGTCGGCGGGCCACCAACTGGTCAGGTGCGCGAGCATGTGATCCACCCTACGCGCCCGTCGCCCCGCTGGCACGGGGTAACTTGACCGGCGATGAACATTCTCGCGCTCGACCTGGGCACCTCCTCGGTACGCGGGCTGGTGCTGGACGCGGACACGCAGCCGCTGCCCGGCGCACTGGCCCGCCGCAAGGTCGACCTCGCCATCGGCGACGACGGCACCGGCACGCTGTCCGGCCGGGACTACCTGGCGAGCCTGGTCGAGTGCCTGGACGAGCTGGCCGAATCGGGGCACCTGCACGACGTCGGCCTGGTGGCGGTCTCCGCCCAGTGGCACTCGGTGCTTCCGCTGGACCGCGACGGCGCTCCGCTGGGCCCGGTGGTCACCTGGCTGGACACCCGGCCCGCCCCGGTCGGCCGTACCGCCGGGCCGGCGGACCCGGACGGCTTCCACCAGCGCACCGGCTGCTGGTGGCACCGGTCGTACTGGTCGATGCGGTTGCCCTGGTTGCGCGAGCAGTCCGGCACCCCGATCGCCCGGTTCGTCGGTCTGCCCGAGTACGTGCTGGGTGAGCTGCTCGACACGGCGCCCATGTCGATCTCCCAGGCCTCCGGGACCGGTCTGCTGGATCTGCGCACCCTGAGCTGGGACGATGAGGCGCTGGCGCTGGCCGAGGCGACACCGGCGCAGCTGCCGCCCCTCGGCGAGCTGGACTGGCATGGCCGGCTCCGGGTCGACCTGGCTCGTCGGTGGCCGCAGCTGGCGCAGGCCCGCTGGTCACCGCCGGTCGGCGACGGTGGGGCGTCGAACGTCGGCTCGGGCTGCGTCGACCCGAGCCGGGCCGCCGTCACCGTGGGCACCTCCGCGGCCGTACGGCTGATGCAGCGGATCCCGGCCGGCGAACCGATGCCCCGCCTGCCGGAACGGTTGTGGCGCTACCGGGTCGACCACGACCACGTGGTGACCGGTGCCGCGTACGCCAACGGTGGCAACCTCTTCGCCTGGGCGAACCGGGAGTTGCGGTTGCCCCAGGGCGCCGAGCTGGACGCGGCGCTGGCGCTGGTGCCGGCGGGCGGTGGTCGACCGACGGATCCCCGCTTCGGCGGCGACCGGGCACCCGGGCTGGCCCCGGCGGGCAGCGGCGCGCTGCGCGGGCTCAGCTTCAGCACCACGGCGGTCGACATCCTGGCCGGGCTGATGCAGGGGCTGTGTGAACTGGTCGCCGACGACCTCGGGGTGCTGGAGTCCACCATCGACAAACCGGTCGGCGTGGTGCTGGGCGGCGGTGCGGTCGCCGCCTCGGTGTGGTGGCGGCAGGCCTTCGCCACCGCGCTCGCACCGCGACCGGTGTCGCATCAACGCAACCCGGAAATCGGCGCCACCGGTGCCGCGTTGGTCGCGCTGGGGCGCTTCGGTGACGCGATCGACCTCGCCGACATCGGCCGGACGGACGAGCTGGTTTTACCGACCACGGCAGGACGGTCCCACCCGCAGTATCCTTCCTGAACCTCGGCCTCGCCCGGGCCGTTGACAGCGGTACCGAGCCTGGTTGGATGGACTGCGCTCCCCCGACCGCGGTGGACGCGGTAGGACGGAGGAGGCAGGGTGGCGGCAGGTCCCGACCCGGCGAACGGTGCGGTGTCGAACCATCGCCGCCGCCGCTTCGACGTCCGAGTCGTTCCGCATCGACGACGGTCACCGTTCCGGCTGCGCGACTGGCGGATGAGCACGAAGCTCGCCACCGTGCTGGTGGTGCCGTCGATGGCGTTCCTCCTGCTCGCCGGGGTGCAGACCAGCGCGCTCGTGGGGCGGACGACGGCCTTGAACGACTTCTCCAGTCAGGTCGGCATCGGCCGGCAGATCACCGCCGCGGTGCACCACCTCCAGCAGGAGCGCGACCGCTCGGCCGGGGAGCTGGGTGAGCTGCGTAAGGGTGGTGACCGGCAGGCCGCCGCGAACGACCTGAAGCCGTTGCAGGCGGCCACCGACAAGGCCATCGTGGACCTCAGCCGGGCCGCCGAGCCACTGGCGGACGCGGACGCGTCCTGGCGGGTGGCCTTCTCCGAGGCGTTGGAGGCGTACGACCAGGTGGTCGACATCCGCGCGGCGATTCCACCGGCGGTGGTCAGCAGCGAGACCATCCTGGGCAACTACCACCGGGCGGTCGGGGCGTTGCTCGACCTGCTCGCCGAACCGACGCCGGGTCAGAACCAGCCGGCGTTGAACGACGCGGTGCTGCGCTACGTCCAGCTGGCCCGGGTCAAGGAACTGTCCTCCCGGGTGCGGGGCCAGCTCTACGCCGCCGCCCGAGCCGGTGCGTACGGCACAGAGGACCGGGTGATCCTCGCCGACCTGCGCGGCCAGCAACTCACCGCGCTCGGCGCGTTCCGGGTGGCCGCGACGAGTGAACAGATCCGCCGCTACGACGAGACGTCGGTGTCGCCGATGTTCCTGGTCGCCACCGATCTGGAGGAGCGCAGCCTGTCCTCCGGTGGCGCGTCGCCGCAGGTGCTCCCCTCGGAGCAGTGGTGGTCGGCCAGCCAGCAACGCCAGGAGTCGCTGCGTCAGCTCGAGGCGGGCGTGCTCGACGACGCCGTGCGGCAGGCCGAGGAGGCCAGCGCCGACCAGCTGCGGGCGACCCTGCTGGTGGTCGGCGGAATCGTCACGGTCCTGCTGGCCGCCCTGCTGATCTCGTTGCTCATCGGCCGGTCGGTCGCCCGGTCGATGCGGCTGCTGCGCAGCCAGGCGCTGCGGATCGCCCAGGTCGAGTTGCCCGACGCCCTGGACCGGCTGAAGACCGTCACCGGCGGGGTGCCGCGCATCGAGGTCGCGCCTGCGGTGGTCCGTTCGCTCGACGAGATCGGCGAGCTGGCCGAGGCGTTCGTGGCGGTGCACCGCAGCGCGGTCACTGTCGCCGTCGAGCAGGCGCTCATGCGGCGTAACGTCAATGCGATGTTCGTCAACCTGGCCCGGCGCAGTCAGGTGCTGGTGGAGCGCCAGTTGGAGCTGCTCGACGACCTGGAGCGCGAGGAGAGCGACCCGGACCAGCTGGAGAACCTGTTCAAGCTCGATCACCTGGCCGCCCGGATGCGCCGTAACGACGAGAGCCTGCTGGTGCTCGCCGGCACCGACTCCACCCGTCGGTGGAACCGGCCGGTCGGGCTCGGTGCGGTGCTGCTGGCTGCCGCCGCCGAGATCGAGCAGTACCAGCGGGTCCGGATCGAGTCGGTGGCGGACGTGCACGTGGTCGGGCACGCCGTCGGCGAGTTGGTGCACCTGCTGGCCGAGTTGCTGGAGAACGCCACGGCCTTCTCCCGCCCGGACACCGTCGTGGTGGTGACCGCCCGGGTGGGAGCGGGCGGTCCGCTGATCGAGATCGTCGACCGTGGTCTGGGTATGAGCCCGGCCGCGTTGGTGCAGGCGAACGAGGTGCTGGCCAGCCCGCCGGCCGCGGACGTGGCGGCGGTGGAGCGGATGGGTCTCTTCGTGGTCAGCCACCTGGCGGCCCGGTTGGGCCTACGCGTGCGGTTGGAGGGCGGCGAGGATGGCCTGGTCGCCCGGCTCGCCCTGCCCGCGGAGTTGTTGGCTGCCCCGGGCAACGTGGAGCTGGACGCGCCCCCGTCGGCGCGGATGCTGGCGGCCGGCGCGGCGCGAGGGCCGGCTGCGCAGCCCGGGGCGGGCTGGCCGGGCGCTGCCGCCGTGCCGGGCGGTGCGGTGCGGGACCTGCCGGTGGCCGGTCGCCCGCCGGGTGTCGGTGTGCCGCGTCAGGGCCGCCCGATGCCGGTGCGCGCCGAGGACGTGCTGGCCCCGGCCGCTGCCAACGGCAACGGCAACGGTGGGGGCTGGTATTCGCGGCAGGGCCCGACCTCGCCGGTGGTGCCCGCACCGGCGACGCCACCGACCATCCCGGTGACCGCCGGCACCAACGAGCGGGGACTGCCGGTGCGGGTGCCCATGGCGCAGCTGAGCGCTGTCACCCGTTCGGCACAACCGATGACGGCACCGACCCGCACCGACCCGGACCCGGAGGCGGTCGGCGGCATGCTCTCGCGGCTCTACAGCGGAGTACGGCGCGCCGAGGCTGAGGACACCACCGAGATACCCGTGCCACCGTCCGGGGGGCACGACGAAGGGGGACGACGACAGTGACGACGTTGAGCCAGGAGGCGCGTGACCTGAGCTGGCTGGTGAGCGCGTTCGCGGAGCGGGTGCCGGGTGTGGCGCACGCGGTGGTGGTCTCCTCCGACGGGCTGCTGGTGGCGATCTCCGATCACCTGCCGCGTGACAACGCGGACAAGCTCGCCGCGGTGACCTCCGGGCTGATGAGCATCACCGCGGGCGCGGCCCAGATGTTCGACGGCGATGTCGTCAAGCAGACGGTGGTCGAGATGGGCCGTGGCTACTTCCTGGTGATGCAGATCCGCGACGGTTCGATTCTGGCGACCTTGGCGGCCGGTGACGCGGACATCGGCGTGGTGGGCTACGAGATGGCCCGGCTGGCGAAGCAGGCGGGGGAGATGCTCACCCCGGCCCTGCGGGCGGAGTTGCAGCAGGCGCTGCCCCGTTGAGTGAGCCGGCCGAGCCCGGACGGTCACCGGCTCACCCGAGCCGAGCCGTCCGGGCCCGGCGGTCCGGGTGGCGGCGCGTTCAGAAGCCGCCGTCGGCGATGACGGAGCGGTACCAGGTGGCGCTGCTCTTGAGCACCCGCCGCTGGGTGGGGTAGTCCACGTAGACCAGGCCCCAGCGCTGGTCGTAGCCCTGGTCCCACTCGAAGTTGTCGAGCAGTGACCAGACGTGGAAGCTCTCCAGCGGCACCCCGTCGGCGATGGCCCGGTGCGCCGCGGTGAGGTGGTCGCGCAGGAAGCTGATCCGGCCGGTGTCCTGGACGGTGTCGTCCGCGTCCAGAGTGTCCGGGGTGGGCAGCCCGTTCTCGGTGATGGTGAGCGGGATCGGGCCGTAGTCGCGGGTGATCCGGGTGAGCAGGTCGTACATCCCCTCGGGGTAGATCTGCTGCCACTCGGCCTCGGAGGTCGCCCACCGGTGCGCGGTGCCGCCGTCGGCGGTGACGTAGATCGGGGTGTAGTACTGCACGGCCAGCAGGTCGACCGGCGCGGAGATGACCTTCAGGTCGCCGTCGCGGATGCCCTGGACCATTCGGCTCTGCGGGCCCAGGTCGGCCAGCAGGTCCTCCGGGTAGCTGCCCTTGAACAGGGAGTCGAGGTAGAGGCGGTTCTCGTAGGCGTCGTAGAGGTGGGCGGCAGCGGCTGCCTGCGGGGAGTCGTCGGCGGGGTAGCAGGGGTGCAGGTTCAGCGCGGGGCCGATCCGGCTGTCGCTGCCGGTGGCCCGCAACGCGCCGACGGCGAACCCGTGCGCGAGTTGCAGGTGGTGGGCGACCAGGTAGGCGGCGTCCGGGTCCTGCCGGCCGGGGGCGTGGTGGCCGGTGAGGTAGCCGTTCTGCACCACGGTCTTGGGCTCGTTGATGGTGAGCCAGGACGGCACGCGGTCGCCGAGTGCGCGGAAGACCACGTCGGCGTAGTCGGCGAAGCGGTGAGCGGTGTCGCGCGACTCCCAGCCGCCGGCGTCCTGTAGCGCCTGGGGAAGATCCCAGTGGAAGAGGGTGGCCATCGGGGTGATGCCGCGCTCGTGCAGGCCGTCGAGGAGGCGGCGGTAGAAGTCGAGGCCGCGCTGATTGGGCGTGCCGGTGCCGTCGGGTTGGATCCGGGGCCAGGAGATGGAGAAGCGGTAGCTGCGCAACCCGAGGTCGCGCATGAGGTCGAGGTCCTCGGCGTACCGGTGGTAGTGGTCGATGGCCACGTCGCCGGTGTCGCCGTTGCGGGTGCGCCCCGGGACGCGGCTGAAGGTGTCCCAGACCGACTCGCCGCGCCCGTCCTCCTTGGTGGCGCCCTCGATCTGGTACGCGGAGGTGGCCGCGCCCCAGCCGAAGTTCTCCGGGAAGCGCAGCGGGCCGGCGGGCCCAATAGGTATCGACATGGATTCTCCTCATGGATACGGGGCCACCGCCGAAAGATTCGGGAGCGCTCCCATGATAGGGCAGACGCTGCCGGCTGGTCAGCCGGCCGTCATGGCGGCCAGCGCTGGCGGGTGGGAGGCGGGTGTGGCCCCGAGCAGCGAACGAGGCCGTCCGGGCGGCGCGGCGCGCCTGTCCCGTCGGCCTCTTTTCCTATCGTGTACGGGGGTTTAGTGTGGGGACGGGGGAGGGCAACCCCCGTCCCCACCGTAACTGCACACACACGGGCGGAATTTGGGTCCTGCCGTGCGTGTCGCGCGGGAGCCGGGCCACGCGAGTGGCTCTGGTTCCACCTCCCTCCCTGTGGCGGGACGATGGCTGACGACGGCGTCCGGGCTGGCCCGTCGTCGGCCCTCGGTCTGGTTCCCTGAGCTCGTCAGAGACGATCCCAGCGATCTTCTTGTTGGAACCTTGTCGATGGAAGCGCTCCCATCGACCGATGTTGCGACTGTAACGCCCGTCACGCCTTTGTGAAAGCCCCAAAACGAGATCGAAACAAGGAGCTGATCCGTGGCTCCGTGCGCTTGTTGTGGGAGCGCTTCCATGGCACACTGTCGATTCGACGCGACAGGAGCCACATCGCGTGAGTGCGGGTCCACCGAGGGCAGCCGGCAGCACCAGCTCCGGTCACGGTCACCCGATCAGCCGGCGGGACCCCTCCCGTGCGGGCTCGCACCGCCGAACCCCGGCCGGGCCCGGGGGAGACCACCTTCCCGGCGCCTCGACATCCCCGCGGACCACCACCCACGCGGGCAGGCGCCTCGCCGGGGACCGTCCCGGCCCGGTCCGAGGAGACACCGCGCACATGAGACAACTGGCACGACGCCGTCGAGTGGCGATCATCGCCGCCGCCGCGCTCGCCATCGGCGGGGTGACCCTGCCCGCTGGCGCCGCACAGGCCGCGCCCGCCTGCGACGTGGTCTACGCGACCAACGACTGGAACACCGGCTTCACCGCCAACGTCACCATCAAGAACCTGGGCGACCCGATCACCAACTGGACGCTCAAGTGGACCTTCCCGAACAGCGGTCAACGGGTCACCCAGGGCTGGTCGGCCCGGTACAGCCAGACCGGCAGTGAGGTCACCGCGACCAACGAGTCGTACAACGGCAACCTCGGCACCGGGGCCTCCACCACCATCGGCTTCAACGGCGCCCACACCGGGAGTAACCCGAAGCCCACCGCGTTCACCATCAACGGCACCCCGTGCAACGGCACCCCGGCCAACCAGCCGCCGACGGTCTCGCTCGGCCTGCCGAGCGGGCCGTTCACCGCGCCGGCCGACGTGCCGCTGACCGCCACCGCCAGCGACCCGGACGGGACGATCAGCAAGGTCGAGTTCTACCGCAACGGTCTGCTGATCAACACCGACACCAGCGCCCCGTACGCCTACACGCAGGAGGACCTGCCGGCCGGCAGCTACACCGTGCAGGCCAAGGCGTACGACAACGCCAACGGCATCGGGGTCGACGAGAAGGCGTTCACCGTCGGCGCCGCCAGCGGTCCGACGCTGGTCGCCACGCCGTCCGCGGTGAGCGTCGCCGAGGGTGGCACCGCCACCTTCAACCTGAAGCTCAGCGCCGCGCCGACGGCGAACGTGCCGGTCACCCTCACCCGCACCGGTGACACCGATGTCACGGTCTCGCCGAGCACCGTCACGCTGACCCCGAGCAACTGGAACACCGGGGTCACCGTCACGGTCACCGCGGCCGAGGACGCCGACACCGTCGGCGGCGCCGCCACCATCACCGCGGCCGCCACGGGTCTGGCCTCGCTGGCGGTCACCGCCACCGAGATCGACAACGACACCCCCGGCGGCGACAACACCTACATCGCGAAGTTCCTCGACCAGTACGGCAAGATCAAGAACTCGGGCTACTTCAGCCCCGAGGGCGTGCCGTACCACTCGGTGGAAACGCTGATCGTGGAAGCCCCCGACCACGGTCACGAGACCACCTCCGAGGCGTTCAGCTTCTGGCTCTGGCTGGAGGCGAACTACGGGCGGGTCACCCAGAACTGGGCCCCGTTCAACAACGCGTGGACGGTGATGGAGAAGTACATCATCCCGACGCACGCCGACCAGCCGACCTCGGGCTCCGCAGGCACCCCGCAGTACGCGGCGGAGTACAACCTGCCCAGCCAGTACCCCTCGGCGCTGAACCCGAACGTCCCGGTCGGCCAGGACCCGCTCCGCTCGGAGTTGCAGTCCACCTACGGCACCGGCGACATCTACGGCATGCACTGGCTGATGGACGTCGACAACACCTACGGCTTCGGCCGTTGCGGTGACGGCACCACCAAGCCGGCGTACATCAACACCTTCCAGCGGGGCACCCAGGAGTCGGTGTGGGAGACCGTCCCGCAGCCGTCCTGCGACACCTTCAAGCACGGCGGTCAGTACGGCTACCTCGACCTGTTCGTCAAGGACACCGGGGCCCCCGCCAAGCAGTGGAAGTACACCAACGCCCCGGACGCCGACGCCCGCGCCGTGCAGGCCGCGTACTGGGCGCTGACCTGGTCCAAGGCGCAGAACAAGCAGGCCGACGTCGCGGCCACCGTGGCCAAGGCCGCCAAGATGGGCGACTACCTGCGGTATGCGATGTTCGACAAGTACTTCAAGAAGATCGGCAACTGCGTCGGGGCGACCACCTGCCCCGCCGGCAGTGGCAGGGACTCGGCGCACTACCTGCTGTCCTGGTACTACGCCTGGGGCGGCGCGTACGACACCAGCCAGAACTGGTCCTGGCGGATCGGCTCCAGCCACAGCCACTTCGGCTACCAGAACCCGTTCGCGGCCTGGGCGCTGACCAACACCCCGGAGCTGGCGCCGAAGTCGCCGACCGCCGCCAGCGACTGGACCAAGAGCCTCGAGCGGCAGCTGGAGTTCTACACCTGGCTGCAGTCCGCCGAAGGCGGCATCGCCGGCGGCGCGACAAACAGCTGGGACGGCAGCTACGCCCAGCCGCCGGCCGGCACCAGCACCTTCTACGGCATGTTCTACGACGTCGACCCGGTCTACAACGACCCGCCGTCGAACCAGTGGTTCGGCATGCAGGCCTGGTCGATGCAGCGCATCG
Source organism: Micromonospora sp. NBRC 107095 (assembly GCF_030269705.1). NCBI lineage: Bacteria > Bacillati > Actinomycetota > Actinomycetes > Micromonosporales > Micromonosporaceae > Micromonospora > Micromonospora sp. NBRC 107095. Next base: position 160,947 of record NZ_BSTU01000007.1, read on the forward strand.
CCGAGCTGTACCTGCAGACCGGCAACGCGAAGGCCAAGGCGCTGCTGGACAAGTGGGTGCCGTGGGCGATCGCCAACACCACCCTGGGCACCAACTGGTCCATCCCGTCGGACATGGCGTGGAGCGGTCAGCCGACCACCTGGAACCCGTCCAACCCGCAGCCCAACACCAACCTGCACGTCGAGGTCACGGTGAAGGGCCAGGACGTCGGCGTCACCGCCGCCTACGCCCGGACCCTGATCGCGTACGCGGCCAAGTCGGGCAACGTGGCGGCGAAGGACACCGCCAAGGGGCTGCTCGACGCGCTGTCGGCCGCCAGCGACGCCAAGGGCGTCTCCACCACCGAGAAGCGTGGCGACTACCGGCGCTTCGACGACGTCTACAACGCGTCCACCGGCCAGGGCCTCTACGTCCCGTCGGGCTGGACCGGGAAGATGCCGAACGGCGACGCCATCGCCGCCGGCAAGAGCTTCCTCGACATCCGGTCCTTCTACAAGAACGACCCGGACTGGCCCAAGGTGCAGGCGTACCTGGACGGTGGTCCGGAGCCCGAGTTCAACTACCACCGGTTCTGGGCGCAGGCTGACGTCGCCATGGCGTACGCCGACTACGGCAGCCTGTTCCCGAACGGCTGATACGACCCGGGGTGGGTGGCGTGGACCGCCCACCCCGGGGTCCGGCCCGGTCCGGGGAACGACGGACCAGGGCTGGCGGACGGCCTGACACCCACGGTCAGGCCGGGGTGGGCCGGCCATCTGGCCGACGCAGCGGATCGGCTGGCCCACCCCACCGCCCGGACTGAAGCTAGCCGCGAAAAAGCCCAGAAATTCGGGCCGTCGCGGGATCACACCGAGGTCCGTGACGGAGTAACGTACGTCACCGGAGAGGCCGCTCCCCCCGTGGCGGCCTCTCCACTTTTTGTAGCGAGTCCGCGCCGCCCCGCCACTTCGTCGGGGCGGCGCGACCGGCTCAGCGGGGCGGCGCGACCGGGTGACGCAGCCCCGGGTGCCCGGCCGGCAGCGAGCGCCGCAGCACCACCCAACTCAGTGCCAGTGCCGCCGCCACCAGCGGCCAGGTCAGCGCCACCCGGGCCACCACCAACGCGAGCACCTGCCCGCCCAGGTAGAGCGGCACGAACACGGCGAGCCGCAGCAGGTAGGTCGCCGTCCACACCCAACTCGCCCGGCCGTACCCGCGCAGCAGCACCGGGTCGCGCCGCCACCGGGCGCGCTGGCCCAGCACCGCGCCGACCAGCACACCGAGCAGTGGCCACCGCACCACGATGCTGACCGTCCACGCCAGAGCGCTCGCGGCGTTTGACAAGACCTGGATCAGAAAGAAGTTCTCGGCCCGACCGGTGCGCACCGCGATCAACGCCGCGACACAGACAGCCAGCAGCCCGATCAGGACCGAACGCGGCCGGTCACCCCGACGCAGACGGACGCCGGCCACCACCGCGCCCACCGCCAGCGCCGCGCCGACCCCACCCCACAGCGACTCGCCGCCCAGCAGCCACCCCGCGGCGAACGCCAGCGGCGGCAGTGTGGCGTCGATGGCGCCGCGACGCCCGCCCAGCAGATCGGTCAGCGACTCGGCCCGCGCCGGCTCTCCCGCATCGGCGTCGGTAGCGGCCCGCGTCGGCCCTCCCGTACCGGTGTCGGCGCTGGCCCGCGCCGGCCCTTCCGGCCCCGGATCGCCGCCTCCGCGCTGCTCCGGACCGGGCTCGGCCGGGCAGCTGTCGCGCTCCGGTGTTCCGCTCACCACCGCCTCCTCACCTCCGGCACAACCTAACCGGCGATTGGTGGCGGGCCACCGCTCGGACCGCCGACACCTGCCGCTACGGTGTGCGGATGCGCGCGACGGCACGGGGTTGGACCGCGGTCTGGTTGGTCGTACTGGCCCTTGTCCAGGCGGCCGCCTTCCTCGCCGTGTGGCGGGTGGCCGTGCACCTCGAGATCGGCCAGTGGGTGGACACTGTCGCCCTCACCGGCAACCGGATCGGACAGGACACCATCGATGGTCCGGTCGACCGGATCCTCAACGCGATGTCGGTGGTCTCGCTGCTGGCCGCCACCGCGATGATCGGATTCATCGCGTTGATCCGGGGGCGGATCGCCCTGGCGATCACCGCGACCCTGCTGATCGCCGGAGCGAACGTCACCACCCAACTGCTCAAGTACGGGCTGAACCGCCCCGACTTCGGCCTCGACCCGGAACGCGCGGCGGTGGGCAACAGCCTGCCCAGCGGTCACACCACTGTGGCCGCGTCGGTGGCGGTCGCGCTGATGCTCGTGCTGCCGCGCAAGGTCCGGGCGGTCGGCGCGTTCGTCGGTGCCGGCTACGCCGCCGTCGCCGGAGTCGCCACCCTCTCCGCCGGCTGGCACCGGCCCAGCGACGCCGTCGCCGCGTACCTGGTGGTGGGTGTCTGGGCGGCGTTGGCCGGATTGCTCCTGCTGATCACCCAGCGTGAGCAGGCCGAGGTCGCCCCCGGCGACGCGCACCGGGTCGCCGCGCTGGTGCTCGGGGTGGTCGGCGTGCTCGCCCTGGTCGCCTGCGGACTGTCCCTGTCCTGGCTGATCGAGCTACGCGGCACCGGGCCGCAGGAGTTGTCCCGCCGGCCGTTGTTCGTCGGGTACGCGGGCAGCGCCGCCGGGATCGCCGGCACCATGGCCGTGGTGATGGCGCTGGTGCTCACCGTCGTGCACCGGCTGGTGCCCCGGGTCAAGGGCTGAGCCGCCCGGTGGAGCCGACCCGGGCGGCGTTCGCCGCCGAGTGCGCGCGGTTCACCGAGGTCCTGGCCGGGCTGACCGACAATGATCTCGGGCGGCCCACCGACTGCCCGCCGTGGACCGTCCGGGAGCTGATCGCGCACACCCGCACCGGGGTCGGCCGGCTGGCCGACATGCTCGCCGCTCCAGCCCCGTCCCACGCCGAGGTGGACGCCGCCGGCTACTTCGGCGCGGCGAAGTTCACGCCGCAGGTGGACGCCGACCGGATCGCCGGCGGGCAGCGGGACGCGCTACCGGTGGACCGGGCGGCGCTGGCGACCGAGTTCGACCGGGCCTGGCGGGCCACCGAGGCGGCCGTCGCCGCCGCCCCGCCCGACCGGGTGGTGCGAACCCGACACGGCGACGCGATGCGCCTCGGCGAGTTCCTGCGGACCCGGGTCGTCGAGGTGGGCGTGCACGGCCTGGACCTGGCCGCTGCGCTGGACCGGTCCCCGTGGCTCACCCCACCGGCGGCGGCGGTCATCGCCGAGCTGCTCAGCGGCGGACGACCGACGCCGCCCGGGTTGGGCTGGGACCGTTTGACGCTGATCCGCAAGGCCACCGGCCGAACGGCAGTGACCGTCCCGGAACGGGCCGTGGTCGACGCCGCCGGCTTCCGGTGGCTCTCCTTCGGTCGCTGACCCCGCGCGCCGTCGGCCGCGGCCCCTCCGCCAGGGCGACGCGAGCCCGACCTCGAGATCCAAGATCCGCGCAACTTCGGGGAAACTGTCCCCTCAGGGCCGGCGGACGCAGCAGTTTCCCCGAAACTGTGCGGATCTCGAAGGGGCGAAGGTGTGCCCGCCGGGACGCGTCGGGTCAGCTCGCCGAACGGGGTGCCGGGACGTGCGGGGCGACACCGCGCAGATGCGTCAGCACCACCGGGTCGATCCGCCCCGGCACCAGCCGTTCCTCCAGGTTCTCCAACCCGGCCCAGGAGATCAACGCCGCTTCCGTGCCGTCCTCCCGCACCGGATGGCCCAGCGCGGCGAGCAACGCCGCCACCTCGGCGGCGACCGCGCCGGTGAGATCGAGCAGGGTGGCCGGGTCCGGCCGGCCGAACAGCATGGTGTGCACCGACAGCAGACGGCCCAGCTCGGCCACCGGATCCGGGTGGTCGTCCACGCGAAGGTCCACCACCACATCGCTGGTGCCGCCGTACCCGCCGTCGCGCTCGACCACCAGCAGGCCGGCGCTCTGCCGGCCACGCCGGTCGCCGCCGGCCTCGTCGCCGGCCCGCAACGCGGCCACCAGCCGCTCGGCGAACGGCAGCGCCGTGCCCGCCTCCCAGGCCGCACCGAGGGCGTCGACGACCTCCGGCCCGGTGAGCACGTTGCCCTGAGCGGCCCAGCCGTCGCCGGTCCGCCCGCCGGCCCACGGGTGGCAGGCCGGCCCCGTCCAACTGGCCCCCGCTCCGGTGGGGCCCACGACGCCGAGTTGACGATGGTCCCGCTCGGGGTCGGCGGCGACCAGCCCGGCCACCACGTCGGCGGCAGCCACCCCGGTGCGTAGCAGGGTGAGACCCTGCGGGCGGTAGGCGAGGTTCACGTGTGCCTGGGTGGCCAGCGCGCCCACCTCGGCGGCGGCGGCCGGCACCAACGCCCCGGCGGCGAGGAACTTGCTGGCGACGGCCACGCCGTGCAGGCGGCCGTCGGCGGAGCGGGCGACGAGCGAGAAGGTCACCGGCCGAGAGTAACCCTCCGTCGCGGCCCGGCATTCGCGCGCAACGCTCAGAACGGTGGCGTGGCGGGCTCCGGTGGGGCGCCGTGAGCCCGCCGGGCGTCGGCCACCGCGACCGCGGCCAGCACCAGCGCCCCGACCGCTGTCGCGATCACGCCGGGCAGGTGCAGCAACGGCACCGACGACACCACCAGCACCGTGAGGGCGATCCACCGGGACGGGGAAACCCGCGCGAACACCTCGTACTCCAGGCGGGCCCGGCCGGCCAGGAACAGGGCCGGGCCACCGAGCACCAAGGCCAACCACGGCCCCGGGACCCGCTCCAGCGGATTCTCGATGATCAGCTCGTAGCCGATCGCGGTGCAGGCGAGACCGATCACCATCACCAGGTGGGTGTCGGCCGCGGACCGGCCGATGTTGGCGGGGTGCCGGGCCTTCATCACCGCCTCGCCCAGGATCCGCCCGGCCCTCTGCACGTAGATCCGCCACAGCATGATCGAGGTGGCCAGGGCCAGCGCGAACGCCCAGGCGTGCCCCGCCTCGTTCGGCCCCTTGCTGTACGAGAAACCGGCCACCAGGATCGTCTCGCCCAGCGCGACGAGGAAGAACTGCTGGTACCGCTCGGCCAGGTGTTCCCCGGCGATCTCCCACTTCGAGATCGTCGAACGACCCAGGCCGGGCACCGGCCAGCCGCAGCGGGCGGCCAGGTACTCGAAGCCCAGCGCCGCCGACCAGAGCGCCACCTGCGCGTTGGTGCCCAGCATCGCGCCGCCGATCCACAGCACCCCGCTGACGGCGAAGATCACCGCCATCCGCACCTTCAACCGGCGGTACGGGTGCGCGCCCAACGCGATCGACAGGATCACCGGCCGGGTCACCTGCGCGATCACGTACGCCACCGCGAACATCAGCGCGGTCTCGCTGAACGCCCGGGGGATCGCGACCCCCATCACCATGCTGCACACCAACGCGGTGATCACCACGGCCTGCAACGGCACCCGGTACGGGTCGTACCGGCTGGTCGTCCACGCGGTGCCCTGCCAGACCGCCCACAGCGCCAGCAGCAACAGCAGCGTCTTGCCGCTGCCGGTGATCGTCCCCCAGCCCTGCTCCCGACCCGGGTCCTCGGTCAGATCCTCGAACGCGCGCGCCGAGATCCGGGTGAGCGCGAAGACGTACACCAGGTCGAAGAAGAGTTCCAGGAACGTCGCCCGGCCGGGCGCGGCCGCGGCCGGGACCGGCTCCAGGCGTCCCGCCGCCCTGGAACCCATGGTCAGCGGCCTGTGCCGTCGGTCCGGTCCACCTCGAAGTGGTAGCACTTCCCACCGGCCCGCAGCGCCGGAAACCGGCGATTCTGCCCAACCCGGGGATCTTGCCCGGGCCGTCGTCAACGGGCACGATCGATCGGTGACGAATCGATGGGGCATGACCGTGCCGCTGGGCGGGATCGCGCTGGCGCAGCACGACGCGGCCTACGCGGCCCTGGACCGGGCCGGGTTCACCGACGTCTGGTCGTCCGAGGTCGCCGGGGCCGACGCGTTCACCCCGCTGGCCCTCGCCGCCGCCTGGCAGCCCGGGCTGCGGCTGGGCACCGCGATCACCCCGGTCTACACCAGGGGTCCCGGGCTGCTCGCGATGAGCGCGGCCGCGCTGGCCGAGGCCGCGCCGGGCCGGTTCTCGCTCGGCATCGGGGCGTCCTCACCGGTGCTCGTCCGGGACTGGAACGCGGTGCCGTTCGACCAGCCGTTCCGGCGCACCCGCGACGTGCTGCGTTTCCTGCGCGCCGCGCTGCGCGGCGAGACCGTCGACGAGGTCTACGACACGTTCGCCGTCCGCCGGTTCACGCTGGAACGACCGCCGGCGGTGCCGCCACAGATCCTGCTCGCCGCGCTGCGCCCGGGAATGCTCCGGCTGGCCGCCGCGGAGGCCGACGGGGTCATCCTCAACTGGCTCAGCGCCGACGACGTACCGCGTGCCCTCGCCGAGCTGGGCGAGCGCCGCGCCGACTTCGACATCGCCGCCCGGATCTTCGTCTGCCCCACCGAGGACACCGTGTACGCCCGGGCGCTGGGCCGCCGGCTCATCACCAGCTACCTCACCGTCGGCGCGTACGCCGACTTCCACCGCTGGCTCGGCCGCGACGAGGCGCTCGCACCCATGTGGGCGGCCTGGGCCGCCGGTGACCGGCGCGGCGCCAACGCCGCGGTGCCCGACGAGGTGGTCGACGCGCTGGTGCTGCACGGCTCACCGGAGCGGTGCCGCGCCGAGGTGCGCCGCTACGCCGACAACGGGGTGGACGTGCCGATCATCGCGCTGCTGCCCACCCCCGAGGTCACCGCCGGGGGCGCGACCGCGCTCCTGAGCCTCATCGCCCGACTGGGCACCAACCTCGTGGAGGCGTCCGCGTGAACCTCACCGACCGGATCGTCGTGGTCACCGGCGGGGCCGGCGGCATCGGCGCGGCGCTGTCCCGCCGGTTCGCCGCCGAGGGAGCCGCGGCCGTGGTGGTCGCCGACCTGGACGCCGACGCGGCCCGCGCGGTCGCCGAGGGCATCGGCCCGGTCGCGCACGCCCACGCCGTCGACGTCACCGACGAGGAGCAGGTCCGCGCGCTGGTCGCCGACACCGAGCAGCGGTACGGCCGGATCGACCTGTTCTGCGCCAACGCGGGAGTGACCACCGGCGGGGGAGTGGAGGTCGACGACACCGGTTGGGACCGGGCCTGGCGGGTCAACGTGCTGGCACACGTCTACTCGGCCCGCGCGGTGCTGCCCGGCATGCTCGCCCGGGGCGGCGGGCACCTGCTGCACACCTGCTCCGCGGCGGGTGTGCTGACCGCGGTGGGCGACGCCGCGTACACCGCGACGAAACACGCCTCGGTGGGCTTCGCGGAGTGGCTGGCCATCACCTACCGGGACCGGGGCATCCGGGTCAGCGCCCTCTGCCCCCAGGGGGTGGACACCCCGATGCTCGCCGACGGGCTCGCCGACGGCCACCTCGGCGCCCGGGTGGTCGCCGCGTCCGGCGCGGTGCTCACCCCCGATCAGGTCGCCGACGCCGCCATCGCCGGGCTGGCCGAGGAACGTTTCCTGATCCTGCCGCACCCCGAGGTCGCCGACTACGCGCGCCGCCGCGCCGAGGACCCGGACGGCTGGCAGGCCGGCATGCGCAAACTCGTCCGCCGGCTGACCGCCTGACCCGGCTAGCGGACGGCGGTCACCAGGGCCATCCGCCGGGGCGCCGGTGCGCGGCGGACGTCGCGGAAACCGGCTTCGGTGAGGTGGTCGGCGACCCATTGCGGCGCGATGCGCAACTTGCGGTAGGAACTGACGGACAGGTTCCAGTCATGGTGACCATTGCGTCGGTGGAGCAGGTCGTGGACGGTGACCACGTCGGGTTCGTACTCCAGAAAGCAGGTCAGGATCGAGTCGGCGTCGGCGCGCACCGGGATGAACCGGCCCGTCCCGCTGAGGCTCGTGGTGAGGTCACGGAAGCTGAGGACGAGGCGACCCCCCGGCGCCAGGGCGGCGGACAGGTCGGCGAAGAGCTGGGTGACAGCCCGGCGGTCGGGCAGATGGGTGAGCGTGTCGCCCATGCAGACCGCCAGTTCGACGGTGCCGGCGGACAGGTTCGCGGCGACCTGGCCGAGGTCGTCGTGGACAACGCGGATCGCCGGATGGTCACTGGCGTGCAGCTCCAGCTCGGCGAGGAGCTTCGCGCTGCTGTCGACCGCCAGGACGCTCGGATAGCCCAACCTGGCCAGCGCGACCGACTGGAAACCGGAACCGCAGCCGAGGTCGACAGCGAGGCCGGTGCTGCTCGGCTCCGCGACGCCGGCCAGACGCAGAGCACCGAGCTGCTCCTCGACGAGGTCCGGGTAGGGCGCCCCGAACATCCACGTGTAATGGTCGGCGAGAAAGCCGTCGTAGTGCGGGTTCATCAACGCTCCACTCTGCTCGGCAGAAGGCCTTGAGTAGTTCACAGGCCGGGGTCGGGGCCATCCCCCGACAACGGGAGGGCCCTCCCCTGCGCAGGGGAGGAGCCTGCCCACCCCACCGGTCACGCCCTGCTCACCGCGGGGAGCGGCGGGCACGGCGGAGCGGGGCGGGGTGCACCGACCACAGCAGACGACGCCACCAGGGGCGCGCCGAGCGCAGGGTGGCCACGTAGGCGGTGGCAACCTCGGCGGCCCGGACGGCCTGGTCCGCTGTCGCGACACCCGGTGCGAAACCCACCCGGTTGAGCAGGGCCGCCAGTTCGTCGACGGCCGGCCCGTCGGCGCCGTCGCTGCCCGCCCTGGTGTCGGTGAGCGCCTGGCGGGCGTGCCCGGCGACCTCGGTCGCGGCCAGGTCGTCGCCGACCGGCCTGCCGGCCAGCCGGAGCGCGTCGGTGACCTCCCGCCAGGCGCCGGCGATGCGCTGACCGGGGTCGCCCCGTACGAGTCGGCTGCGGGTCAGCGACCGGCGCATCGCCAACAGGGTGAGCAGGAACGCCCCCACCACCAGCAGCAGACCACCGCTGCCGGCGGTGACCAGTATCGGCGTGGAGAACCCTTCCCGGCCGGGCGGGACATCGGCGGCGGTCACCGGCTCCGGTGATGCGCTCGGCTCCGCGGTCGGCGCGGGCGCCTCCGACGGCGGCGGGTCCTCCGGTGTCGGACGGAAATCCTCCTCCACCGGCCTCGGCTCGTCGTTCGGGCGGGGCAGCGGGTCGAACGACACCCATCCCAAGCCGTCGAAGAGCACCTCCGGCCAGGCGTACGCGTCACCGGCCAGCACCGGCCCCTGCCCGCTGGTCCGGAAACCCACCACCACCCGGGTGGGCAGCCCGCAGAGCCGGCCGAGGACCGCGAACGCCGCAGCGAACTGCTCCGAGGTGCCCTCCTGCCCGCCGCCGTTGCGCGGCCCGAACAGGAAGAAACCCAGATTCGGGTACGCGTGCCCGCTCGGCGCGTCCGCCACCACGCGGTAGTGCTCGGCCAGGAACTGCTCGATCGCCGACGCCCGCGCGAACGGTGCGCCGTTCTCCTCAGCCAGCTGCGCGGCCAGCCGGCGCATCGGGTCGGGCACCCCGTCCGCCACCCGCAGCACCCGGGCCACTTCACCACCGGCGGGCACGTTCGCGGTAGCCAACAGGTTCAGGTCCGGGCGCTCCTCGGCGGAGGTCACCGTGTACCGCAGCCCCGGTGCCAGCCCTTCCGGCCGGATCAGCGTCCCGCTCGCCGGGTCGTACGCCACCCGCGCCCCGCTGACCTCCCGGGGCGTCGCCACGGCCGGCAGCAACCGGCCGGTCAGCTCGGCCACGCTGATCCGCTGCCGGACCGTCCGCACGGTGCTGTCGCGGGCGGCGGTCGCGGCCGGCAGGATCCGACCGGCGTTGCGGTACGTCGCGCCGACCCGCCAGGTCACCCCGTCGTAGTCACTGAGCACCGCCAACCGGATCCGCACACTGCGCGCGGTGTCCGCCGCCGGGTCGGTACCGGGCGGCGCGTCAGGGCGTTCCGTGCTCACGTCGAGGAGCTTCTGCTCGGGGTGCAGCGCCCAGCCGGAGATCCGGATCAGCGGGTTCTCGTCGAGCGTCTGCACCTGCGGCGGCTCCACGTACCGGCGCGGGTCCACCGGCCGGCCGTCGACCTGCCCGGCGACGACCGGGCCGAGCAGCGCCACCGACCCGACCACCAGAGCCACCCCGAGCGCCGCGCTGGCGGCCAGCCGCAGCCGCACCGCCGCCCGTACCCGGGGGGTCAGGTCGGCGGTCGGATCGCCGCCCGACACCGCCGCCCGGGCCGGGTTCGCCAGGCCCACCGCCGCGACCGCGACGAACGCCACCGTCGACCCCACCGCCGGTTCGGCGTTCGGGCCCACCACATACAGGGCGGCGGCGTAGAGCCCCGCCGCCGGCAGATAACCCAGCAGCACCCTGCCCGTGCGCAGCGCCACCTCCGCGCCGGCCAGCCCGGCCAGCCAGGCGGCAACGACGGGAACCAGCACCGTGTCCGGTGTGGGCTCCACCGGGATCATCGCGGTGAGCAACCGGGGGATGCCGTTGCGGGCGGCGTCCGCGGTGACCTCCAGCAGGCCGCCCGGCACGTCGGCGCGGGTGGCGGCCAGCCGCAGCGACCACAGTGTCCAACCGGCCATCGCGGCCACCGACACCGGCGCCACCAGCCAGGACGGCAGCCGCCGCGCGGCCACACTGACCAGCACCGACCCCGCCGCCGCGCCGACGACCAGCCAGGTCAGCAGGCCACCGGCGTACACCCGGCCGAGCACCACCCCGGCGAGCGCGGTCAGCCCGATCAGCGCCAGCGGCAGAACCGCCGCCCGCAACACCCGCGCGGCACCCGTCACCACCGGCGTACCCCGTCCCACTCGGCGGCGAACTGCGCGCCGTCCGCCGCGTCGACGACCACCAGGCCGGCGGTGCCCGGCGGCGTCGGCTCGGTCGCGCCGAACACCCCGACCACCACCGACGGGTACGCCCCATTCAGCGCCCCGACGTGCCCCAACTCGTCGCGGCCACCCGGCCCGGTCAGGAAGATCAGCGTGTCGCCCAGCCGGTCCTGCCGCAGCCGGGTGGTGGCCGCGCGCACCGCCGCACCGTCGCCGGACAGCTCGGCGGCGGCCAGCCGGTCCAGCGGCCCGCCCTCGCCGTCGGGCGTCGTGACCTGCGCCGGCTCTGCCGCGACCAGCAGCAACAGCACCGGCAGGTCGGCGCGGTGCGCGGCGGTCACGATCGACGCCGCCGCCTCACACGCCGACTCGAACGACTCCGCCACCCCACCGACCAGCCCTGGATGCGCGGCCACGCGGTTGTCCAGCAGGACGACCAGGCGCGGCAGACTCGTGTCCACGTTCTCCCGCACCATCAGCTCACCCACCCGGGCGCTGGTGCGCCAGTGCACCCGGCGCAGCTCGTCACCGACCACGTACTCCCGCAACGAGTCGAACGTGATCGACCCGTGCGGGACCCCGTCCACCCGGCCGTCGAGGCTGCGCCCCGCGCCGGTGGGCACCGCCGTCAGCGGATGGATTCGGGGGTGCACCCAGACCGGCACCGTCGCACCGTACGGGCGGGCCAGCGCCACCAACCCCAACGGGTCGCGCCGGGTCACCCGCAACGGGCCGACCGGCACCACCCCACGACGGTCGGTCGGCACGTCGTAGCGGACCTCGGTGTCCCGGCCGGGCCGCAGGCGCAACACCGGCACCGGCACGGTCCGCTCCCCGCACCGATCCTCGGCCAGCAGGTTCGCCGACCGCAGCCGCCCAGTGTTGCGCACTGTCAACGTCATGCTCGCCGGCTCGCCGCGCGCCACCCGGTCCGGGTCCGCGCGGCGGGTCACCGTCAGCCGGGGCCGCCAGGCCGCGACCAGCGCGGCGTAGCCCACGGCCGCGCCGGCCGCCGCGCCGAGCAACGTCAACTCGGGGTACGCGAACCGGAAACCCGCCGTCAGCAGCACCACGGCGGCGACGAGCAGCCCGACCCCACGGGCGGTGATCCCCATCGCGCTGTTGCCGGTCAGCCCTGCACCGGAGCGGGTTGCCCCGACGGCAGCGGCACCGGCACCGAGGCGACGGCCTGGCGCAGCACCTCCGCGGCGGTGATCCCGCGCACCTGGGCGTCCGGGGTGAGCAGCAGCCGGTGCGCGAACACCGCCTCGGCGAGCGCCTTGAGGTCCTCCGGCATGATCCAACCCCGCCCGTCGATCAACGCGTACGCGCACGCCGCCCGGGTCAACGCGATCACGCCGCGCGGGCTGACCCCGACGCGCACCTGCGGGTGGTTACGGGTGGCAGCGGCCAGCCGGACCGCGTACGCGTAGAGCGGTTCGGCGATGTGCACCCGGCGGGCCATCCGCACCATCTCGCCGACGGTGGCGGTGTCGGTGACCGGGGCGAGCGCCTCCGGGGACCGGACGGTAGCGCCACGCAGCACCTCGACCTCGACCGCCTCGTCCGGGTACCCGACGGAGAGCTTCACCAGGAAACGGTCCAGCTGCGCCTCGGGCAGCCGGTAGGTGCCGTCCATCTCCACCGGGTTCTGCGTGGCCACCACCAGGAACGGCGACGGCACCGGGTGCCGGACCCCGTCCACGGTGACCGTGCGTTCCTCCATCACCTCCAGCAGCGCCGACTGGGTCTTCGGCGACGCCCGGTTGATCTCGTCGGCGATGACGATGTTGGCGAAAACCGGCCCCGGATGGAACTCGAAGTCCCTACTCGCCTGGTTGAAGATCGTCACGCCGGAGACGTCCGAGGGGAGCAGGTCGGGGGTGAACTGGATGCGCCGCCACTCACCCTTCACGGTGGCGGCGATGGCCCGCGCCAGGGTCGTCTTACCGACCCCGGGCACGTCCTCCAGCAGTACGTGACCCTGGGCGAAGAGCGCGGTCAGTGCCAGCCGCACCACCTGCGGCTTGCCGAGCACCACCGCGTTGACGTTCTCGGCCAGCCGGGCGGCCAGGGCGGCGAAACCCTGCACCTCCGGTTGGGTGAGCGGCTCGTGGGTGTTCACGGTCGGTGGTGCTCCTCGCCTGGTGGTTCAGCAGGTGGGCAGGACGTTGATGTTGTCGCCGCCCTCCAGGTTGAGCCAGGCCCACGGGATGTAGTTCTTTCCCTTGAACTCGACCTGCACCCACCAGTTGCTCTGCTTCTGGTTGTTGTAGATCCACGAGTCGACGTTCTCGCCCGACTTCTTGCAGTACGCCTTCAACCGGGTGCCGGGCTTCGCCCAGCCGGCCTGCTGGTCGTTGTCCTGCCGGGTGACCTTGAAGACCTCGTTGCCGTTGCGGCCGTCGACCTCCTTGTCGCAGTAGGTCCGCTGGTCACCGTCAGGCCCGTTGTTGCAGGTCGCGATTCCGTACAGCGGCTGCGTGTTCTGCGCCTTCTGCGCGGTGCCCTTGCCGGCGGCGTTGGTGGCCGTCACCGTGAACGTGTACTTCGTGCCCGGCGTCAGGCCCGTCATCGTGATGCTGGAGCAGGCCCCGGCCTTAGCCGGCTCGCCCGCCGTGCTCAGTGTGCAGGTGGCCTGACCGCCGCCCGCGTCCACTGTGAACGTGACAGTCGCCCCGGTGGCGGTCGACGACGAGCCGGTCACCGTGACCCGTGGCTCGGCGACCGTGCGGGCGGTGGCGGTGGCCTCCGGCCCCGGCCCGGCCTGGTTGACCGCCTTCACCTTCACCGTGACGTTCTGACCGTTGCCCAACCCGGTCACCGTGGTGCGGGTGTCGGTCACCTCGCTGACCCGCCCACCGACGTCCACCAGGTACTTCGTCACCGGCCGACCGTTGGCTTCGGCCGGCGCCCACTGCACCGTCACCGCACCCGGCTGGTTGGCGACAGTACCGGCGCGCAGGTTGAGCGGCCGACCGGGCGCGGCGAAGGGCACCACCGTGTTGCTGACCGGGGACGCCGCCGACCCGGCACCCTTGCTGTTGACCGACACCACTGTGAACGCGTACTGGGTGCCGTACTCCAGCTCACCGGCGGGCACCACCAGCTCCGTCCTGGTCGACTCGCCGGCCGGCGCGTTCGCCCCCGCCGAACTGGCCGTCACCGCGTACCTCGCGATGGTGTTGCCCTGCCCGTTCGCCGCCGGCCACTTCACCAGCACCGTGCCGTCGGGCCGTTCCTGCGCGGTCACGCTGGCCGGCGGGTCGGGGACCGCGGCGGTCGGCGTCACCGGGTTGCTGTTGCGCGCCGGGCCGTCGCCCTTCGCGTTGACGGCGTGCACCGCGAACCGGTACGTCTCGCCGTTGGTCAGACCCTTGACCTCCACCGCCCGCTGGTTGGCGCCCACCTGCAGGCGTTGGCCGGCGCCCTCCACCACGTACTTGATGATCTCGGCACCGTTGGCGGCGGCCGGCCGCCAACTCACCCGCGCCTGGGCGTTGCCGGCGGCGGCGGTGACGCTGCGGGGTGCGCTCGGCTTGCCCACCCGGGGCTTCTTCGGTGGGGGCGGCGGCGGTGGGACCGGCGGCGGGTCTCCGCCGAGCACATCGTTGGCGTACTTGTTGACCTCGCGCACCTGGTGCTTGTCGTCCACCACCCGGGCGGTCGCCGAGTCGGGGGAGTTGATGAACAGGTGATTCTCCCGGACCTCCAGCTCCAGCGGCCCGTTGGCCCGCCCTCGGATGGTCTCGACCAGCTGACCCGCCGCGTCGAAGGAGTAGATCGTGCCGGTGGCCTCGTCGGCGCAGTAGAACCGGTCCGCCCAGGCCACCGCCGGGCTGAGTCGACCCCCCTCACCCGGCACGGTGAACGCGCTCTCCTGCCCACCGTCACCCACCAGCAGCACCCGGCGGTCGGCGGTCACCGTGACCGGCACCCGTGAACCGCTGGTACGCGCGGGAAGCGCCGCCGGCCCGGTCAGCGTCAGCGGCGTCGGGTGCACCTCACCGTGCTGCACCCGCACCAGCTTGCCGGCCGTCCGGTCGAGCACCGCCACCCCGTCGTCCAGGGCAGAGACCACCAGTTCGTGGCTGGCGTCGGCGACGTCGTACGACTCGACCCGCTGCGGGCTGAGCCCGGCGCCCGCCGGCGCGGCCGACGCCGGCGCGGACGGCAGCTTGGCGGCGGTGATCGCCGAGACGGTGCCCTCGCTGGGCACCGCGATCCAGAGTCGACCCGCACCGTCGAAGGTGCCACCGGTGATGCCCGGCGGATAGCGCACCGGCTCACCGACCGGGGTCAGCGATCGCGGGTCGAGCTGCCGGACGATGCCCTGCACGGCGTCGACGACGAACGCCGCGTCCTCGTGCAGGGCCACACTCACACCCAGGCCAGGGGTGGTCCGGGTGGTCGCGCTGAGCTGGAGGGTGGCCAGGTCCAGTGAGCTGACCTGCCCCGTCTGCAGGTCACGCAGGATCAGCAGCCGGTCGGTCTGGGTGATCTGCATCGGATGCTGCCGGGCACCGGGGATCTCGGTGCGGGTGTCCACCCGGGCGGTGACCCCGTTGACCCGGGCCAGCTCGCTGCGCGCCGCACTCCACAACCAGGAACTCGCGTCGTAGTTGGCCACCGCGTTGTCCGCCGCGCCCAACCCGAGGACGGTCAACCCCATGGCGGCCAGCAGCGCGGCCACCGTGCCGACGGTCACCAGCCCGCCGCGCAGCCGGGACCGGGGGCGGGGGGCCTCGGTCCGTACGGCGTCGTCGATGCTGGCCACAGCCGGCTGCCTCCCGTGAGTCGTGGCAGGTGGCGTGCGCCTCGCGGCGACCCCTCCCCTGAGCCGGGTGCCATCATATGGCGCTGGTGGTGGCGGGGGAACCCGCACCGTCACCCCTGTGGATACCGAGCGTGTGCGTTGTGGACGTCCAGCTCAGCCGGGTTCCCGGCTCGGTTCGGCGCGGTTCCCCGCTCGGTTCAGCGCGGCGACGGTCGGCCGGAGGGCGACCCGGTCGGCGTGGGTCGGCGCTCCCTCGCCGTGCAGACCTGCCCGGAAGTCGCAAAGCTGTCAGTGGAGTAGACCGCCAACACGGTGAAACAGTGATCCACCCGGGAGTTCAGCCCGTTGACCGTGTAGCTGGTACGGCCCGGGTCCACGGTGGCGATCACACCCAACGCCTGCCCGGCCCGACCGGCGGCGACCATGAACGGCACCGCACCGCCGGTCGGGTCCGTCCAGGTCAACGTGATCGTGGTCGAATCGTCCCGCAGCTTCAGGTCGCCCGGCGCCGGCCCGGCCGCCGTCGGCGCCTGCGTCGCCGCCGTCGTCGGGGTTGCGGCCGGCGGCGGGTCGTCACGGGTCAGCACCACCGCGCCCAGACCCGCCACCGCCACGACGGCCACCCCGGCCGCCACCACCGCACCGATCAGTGCCGCCCGGTTGCGTCCCGTCGACCCACCATCATCGGCTGACGCCGACGGGTGGTACTGCTGGCCCGGGTACGGCGGCTGGTACTGGTCCTGGCCGGGGTACGGCGCCTGGGCCGGCTGATGGTGGTACTGCTGCACCGGTGGCGTCGCGGCCGGCGGCGTCGCGTCGGCGCCCGGTGACCAGGCCGGCTGTGCGACGGGGCTTGCCTGAGCGATGCTCGGGTCTGCTGGGGAGGCTCCGGTGACGTTCGTCGGCGCGGCGATGGGCTTCGTCTGCGCGGCCATCGGGGCGGGCTGGGCGGCAGCGGGCCAGCCAGGACCGGCCGGCCCACCAGGCGACGGGAACACCACGGTCTGGTCGGACAGTGCGCTCCCGGTCTGCCGGCTCGACGCCGCCGGGGCATCGAGGATGCCCAGCCCGGGGTCACCGTCCGCACCGGTACCACCCGCGTCCATCATGGTCTGTCCGGCCGCCGTGCCCTGTCCGGCGGCCGTGCTCTGCCCGGCGGTCCCGGTCCGCCCGGCCGCCGTGCCCTGTGCGGCGGTCGTGGCCTGTCCGGCGGTGGTGGCCTGTCCGGCGGTCGCGGGCTGGTTGCGCGTTGCGGGCTGGTCGGTGGCGTCGGCAGGGGGAGTCGGCAGAGGCTGCGGTGGGGCGCTGCTGCTCCAGGGCGGTGCGGTCAACCCCCAGGGCGGCACGGGTGGCGCGCTCACCGGAGGCGCGGAGACGGGTGGCCCGTAAGGCGGCCCGGAGACAGGCTGCCCGAGCCCGGGTTGGCTGTAGCCGGGTGGTGCGGAGACCGGGTAGCTGTGCCCGGGTGGTGCGGAGACGGGTTGGCCGTAGCCGGGGGGTGCGGAGACGGGGTAGGTGTGTCCGGGGGGTGCGGAAACCGGATAGGTGTGCCCGGGGGGTGCGGAAACCGGGTAGCTGTGCCCGGGTGGTGCGGAGACGGGCTGCCCGTAGTCGGGCGGTGCGGAGACCGGGTACGGGTGGGCCGGCGGTCCGGACACCGGGTGCGGCTGGCTGGGTGGCGCGGAGACCGGGTGCGGGGTCACTGGCGGTGCGTTGACGGGCAGCGTAGGTGGCCCACTTGGCGGCGGGTAGGCCGGCCCCGGGTGGTCGACGGCTGGGACGGCCCTACCCGGCAGCGTCGCCTCGGTGCCGGACACCTTGTGCGAATCGCCCGGTGCGGTTGGCCCGGCGGCGACTCGGGCGGCCTCCTCGGCGAGCAGCGGCTCGATCTGCCGTACCTGGATCGTGGGGTTGTCCCAACGCGGTGCCGGCACCACCGGTGCGGCGGTCGGCGGGGGTGGCACGTCGGCCACCGGCGGGGTCGCCTGGTCACCCACCCGCTGACGTGGTGCCACGGTTGGCCCGGCTGGCGGTCGGTGTGGTGATCGCTGCCCGGCCGGCGTTGTCGGCGGGCCCCCAGCCCTCGGCCGGGGCGTCGGGTCGACCGTTGACCGGGACGGCGCGGACGGGTGCTCGTCGGCGCGTTGAACCGCCGGCTGCGCATTCGTGGGGGACTGCCCGCTGGAGTGTGAGCCGAACGACATATCGGTCGTTGACGGCTGCTCGTCAGCGGGTGGGCCCGGCGTCGCCACAGGTCTGGGTGCGGCCGTCGGCGGGCTGGGCTGCGTCGGCCTGGCCGAGGAGACTGCCGGCTGAACGGGCATCGCCCGAGGTGCTGGGACGGCGTTGCGGGGCGACGTGGGTGCGGCGGGTGCGCGTACCGCCGGCGGGGTTGGTGGGGGTGCGGCCGGCGGTTGCGGCGGTGCCCAGGGTGAGACGGCCGGCGGCGGGCCGCCCGCGGAGGGCCGCATCGCGGCGAGGGTCGCCAGCGACAGGGTCGGGCCGGTGAGCGCCGACCGCGCAACCGGCTCGTCCGCCGGGGCGACCGGAACCGGGCCGGACGTCCGCGCGGGGTGCTGCTCGCCCGGCGTCGACGCGGACGGGCCGAGATAGTCGCGGGCCGCGCGTACCGCCGGATGGTCTTCCCCGAGCGCGGCGGGCCCGGCGGTGGCGACGCGCGTGTAGTTGCGGCGGGCCTCGTGCCGGTTGCCCAACTCCTCCGCCACCTCCGCGAGCTCGAAAGCGAGCGCGAGCATCAGCGGATCCGAGTGCTCCCAGCGCCGCTCGCCCGCCGCGAACGCCTCCTCCAAGACCCGGCGGGCGGCCGCCGGGTCGTCCCCCTCCCGGTGCAGCCGCGCCAGCAGATGCGCGGTGTGCAGCACCTCCGGATGATCGTCACCGTACGGCGGAGGAGCGGATTCGACAGCCTCCGCGAGCAGGTGCCGGGCGGCGCTGAGGTCGCCCGCGGCGCGCAGGGCGAGGGCTCGGTGCTGGGCGGCTGCCATGGGGGAGGGATGGGGCACGTGGCAATGCTGCCGTCAGAGGGCTACCGGACGCTACCCGGACACGCCTCGACCGTGTGTCGCCTCGCCGTTTGAGGTGGCTTGAGCAGCGGCGGAAGCGCCGGGGGAGAGGTGCCGGAAGGCGATGTGCATGATCCACGAGCGGCGTGTACAGTAACTCCCCGTGCGGCCCGCCGTGCCGACCACCGGATGGAAAGATCATCTGGTCGGCGAGGTAGGCTGAACGTGTAGGTCCGGGTGGCGGAATGGCAGACGCGCTAGCTTGAGGTGCTAGTGCCCGTATAGGGCGTGGGGGTTCAAGTCCCCCCTCGGACACATCATTTCCCCACGAAGCGTGATTCTCTTCGCGTTTCGAGCGATCCCCGTCCCGATGGGCGGGGATTTTTGCTGTGCGGGTCAGAACGCTCGTCGGGGCGGTGAGCGGGAACACTTCCGTGTCGGTTTCGGTGGTCCAGGCTTCGTGGTCGCACACGATGATCATGTTGTGGAGCCGCAGGTAGCCCGCGACGCTGTCTGGATCCTGGTCGCGCATCGCCGGGTGGTGCCGACGCTGCCGAGGGGAGATGCTCTCCTCTGCTGCCCTCTGAGCGGGACCGCCGGCGTGTCGGCGAGGCAACCGTCGCCCGATCGTTCGCCGAGGGTGAGCGGCCAAACCGCTTGGGTGCCCAGTCGGGTTCGCCACGTGGCACGGTCGTCTGGCGAACCTGACCCCTCCGCCGTCCGTCCGCTGCCCGTGCTGTCGTACCTTTGTCACTCTCCGTACCTCTATCGGGATTGACCCCCTTACCTACGTCCCATACTGTTGGCCACATCAATTCACGGGGGTGAATGATGTATCCAATGGATGTATCTTGGGCGACTGTCCGCCCGAGACGACTGCCTACTGGACGATCGAGGCCGTTGACGCCCACTGCGCCGGCCGAACGTCCGTCTCCGCGTAGGGCGATCCGGGTTGTGCCCGAGCTGATCCCGTACGTGTCAACGCCCCGCACGGCGCCGATCCGCCTCGAATACTGAGGCTCAGCGCGCGCTGACCGGTCGCGCACAGACCCGAGTGCCCGCACAAGTTCCGTCGGTCCCGATGGCGGCTTACTTGCGAGGCCGCCCCGCGCGCCCATCGCGCACCTCACGATATCCCGATCCTCCCTAGCGACGGCCAGGCCTGCCCTGGTCGGTTGGAGCTGCCATGTCTGTCGATGTTGGTCACGCCGCCGCCGACCCAGCAAAGGTGGGCGGGCTGCCCAGCCGCAGCCGGCCAAACGGGTGGCGCCGATTGGGGCGGCTGCGCTGGCTCGCGGCCGCCACCGCACTGCTGATGCCGGTGGCGGGGTTGCCGGTGCTGGCCGAGCGGCCGGCCGCTGCGGCACCCGCCGCTGCCCCCTGCGTGGCGGTGGCGGCCTCCCCGGCGCAGGCACTGGCCATGGCGAAAAACTGTGCCCGACCGGTGGTGGTCGGTTCGTCCCGCTCCGAGTACACGCAGGTCACAGCGCAACCGGACGGTCGGCTCAGGTTCGAGTCCGGGGTGGTTCCGCAGTGGACCCGCCGCGTGGACGGCACCTGGCTGGACGTCGACCTCGACCTCGCTCGGGGCGCGGATGGACGGGTACGGCCGGCGGCGTCGGCGGCGGAGGTGGCGTTCTCCGGCGGCGGGACGGCTCCGCTGGCAAGCCTGACCAGGGACGGGAAGACCCTCACGGTGGGCTGGCCGGCCGCGCTGCCGGCGCCGGTGCTCGCCGGGGACACCGCGACGTACCCGGAGGTGCTGCCCGGCGTCGACCTCGCGGTCCAGGCGACCCGGACCGGCTTTACCCACGTGCTGGTGGTGAAGACGCCCACAGCGGCTGCCAACCCGGCGCTGCGCCAGATCCGATTCGACCTGGGCGGCGACGCGCGGGCGGTCCGGCTGCCGGACGGGTCGTTGCGGGCCGACGTGGGCGCCACAGCTTTCGCCACGGCCACACCGGCGACGATGTGGAACTCCGCAGGTCAGACGACGATCGCCGGCCGGGCCGGTGTGGTGGCGGTGCCCGCCGAGCGCTCCTCGGTCGACGGCCCGGCGGCGACCGCGCGGACCGTACGGGTGGAAACCGCTGTCAACGCCACCGGTGACCTTCTTCTGACCCCGGACCCGGCCATGCTCGACGGAAACACGGCCGACTTCCCGGTCTTCATCGACCCCGCCTGGTCGGTGAAGCAGAACCGCTGGGCGTACGCGACCAACAACGGCTGCTCCAACTCGGACGTCAGCGTGGCCCGGGTCGGGCTGAGCCCGGAGGGGCCCTGCCAGGGGCAGCTCTACCGGTCGTTCTTCCAGTTCCCCCTCACCGCCATGAAGGGGAAGCACATCGAGAGCGCCTACGTGCAGATGAAGCTGGACCACTCCTGGTCGTGTGACGATAGCTGGGCCTACATGTACCACGTGCCGGCGATCGACCACGCCATGCAGGCGACCTGGTCGAAGATGAAGCTCAACGCGATCATGGACGGTGCGCCGGGGCACGCGAACGAGGCGGGTGGTTGCGGTGTCATCCAACCCGACATGATCATGAACTTCCAGTCCGGTGTGGTGACCTCGAAGGTCCAGGCCGTCGCCAGCGCGGGCGGCACCGCGATCACGGTCGGCTTCGCCGCCCGGGACAGCGACGGTGATGGCGAGTCCGCCGAGGGTCGGTGGAAGAAGTTCTTCCCGAACGACGCCAAGCTGATCGTCGACTACGACTCCATCCCGGGCAAGCCGAACAGTCTCCAGGTCGCCGGTGTCGCCTGCCTGTCCGACGGCGTACTGCCGATCGGCACGCTGGCCCCGACGTTCTCCGCGGTCTACCCGGACGCCGACACCACCCAGAGCCTGACCGGCACCTACGAGTGGATCGAGGTGCCGGCCGCCGGCATCGGCACCGTCACCGACGCGTACCCGACCCGGCTGACCCGGCCGCCGACCGCGTCCGCACCCGCGAACGGCCGGGCCACCACCGCCGCCGTGGCCGTCGTCACCGACAAGACGTACGCGTACCGGGTGACCGCCGTCGACCCGGCACCGTACTCGCGGTGGAGCGGCTGGTCGCCGTGGTGCCAGTTCACCGCCGACACCACCGTTCCCCCGGTCGAGGTCACGCTTCAGGGCTCGCCGGGCGGGCCGGGTGAACCGGTCACCTTCCGGATCGAGTCCACCGCGACCGACGCCACGTCATTCAAGTACGGCTGGACCGGCCCAACGACAGTGGTGACCGCCACCGGCACCCCGAAGAGCGCCACCGTGACGCTGCGGCCCCCGAAGTACGGCCAGAACACGCTCTACGTCTCGGCCGTCGACGCCACCCGCAACGAGGGGTACGGCAGCGTCGAGTTCGTCGTCGACCGTCCCTCCCCGGCGATCGCCCGCTGGGGGCTGGAAACCTACCCGGGCGTCACGCAGGATCAGGCGCTCGCCGACCAGCAGGGCGCTATCGCCGGTGACACCCCGCTGGCCCCGACGAATGTCAGCTGGGCCGCCGACGCCCGGCTGCTCGGCGGCGGCAGCGCCGCGTTCAACGGCACCACCTCCCAGGCCGCCACCGCGGCTCCCGTGCTCGACACCACCAACTCGTTCAGCGTGGCCGCCTGGGTCAGGCCGGGTGTCCTGCCGACCAGCGACATGAAGGTGCTCACCCAGGACGCCACCGACGCCGCCCGGTTCGAGTTCGGCGTACGCCGGCAGGGCACCCCGTACGTCCCGCACTGGTCGTTCGTCATGAAGGACACCCCGGCGCAGACCAGCGCGAGCCGGGTGGCTATCGCCCCGACCCCGATCACCGCGGCCGAGGCGGCACGCTGGACCCACCTGGCCGGTGTCTACGACAGGACCGCCGGCAAACTGCGACTCTACGTCAACGGCGTCCGGGTGGCCGAGACCGACTACGTCGCGGCGCCCTGGCCCACCAGCGGCAAGTTCGTGGTCGGTCGAGGCTTCTCCGCGGGTCTCCCGGCCAACTGGTGGACCGGCAACATCGCCGACGTGCAGGTGTTCAACCGGGTGCTGGTCGACCACGACTTCACCGGCCAACTCGCCACCGACGAGTACTCCGGTGGCTTCGACGAACCCGGCATCCTCACCCCGATCGAGGTCGGGCGCTGGGACATGAACGCCGCCACGCCCTGTTACCAGGTCGGCATTCCGTCCACCTGCGAGGCGCCGGACGGGGCGACGTGGGGCCGGCGGTTGAGTCTGACCCAGGGTACGACGGTCGACGCCGGCTACCGCGACAGCGGCCTGATGCTCGACAAGCGCCACTTCGTGGAGGACCCAGCCGACCCGTACTTCGGTCTGTCCACGCTGGAGCACGGCTGGTCCCAGCGCAACCTGGCCGCCGAGGGCAGCCCGCCGCAGTGGCAGGACAGCCCGGTGCTGCGTACCGACGACTCCTTCACCGTCTCGGTCTGGGTACGCCCCGACCAGTTCGAGCCCCGCACCTTCACCGCGGCCGGGCAGCGGGGCACCAAGGAATCAGCCTTCTACCTCTCCCTACGGGAGTACCGCCTCGCCAGCGGCGCGAGCGAGCATCGCTGGCGGTTCACCGTGGGCGGTGCGGACGACGACGTCACGCCGGTGCGCACACATGCCGAGGGAAACCGGCTGCTGACCGAGGACGACATCGGCACCTGGACCCACCTGGTCGGCGTCTACGACGCCCAGGCCGCTGAAATCCGGCTGTACGTCAACGGCGTCCTGGAGAACTCCAAGCCCTGCGCCGGAGTGTTCCGCGCCACGGGGCCGCTGACGGTGGGGGCGGCGTTGTTCACCGGCCCCGGTGAGCAGCCCCGCCTCGTCGACTACTTCCAGGGCGGCCTGGACGACCTGCTGGTCTACCAGGGCGCCCTGACCGACACCGCGGTTTCCGAACTGCACAAGTCCCAGGCGCAGGCAGAGCTCGAGTCCTGAGCGCTGGTCGACCGCCGGATCGCTGACCGGCTCCGTACCCACACACCCGACCTCGTCGACCCCTTATTCCGGAGGATCCAATGAACGGTCCGCGTCAACGAGGCTCGGGCGCCACGCCGCCGGGCCGCCCTCGTCGGGTGCTCGCCGCCATTGTCACCGCGGTGGTCGTGGGGTCGATGCTGGTGGCATCGCCAGCGCCGGCGGGCGCGCCGGCCGCCCCGGAGCGCCTGCGGTCACAGGCCGACCCGGTGGACAAGCACGGCGGGGAGGTGCGCGGGATCGCCTGGCCCGCACCGCCACAGGCGGGCAAGCCCGCCCCGGCGCCGGTGTGGCCCAAGGCGGGCTGGGCAGCGGCCTCGCTCGGGACCGGCCGCGCGGACACGTCGGGCACACCAGGCGTACGGGTCGGTCAGCTGCCGGTCTGGGTGAACCGGGCCGGTGGCTCCACGAGCGGGAACCCGACCGACGTCACGGTCGAGATCGTCGGTCGCGACACCGTCGCACCATCCTGGCGGGACGGCGTGGTCCTGCGGGTAAGCGGTCCGCGACGGACAGCCGGACCAGCGAAGGCCAACGTGTCCGTCGACTACAACGAATTCCGCCATGCGTACGGTGGCAGCTGGGCTGACCGTCTGCGGCTGTGGCAGCTACCGCCCTGCGCCCTGACCACACCGGAGGCTCCGGGCTGCCAGGCCAGCCCACTACCCTCCCGGAACGACACCGTGACCGGTCGCGTGTCGGCCGACGTGTCGACGGCCGGCGGCGGCGTGGTCGCGCTGGCCGCCGACGCCAAGGGGTCGGCGGGCGACTTCACGGCCACCTCGCTGTCACCGTCGGCTACCTGGACCGGCGGCGGCTCCACCGGAGGGTTCTCCTGGGCGTACCCAATGCGGACCCCGCCGGGGCTGAATGGGCCTAGCCCGACGGTCTCGTTGGCCTATTCGTCGGCGAGCGTCGACGGACGGTCGGCCGCCACGAACAACCAACCGTCGTTCGTCGGCGAGGGCTTCGACTACTGGCCCGGCTACATCGAGCGCAGCTATGTGTCGTGCAGCGACGACAAGACCTCCGGCGCCAACAACGAGAAGAAAACCGGAGATCTCTGCTGGCGCTCCGACAACGCCACCATGACCCTCAACGGCACCGGTACGGAACTGGTGTTCCAGAACGGCAAGGGCTGGCATTCGCGCAGCGAGCAGGGCGCGAAGATCGAGAAGCTGACGAACGCCACGAACGGCGACAACAACGGCGAGCACTGGCGGGTCACCACCACCGACGGAGTCCAGTACTACTTCGGGTTGAACAGCCTGCCCGGCCAGAGCAGCGGCACCAACTCGACCTGGACCGCACCCGTGTTCGGCAACCACGACGACGAGCCCTGCCACGCCAGCCAATTCCTCGACTCGGACTGCACCCAGGCGTGGCGATGGAACCTCGACTACGTCGTCGACCCGCGCGGCAACACGATGTCGTACTGGTACGACAAGGAAAACAACAAGTACGCGCAGAACCTGACTGCGGCGTCCGACGTCTCCTACGTCCGGGGCGGGATGATCCGCCGGATCGACTACGGCACCTGGGACCGCGGCGCCAGCGACCGGTCGACCACCCCGATTGCGCAGGTCCTGTTCACCCCGGACGACAGGTGTGTCACGTCGAACTGCGGCACCCACAACGCGACGAACTGGCCGGACGTGCCATGGGACCAGGAGTGCACAGGGTCGGAGTGCGGCGACAACTTCTCCCCGACCTTCTGGACCACGAAGCGACTCGCGAAGGTCACGACCCGGGTCTGGGACACGACGAAGGCGACCCCGGCCTGGCAGGACGTCGACTCCTGGACCCTCACCCACACGTTCCCGTCACCCGGCGACGGCACCAACGCGGGGTTGTGGCTCTCCTCCATTGCGCACACCGGTCACGTCGGCACGGCCGTCACCCTGCCGCCGATCACGTTCGAGCCGACCGCAATGCCGAACCGGGTCCTCACCGACTCGAACACGACGAACAACTGGCAGCGGATCGCCAACATCGTCGCCGAGACGGGTGCCAAGATCCAGGTCACCTACAGCCTGCCGGAATGCCACAAGGACAACGTTCCGAGCGACGCACACACCAACACCAAGCTCTGCTATCCGGTCATCGGACCCGACCCCAACGGTGCCGAGGGCGCGCTGCTGACGGAGTGGTGGCACAAGTACGTGGTACGCCAGGTGTCCGAGTCGGACGTGCAGCTCGCCGGTGGACACCAGGCACCGCCGAAGTTCACCACCTACTCGTACGGCGGCAAGCCGGCCTGGCACTACTCGGACGACGACGGTCTGATCAAGCCGAAACACAAGACCTGGAACCAGTTCCGGGGCTATTCAGAGGTCACCACCCGGGTCGGCGGCACCGACGGCCGGAAGACCCTGACCGTCACCAAGTATCTGCGCGGGATGCACGGTGACCGCTCCAGTCCCACCGGTGGCACCAGACAGGTTACCGTCGGTGCCTCGCTGGGCAACGAGACCGTTCACGACGAGGACTGGTTCGCCGGCTCGGTGCGTGAGGAGACCGTCTACAACGGCGACCTCGACAAGCCGGTCAGCAGAACCGTGAACGTACCCTGGCAGTCCCCGCCGACCGCCAGTCGCACGATCAACAATGACCTGGTCACAGCCCGCTTCACGAACACCCGGATGACCTACTCCGCGACCGCGCTCGGCGTGGACGGTGCGGCCGGCTGGCGGGTCACCCGCACCACGTCGGCGTTCGACGACACCCACGGCACCCTGGACTGGACGCAGGACGACGGCGACGTCAACGTGGTCGGTGACGAGCAGTGTGTCACCCAGGCCTACAACCGCAACCTGGGCAGGAACCAGACCGGTCTGTTGAAGCGGGTCACCACGAACGCCCTGCCCTGTGGGACGGCACCGGCCAGCGCCGACGACGTCGTGGCCGACGCCCGTTACAGCTATGACGGTGCGGCCAGCGCGGACACCGCACCGACCTACGGCTCCATCTCCCGGACCGAACAACTGCGGGACTGGACGACCACGACCGGCACGGTATTCCAGACGGAGGGCCAGGCAACCTACGACGCTTTCGGCCGGGCGGTCACCACTACCGATGCACGGTCGGTGACCACCGCGACCGCGTACACACCGGCCGCGGGCGGGCCGGTGACCAGGGTCAGCAAGACCATCAAGAACGGATTCAACTGGACGAGCCACGAGGAGGTGTCGCCGTACTGGGGGACGGCCTGGAAGACCACCGACGTGAACTCGCGAGTGGCCGAGGTGACCCTTGACGGCCTGGGACGGACGACCCAGGTCTGGAAGGTGGGCTGGTCGAAGGCGGACAACCCGCAGAAGCCGTCCGCCCGCTACGTGTACACCTATTCACCGACCCGGTCCGACTACTCGTCGGTCAAGACCGAGACCCTGAACTCCGCCGGCAACTACCAGACGACCTACCAGATTTACGACGCGATGCTGCGGCCGCGGCAGACCCAGTCCTCCGGGATCGGCGGCGGTCGTCTCGTCACCGACACCATCTACGACCGCTGGGGGCGGACCGCCGTCGCCTACGGGGCGCATGCCGAGCCGGGCACCGCCTCGGGGACGCTGTGGTGGGAGCCCGAATGGTCGGTACCGGCGGTCGCCCGCACCGAGTACGACGACGCCAACCGCCCGATCGCGGAGATCTCGCTCGCCGGCGACGGTGTGACGAACCTGGTGGAGAAGTGGCGGACCAGCACGTCGTACCGGGGTGACAGCATCGCCCGCACCCCGGCCCCCGGTGAGGTCCCCACCACCAAATTCCTCGACCTCAAGGGACGCGACGTCGAGGTACGCCAGCACACCACTGCGGCGGGTGTCTCCGGCGCGTACGACGCGGTCAGGTACACGTACAACCGGAAGAACCAGCTCACGAAGATCACTGACCCGGCCGGCAACGAGTGGACCTACAAGTACGACATCAGGGGTCGACAGATCGAGTCCCGCGACCCGGACAAGGGCACCAGCCTCGCCACCTACACCCTCTACGGCGACCTGGAGAAGAGCGTCGACGCCCGTGGGGAGGTGCTCGTCTACACCTACGACGCGATGGGCCGCCGGACCGGCCAGTACGACGATGAGGTCTCACCGGGCAAGCTGCGGGCCGAGTGGAAGTACGACCAGCTCTTCACCGGCGTCACCGTACGCGGACAACTGACCCAGTCGACCCGGTACGAGCCGGCCGGCTCGACGAATGCGTACACCTGGCGGGCGATCAATTTCAACACCCGTTACCAGGTGACCGGAGACCAGTACGTCATCCCGGGCACGGTGACCGGACTGGGACAGGAGTGGACCTACTCGTACGGGTTCGCCCCCACCGACGGGACGCAAGTCTCGATCACCTACCCCGCAGCCGGGGGCCTCGGCCAAGAGACGGTGAGCACCGGCTACGACGGCACGACCGGACTGCCGCAGACGCTGACCACGAACTTGCCGACGGTCGGGTCGTACGTCGTCGGGCAGCAGTACACCGTGTACGGCGAGCCCACCGTCCTGACCCGGAAAACCGCCGGTGGGACGTACGTCGAGGACAACAACGTCTACGAGACGGACACCCGCCGGATCCGACAGACGACGATCAAGCCGGAGACCTCGCCCGGCACCATCTCCGACCGCACCTACTCCTACGACGCCGCCGGCAATATCCTGCAGTTGGTCGACAAGCCGGGGGCCGGCCAGGCCGAGAGCCAGTGTTTCCGGTACGACGGGCTGCGCCGCCTGACCTCGGCCTGGACACCCCGAGCCGGCGTGGAGTGCGCCACCGATCCCTCGGTGGGGAACCTGGGCGGACCCGCCCCCTACTGGACCGACTGGACGTTCGACCGGATCGGCAACCGGCTGACCCAGACCAGCCACGGCTCGACGGGCGACACCACGAACACGTACACGGTGCCCACCAGCGGCGCGAACTCCGTACGGCCGCACGCGGTGACGTCGGTCCGGACCGAGGCCCCCGGACAGGCGCCGGTGACCAACTCGTACGGCTACAACGCCACCGGCGAGACCGTCACCCGGCCGGGTGTGGCCGCCGACCAAACGTTGGCCTGGGACGCCGAGGGTCGACTGACCAGCGTCACCGAAAGCGGCGCCACCCTGGCCAGTCACGTCTACAACGCCGACGGCGAGCGGATCCTCCGGCGGGACGCCACTGGCACCACCCTCTACCTGCCCGGAACGGAAATCCGGCGAGACCTCGGCGCCGCGCAGAACACCGCCACCCGGTACTACTCCTTCGCCGGCAAGTCGATCGCCAGCCGTTCGAGCGGCGGTGGACTGCAGTGGCTGTTCAGCGACCACCAGGGCACCCAACAGATCAGCGTGAACGCGGCGACCCAGGCGGTCACGATCCGCCGCCAGACCCCGTACGGTGCACCGCGCGGGGACCAGGCGGCCTGGCCCAACGGCAAGGGCTTCGTCGGTGGCGACATCGACTCGACCGGGCTCACCCACATCGGGGCACGGGAGTACGACCCGACGCTCGGCAGGTTCGTGTCGGTCGACCCGTTGATGGACCAGAGTCAACCGCAGCAGTGGCATGGCTACGCGTACGCCGGCAACTCCCCAATCACGTTCAGCGACCCGACTGGGTTGATCCAGGATGTCGTCTGGGACGGTCTGGCAAGTCCGGACGACGTGAAGCGGAACGACGGAGGCTCTGGTTCCGGCGGAGGTGGCGGTGGTGGTGGTGGTGGTGGTGGCTCGAAGGCTGGCCAACCGGATCGTGATGAGGAAGTCAAGAAACGGCGGAAAGCCTTCATCAATTTCACGGTTCACTACATCGGTGACTGCGACACGTACGGCGGCTTCAGTGGCTACCGCTATTTCAGGTGTCACATAACCGACTTCACTCCGGCTGAACTCCAGGAGTCGCTTGCCGCCTTCATGTGTGAGGTCGAGGGCGACTGCGCTATGCGGGACGCCCGGGCCAAGGAATCGAAGCTCGAGTTTTACGAGTGGATGAGCTGGATTCCTGGCATCGGGATTCCGTACTCCATTGCGCTCGCCAAGGAGAAGCTTGACAACGGCGACTACGTTGGGCTGGTTCTCGATCTCGCCGGAGCAATTCCGGTGGGCAAGGCCGGAAAGGTTGTCGGCGAAGGCGCCGATCTTCTTTCCGGTGCCTCGAAGGCAGCCGATGACGTGGTCGAGGCATGCAAGATTGGCAACAGCTTCAGTCGGGACACGCCGGTACTCATGGCGGATGGTACGACGGAGGAGATCGGGGACGTCAAGGTCGGCGACCTGGTGCAGGCGACCGACCCCCACACCGGTGTGACTGCAGCCAAATCGGTGACTCGCCTGCACCTGAATCGCGACTCGCAGCTCACGACGCTCGTCGTGCTGCTGCCCACCGGCGCGAAGGCTCATGTCGAGACCACGTGGGAGCACCCGATCTGGTCCGTCTCCCGTGGTGTCTGGGTCGATGCTGCAGAGCTCGTGCCAGGAGAGCGGCTGCGCTCAAGCACTGCCGGCGAGGTCCGAGTCGCGAGCGTCCGTAACTACACTGGCGCCCAGTACATGTACAACCTCACCATTTCCGACACCCACACGTACTATGTACTCGCCGGCAAAACCCCGGTCCTCGTACACAACACCGGTCCATGTTTTCCCGCGATCCAGGCGACGGCCAAGGGGGAACGTAAAATCAACGATGCCCATCGCGCGTTCGGTGGGCGGCTCGGTGGACGAAGTCAGTTCTTTGATCAGGTCAAGACCGATGATCTGATTTCCCGCGCGAGTAGTTCCACCCCTATCCAAAACGCAAAGGGTGACTGGGTGTATCAAGTAAACTACGGGAGCCCGGTCGGGGTTGATCGATCCACCGGTCTACCTACTGACTTTTTCACTCTCGTTACAAACCGTAATGGCCACTTGGTCAGTGCGTATCCAGGATTGATGTGAGAGTCGTGGCGATCTTGATAATTCGCCTACGAGGCGACAGCGTTGACGACGTTTTCGATGTAATGGCAGACGAGTCGGGAAGATTGGCCCAGGCGTTAACTGATCTTGACGACCGTTACCCCTATCTGTCGTGTATTGATCAGTATGGGATTACGGTTTTCAACCGGCTTCAGTCCAGAATGCTTCTGGCCGAGATCGCCCGGGTGAGAGGTGAGCCGCAATTTGCTTCGCTTGCAGGCCTGTTGGATCGCTTGTCTGCACTGGCGGAGCGATGCGCCCAGGGAGCGCATTTGTTCGTAGAGATAGAGGGTGATTGACGCGCTGCGCGCGCGACCACGTCGTCGGCGCTGGCGGGCGCGCTCCGCGTAAGGCGTGCGGCGCCGACCGATTCTCCAGCTGGGTACACCCCTGCGGACGGTGATCTCGAGTGTCGGTCGCGGATGGCAGAATCCCGCTCACTGCGCGGCGGGAGGAGATCAACATGGGCTGGCTGGCGGCCGGTGTCGACTATGAGGTGAGCCTGGAACGCGGCAAGGTGATCGCGCGTAACCGCCAGGGCAGGCTGCTCAAGAGCCTGCCGAAGGCGTTGCGTGACACCGACGTGGTCGTCGGCTTGCGGCAGCTCTCGGAGTGGTTGAAGCGGCACGAGGTTTCCTGCCGGCGTGAGGTTGAGCAGTGGATGGTGCGGTCGCTGCCCGTGCCGACCACGGTGATCTGCGAGGTGTGGGCAGACGAGGCATGGCGTACGTCGCTGCGTGATCTGGTTGTGGTGCCGGTGGACGGTACGGGGCGATGGGACACCGCCCGCGCGGGGCTGCTACGTGACGCGGACCCCGAGAAGGGTCTGGGTGTGGTGGACCTGGACGGCGAGAGCGGCCGGACCAGCGCCGTGCAGGTTGTTCTGCCGCATCCGGTTCGTCTGCCTGATCTGGCGGATCTGCGGGAGTTCGCCGCGGACCTGGGGGTGCGTCAGGAGACGCTGCAGTTGTTCCGGGAGGTGTGGGCGCTGCCGGAGTCACTCGACGATCGGCGGCGCGACCTGGCCCGCTACGCCCGGGGCCGGTACAAGGAGTTGCGGCACGTGCAGGCGCGGGCGACGTCGGCGGGCTACCGCGTGCAGGGTGGCGCCGCGTCGGTGCGGGTGTGGGAGGACGGCGTCCCGGTGGTCGCGTCGGTGTGGATCGGCGAGGGCGATCCACTGTACGAGACCGAGACCGGCCCGCTCTATTTCACCGATCCGGAGGGGGCGGCGGTGGCGTTGGCGGCTGTGGGGCCGGTGGCGTGGTCGGAAGGAATGCGGATGGCGGCGAATCTTCACGCCGGCCGGGTTGTGGACGAGGACGGTGAGCGGGCGTGAGTGAGGCGCTGTTGGAGGCGGGAGCGATCCTGCCTGACGGTGGGGCGCAGACCGGCCGTGATGTGGTGACCGCGCGTCACTACATCCATCCGGCGCTGACCGGCCGCACCGTCGTCCGTCTCGCCGGGGCGACCCTGGGCGAGGCTGAGGACCTGTCGATGGAGTTCCTCGGCTTCAGCCGCACCGCCGAGCCGACGCCGGTGGGCACGGCCCGGCGGCAGTCGCTCGGGTTCCCGGCGTGGGCGTTGATCAACGATCCGGCGAATGGTCGGCACGCGCTGGCGATGGTCAAGGACATGGCGCGGCTTGCGCGAAGCGCCGCTTCCAAGCCGGGTAACGCCCGCGAGGGTTACCAGCAGCTTGCCGGCCGGCTGGGTGCGGCGGCACCGCATTTCCTGCCGACGTTCTGGGAAGAGGCCGGGCGGGCGTTCCGCGCCGCCGACAACCCGCGGATGGCCGGCGGCTGCTTCGCCGATGCCCGCCGGGCCGAGCAGGTGCACGGGCTGCCAGTGGACGAGGAGCGGCTGCGGGAGGTGCATCTGGAGTTCGCGTTTGCCGGTGCGCTGACGGCGAAGATGCTGACGGAGTACTCCCGCGCGGTCGCGACGCGGCGGCCGGCGTCTGAGGCGTACGAGTTGGTGCGGACCCTGGCCATTCGTCGCGTCGCTGGCGGGCTGCCGCCGTACGCCGGGATGGCGGAGGATCTGCGGCGGCTGGCGAAGGCGGCCGGCGTGGACGTCGAGGAGCAGGCCGAGGCGGTGATCCGGCAGTTGCTGGCGTTCCCCGCGATGACCCGCTCGGGCGAGGCGGTGTGGAAGGCGTACCGCCAACCCTTGCTGCGGCTGGCCCAGCATGATCCGGCGGTGCGCGCGCGGTTGGTGGAGATCTTCCCCGAGCCGCCCGGTTGGTCCACCGACGTCACCGACTTCTGGCTGGAGCTGCTGGACGCGGCGGGCACGCTCGATCTGCTGCGTGACGAGGCGGCGACGGTGTCGGCGGCGCGGTGGCTGGAGCGGCTGATGGCGCTGCGGGAACGGCGCAGCCGGCGTCGTTGTGAGCGTCTCATCCGCGTCGTCGCGGACCTGGCGCCGCGGCTGCGGGCGGAGGGCCGGCCGGTGACGTTGTGGAGCGACTTCGCCCACCGGGCGGACGTGGACGTTCTCGACGTGTGCCTCGCTGGTGAGGTACCGGTGGCGATCGGCAGCGACAGCGGTGGGTTCAACGTGTCTGCCTGGGTGCACGACGTCGGCCCCGGCCGGCGGGACCTACGCGCCGTCGCCGCCGACCCCAGGTGTCGGGTGCTGCTGGCACGGGGGGCCGCCGACGCCCTTTCGCAGCTGCACGACAGGCAGGGGTCGGGGCCATTGCCGGCGCAGTTGGTCACCGAAACGTTGGGAGCGACCGGCCTACGGGAGGTGCTGGCCGAATTGCTCGTCGAACGGGCTGCCCGGGTGCGGGAGGGCACCGTGATCGGTTTGGACGAGGCGCTGTCCCAGCTCGCGGCCGTGTGGTCGCCCGCCGGTGTGGCGTTGGCCCCGGACGCGTTCACCGCCCTGGCGAAGGTCGACGTGCCTGCGGTACTCGCCCGGTCACTGCGGGCTGGCCTGGTCGCGGAGCTGTCCTGGCCGGCCTACGAGCAGGTGGCCGAGGACAAGCTCGGCCGACGCTTCGGCGACGGTTGGCCGCAGTTGGTGGTGCACGACAACCGGACGGCGCACGTCGTCGACGTTGACGTTGACGTTCCGACCAGTGAACACATCTTCCGGTATCCGCCCGCGGACAGCCCGCACGCGCGCAACTCCCACGCCGACACCACCTGCCGGCTGGTCAACGGGCAACTCCTGGTTACCTGGTACAGCACTGACGGCCGGCTCGTCGGCTACTGGTCGGCCGACCCGGACGAGCTGATCGACCCCGGCCAACCGACCGACCACGCCCTGTGGGGCCGCCGGTCGCTGCCGTTGCCGCTGCCCGGTGGTGCGATGACCACGGGCAGTCGGCCCTGGCACGCCGGGGACACCCGCAGTCCGGCCGCCACGTATCCGGTCGCTAGTGACGGCGTCTCGTTCTGGCGGTGCGAACAGCCCACCGACCTGACGGCCAATGAGCGGCGCTGGCGGGAGTACGACCCGGCGACGGGCGAGAGCGGCCGGTACAGCCTGCCCGCGTTCTTCGCCTCCGACCTGCCCCCGGGTGCGACCCTCATCGCTGACCTGTGCGAGTTGCGCCCGGCACCGGCACCGTTCGCCTCGTCGCCACTGGGCTGGCGTGACGGGCTGGTCGGTTGGAGGGTGATCCGCCTGCCTGACGGAACGCAGGTGGGGGAGGGGGTCGACGGGCGGCGGGTGTCCTGGCATTCGAGTGCGGTCCGGGCCAGCCGCAACCCGTTCCACAGCGACGCGCTGGTTGCCGGCCTTCGGCTACCGGGCAGCGACGTCGTGCTACCGGTGACCGGGCGACCCCATCACCGGGCCGAGTTGGAGCTGACCGTGTGGAGCGCCGACGGCCGAGAACCGGTGGACCGGTGCCGACCATCCCGGTACCTTCCGCCGCTGGCCTGGTGGCATGCACTCACCCCGCGCGATGCGTCGGGCTCGGCCCGGCTGCGGCGGCTCGACGCCGCCGACGCCGCCCGGCTGATGGCAATCGACGACAAAGTCACGAAGTCCACCGAGATCAATGCGGTAGCGCTGGCCCTCGTCACCGAGGTGCTGACGGAGGTAACCGACCCGGTGCTGCGTACCGCCGTGGCGGAGAAGGTGGTGCGCGCGGTACGGCTGCGTCGTCGATTGGAAGCAGTGCCGCAGCTGCTAACGACCGAACCGGTCG
Organism: Micromonospora sp. NBRC 107095; assembly: GCF_030269705.1. Lineage (NCBI taxonomy): Bacteria > Bacillati > Actinomycetota > Actinomycetes > Micromonosporales > Micromonosporaceae > Micromonospora > Micromonospora sp. NBRC 107095. The sequence continues at coordinate 195,638 of NZ_BSTU01000007.1, forward strand.
ACGAGACCACGGCCGACTCCGTCGCCGACGATCTGTTGCGCACCGCCTGGTCCGGACTGTTGCCGGCGGAACGGTTCACCTACTACAGCGGCCGTGCCCAGACGCGGCGGGAGATCCTTCGCCAGATCAACGCGGTCGCCGACCTTTTCACGGCCGGGACGATCGAGGACGTACCGCAGGCCAGCCCGACGTGGGTGGACGCGCTCGGCGGACTCGGCGCCCTGGCCGTCCGCGCCGCCGCGCCGGTCACCAATGAGCAGGAGCGCCCAGCGCTGGCCCAGTTGCTGTCCACCCTGGCCGGTACCGTCCTGGCCGACCCGGCACAGGCGGTGCGGGTGCTCACCGCGACGTGGGACGAGGCGCCCCCGGAGAACCAGCGGGTCATTCAGCGAGACGGGGCCCAGGTCACGGTGCTGCTGCCAGAGCATGGTCCCACCTGGTACGCCGGGCGAGGCAAGCAGTGGCGGCGCACGGCCGTGCAGTTGTCCCCGACCGGGCGGTTCACTCCGCCGTCCGGTGCCACCGTCGAGGCGGAGACCGTCGCGGCCGGCTGGCGGGGCGCTGATCGAATCAGGGCGTTCTGCCGGCTGCTCGCTGAGCAGGGCCCGATCTCGTGGCGCGCGGAATGCGTCGACGCCCTGGTGCGGCGCACGGGCATGACGCGAACCGAGGCCGCCTTGCTGCTGGCTGGTCTTCCCGGCATCGATGACTGGCAGGCGAACTTCCTCACCGCCGACCAGCGGCGCATCCTCGGGGTGAACAGCACCCAGGCGCGCACCGCCCGCGACGCGTTGAAGGCTCTGTCGTACGGGCACCGCATCGCGCTGGTGGACGCGGCGATGCCGCAGGACCCAGCGGATCTGTGGCGCAACGGTCCGGACGTCGACCGTCTCGCAACGGCCTGGCTGGCACTGCGTGGCGCCCGCGTCGTCATCGGCGAGCAACTGCTCGCCGACGCCACCCGCATCCTGCCCACAAACCGAGCGGCCGACATCCTGCAGACGATCGCCGACCCGGCACCCGGAAGCTGGCTGACCACCGACGGGGAGAGCCAGCCCGGCGACTGGGGCCGACTGGAGACCACCGCCACGAGCGGAACCCCGTTCGACGGCAACCACCTGTACGGCTGCACGGTGGCGCTGCTGTGGCTGTCCTACCAGCTGCCATGGGGCGACCCGATGCGCGACGCTCTGCCCCGGGCGTTGGAGCTGCTGCGGCAGCGGTTGCGCAACCCGCGGCTGCTGATCGGCGCCGGACGGCACGAGGTGGACGAGCAACCCCAGGTGGGACCAGCGCTCGTGGCCGGGCACACCTTCCGGGACATGGTCGTGCACCACCTCGCCCCGGCCCGCCTCAGCGGACCGAACGACCCGGCGGTCGGCTTTATCTCCGGCCCGGTCGCGGACGCGCTGCGGCTGGTGCTCTCACCGGACATCGCCGCCGTGCTGTCCACCCCTGAGGGTGCCAGCGGCGAACACCGCGACCCCCGGGTCAGCGCACCCGACCTGGTCGACACCGTCGCAGCTCACACCGGCCTCGACCGGGACTCGGCAGGCTACTACCTGCAGCTGCTCGCTCTGCCCAACCCTACCGATGTCAACGTGCGGACCTGGAACGCGTGGAAGCCCGCCACCCTCAAGCAGGCCCAGGCGGCGCTGCTCGACTCCGGACTGGTGGTGGCAGGCAAGCGGGAACGGGCCGGCCGTGGCGTCTTCCTGCCCGGCGGCTGGCTCGCGGCGAAGAACCCCACCCCACCCATGGAGAGCTGGAAGCAGCCGCTGTACCTGTTCCTCAACGGGTTGACGCTGGTCACCCGCGCGACGCCGGAACTGTTCCGCACCGCGTGGGACCGCGTGAGCGCCGGTGACAAACCTCGCTACCTCGACCTGCAGGAGAAGGCGTGAACGCCCGACAGATCGACCCGCCGGAGCACCTGTACGCCGACGAGCTGGCGTTTCTGGCTGCCGCCGACCATGGTCCCCGCCCGCCCGGCTGGAAGCTGACCCCCCAGGCGGTGGTCACGTTCATCGCCGGCTCCGCCGGCCGGCCCGTGCAGGCCCCCGACGGCCGTCAGGTCACCATCGCGGCGAAGTTCGTGGGGGAGCGGGCACTGGTCGAGCGGTGCGTCGTGACCCTGGCCGGAGAACGGGGCCTGCTGCTCGTCGGCGAACCGGGCACCGCCAAGTCGATGCTGTCCGAGCTGCTCGCCGCCGCCGTGTGCGGCACAAGTGCCCTAGCCGTGCAGGGTACGGCCGGCACCACGGAGGAACAGCTGCGCTACGGCTGGAACTACGCGCTCCTGCTGGCCAAGGGGCCGTCCCGGGAGGCACTGGTGCCCTCGCCGGTGCTCACCGCGATGACCACCGGTGCCGTCGCCCGGGTCGAGGAAATCACCCGCTGCCTGCCCGAGGTGCAGGACGCGCTGGTGTCGATCCTGTCCGACCGTCGGATGGCCCTGCCCGAACTTCCCGACGACTCCGTCGCCTACGCGGCTCCTGGCTTCTGCGTCATTGCCACGGCCAACCTGCGGGACCGAGGCGTGTCCGAGATGTCCGCGGCGTTGAAACGGCGGTTCAACTTCGAGGTGGTGCCTCCGATCGCCGACTTCGACGCCGAGGTCGCCCTCGTCACCCGGCAGGCCCGCGCCGCCGTGGAACGGGTCGGCGCCGCGTACACGGTGGACGAGGCGGTGCTGGAGACCCTGGTGACCGCCTTCCGCGACCTGCGCACCGGCAGCACCGTCGAGGGCTGGGAGGTGGAACGCCCGTCCTCGGTCATGAGCACCGCCGAGGCGGTCGCCGTCGCCGCGTCGATCGGCCTGTCCACCGCCTACCTGCCCGGCCCGGACCCGTTGTCGCTGCTGCCCGGACACCTGGTGGGCGTCGTACGCAAGGACGACTCGGCCGACCATGCGCGGCTGTTGGCGTACTGGGACGGCGCCCTGCGCCGCCGCGCCGAGGCCGGCGGCCGGATGTGGCGGCAGCTGTGGGAACAGCGCGATGTCCTGCGTGACTGACGACAGCACAGCCGACGACCCGCGCGCCGCCGTCGCACGTCTCAGCGACACCGGCCGCGTCACCCTGATCGGCGTGCGGCATCACTCACCGGTGCTCGCCGCGGCGATCCCCGCCCTGCTGGACGCGGCCGCCCCGGACGCGGTGCTGGTCGAGTTGCCCGCCGACATGCAGCCGTGGCTGACCTGGTTGGCGCACCCCGACACCCAGGCGCCGGTGGCCCTGGCCGCCGCCAGCGGTGATGAGGGCGGACCGCTCGCCTTCTACCCGTTCGCCGACTTCTCCCCGGAGCTCGCCGCGCTGCGGTGGGCGCAACGGCGAGGCGTGCCAGCCCACTGCTGCGATCTTCCGCTGGGTGACCCGGCGTGGCAGGAGCGCGCAGCAGCCGTCGGACCGCGGGTGAGGGGGTACGCCGACAGCGTGCGGGCCGCACTGACCGGTCGGACCGGAGACGACCTGTGGGACCGCTGGGTCGAGGCGGCAGCCCCCGGCTCGCCGCCGGAGGCGGTACGCCGGGCGGCGCTGGCCGTCGGCTGGGCGCTTCGCAACGATGCCGCCGACGGCATCGGCGCCCTCGATCAGCGGCGCGAGGCGTGGATGCGGCAGCAGATCGCGGAGACCCCCGGCCGGCTCGCCGTCGTCGTCGGCGCCTTCCACGCCCCCGCCCTGACCACACCGGGACACCCAGCATCCACCACACCACCGACACCTGATGCCGAGGCGCAACGACGTACCCCGGTCATCTCCCTGGTGCCGTACTCGTTCGACCTGCTCGACGCGCGGTCCGGCTATCCCGCCGGGATCCGCGACCCTCGCTGGCAGCAGGCTGTCCATGATGCTCACGCCGATCCCAGCGCACTAGCCACGCACCTACGCGGTTTCGCCGTCGAGATCACCCGGCACCTGCGAGACCAGGGACACCCCACGGGCCCGGCGGAGGCCACCGAGATCACCCGACTCGCCCACGATCTGGCCCGACTGCGGAACCTGCCCGCCGCCGGACGCGGTGAACTCGTCGAAGCGCTGCAGACCGTCCTCGCCCAGGGCGAACCGGCCGGCCGGGGCCGAGCAGTCGCCGCTGCCATGCAGCACACCCTGATCGGACAGCGCCGCGGTCACCCCTGCCCGGACACACCCGTCTGCGGGCTGACTCCCGCCACCAAGGCCTTACTGCAGCACCTGCGCCTGCCCGGCCCCGGTGACCCGCCCCGCACCGTTCGGCTTGATCCACTGCGTAACCCACTCGACCAGCGACGAGAGGCCACCCTGCAACGACTGCTCGCCTGCCAGGTGCCCTACGCCGAGCCCGCCGAGACCACCACCGCCGACACCCTCACCACCCGCTGGCGGCTGCACTGGCAGCCCGGCACCGACGCCGGACTCGCCGCCGCCAGCCCACACGGTGTCACCCTCGCCCAAGCCGCCGCCGGCATGCTGAACACCCGGCGCCGCCGAGAGGTGACCGACGGCGGCCCCACCGCCGCACAAGCTGTCGCCGGGCTCACCCGCGCCGCCGCCTGCGGACTACCCGACGCCGTCGACGTCCGCCTCGCCGACCTGCACACCGCCGTGACCCGCGCCGCCACCCTCGCCGACCTCGCCACCGCCAGCCAACTACTCCAGCGGCTGCACCGGGGGCACATCCCCGCCACCCCGTCACCACCAGCCGGCCTCGACGAGCACCTGACACACCTGCACGCCGCGGCAGTCCGCGCCATCGACGGGCTCGCCGGATCCACCGACCCCGGGGACGCCCGCGCGCTGCTCGACCTTGTCCGGCACGCCGACGACAGTGGCCACCTGCTACGGCTCAGCCACGCCGTCAGCCGCCTCGCCCGCGACGGATCACCCCTGATGCGGGGAGCAGCCCACGCCGTCCAGGTACTGCTCGGCATCACCGCCCCCCACGCATTCGGCGTGGTCCTGGCGTCCTGGACCGAGATGCCGGCCACCGAATGCACCGACCGACTTCGCGGAGCGCTCAGCCTTGCCGCCGCCCTGCTCGAAGCCGGTGGGGAGACATTGACCCCGCTGCTAGACGCCATCGACGGCTGGGACGACGACCACTTCATCCGCCGGCTGCCAGCGCTGCGCGGCGGCTTCGACGCGTTGAGCCCCGCCGACCGGGACCGTATTCTGGACACCGTCCGTCACCGCATCGGTGACGTCGACGCGACGGTGAGCGTCGCACCCGACCTTCTCGCCGACTGGCTCGCCGTCGACCAGTCGGGACGGCAGGCCCTGACCACCCTCGGACTGCCGACGGGCGGAGACGACCACACCGCCGATAAGTCGGCTCCGCCACCGTCCCCGGCAGAATCCCGGCCCGCTCACCGAGTGCACACGCTGCCCGCCGCGCAGCGATGGCGGCTGCTGCTCGGCCGCCGCCCCGACGATTTGCCACCGCACGTCCGCCGACTCGCCACCGCACTCGACGAGCTGTACGGCAGCGGCAGGGGAGAAGGCTCCCACACCGCCGCCGGACCCGGCGGTGGGCGACAACCCGCATACCCGCAGGTGCGGGACTGGGCCGACGACCTCGAAGCGCTGTTCGGCACCGCGGTACGCGACGAGGTGCTCGCCCGCGCCGCCGAACGGGGACGTGCCGACGCCCTGCTCACCATCGCACCCGAAGACGTCCGACCTTCGGTGGAACTGCTGCACACCGTTTTGGCGCTGGCCGGCGGACTTCCCGAGGCGCGGCTCAACCGACTGCGCCCACTCGTCGCCAGGCTCGTCACCGAGCTGACCGCGCAGTTGGCCCGACAGATCCGACCGGCACTGACCGGGCTCACCACACCACGACGTACCCGCCGACCCACCGGGCGCCTCGACCTCGGCGCCACTGTGCACGCCAACCTGCACACCGCACGCCTCGACTCCCACGGTGCAGCGCAGATCCGCCCCGAACGGTTCGTCTTCCGCAGCCGCGGTCGACGCAGCGTCGACTGGCAGGTCATCCTCCTCGTCGACGTATCCGGGTCGATGGAACCGTCCACGATCTGGGCGGCGCTGACCGCGTCCGTCCTGGCCGGCGTGACGACCCTACGAACCCATTTCGTCACCTTCTCCACCGAGGTTGTTGACCTCACCGACCGGGTCGCCGACCCACTCAGCCTGCTGTTGGAGATCAGCGTCGGCGGCGGCACCCACATCGCCGCCGCCCTGCGCTACGCCCGGCAGCTCGTCACCACCCCCAGCCGCAGTCTCGTCGTGCTCGTCAGCGACTTCGAGGAGGGACATCCCATCGGCGGGCTACTGGCCGCCGTCCGGGCACTCGCCGACGACGGGGTGACCCTCCTCGGCTGCGCCAGCCTCGACGACCGAGGTCAACCCCGTTACAGCACCGCCGTCGCCGGGCAACTCGTTGCCGCCGGGATGCCCGTCGCCGCGTTGAGCCCCACCGAACTGGCCCGCTGGATCGGAGACCAGGTCCGATGAGCCTGCCCGCCGTCGCACCCCACGTCGTCGCCGACGCCGTCGCCGCCCTTCCCGCCCGGCTGCGGTCCAAGCTCGACCAGGCTCTCGAGAAGCAGCCGACCTGGACCGTCACCACATCCGACTCCGGGGCGACGATCACCATCGACGACCACGTCACCGTCACCCTCACCACCCCGGTCGACACCGCCGAACGAGCCGCCTGCAACTGCCTGCTAGCGCCGCGCTGCCTGCACCGAGCCGCGGTGCTCAGTGCCGCCCCCGTCCTGAGCACGCACCCACACCACACGGCCGCAACCGGATCGGACGGGACCACCGTCGAGGCCGCCGTGACCACGGAGGCCGATTCCGCCGCTCCGACCGCCACCGCCGACGAGAAGGCCACCGCCATCCAGACGCGCGACGTCATTGCGCAGATCCTCGAACACGGGGTGGCAGGCGCCGGTGCGGTGACCCAGGCGGACCTACTCCGCGCCATCCACCAGGCACGCGCCATCGGACTGCCCCGACTGGCGACAGCCGCGACCAGAGTGGTGGAACTCCTGCGCGCAGCCCGCCAGAGCCCCGCATTCCGGCTGGCCGACCTCACCGAGGCACTGCGCGAAGTGCTGACCGTCTCACATCTCCTGATCAGCGGCATCGGTGACCAGCAAGCCGCTCGGGGCGTGAGTCGGCGCGGCTACAGCCCCATCGGGGATCTGCACCTGTACGGGCTCTACACCGAGCCCTTGCGCACCACCACCGGCCACGTCGGCGCTATCAGCTACCTGACCGATGGCGATTCGACCATCTGGAGCCTGGCGCAGGCCCGACCCGGCGATGGCGACACAGCCCGCAACGCCGCTCAGGCGAGCGTAAACCTCGGCGACGTGACGATCAGCCACCGGGAGCTGGACCGCGCCGGGATCATCGTCATCAACGCCCATGCGTCCGTCGACCGGCGCCTCAGCCACGGCAGGACAGTGCAGGCCGTACGAACCGCAGGCCGCACCTGGTACGAGGAACCAGCCGACGCCCTCTGGCGGCAACCAATCCCCGAACAGGCCGCCCGCTGGCTGAACGCCTTCGACGTCGCCCAACACGAGCGGCCCGCCGGATACGACCTCGCCTTCATCGACGGCGTCCTCGCCGCCGACCAGCGAGGTCTACTCCTGCAGACGAGGCAACTGCCGGGGCCGGTCATCGTCCTCGCTCCACACGATGATCCGGTGCTCCCGTACGTCGCGAACCTGCGCCTGCTCGCCGCCCACGCCACCGGCATGCCGCTACGGATGATCGGGCGCTTCCACGGCCCCCGCCAGGTCCACGGTCTCGCCGTTGCCGCGCCCTGGCTGCCGGGCCGCTTCGGCGGACACGTCGACCTTGGCGTCGACCAGCTCCAGCGTGCCGACCTACCCCACGCCGGAACCACGGAGCCCTCCGGCAACGATCAACCTCAACCGCCGCTGCACCTCCTCACCCACCACCTGCAACGAGTGGTCGCCGCCGGCCGCGCCGCCCTGGTGCCGGACGTCGACCGGGACGCACGGGCGCTCCTGGACGCCCAACTGCCGACAGCCGCGTCCGTGCTGAACGAACTACGACGCGCGGGTCACCGACGTAGCCGCGACGCGTTCGGCCGCTTGAACCAGCAGGACTCCACCGCCCTCGCGGTGGCCTGGCTGACCGCTGCGGCCTACCAATACATCGCAGCAACAGCCGTAGCCGCTGGGTCATGGCAAGCCAGGGGCGGTCGCTAGGGGGATTCGGGAGTAGCAACCGGTCGAGCCAAGGGGCATCGCGCTCATCGGATCCACCGCACTCCAACTCTGCCTGAAGTTGAGCGCTCGCCCGTGCTGGTGCTGGCTCGGACGCCTCTAGTTGCCGGGGAGGGTCAGCCGCGCGTCGTCGGGTAGTGAGGTGAGTACTCGGCGCTGGCCGTTGGCGGGGTTGGCGGCGACCAGTTCGGCGCCGTGGGCGGTCCAGCGTTGCAGGAGGATTTCGGTGCCGGCGAGACCGAGGAATTCCTCACCTTGGTCATTGTTGGGCGTCATGAGGTCGATCCGGCCGGCTGGTTGGCCGGACCGCAGGTCTACCCCGACCAATGTCCAGGGGGGATCTGACTGCGTCTGCTCCGGCTGGCCGGTCGGGGCCTGCTCTTGCCGGGTGACCACCGCCCACACGCTCGGCGGATTGCCTCCGCCGCGGATGACCGGGGCGACCGCGTTGCGGATGTCGCCGGGGCCTACCTGCTGGGTGGTGGGGATCGACACCGAGCGGGCTTTGCGGCCGTCGACGTCTTGAATGGCGATGGTGAGCTGTCGGCGCGGCCGGAGGTTCGCTCCGAGGTTGAACTCCGCGGTGGCCAGTTCACGCCCGTCGAGGAATGCCAGCATTCGACGGGCCGGCATCGCGGGTAACCCCAGCGGGCGCAGCTCCCCACGGGGCAGGGTGAACGCCGTGTACGCCTCGCTGGTACCGGTGGTTTGCGCGAGCAGCAGCGCCTGTCCGTCGGTGGACCACTGCCGCAGTTCGTACCCGGGCGGGACGGCACGATCGGTGGTCCCGGTGAGGTCGCGGATCCACCACTGCCGGTCTCGACGTTGGGCGAACCACCGCCCGTCCGGGGAGAGCGCTTGACTGAACTCGCTTATGGTGGCCAGCCCGACGGCGAATTGGTCACCGGTGGCGGTCACCAGGTAGATCGGCAGTCGAGGCAAGCCGCCGCTTGTGGCGGTGTAGCGGTCGGGGTCGTTGATCTGGTAGAGCAGGGCTCCCCGTCCGACGGGCCGGTCGGTGGGTAGGGCGGTCGGGTCGGCCGGTGGCAGTAGTCGGTCGGGTAGCCCGGCGAAGAGTTCCTGAGCCGTCTCGGTGGTAGTGACCTCGGCCGATGCCGGTGACGGGGTGGCGGTTGTCCGCCAGATTGTCACTCCGGCCGCCCCGCTGGCCAGTGCCCCGGCCAGCGCGATCGCGAGCCATGCCCGACGTCGGCGCGGTCGCGGCGGCGTGACGGGTGCAGGTCCCGGTGCCGTGGTTTCCATTGTCGTCCCCCCGATCCGGGCGTTCTGCCCGCCGCACAGCTCACGGGAGTTGCACCGGAGGGTCAACGGCCCGGTCAGACCCGACATCCAATCGTGATCTTGAGTGAGCTCGGTCCTCGATGAACCTCGCACGGCCGGGCGGTGAAAGCCGTCGGGTCCTGACCGAAGCGAATGTGACGGGCAAGGAGCATCCAAGGAAGCAAGGGCTGCTGCCACCCACTGCGGACGAGACGATCAGGTGCTACGACACGAGCTGAGCAGCAGCGGATGCAGAACGAGTCACTGTAGGTGAGGCTGCTGCCGGACAGATGTCCTACTGTCCCTTTGATCCTTTCAAGTTGTGATTGATCTTTACAGGCGATTGTCAGGGCTCTTACAGTTCGGCCACTCATAGGGTGTGATCAACGGGGGCTTTGGGTGGTTGCTGCATGTCTCCGCTTCGGAGCTGAGCCGCGTAGGCGCGGCAGGCATTGGGGCGGGCTCGGATCGTTCGCGGCTGTGCTGCTGTCGGTGAGCCTTGGCGCGGTGGTGCCGCTGATAGCGGCGCCGGATCAGGCCGCTGCGGCCCCGGCGGACTGCGCGACGTTGGTTCGTGAGGATGTCCGGGCGGCGGCGCTGCTCGCAGCGGAGTGTGACGAGAGCGTTGAGGTGCTCGGCGAGCGCTCTGAGACCACGCAGGTGTTCGTCGACGCGTCAGGTGTGGGGCGGTTGGAGTCGGCGGTGGTGCCGCAACGGGTGCATCGCAAGGACGGCACGTGGGCGGATATTGATCTGGCGTTGCAGCCTGTGTCTGGTGGACTCGCGCCGGTGGCGTCGACGGCGGACATGACGTTCTCCGTTGGTGGTACAGGCGCGCTGGTGACCTGGCGGGAAGGCGCTGCCACGTTCGAGTTGAGCTGGCCGGGATCGCTGCCTGTGCCCCGGGTGAGTGGGGCGACGGCGATTTACGACGGCGTCCTGCCGGGGGTGAATTTGCACGTCACGGCGGATCGGGCTGGGTTCCGGCATGTGTTGGAGGTGTTGACGCCGCAGGCGGCGAGTAATCCGGCGTTGCGGCAGGTTCGCTACGGCCTGGGCGGCGACATGAGGGTTACTCGCGCAGCTGACGGCGGTCTGAGTCTGGCTGATGCCTCGGGTGAGAAGTTGCTGCAGGCGTCGCCGGCGGTGATGTGGGATTCGTCGATCTCGACTCCCTCACCTGGCCTGCAGGAACGGGTGGCAGGCCCAGAGGACACAGGTCAGGCGGGGACCGGCGCTGAGGTGCCAGTACCGTCCGATCTGGTCTCGACCGCGCAGCGTCCTGGAGTACTGGCTGCGTCAGCTCCGGTAGAGGTGGCGGTCTCCGGCAGCGACCTGACGCTGACGCCTGACCCGAACATGATGGCGGCGTCGTCGGCGGCGTTTCCGCTGTTCATCGATCCGGCCTTCAGCAAACTGCGATCGAAGTGGGCGTACGCGAGTAGTAACGGGGAGAACAACGACACCAGCTCCGCGCGGGTGGGACTGAGTCCGGAATCCGGCGCCCGTTACCGCTCGTATTTCAGCTTCGACACCTCCGCGATGAGTGACACAACGGTGTTGACCGCCAAGATCCTGATGAAGCTGGATCACTCCTGGTCATGTGAACCAACCTGGGTACACCTGTACCGCACCGGGAGTTGGACGGCGTCCAGCGGCAACCGGCTGGCCTGGTCCTCGTATCCGCTGGGATCCTCCGCCACCTGGTTGGACTCCTGGGAGGGCAACGCCAACGAAGCGGGCGGGTGCGGGTCGCAGCAGCAGAACTCCGACGCGGTGTTCGAAGGCGGCACCCTGCTGCAGGACGTGCAGGCGCAAGTGGGCAGCAGCAACTCCTACTGGGTGGGCCTGTGCGCCTGCAACCAGGAAAATGAATGGGAGAGCGCTCAAGACCGGTGGAAGAAGTTCTTCACCGACAGGACGTATCTGGTGGCCACGTTCGATGTGAAGCCGAACCCGCCTGTGGGCTTGGCGTTCACCACCACGACGGACTGCTACCGGCAGTGCGCGTCACCCGCGATGTTGCGTAGTTTCACCCCGACCTTGCGGGCACAGGTGCAGGACCGCTTCGGCGGTGTGTTGGGGACCGCGTTCGAGATCAGGACCTCGCCGAGCCTGACAGGGACGATCGTGGTCAGCAGCACCACGATGCCCTTCGCCTCCGTGACAACGGTAGGTAATGCCACGGGCGTCGCTACGTCGAAGGTGCCGGCTGGGTCGCTGGTGGCCGGGGTCACCTACTACTGGCACGCGACGAGCATGGATGAAGCCGGGCTGTGGAGTGGATGGGGTCCCTGGTACAGCTTCACGATCGACAACACCCCGCCGACGGTGTCGAACGTGACCTCTACCCAGTATCCGTTCAAGTCTTGGGGTGCCACGCCGGGCACGGCGGGAACGTTCGCGTTCACGGCCGCTGGAGCCGCGGAGTACACCTGGGACATCGATGGCGGAAGCGCGACCACCACCACGTCGGCGTCGGCGACCTACACCCCGGCCACTGACATGGTCCACACGCTTCATGTGAAGGCGAAGGACAGCGCCGGTAACACCAGCAGCACGTACGACTACCAGTTCTGGGTCTCTCCCGTCCCTAACGCGTACTCGCACTGGACGTTCGACGAGACGGACCCGGTGAAGACGGCGGCGGACGCAGGAAGCGGCTTCAGCGCGCGCAATCCTGCGACGCTCACCGGCGGTGCGCACTTCGTGCCTGGTTATCTGAAGAACGCGTTGCACGTGTCCGGTGCGGTCGGGGACGGCGCGGTGACGAGCGGGCCGGTACTGGACACGACGAAAAGCTTCACCGTCATGGCATGGGTACGTCCGGCCAACCTGTCGGCGCGCCCCCTGCAGACGTTCCTTGCCCAAGACGGGTCCTGGATGTCACGGTTCCAGCTGCAGTACCGCCAAGACGCCAACGGCGGCCGGGGCGGCTGGTGCTTCACGCTGTCGAGCGCGGATGCTACCGGCGCCAGCAAGACCATCCCCTGCGCGGGCCAGAACGTCGGTATTCCTACCAACGGGGAGTGGGCCCACGTGGCCGGCCGCTACGACCGCGTCACCGGCAAGATGCGCGTCTACGTGATGGGCGACCCGAACTCCTGCGCAGGTGAGGTCACGGAGGCAACTGCGCCAGTCTCTTGGTCGGCCACTGCCCCGTTCAGGATCGGGCACGACTTCAGCGGCGACATCGACGATGTGCGCGCCTATCAGAGAGTCCTGTCGGACTCGGAGATCTGTCAACAAGCTTCGCAGTAACCAGCTAAAGGCCGCCACGGCCCGGAGAGACGCCGGCCGTGGCGGCGCAGCAACATGGCGGGTGGCGGTGCCACCCATCGCAGGGCTTGGCAAGACACCGGCCAACGCCGGTCGACTCTGTCGTCTGTACCGCATGGGGAGCGTTCTGGTGAGTGGAACTGGTTCCGGTCGAGCGCGAGTGGCCTTCTTCAATCGGCGGCTGTGGCGATCGGCGTTGCTCGCCAGCGGTCTGTCGATCGCCGTGCTGGCCAGCGGGTTGGGGCAACCAGCACAGCGAGCTGAGGCCGCATCGAAGTGGACGGCGCCGACGCCGAAGGAAGCCACCGGTGTCGTGGTACGTGACGCGGTACCCGGCAAGAGCCGCTCCACGCATGCCGCGTCGAGCGTGACGACCAAGGCCAAGAAAATCACCTGGCCTTCCGGCACCGCTACGGCCGACCTCAGCCAGGCGCAGGCAGCCGCGGCCAAGGCTGCCAGTACTCGAGCGGGTCTTACCGGCCCGGTGCGCGCCCGCGCCGGGGCGCTGCCGGTGACGATATCTCCGCCTGCCGAGGGCTTCAGCAAGAGTGCCGCTGCAAGCGTCGACGCGGTCAAGGTGACCGTGCACAACCGATCGACAACGGAGAAGGCCGGTGTGCAAGGCCTTCTGGTTTCGGTCGAAGGCGCCGACGGCGCATCGGCGGCAGGACGCACCGGTCTGCAGATCGACTACGCCGGTTTCGCCGACGCCTATGGCGGCGACTGGGCTTCCCGGCTGCGGTTGGTGGCGCTCCCCGCGTGTGCACTGACCACCCCTGAAGTGTCGTCGTGTCAGAAGCGCAGCGCCCTGCGGACGGTCAACGACACTCCGGACAGCCTCCTGTCGACCGACATCGCCCTTACCGGCAGCAGCCCCATGCTGCTCGCCGCCGAAGCCGGTGCCTCCGGCGACAGCGGCGATTACACCGCAACGAGCCTGTCCCCGGCGGGCCAGTGGCAGGTATCGACCCAGAGCGGCGACTTCTCGTGGTCCTACCCGTTGAGGATGCCGCCGGCGCTCGGCGGTCCTGCCCCCAATGTCAGCTTCTCCTACTCCTCCGGCAGCATCGACGGCAAGACCGCGCTGACCAACAACCAGGGCTCCTGGATCGGTGACGGCTGGGACTCCTGGCCCGGCTTCATCGAACGCACATACCGGTCGTGCGCTGACGACAACCCCAACCACAAGACTGGGGACCAGTGCTGGTTCACCGACAACGCGACCCTGTCACTCAACGGCCACGCCGGTGAGCTGATCAAGGACGGGGCAGTGTGGCGACTGCGCAACGACGACGGCACCAAGATTGAGAAGCTCGCGAGTTCCGCGCGGGGTAACGGCGACAACGACAACGAGTATTGGAAGGTCACCACCACCGACGGGACCCAGTACTTCTTCGGCTACCACAAGCTACCCAACTGGGTCAGCGGAAACCCGGTCACCGACTCGGTGTGGACTGTCCCGGTCAACGGGAACAACTCTGGCGAGCCCTGCTACGACGCCACCTTCGTTAACGCCTTCTGCACGCAGGCGTGGCGGTGGAACCTCGACTACGTCGTGGACCCGAACTCCAACACCATGGCCTACTTCTACGGCAAGGAGAGCGGCGCCTACGCCAAGGACAATGACCCCGCCAAGCGCACCAGCTACGACCGCGGCGGCTACCTCAAGCGCATTGAGTACGGCTTGCGCAAGGACGCCGAGTACGCCCAGGCCGCGCCGCTGCGAGTGGTGTTCGACACCGCCGAGCGGTGCCTGTCGAACTGCTGGACGGGTGCGGCATGGACCTCCGACCCGGTGAACGCGCAGTGGTTCGACACCCCGTGGGACCAGTACTGCAACTCTGGTGACCAGTGCACCGAACAAGGCGCCCCGACCTACTGGACCGCCCGCCGGCTCAAGAAGGTCACCACCCAGGTGCGCAACGGCACGTCTACCTACGCCGACGTGGAATCGTGGTCGCTGCGGCAGGAGTTCATCAACGCTGGCACCGGCGAGTCCACCCCGATGTGGCTGCGGGGCATCACCCGCGCCGGCCACGTCACCACCGCCGGCGGCGCCGCCGTCTCCGACCCGGAAGTCACCTTCGACACCGGCGCCCAACCGCTGCCCAACCGGGTTGACGGACCCTCCGACCAGCGCTCGGATCTGAATCGCTGGCGAATCAAGACCGTACACACCGAGAGCGGCGGCGACGTCATCGTCAGCTACTCCGGACCAGACTGCACCCGCACGACCCTGCCTTCACCGGCCAGCAACACCAAGCGGTGCATGCCCTCCTACTACGCGCCCGAAGGCCAGGAACCGAGCCTGGACTGGTTCCACAAGTACGTCGTCACCCGCATCGACCTTGACGACACCGTCACCGACCAACCCACCGAGGTCACCCAATACGCCTACGACAACCCCGCCTGGGCCTACAACAACGATGAGCTGACCAAGGACAAGTACCGCACCTGGAGCGACTGGCGCGGCTACGGCAAAGTCGTTGTCTATCACGGCGACCCGGCCGGGCAGCAGACCGCCGTCGAGCACCGCTACCTGCGCGGCTTGGACGGTGACAAGGCCGCAGACGGTGTCAAAGACGTATGGGTCAGCGACACCTGGGGTGGCACGGTTGAAGACCACGAAGCGTTGCAGGGCTTCGAGCTGCAAGCCATCACCTACAACGGTCGTGGCGGCGCGGAAATCTCTTCCACGCGCAACGATCCGTGGATCAACGGGCCGACCGCTACCCGTAACCGAGAAGGCATCACCACCCGCGCGTGGATGACCAACACCGATATCACCCGCACACGCACCGCTCGGGCCGTCGGTGGCCACCTTTACACCAAAACCATTGTCAGCTTCAACACCGACGGCCTCACCACCGCCGTCGAAGACCAGGGCGACGAGTCCACCACCGCGGACGACACCTGCACCCGCACCACCTACGCCCGCAACGACAGCACCTGGATGATCGACAAGGTCTCACAAAGCGAAACCCTGTCCATCCGCTGTGCCGGCGCCCCGAATCCCGCGGAACCGTCGACCGTCCTCAACCGGTCGCGCACCTTCTTCGACACCTACGTCGACGACAGCTCCTTCGGGCAGGCACCCACCCGCGGCAACGTCGTCCGCACCGAGCAGCTGGAGAAGTTCAGCGGCAGCACCCCGGTCTACACCCGGCTCTCGAGCAGCACCTACGACGCCAACGGTCGACTCCAATCGGTCACCGATCCGCGCGGCTACACCACGACCACTGGCTACACGACAGCCAACGGCGGGTTGGTCACCCAGACCGTGGTGACCAACCCCAAGAGCCATACGGTCACGACGGCCATCGCACCCGCCTGGGGATCCGCGACCAAGGTCACCGACCCCAACGGCGCTGTCACCAACCTCACCTACGACGGGCTCGGCCGCATCACCAACGCTTGGGTACCCGGCCGCGACAGTGCCACGCAGACCGCCAGCGCAAGATTCACCTACAAGCTGCGCAAAAGCGGTGCCCCATCAGCGGTCACCACTGAAATCCTCCTGCCAACCGGCACGGCGTACCGCAAATCAGTGAACCTCTACGACGGGTTCCTACGACTGCGGCAAAACCAGCTCCAGGCAACCGGCGGCGGGCGAACGATCACCGACAACCGAACCAACAGCCTCGGTGTCACCGACTGGACCTCCGCCCCCTACGAGGACAAGACGAACGCCGCGGTCAACGACACGGCCCTTGCGCAACCACAGGGCCAGATCCCCTCCATCACTACCTACGCCTACGACGGCGCAGGGCGGCAGGTCGCGCAGATCCTGCTCGCCAACGGCGCGGAAAAGTGGCGCACCACCACCGCATACGGCGGCGACCGGGTCAACACCACCCCGCCGGCCGGCGGCACCGCCACCACCACCATCACCGACGCCCAAGGCCGCACCACCGCGCTGAGGCAGTACAAGAACCCCGCCGACGTCGGCAGCGACGACACGACCAAGTTCGACCAGACCACCTACACCTACACCCTGCTCGGACAGGCCAAGACCCTCACGGACGCGACCGGCGCCAACGTCTGGTCCTACACCTACGACCTGCGTGGCCGTCAGATCAAGGCCGTCGACCCCGACAAGGGCACCACCGAGACCACCTACGACGTCGCCGGCAACATCGCAACCACCAAGATTCAAGTCGGCACCGGCACGGGCACCGCCACCACGGCCTACACCTACGACGAGCTCGGTCGCAAGATCAGCATGCGCGACGACTCCGTCACCGGCGCTCTGCGTAGCAACTGGGTGTACGACACCAGGGCCAACGGCAAGGGCAAGATCTCGTCCGCCTCGCGTTTCGTCAACGGCAACCGCTACGACTCCCGAATCGATGAATACGACGCCTACGGTCGACCCACCGTCACGTCCGTCGTGCTGCCCGCCAGCGAGTCGACGCTCTGCGCCGCCGCCACCCCCAACACCTGCACCTACACCACCACGACCAGTTACCGGGCGAACGGCCAGCCCTACCAGGTCACCATGCCCGCCGCCGCCGACCTGCCCTCGGAGAAACTGACGTTCGGCTACACCGATGTCGGCGACCCAGGCACCCTCCTGTCGGCCTCCCAGATCTACGTCTACTCCGTCAACTACGACAAGCTCGGCCAACTGACCCAGCGGCAACTCGGCGCCTACGGCTCACGCGTCGCCGTCACCTCAACCATCGACGAGCCCACCCGTCGCCTCACGAGCACCAACGTCGTGCCCGAACTCAAGGCCGAAGCGGCGAACTACAACTACCGCTACGACCCCGCGGGCAACATCACCGAAATTCACGACACCCCCGTCGGCGGGGTCGCCGACAACCAGTGCTTCACCCTCGACTACCTGCGTCGCCTGACCGAGGCGTGGTCTCCGGAAAGCGGTAGCTGCGCCACGAAGCCCACCGCCTGGACGCAGGTCGACGGCTCGGCCTACCCGTACTGGCGCACCTGGACTCTGAGCCCCGACGGAAACCGCAAGACCGATATCCGGCACGGCAGCACCGACGCGACCTTCACCTATAAGTACCCGGCCCCTGGGGCGGCTCGACCGCACGCCGTCACCAGCGTCAGCGCCAGCGGCGCTGGCACCTGGACCCGCGGCTACACCTACGACAACGCCGGGAACACCACAACCCGGCCCACCACCAGCGGCGCCACGCAAACCCTCACCTGGGACCGCGAAGGTAGGGTCGTCAGCTCCACCGACTCCACCACGACCAGCTACATCTACGACGCCGACGGCAACCGACTCGTCCGTACCGACGCCACCGGCAAAACCCTCTACCTCCCCGGCGGCACCGAAGTCCGCTACACCACCAGCGGCACCACCAAAAAAGCCACCCGCTACTACACTCACGCCGGGCAAACCATCGCCATCCGCACCGCCACCGGCCTGAACTGGATCACCAGCGACCACCACGGCACCGCCGAACTCACCATCAACGCCACCACCCTCGCCGTAGCCAAACGCCGCATGCTCCCCTACGGCGAACAACGAGGCGCCACCATTGGCACCTGGGCAGCCGGCATGGACAAGGGCTTCGTCGGAGGCACCCAAGACCCCACCGGCCTCACCCACCTCGGCGCCCGAGAGTACGACCCCTCCATCGGCCGATTCATCAGCGTCGACCCCCTGATGGACCTCACCGACCCACAACACTGGAGTGGCTACTCCTACGCCAACAACAACCCTGTCACCCTGTCCGATCCCAGCGGACTCGACCCAGGCGGCGGTCAAGCCTGCGACAACGGTCATTGTTCAGATACCTGGGGAGCGCCTACGCCCGGCAACACAACCTCGCCCCCTACTTCAAGTCCCCACACGGACACGAGCATCGCGGCGACGCACAAGGACGCAGGTGAAGCCCGCCAAGAAGCGAAGAAGGCCTTCCTAGCGACCTTCACGGAAGAGCACTATGTCTGCGCAGGCTACCTCGGTAAAAACTGCGAAATGATGCGGAACCTCGTCCGAGACAATCGGATGGACCCCGACCAGGCGACCATCGAAGTCCTCTGCGGCGGCGACAGTATGTGCATCACGCAGTACTACTCCGACGGCGGTGACCTCGAAGCACTCCTCACCATCATCGGCTTCATGCCCGTCGTAGGCGAAGGGGCCGACGGCATCAGTGCGGCCATCGCCCTTTCCAAGGGGGACTGGAAAGGTGCCGCACTGTCCGCCGCTGCGATGCTACCCATTATCGGTGAAGCCGCAGGCGCGAAGCGGCTAGCGAACCTTACGAATAAGGCCTGCAGCTTCTCTGCTGAGACCGAAGTTCTCCTCGCCGACGGCACCACTAAACCAATCAGCGAGATCACCCCAGGCGACGAAGTTTTCGCTACCGACCCCGAAACCGGAGAAGAAGGCCCGCGGATCGTAACGCACGTCTGGGTACACGACGACGAGCTCGTCGCACTCAAACTTGCCGACGGCACAAGCATCACCACTACCGAAGACCACCCGTTCTGGAACGCAACGGACAAGCAATGGCAGCAAAGCCAACAGCTAGACCATGGAGACAGTCTCTACACGCGCACTGGCAAGCGACTCCTTGCCAACGGGATAGACTGGACGACCGCCCACCGAGCAAGCGCCTACAACCTCACCGTCGACGATATCCACACGTACTATGTGCTCGCCGGCAACACGCCGGTCCTCGTGCACAACACGGGCGGACCGTCTGGCCCGGCCGCCGGCGCCGCTGGCACCCAGATGCTTATCAATGACCTGCAGGTCCGTGGATACATAATTCGAGGCACCGAGATCAGCATGACAGCGGCCAACGGCGTCAACGTGCGATTCGACGTTGTGGCCGAGAAGAATGGTGCACTATCGGTCTACGATTCAAAGAATGGCCCTTCGGCTGGCTTCACGAAGAATCAGGGTGCTCGCGGCGGATATGCGGCGGTCGAAACGCATGGGGGGACCTTCTATGGCCCGAACGCCGAAAAGGCTGGCCTCGCCGGCACGTCGTTGGGGCCGACACGCGTGAACATCGCAGGGTTCGGCGGCTACCCTCACTGCTGACGTAAGGAGTGATTACATGACTAGCTTGGAGAAGGATAGCCAGGACGCTTGCGCGTCCGCCTTGAGGCGGTACGGCTTTGTGCCGAAGCGACGTGGCATTCTCTTGCAGCCACGGGGTGTTAAGGACGTCACCGGATGGCTCGGCCTGAACCTGGCAACATGGGCACTACCGGCCAAGATGCAGATCAACCCGGTGGTAGGCGTCAGGCACGTTCCACTTGAGAAGGCGCTGGTCGAACTGGCTGATTGGAAGGCTCCGGTTGCGTGCGTTTCGAAGCCTTTAGGCTACTTGATGCCTCGAAACACATTCGCGCAATGGGATTTCCCGGCAGGTGGTGACCTTGTTGCGATAGCGGAAGATTTGGCGGCGGCTGTCGCCGGCTTCGGTCAGCCGTTTATCGATAAGTGGGCGAATTGGGATACATTTTCGGAGGGCGTTACCGATGCGGGGCTCCTGCTCGATAATCAGAAACTCTTCGTGCTTCCGTTGGTTGCCGCAATCAACGGGGACCGGCGGCGCGCAGAGTCGCTAATCGAGCAGGAGTTGGACCGAATCGATGACGCCCCTGACGTCTATTCGAAGTCGTATCGTTTATTCGCTGAGAAATTCGCGGCAAGACGGTTCTAGCGGCTCGGCGCACGGTAGGTCTAACGACCTACTGCACAACGAAGTGGGGCAATTACAATAGTAGTTGCGCCAGTTCGTTGTGTCGTGGTGGCTGCGTCAGATGCCGGGCGCTGCCGGCAGCCGGTGAAACACCGTGGACGGCCATTGGGCTGATGCCCACGTCGTTCCACGGCCATCGGGTCACCCGGCCCCGGAATCAAGGCAAGTGCGGGTTGGTCAATTTTTCGGTCGCCGATCACGCTGAACCAGGCGGCGGCGTAGTTGTGAGCGAGTCTGTCGCCGGGCCGCTCGCAGCTTGCCAGGCCCATCCGAGTCGACCCCTGCCGGGCGCGTTCGAGAGCGTCGACGTCCTTCCGCAGCGGGGTGCCGGTATTGGCGCGTCGCCAGCGTTCGAAATTCGCGATGTGGATCAACGTGTGGGTCGGGGACCCGCTTGGGTGCCTGTCGGTCCGCTCGCGCGCGCACTGCGCCGTGAGAGCGGCGGAATATCCCCATTGAGAATTGACGGAGATAGTTGCTTGATAGTGCCCGCGAAAGTGATGGGGGTTGCGCTTCTCCAGTTCCTCGCGACGTTCAGCGGTACGCTCCAGGCCGATTTCGTGCCCTCGCGCCAGCTGTAGTAGCCACACCCAGGGCGGTGCGTCCGCTGGCGCCAGCTCGGCCGACGCCGGTCCGGCGTCGCGAGCGAACCCCACCAGGGCGAGTCGCCTCGGGCTCGGCGAGGCGGGCCGCCATGATTGGAGCCGCCCTCGTGAGTTAGCGGGATGCTTGCGGGTCGGCGTGGCCGGCTCAGCCTTCACCGGTTCGACCTGATCGACGCCGATCGCAACAGCCCGCATAGCTGGTGGAGGGTGCCGGCTGTTGAACTGAGGCCTGCCGGTGCCAATCAGGCGGCCAGACCGCATCGATGTATGGCTCTGCTGTCGTCGCGGTGGCGTCGGTATGGATCCCGCGAGGTGAGGCCCAGATACCAATGGCGAACCTCTGAGCAGGGCCTCCTGAACGGTGACCTCTTCGGCCAAAGAAGTCACCACCACAGCTAGACTTGCGTGAGCTTTAAAGTTGCGCTGAGCGTCAACGGCGGTGGGGCAACGGGTCGTGTCGCCCCTCGGACACAAACGATTTACCTACGGTGCGCGCTGAGGTCGACTGCAGCGCGCACCGTTTGCGTTTCAGGCTGGCAATTCAGCCGGAGACCTAGATGCCGGTAGGCCTTCAAGGTTGAGGTGAACATGGGCCGGGCCACCGCCTCCTACCGGCGGGTCTCGTCGCGAAGCGAACCGCGCCCGCCCGGCGGCGGTCGCCGAAGCTGGTGACCCGAGCGCGGTCCTCGCCATCATGGCCGGCGCCTCCAGCGAACTGTTGGCCCCTCCACGACGACGTGGTCGCCGTGCCTGTCATCGACGCACCACGGGTCACCACAGTCATCGCCTGGCCACCACACGGCCGATCCCGAGCTGTCGCCCACCTCGTCCAGACCGCGACACGTCTCCAGCTTGCTTCCCGGCCGGGCGACCCATCGCCCGGTGGATGCCGAGGTGCTACCAAGGAACCGTGTCTGATCTGACAAGCTCCCTCGGCGCCACGTCCCTGGAGACTCCGCGCCTGCTCTTGCGCCCTTTCCTGAAAGACGACCTGGACGGGTTCGCCGCGATCAACGCGCAGCCCGAGGTGATGCGCTACATCCATGACGGCAACACCCTGGACCGCGCCGCGACCGAGAAGCGCCTGGCCGTCTATCAGCGGCATTGGGACGAGCACGGCTTCGGCTTGTACGCGGTTCAGATCAAGGAGACCGGTGAGCTGGCCGGTTTCACCGGACTGGCGGTGCCGACCTTCCTGCCCGAGATCATGCCGGCAGTGGAGATCGGTTGGCGGCTCGGCCGTACGCACTGGGGTCGGGGCCTGGCCACCGAGGCGGCCCAGGCGGTCGTCGCCCGCACTCGTGCCGAGCTCGACCTCCGGCGGCTGGTCAGCATTCACGTCGTCGGCAACGAGGCGTCCGCTCGGGTGATGGTCAAGCTGGGTATGTCATTGGATCGCGAAACGGTGCAGCCGGACACCGGCCGCCGGGTCCGGGTGTATGCGATGGACCTGTAGCGCGGCATCGAGGCATGAGCCCGGCGCTCAGCGTTGGCCGGCCGACCTGCGGAGCGCGTCACGATTGACGAAGCGCCTGAGCGATCTCCTGCCGCAACAGTGCGGCCTCGTCGTCGCTGTCGCACAGCAGCCGGAGTGACCAGCGAGCGGTCGCCGGTGGCGACCGCCGCGATGAACGCCTCGATGAGGGCCGCGCCGGCGCCGCCGTGCCCGTCGGCGGCGGAGGCGTCGCCGTCGGGATCCAGGTCGATGGTCTCGGCGGTGTCGGTGAGCAAGTCGTGGACGTGCAGGGTACGGCCGTCGCCCGTGGGCCCAGGAGCCCCGTCGACGGCCGCCTGCGTCTGAAGAACCGCTGGAGGGGCACCTACGCCCATACCGAAAACATGACCGGCAGCACGACGCGCTCGATGCCGGTGTCGATCAGTTCGTTGCGGCGTTGGACGAGTCCGTCGGTGTGGAGGACGAGCGCCGCGCCCGGAGGTAGGTCCAGGGGGAGCAGGGTGGGAGCAGCGGGATGCCCTGAACGGCCGTGAACTGCGTCCAACGGCATCGAACGACCGGCCTCGCGCAGCAGGGCAGGAGTTCGGGGTGGGTGCGAAATGCGGTGGTGTCATGCTCGCGGCCGGGACGCACGGCGAGGTCCAGATAGGCCAGCCGTCGCCGACGGTGACCGCCTGGACGTTGCCGCCATGGTTGTCGTGCTTGGCCGACCACCAGAGATAGGGTCCCGGAGTGCGGCACAGGGCAGTTTCGATCAGCGTGCCGTCGATGATGACATGTGCTGTGCGGCGAGCACGTCGATGGCCTCGTGTCGGTAGTCGTAGCCGGTCGAGACGCTGATCCGGTTGCCGGCGCCGAGTTGCGTGATCCGGGTGCCGTCGTAGAACCGGTGCTGGGTCAGGATCGCCTGGTCACGGCAGGTCAGTGACCGGGTTCGGGCGTGGCCGCCACGGCGGGTTCGTTCGGCGTCCAGCAGCCCGGTCAGACGGTTCACCGTCTCCTCGCCTACCGGCAGTACGGCGGTGTTTGTGACACTCATGTCGACGCAGGGCCTCTACGAAGTTGATCTGTGGCAGGACAACTTCGTATCGGGGTCTTGCGTATTTTCGCTGCACCCCTGTCTGATCTGGCGCCCGACACCTCCCGACATTCCGGACAGCTACTGACTGCTACCGCCAGCTAGCGCGGATGGCTCAGTGCAGGCCAAACCATCTTCGCGCGCATCGCCAGGGCCTGAGCCGCACCACTCGTCCGGATCCTGAAAATCTTGACACAAAATGGAGCGAGGTGTGGACTTGTGGCCATGGGCCCGGCTTCAGCAGGAGACCAAGGATCGTTCGCCAGTTCAGATGCGGCTGACCGCCAGCTTGTGGTCCCGGGGTGGTATTACGCGACACTCGGAGTAATCGCGGGCGCTGCGGTCGTGGCATTTGCGCTTCTGCCGCAGCCGATCGCGGGCCCTACTCTCGTCGTCGCAGCTCTGCTTGTGGCAGTGACGAGCCGTATCGCGGCGAAAGCCTCGGGAACTCGTCTGCCCATTCCAGCTAGCGCTATCGGTGCCGGTTATCTGATAGCCCTGGCGGTCGCACTGGTCGGGCCCTTGATCGTTGTATGGATCGTGGTGCGTCCTGACGGCCCTTCCGGGCTCGCCTGGATGCTTGGCGCTCTCGTGTTCGTGGTCGCACTCAGCGGGACATGGGTGGCCAGGACGGGGCGGTCGGCATAGACCTCAGTGGTCCTCGGCCGTAACGGGTCAGCACGCACCAATCGCATCTGCCCCCGGGTACGCGAGATTGATCACAGCCGACGCGAGCGTCTGCTTGGTGGGGAAGTAATAGGTCAGGATCTCAGGCGCGGCGTTTTTCTCGCGATTGTCACTCAGGCTGACCCATAGCGCTCGCAGAGCGCTATGCCTAGGTGGCTCATTCTCGGTGACGCTCATAAATCCCCCGTTCATCTCCGGTGGAACGAAGTGCGGGTACGTCCCACGCCTCCACCACGGCGATGCCCTGGGGAAACGGCGGCGGTAGTAGGCGGCGCTGGCCCTGCATCCGCCGGTTGCAGGCGGCGGAGTAGATCAGGCCGCGGAAGACGTACGGATTGGGGGCGCGGCGTTGCCGTTGCGGGATGTCCAGGCCCGACCGGTGTCGTGCGAGCAGCGTTTGTGCTTGTTCGAAGGTGGCCTCATCGATGATCGGTGGGTGGGTGATCTCTTTGGAGATGACCCACTTGTCCTCCGGGTTCCAGCGCATGACTCCGGTGTGACCGAGCGCGACGTCGTCGAGGTCGACGTCCAGGAGGACCTCGTCGGTGCGTTGTTTGTCCCAGACCTGTCGTCCGGTGTAGCGGGGGTTGGTGAGGATGGCGCTCTTGGACCAGGCGATGCCGCTGCGGTGGGGGTTGCGGGCCCGGTCGTGTGCGGAGAATAGGATTCCCGGCAGACCCAGGCGAGGATGTGACAGGCACCGGCAGCGAAGAAGGCCTGGTCCGTCCGGTCCCATGCGACCCGCTGGTTTGACCGCTCAACCGGCGTCCGACGAAACGCTCCCGCTGCTGTGGCTGCCACAGCCCGGACGGTAGTGGATGAGCTGACACAT
This sequence comes from Micromonospora sp. NBRC 107095, assembly GCF_030269705.1. NCBI lineage: Bacteria > Bacillati > Actinomycetota > Actinomycetes > Micromonosporales > Micromonosporaceae > Micromonospora > Micromonospora sp. NBRC 107095. The sequence continues at coordinate 220,762 of NZ_BSTU01000007.1, forward strand.
CCGATCACGCCGCCCGTGGCGAGAGGCCGGCCCTCCCAAGATGGCCGGCCTCCACGCGTCACGCCGCCGCTCGGCTCATCGCGGCACTGGCCAGCCCGTTCAACGTGGTCAGGTCGGCCGCCCCCAGGTACGAGTCCGACATCATGACCACCACCACGTAGTGGCCGACTGCCGCGGCGACATAGCCGACGTAGCGGTCGCCCTCGTCGTAGGTGCCGAGGAACAGTACCGTGTCCGGCCCAAGGTGGTCCTCGGCGACCGGGTCGAAGCCCTCGTCGTCGCCGCCCACCCCGCACCGGGCGAGCTGCGCCTTCAGTTCGGTGATGTATGCGTGTGCCCCATCGCCGCGGTACCGGGCGACGTTCTCGTAGATCCGAAATCGGGTACCGAGATCGGCCGCCTCAGTGCGGGAAACGACGGGCTGCGGCACTGGCGTGTCCGCGCACGGCTGGGGTAGCAGCGGCCACACCAGCCCGTCCTCCACCGGCCCCGGCGCGGCCCCGCCGAGATCGTCCGGCTGCAACATGACCCGGTCAGGGATCCCCCGTGGCCGCTGCTGCGCCGCCGCCGGCCCGCTTGCCGACACCAGCCCCAGGATCACGGCCGTCATCACAATCAGTGTCCTTCGCATGCGAGCCATCCTTCCCATCACGGCCAAGCGATGAATGAGCAGAACTACCTAGCCATCCCTGAGTCCACGTACTCCCCTCCGGAATGGAAGTCCGGTGCCGGTGCCGCAGCAGTTCGTCGGTCTGACATTGCACCCGGGGCGAAGGTCGGCGACTTCAGTTTCCGTTGATGCGTGCGGCTGCGGCCTGACGCACGGATGCTTCCTCGACAGGGTCGTCGCGTAGCGTGAACAGCCAGCGCCGGGTCTGATGGTCAAGAGGTCGACCCGGCGACCTTGAGCGTCCTCTCGGCTGCGCTGCGCGGCGTTCAACACGCTGTCGATCCTCGGATCCCGACCCCGCAGCGCAGCCATGGCTCAGAGGTCGGCAGTATCTCGGCCACATCTTCGGACCCGATACGCGTGGCCGCGGTCTCCCACAGGTCGTCCCACCACTCCGTCGGCCAGATGGAGGCCAGCGTTGTCAAGTGCATCGATGCAGCGGACGCCGTCGCGAACGTATCCGCGCAGCGTTTCGTGCGCCTGCGTGTTTCCTTTGCGGGCGAGCGCCTCCAAGACGCCGACCGCAAGGTTGAACTGACTGGCGTCATCGGTCGGGTCCGTTTGGGGCCAAGGGCGGTACGGGCCGCAGGCGCGAAGCTGCGCGACCAGTGCGGCTGGGTCGAGGCGCAGGTCGTGCAGCAGCCGAGCCAGGTACCTGTAGCGGTCGTCGACCTGCCAGTCCCACCGGGTGTCGCGAGTGGTGCAGGTGTGAACCATGGACCCGTGATCCGGCTGACCCTGCAGCCAGGTCACTGCGGAACCCTGGCCACGTTGCAGCGCGCCCAGCCCGGTGTAGTACGGCGCATAATGCCACTGTCCGAGCAGCCGTCGTCTTCACAGCCCATCGCGAGACAGAATGAACCCGCGGGTTCCCCCGCTCCAGCGAATTGTTGCGACAGCAGGGTGCGCAGCACAGCTCCCTGAGCAGGGTGCGAGCTCAGACCCGGGTGATTCGTACCGCGTCGGCGACCACGAGTCCGGTGCCGCTGGTCCAGCGGCTCACGCCGACCTTGTTGCCCGTGCCGGCCGCCAGGGTGAACACGCCGATCGAGACCCACCTACCGCCGTTGATCCGCTGATTGACGACGACGGACCTGCTGCCTGTGGTGGTCTCCACAAGGTATGGCGTCTGGTTGTTGTAGCCCGCGTCGGCGGGGTACCAGACTGAGATCTCATAGCTTCCGGTCGCCGGGATGGTCGACCGGAACCAGGCGACGTCGCTGGACGACACCGGACTGGTAAACCGGTAGTCGGTGCCGAACCGTTGGCCGGAGTAGGCCGAGGTGCCCCATTCGGTGCTCGCGGTGAAACCGCCCGTGGTGCTGTTGTCGATGGTCGTGGTCCACTGCTGCGGCGGGGTCTGCGTACCCCTCACGTCGAGGTAGTTGCGGTCGATCTTCATCGTGACGCCACCCCACGTCTCGGTGACCTCCCCGGCGTACTGGTGTATGCGCTGCTGGTCCGCGTAGTAGGCATCGGCGCAGTAACTTCCGGCGTCCGTGTCAGCCACCCCGTTCCACCAGGCGATCCAGATCTGGTCGAGTCGCGTGTAGCTCGGGTTGTCGTATGCGTCGCAGACGTCCTTGATGCCGGACGATCCGCTGGAGTACATGCCGGCGAGGTAGCCCCGTACGTGCAACTGCTCGGTCCAACCGGACAGGAACGACAGCACGGCGGCACGGCACGACGTGTTCGACGGGTATTGCTCGATGTCGTTGTAGATGGTGCTCGCAGTGCCGATGCCCAGTGCCTGGGCGGCATTCGCGGCGCTGTTGGCCGCTAAGACGCCCTGCGACCGGGCGGTGGTGGGGTCGGCGGACATCTTCGGCGCGCGGGTCCCGCACGGTGCCTGGTAACCCAGTTCGATGGGGATCAGGCGCCATCCGTTGCTGGTCTGGTTGGCCACCCAGCTTGCGGTGAGGTTGGGCTGGGAACAGGAGCGGCTCGCCCCGCTGATGTAGATGCCGACCGCACCGTAGGGCGAACTGGCCCGCCACGCGTTCATCGTGGCCTGTGACGGAGCGGCGCAGGTATCGAATCCCCGGCCGGTGAAGGTGCCAGGTTGCGGGCCGGTGGCCAGCGGCGTCACTGCAGTTGATGCTTGTGCGGGTGTCGAGGCCACAGCAATCGACTCGGCGGGCGCCACGATTACCGCGGCGACGGTAAGACTCGCCAGCCACCTGGCAGTGACGCTCACGTCGCCTCCATCTGAAGAAATCCTTGCCTGGGAACGGGTAGTGCGAAGGATTTCTACCACAAATCGATGAGCAGCAATAGAGGTCCGCCCCCGACCCGGCGACGAGGTCAGCTGAGGGGCAGGCCCACGTCGGTCTCGGCGAGGCTGGTGGCGTGCGGGCGGGAGCTGGCACGCTGAGCGCGCTTGGCGGCCACGACTTCTGACGTCCCGATACCGAGTCGCGGGCTGTCCGGCGGATGGCGATGCCCGGTGTGCCTACCGGCCGCTGTCCGGTGGGGGGTCCTCCAGGCGCCGGGCGATCTGCTCGATGGCGGTGAGGTCGTCTGGCGTGAGCCGGTCGATGAAATGGCGTCGTACCGACTCGACGTGGGCGGGTGCGGCCCTGGTGAGGGCGCCCAGGCCCTCTTCGGTAAGCACGAGGAGGCAGCCTCGGCCGTCGGCCGGGTCGGGAGTGCGCCGGAGTAGGCCGCGCTCCTCCATCCGGCTGGCGTGCCGGGACAGCCGGCTGCGGGACCAGCCCATCTTGTCGGCCTGCGCGTGCAGGGTGCTGGTGTGGCCGGGTCTTTCCGACAGGGTGCTCAGCACCTCGTAGTCGGGCTCTGAGAGCCCGACCGCCGCCAGGTCACCCGAGGTGCCGGCCCGGACGGTCACCATCACCCGCAGAAAGGCGCGCCACGCCCGCTCCTCGTCCGGGTTCAACCAGTGCACCGGCGCTTCCTCAGGTCTCGTTGACATGTAAACAACCTACCCCTATATTTCGTTTCCATGTCAACGAAACCGCTCCGCCTCCTCGTCCTGGTATGCAGCACGCGCCCAGGGGCCCTCGGCCCCGTGATCGGGCAGTGGCTGATCGACGCGATAACGCCCTGTGCCGCCGAGCTTGGCGTCGAGTTGGTGCCGGTGGGCCTCGCCGACCTGGATCTGCCGTTCCTCGACGAGGAGGAACATCCGTCGTCGGGCATCTACCGGCAGGAACACACCCGTCGGTGGAGTTCGATCGTGGACGCGGCGGACGGTTTCATCGTGGTGACACCGGAGTACAACTACGGGATGCCGGCGACCCTGAAGAACGCGCTGGACTACCTCGGCCGCGAGTGGGCGTGGAAGCCGATCGGCTTCGTCAGCTACGGCAACACGTCGGCCGGCACGCGGTCGGTCCAGCACGCCAAGCAGGTCGTGACCACGCTGCGACTGGTCCCGTTGGGCGCCACGGTCGCGATCCGCATCGGTGACGCGTTGGACGACGGACGGCTGCGCCCCGACGCCGCGCGCGACGCGGCGAGCCTCGGCCTCCTGGACGAACTGGTCCGGGTCTCCCACGCCCTCCGGCCGATGCGCGAACGGGCAGGAGCCGGGACGGTCGCTGGCCCCGTGCCCGGATCGTATGCGCGGCGGCTGACCCCCGACGACGCGCCCGAGGTCGCCGTGCTGCAGCGGTGCTGCTGGGTAGAGGAAGCCGTCGTCAACGACACCCTGGCCATACCTGCCCTGCACGAGTCGCTGGAGCAGGTCCGCGAGTGGCTGGCCGACCAGCACACCACGGGCGTCTGGCTGGACGGTCGACTCCTGGGCATGGTGCGTACCCGCCGCGCAGGCACCGACTTGCACGTGGGTCGCCTCGCCGTCGTACCGGACCTACGCGGTCACGGGCTCGGCCGGTGGCTCCTGCGCACCGCCGAAGCCGCCGCCGACCCGGGCATCCGCCGCATCATCCTGTTCACAGGCTCCAAGAGCCAGCGGAACATCAACCTCTACCAGAGCGAGGGATACGAGCTCGTGCCATCGACCAGCACGGACGGAACCGCGCTCCTCGCCAAGGACGCTTCCGCCGACCGGTTTGACGCTGCGACCAGGTAGGCCCGCTGTCACCATCTCCGAAAACAACGGCTTCCAGGGACCCGCCCGGAGGTGCTGCGGGCGCGGCAGGAATGCGCGCTGCGGTCGAGCGCCGTACCGGTATCCGCCTTGATTCCGACCAGCGGGCCGAGGTGTCGTAGCCGCGGACTAGGCAGTCGCGGCCGGGGCGTACTCGGGCTCGCGACCTTCGCTCGGATCCGTGGCGTTGTTGCGGTTCGCTGTGGAACGCCGTACCACCAGCGCCAGCCCGGCGAGGACGGTCGCGGCTGCGGCCAGCTCCGTCGGGCCGATGGGCTCGTCGAGCAGGAGCCAGGCCGCGCTGAGCCCGAAGACCGGCACCAGCAGGCTGAACGGCGCCACTCTCGCGATTGAGTACTGGGCGATCAGCCGGTTCCAGATACCGAAGCCGACGAGGGTCGACACGTACCCGACGTACGCCACGGCTAGCAGCCCGTGCCACGACAGACCGGTGATCGCATCCAGCATCGCCTGTCCACCGTCGACAACGCCGGCCAGGCCGAGCAGCGGCAACGGCGGCACCAGGCTCGACCAGACCAGCAGCGAGAGCGGTCGCGTCTCGCCGCTGGCCCGCATGACCAGGTTTGCCAGGGCCCAACTGGCCGCCGCGAACAGCGTCAGCGCGAAGCCGATCACGGAGGCGTGGCCGCCGCTGTGGATCGCCAGCAAGCCGATCCCGACCGATCCGACCAGCACGCCGGCCACCTGCGCCCGCGCCGGCCGTTCGCCCAGCACGGCCGCCGCCAGCAGCACCGACATCAGGGCCTGCGCCTGCAGCACCAGCGAGGCCAGACCGGCCGACATGCCAGCCGCGAGCGCCGTGAACAGCGCGCCGAACTTCAGGACGCCGAGCACCAGCCCGTAGGCGACCACGTAGCGGAGCCGGGCGCTGGGGCGCGGCACCAGGAAGACCAGCGGCACCGCCGCCGCGACGAAGCGCAGCGCGGTCAGCACGAGTGGCGGCAGGTCGCGCAGGCCCAGCTCGATGGCGACGAAGTTGACGCCCCAGATAGCGGCGACGAGCAGGGCGAGAAGTCGGTGTGATGCTTTCATGCCGGCTACGCTGCCCGAGGTAACGCTTAAGGACCAGTTCAATGTTCTTCATTACTGCTGTAGCGTGGCTACATGAATCTTGACGTACGCCGGCTCCGCGTGCTGCACGAGGTCGCGCTGCGCGGCAGCGTCACCGCCGCCGCCGCGGCGCTGCACGTCACTCCGTCGGCGGTCTCTCAGCAGCTCGTCCAGCTGTCCCGAGAGGCCGGGCACGAGCTTGTCGAGCGGGCCGGGCGCGGGATCGTCCTCACCCCGGCCGGCCAGGTTCTGGCCAGCCACGCGAAGGACGTGCTAGGCGCGGTGGAGCAGGCGGAGGCCGGACTTGCCGCGCTCCGCCACGGCGTCAGCGGTACGGTGCGGGTCGGCGCGTTCGCGTCCGCAGCCGGCGCGCTGGTGGCTCCCTCCGCCGCCCGCCTGCGGGCGAAGCACCCGGAGCTGGACGTGCGGATCATCGAGGCCGAAGACCAGCAGAGCCGCCTCGACCTGCGCTCCGGCACCCTCGATGTGGCGGTGCTGCAGGAGTACGACCACGTGCCCGCGCCGCTGGTCGACGACCTGGACCGGCATCCGGTCACCACCGACCCGATGCACCTGATCACCCCGGTCCGGTGGCGCCGTCACACCGGCCGGCTGACCGAGCTGAGCGACGTGCCGTGGATCGCCAGCACCGAGCACACGCCGTGTCTACGGTCCACATTGCACGCTTGCCGGCTCGCCGGCTTCGAGCCGGACATCCGGCACCGTGCCGTCGACTTCACCCTCACGCTGGACCTCGTCGCGGCCGGGCTGGGCGCCGCGCTGGTGCCGGAGCTGGCGCTGCGCCACGTGCCACTCGGGGTGCACGTGGAGCCGCTGGTCGAGCCGGTCACCGAGCGACGCATCTTCGCAGTCACCCGCACCCTCGGCAGCACGCCGCAACGGCCCGCGGTGGACGCCCTCCTGGCGGAGCTGAGCGGCTCGTCCGGCGTCCCCCGTGGACAGCAGCCGGCGACCATCGCTTGATGTACGTGCTGTGACCCGCCATCGACGAGCATTCGGCCATGATCGGGGCAGCGGACGTTGCCGTCCGTCCGCGCGCACGTCAAGCCCGAGGTTGGTGACGATGACCAGGAAGTCAAGCAACACGGGAAGCGACGCGGTCGGCAGCGCGTCCGGAGCGGGTGGTGCCTCGGTGCGCCAGGCCAGCCGTATGCTCCATGGCCGGCCCGGCGGCCCGGCGGTAGGCGTCGGCGATGCCGCCGGCCGTGCCGCTGGAGAACCCGAGGATGCCCGACTCGAAGACCACCTCGAGCACGTGGCTGCGGCCCGAGGCTGACCGCGCCGCAGCCGCTCATGCCGCCGAGAGGTCGCTGCCGGGCGACCGCTTGCCGTCGGACCTCGGCGCCTGAACACTTTCCCGCCTGATCGGCAATGTCAGGGTGAAGCGCGGACTTTGCCGAGGAGGGCCATGGCGTCGGATGCGGATTTGATAGGCCGGTCGCTGGATGGCGATGTCGACGCCTTCGTGGAGGTGGTCGAGCGTCATGAGGCCGCCGTCGGTTCGTACCTCGTTCGCCGGGCTGGGCGGGATGCGGCTGAGGACCTCCTGGGCGAGGTGTGGGTTGCGGCGTTCGAGTCGCGGCGATCGTACGACCGGTCGTACGACGATGCGCGGCCGTGGCTGTACGGGGTGGCTTTGAATCGCTTGCGGCGCTACTGGCGGACCCGGCCGGCCGAGGACCTGGTCGCGGACGTGCCGGACGGGGCCACTGGATGGGATCCGTGGTCGGCGGTGGACCTCGGCGTGGACGCCCGGGCGGTGCTCCGGTCGGCCCTGACGCGGCTCAAACCCGAAGAGCGGGAGGTCCTGAGGCTCGTCGCCTGGGAGGACCTGACCGCGGCCGACGCCGCGCGGGCACTCGGCATACCGGCCGGCACCGCGCGGCGGCTGCTGAGCCAGGCCAGGACGGCATTGCGCGACGCCCCGGGGGTGTCCGCGCTTCTGAAGGACCGCAACAGCGCGAAGGAGAGACACCGATGACCGACGAGCTCGATCTGGTCGGTGCGTTGGGCAGCGCAGAACCACTACGCCCGGAGGCGTATCAGCGGGCGCGGGCGGTGCTGCGGGCGGCTATGGCCGACCCCGGAACCGTGCGGCTGCTGGGCGCGATATCAGCGGAGGACACGACTATGGAGGCGACGTCAACCATGGAAACGACGACAACCACGCGGGACCACGAACCCAGCCCGGCGCTTCGGCCCCGCCGCAGGATCGGTATCGCGGGCCGATTGGGCATCGGCGCCGGGGTGGGGGTCGCCGCCGCGGTGGCAGTCGTCGCTGTGGTGCTCAACTCGCCGGCGACCGGGGGCGTGGAGGCCAGCAAGGATTCGTCAGCCGCCACCTCGGGCGCGACCACCGTCGACGGGTTAACCGAGCGCGCGCCGCTGATGACCCTGGCCGGGTCCATCAAGACGGTCGCCCCGGCGACGGGCGACGCGTGGCTGGTGAAGGCGACGCAGGTCCACGGCACCAAGACCATGCAGGTCGTCTACACGCTGTACACCGACGGTCACGCGATCTATACGGGCAACAGCGTGAAGGACATCAAGCGTGCGATCGCCCGTCACCAGGACCAGATGACGGACGGCGGCTACGCTCCGCTCCTCAAGGCAGCCGTCGCGGCCGCGGACAGCAGCCCGGCCGACGGCCGGACCCAGATGCTCAAGGCAGCCAAGGATCCACTGGTGGGCCTCGACCCCGCAGCGCAGAAGGCGGTGTGGGACAAGCAGCAGGCGGACGTCCAGGTGATCATCAAGCAGAAGGGCGGCAACGCCGAGCCGAAGCCGTACAGCCCTCAGGCCGTTCAGCGGCACTTCGACAACGCCCTGTGGACGTTCAGCACCCAAGCGCTGTCCGCCGGCGACGGCAACACGCAGGTCCGGGCGGGTGTGCTGCGTCTGCTGTCCACCATCTCCGCGATCAGCGTCAAGAACTCGACCACCCACGGCAAGGCCACGCTGACGATCACCGCCGGTCCCGAGGTGTTCGGCGGCGAGGGGAGCGAGGTGCTGACCATCGACGCCACGACCGGCATGCTCGTCAAGGACGTCTCCACCGTGCCGGGTCTCCCCCCGGCCTCCACGACATACGAATCCTCCCGCGTGACGAAGGCCGACCTGTGAGCCGGGAGCTATCTGAGACACCCATCCCCAGCTAGGCGTGTGCGAGCTTCAGAATCGCACCGAGCGTTATCGGCGTTGGGGCTTCGACACGGTATTTCCCCACGACGCGTGATGTCTCTTCGCGTTTCGAGCGATCCCCGTCCCATTGGGCGGGGATTTGCTGTTGTGGCGAGGATGCCCTCCGCAGAGGTGAGCGGGTAGATCGCAGTCAGGACGCCAACCCGGTCCGTCGGACGGCTGACGTAGGTGGTCGTTGTTCGCCGATGTTGGCCGCCTACTGCTGCTCAAGATGGGACGCTGGCACGTGGACTGGGCAGCGAGCCGGGGGAGGGTGACATCGGGATCACGGTGAACGGCCTCTGATGCGTACCGCTTTGATCGTAGTAGCGGCGCTGGTGGCGGCGGTGGTCATGGACTTGATCTCCGGCTTGCTGGTTCGCCGGGTGGCCCGTGGCCGTTACCGGTGGTTGTTGGGGCCGTTGCGGCACACCTGCCGGCGCCCGGCAGCCGCGGTGCTGCTGGTGGGGGCGCTGTACTACGCGCTGCCGCTGGAGCCGGCCGGGTGGCAGCGTCATCTGCGGCACGCCGTCCTGGTGGGCCTGGTTCTGTCCGCGGCTTGGTTGGTGATCAGGGCGTTGCACGTCGCTGAGGCGGTCGCGTTCAGCCGGCTGCCGGGCGACGCGGTCGCCAGCCGACGGGTCCGGCGGGCTCGGACGCAGATCCGTCCCGTGCGGCGGCTCACCGTCGCCGTCGTCACGATTGTCGCGATCGGCCTGATACTGATCACCTTTCGGCCGGTACGCCTCTTCGGTGTCTCCGTGTTGACGTCGGCGGGGGTGGTCGGGGCATTGATCGGCCTGTCTGCCCGTACCGCGCTGGGCAATGCTTTCGCCGGTGTCCAGGTCGCCTTCGCCGACGCGCTACATGTCGGCGACGTGCTGGTGGTGGACGGTGAGTGGGGCCGGGTTGAGGAGGTGAAGCTGACCAACGTGGTGATCCGGCTCTGGGACGAGCGGATGCTCATCCTGCCAACGACGTACTTCACTGAGCGGCCGTTTCAGAACTGGACCCGAAACGAGTCCCGGGTAATAGGCAAGATCCAGCTCCATGTCGACCACACCGCCGACCTGGACGACCTGCGTCGGGAGACGCGTCGGCTGGTCGAGTCCTCATCGCTGTGGGATCGCGACCAGTGGGTGCTCCAGATGGTCGATTCCACGCCGCAGACGGTCGTCGTCGAGGTGCAGGCCTCGGCCGCCGACGGCGCCAGCGCCTGGGACCTGCGCTGCGACCTGCGCGAGGGGCTGATCTGCTACCTGCGCGACCATCATCCGCAGTGGCTGCCCCGCACCCGTAGTCAGTATCAGCCCTGAACTTTGCTTCAGGACTCGCGTCCGGCCACCTGGCGCGAGCCCGGCGGCGTGCGCCCGCTCAGCTCGCGCTGCTGGACCGCTCCCTGCCTTTCTCGTCCTGCCAGCCGCGGGGTTGGGGGTGGTAGCCGTAGGCGGCAGCCCGGACTGTCTGCTCGTTCTCCAGCCCTGAGCCAATCGCACCGCCGACTGTGGCCAGTGAGCTGATGATCCAGCCGAGCTTCAGGTAATCGCTGGCATTCACCTGCCGCTGCAGGATCTGCTCGAACACGGATGTGTCGATCAGCAGCGCCCCGACGAGCACCGTTCCCACGAACAGCACCACGTAGGACGCCGCCGTGGCCAGAGTGAGAGTGAGGATCGTACCCAGGTTGAACAGCCGTGCCAGCTCGGCCGGCGTCTCGCGGCTCGGCTTCTCCCACAGGTCGTGCGCAACGATCAACCAGGTCACCAACGCGCTCAGCCCGAGCACCATGATCACAGCGAGCCGGAGTCCGCCGAGGGCATCGCCCATCTGCCAGATGGTGTCCGTGGTGAGCGCGAACGCAGCCGTGCCGAATGCGCCGACCAACAGCTTGGACAGGCCCAGCAGGGCCCGTCCAGGACGGTTGGCGCGGACCATGCCGGTCAACAGGCGCGCCCGGCCGATCAACCCCGAGGCGAGGTAGCGCCGCTCACCAGCGTCGGCCCCGTCGATCACCCGACGGACGGCGGGAAGGTGCCGTGTCGTCTCGGCCGGTGCCCGCTCGGCCGGCGGCGCCCGGTGGTCGGAGGCGTCGGCCAGCAGTTGGCCCACCAGATCCGGGACGGCTGCGCGGACCGAGCGCATTTGCCGCAGTCCCAGCGCGGGCAGGGAAATCATCCCGACGTGGCGCCGGCCGGAGGTCTGCGCGACCAGGGGCGCCCGCCCGGCATGCAGTGGCAGGTCGGTCAGGCAGATGGCCACGTCCCACCGATCGTCCGTACGCCGCCTAGCAAGATCGTCAAGCAGCGCCTCCGCGCCGCCATCGCGACGCGGCACCACCTCCCCCCAGCCTTCTCGGACGGTCCACCGCACTTCCGCGCTCACCCGCTCGGTGAGCCCGCTGACCAACTCCGCAGCGAGCCTCCCAGCCACCCGGGCCGGCTGGTCCGGTGGGGTTGCCACCAGTCCCACGACTATTTCCGGCCGATGCCGTTCGCTGTGGGTCACCGCTGCTCCTCACCGGTAGCCGGGCACCGCCGGCGACGGCGAAAACCGCGGGCGTCACGCGCCGTCGCGACAGCTCCCGTGCCGACTGACATGGTGGTAGAGCCAGGTCGCCGAGGGGAACGCCTCGATCGCCGTAAAGCGCCAACGCGACGCCTGCGTCGAACCGGCGATCTGCCACGCAGCCTAAGAGACCATCCCGAAGGGTGTAGCTGATTCGCCGGGCTTAGGTCTTTTCGAAGGCGATGAACGCCTGGCAGGCCGGCCACCCCGCACACCGGCCAACACGCTGGTTACCTCCTCGGCCGGAGCCGAAGAGGTCACCATCGCAGCTCGACTCGTGCGAGCTTGAGAGTGATGCCGAGCATCATCGGAGGGATGGGCTCGGACGCGCGGCTGCCCTACCGGGCGGCGGCGAGCGTCAGGCGGAGAGTTCGCCCGAGATCAGCGTGGCCAGTTCGCTGGGCTGAGAAAGGAACGGCGAGTGTGAGGAGTTCATCCGCAGCACCCGTTCGGCCCGTTTGGCCATGAGTTCCTGGGCGAAGGGCGGCAGGGCGTTGTCCGCCTCGCAGACGATGTAGGTGCTGGGAATGGTGTGCCACGCCGCCTGGGTCAGCGGCTGCTGCGTCGATGCCCAGGCTTGGAGTCCGAGTCGCCCAACGGCCTGTTCGGCGGTCTCCGGATCGACGTCGCCATAGAAGACCTCTCGGGGCTGCGACGGCTTGATGTAACCCTTGCCCTTGAGCTCGGCCCGCTCGTGCACCTCCCACCACGGCGGAGCAACACCGCCGGCGGTGGAGAACAGCGAATCACCGACATCCGGTTGGAAAGCAGCGAGATAGACAAGCCGGCGTACGTTGTCCGCAGCGCCGAGCGCCTCCGTGACCGGGGCACCACCGTAGGAGTGGGCGACGACCACGACCGGGCCGTCGATAGCGGCGACGGCGGCTTTGACCACGGCCGCGTCATCGTAGAGATCGCCGAGGGCTGCGGCGTCGTTGCCGCTACTGGGCAATGAAACCGTGTGGATGTCGATATCCGGGAGTTGCTCGACGAGCGACTGCCAGGCCCAGGGCCCGTGCCAGGCGCCGTGCACGAGAAGAAGCGACGAAACTCTATTCAAAATGAACTCCTGCCCAGAATGGACGGACATGATCGTGTGGGAATTGGCTGCTGCCGGCGCCGTGGTGTGGACACCGCGGTGTGGAACATTGAACCGGATCGGCAACAGCGGAAATGTATACCGCTACTTCCCGGTAGTCAGATGCGGTCGGCTATGAGCCGAGCCACAAGACTGACGCTGACGACTGTCGTGGGTAACGACACATTGCCCGGGCTTTCATGCCGATTCAAGAGCCGTAGTGACCATGTGTTCATCTGCCATTCAGCGACTGTTGCACCAGGTCTGCGACCGCGACACGGCTTCTCGCATGAACCTGATCGGTGTCGAGCGGCTGTGCGCCGGAATGCCAGGGGAGGGGTCCGGGTGCCGCTGCGGCCCGGACCCCTCCGGCCTGCTCCGTCGGTGTGGGACGAGGAAGTGGTCTCAGGTCACCCGCAGCGTTGGCCGTTGAGGGTGAAGGCGGTTGGCGACGGATTGGTGCCGCTCCACGTGCCGTTGAAGCCGGTGCTGGTGGACGCGCCGGGGGCGAGTCTGCCGTTCCAACTCATGCTGTCCGCGGTGACGCTCGTTCCGTTCTGTTTCCAGGTGGCCGACCAGCCCTGGCCGACCTTCTGGCCGGCGGTGGGGAAGTCGAAGGCGAGTTTCCATCCGTCGATCGCGGTGGTGCCGGTGTTCTTGATCGTCACGGTCGCGGTGAAGCCGCCCGGCCAACTGTTCGCCGCGTAGGCGACTGTGCAGCTGCCGGTCGGGGCGGTGGTCGCGGTCCGCACGGTCAGGCCGGGCGAGGCCGCCGAGACGTTGCCCGCCGCGTCGCGGGCGGTCACCACGAAGGTGTACGGAGTGTCCGGCGTCAATCCGGTCACGGTGTACGTGGTGCCGGTGGCCGTGCCCACCTTCACGGTGCCGGTGGCGTCGACCCGGTGCACGTCGTACCCGGTGACGGCGGTGTCGTCGGTGGACGGCGCCCAGGCCAGCGCGATGCTGTCGCTGGTGATCGTGCCGGCGGTCGGCGTGCCCGGGACGGTCGGCGCCTGGGTGTCGCCGGGGGTGGTGCCGCGCGGCAGCACCAGGTGGGTGATCGAGTTGGCCGGGAAGGTGGTCGTGAGGCCGCCGGCGGTCACCGGCTGGTCGGCCTCCCGGACGACACCGGCGAGATTCGCCCCGCTGTAGCGGTAGACCTGGGCGGTGCTGGCGGAGGCGCCGGTGAGGGCGACCGAACTGGTCAGGTCGTCGCCGGTCTTGTTGACGACGACCAGTGTGAGCGCCTTGTCGGTGCTCCGCTCGGCGGCGTACACGGCTAGTTTGCTCTGGTCGGTGCTGGTGGCCTGGATGGAGGTCTCGCCGAACGCGCCGCCCTTTCCATCGTAGTTCCGGTAGATGCGGAAGGCGTTCGCCACCGGCTGGTCGGCCGTCGGTGCGGTCCAGAGGGTCGCCAGGTCGAGTCCTTCGCGGCCGAAGATGCCGAGTACGTCGGCCTGGGCGAGAGCGCCGTTGAGCGATCCGTAGCCACCCCAGTTGTATTCGGTCATCGCGATCTTCGTGCCCGGGTAGTGCTGGTCGACCAGTTCGCGCAGGCGCGGGATGTACCGGACGGGCTGGTTGATCCAGCTCTCGTCCACGTAGGTCGGGTCCCAGAGCTGGCGGGTCGAGCGCAGTCGCAGTGCCTGGGTGTCGGCGTCGCCGGCCGCGTCGCCGAGCACGCCGGCCTGCTGCGGGTAGAGATGGACGTCGAAGTAGTCGAGGATGCGGGTGCCGTGCTGCTGCTCGTACTCGCGCATCCGGTCCAGATACCACGGGCCGAGGTCCTGGCCGCCGTGCGCGGCCTTGTCCGGTGGGTTCGACCAGCAGCCGGTGCGCGAGCAGGTGTCCTGGTCGAGGCCCGAGTAGAAGATCGAGTTCAGGCCCCAGCCGACCGGGCCGAGCGTCTTCGCGCCGGGGTCGGCAGCCTTGATCGCGGCGGCGTACTCGTAGGTGCGGTCGCGGAGCTCGTCGTAGCCCAGTCCGGTCGGGCGGACGTCGCGGTGGGTGGAATGCCACAGGTCCGGCTCGTTGTCCAGGTTGTAGAACTGGACTCCACCGTCGGCAGCGCCGCCGAACTGTCCCTTGAGGTGGTTGACGAAGTCGGTGGCGTACTCCGGGCCGGCGGCGATGCTGGTGTCCTCCGGATCGTTGCCGGTGATCAGTGATCCGTCCGGCTTCCTGCCGTTGCCGCAGTCCGGTGCCCAGGGGTCGGTGGACTCCTGCGGGCCGTACTTGGCGACGCTGAAGCCACAGGCCCGTGACCGGTCCTTGGCGATCCAGCCGAGCATCGGCATCGTCATGACGGTGGCGGCGCCGGTGGCCCTGTTCTGCTGCACGAACCGGTCGGTCTCCGAGCCTTCCGGGAGGTCTTCCGGGGTCGGGTTGTCGTTGGGGATGTTCTCGAAGTACCAGTCCGCCGCGCGGTTGGTGGTGTCGGCACGGAAGTTGTAGCGGGTGGTGGCGTTGCCTCCGTAACGGTGCACCGGTAGCCGCAGGTCGCGGGCGAGCGCCTCGTCGGCGAAGTTCATGCCGTAGATGTACGGGCTGATCTGGTGCCGGGGGGCGGTGGTGTCGACGGCCAGCGCCGGACCGGCTACCGCCAGGGCGGGCTCCGGCAGGACCAGACCGCCGAGGGCCGTGGCGAGCACGACCGGGAGTAGAGCGGTGGTGGGACGCACGAGCATTCCTTTCGGATAGAAGCTCGACGATGGGAGCGCTTCCACAGGATTGCGCTTTCCCCGCTTCGAGTCAACGCCGGGAGACTCGTTGTGGATCATGTCGATCTCATCCAGAGCGACTTGCGCAAGGGCTGCCCAGGCCCGGTC
Source organism: Micromonospora sp. NBRC 107095 (assembly GCF_030269705.1). NCBI lineage: Bacteria > Bacillati > Actinomycetota > Actinomycetes > Micromonosporales > Micromonosporaceae > Micromonospora > Micromonospora sp. NBRC 107095. The sequence goes on from NZ_BSTU01000007.1 coordinate 236,247, forward strand.
AGTAGCCATGCCGCGAGGCGGGCGCGCGGCAGTGCAAGGCGGGGCTCCGTGTCAGGCCCCGCCCTCCGGCCGGTCCAGCTGCCGCAGCCCCATGGGCCGTTGCGCGGCGCCACTTCCTCACTGGGCACTCGAACGGACAGCATCGAGGTGAGGTCTAGTCGGCGTCCCGCCGTGATGCTGCCACGTCTACGAGAGTCAGCACGGGCTAGGTCGAGCCTTCACATCCTGCCGCCCCTGGGGACCTTGATCTCTGGGGCGACAGGGGTTGCTCAGACCGTTAGGGAGATGTCTACCTTGGATCGGAACGCGGAAGAAGCAGTATCTGGCACCACCGACGCGGGCTCGCCCCTGCAGGGCGGTCGGCCGAGTGGTGGCAGCCGCCTGAGTGCCAGGAGTCTGCTCGCTGTGACCCACGGGATTCTGGCCGGCGTCGGCGGGGTCTATCTGGCTACGGTCAGCCTGCCAGTAACGCTGATCGCCGCGGTGTCGGCAGTGCTGCTCGCCAGCCTGATCGTGATCGCGCATCGGTAGGAGGGCGATGGGCGAGATCGGATCTTGCAAGTGCCGGCCGGCCGCCCGGAAAGCTCGGACCAGGCGCTTCACGGTTGGCAAGCCTCGCAGACCTAACTCCCATGGGGAGTCATCGACGACGGAGGGAGAGGTCGCACGTGACTCGAGCGGACGAGGGCTCGGTCGAGGCGCATCCATCGCCGCATGCCGACGAACCTGTGGCTGTGGCAGGCGACTACGACCTGTTCTTCGAGAGCGCCTATCCATCTCTCCTGCGAGCGGCTCTGATCGCCGGGGCTACCACAGAGGAGGCAGAAGACTTTGTGGGTGAGGTTATGGCTTACCTGTTCTGTCGATGGGGAGCCGTGACCAACCCCTGGGCGTACTCAACCAAGGCTGTCCTGAACCGGCTTCGCAAGATCAAGAAGCGGGAGAAAGAGCGCCTGGACCGTACGACTCGTGGTGGCCACGTCACCCCGACGGGCGTCAACGATGTGACCCTGACCGATTGGGAGGAAAAGGAGTGGGTGATTCAACACCTGGCCCGCCTCCCGCTGCATCAACGTGCGGTCATGGCGTACAACTTCGACGGTATGAGCACGGACGAGATTGCTGCCAAGCTGGGCAAGAACCATGCCAACGTCCGCAAGCTCCTTCAACTTGCGAGGGAACGGCTCCGGCTCGAGTTGGCCAGGGAGCAAGAGCGCGATCGGAAGATCACCACGCAGGACGACAACGGCCGGAGAGAGGAGACCCGGTGACCGACAAAAGCCACCTGGAGCCGGTCGAGCCGCAGGCCGAGAGTCTCGATGAGCTGGCTCGGGAGGTTCGTAACCTCGCCGACGAGATTGTGGCCTCCCGCCTGCCGGACGGAGAACTCGTTAGGCGACGAGAGAGCATCAAGCAGGCTGCCGCAGGGAGGGCTGCCAGCCTGCCACAAGACCAACGCTCGGCCAGTCTTGGTGCCGGGCGCGGCCTTACGGCGCCTACGCCAATTCAACAGCACATTGGTGTCCCGACGGACCAACCCGGGGAGGCGGCGCGGCGGGAGGCAGAATCCATCCGAGCGCAAGCCCGCCAAGAGGCAGATGAGCGCCGGAAAGAGGCGCTCCAACAAGCCATGGACACCGTCGCGAAAGCCCGCCTTGAAGCACAACACATCGTGGATCGAGCTCGAGAAGAGGCATCCCGAACTCCTCGGCGGCGGACGGAGGCATGGCCGTTCGGAGCATTGTCGAGCCGCATGGGGACCGTGAAATCGTGGGCGATTGTGGTGACGGCACTCACGGTGGCGCTGTGCCTGAGTGGAAACTTGCTGGCCCTTGTACTGGAGGGTGGCCCGCTCCCTCTCAGTGTTAACTTGCTCGCAATCAGCATGGTCAGCTGTGCGCTAGTCCTTGCAATCGTCGCCGAGATACAAGAGCGACTTGACGACCGGATCAGCGCCCTGACCGAATTCCTCGTGGTGCGACTCAACGAGATTGAGACACACACCGGTGACCGGAATACCGGCTTCGTGGAGGGCTACCTGATGCGGCACGGCCAAGAGGCAAAAGTCGTTCCGATCGGTTCACGACAAGCAGATCGCTCGCGCCCTGCTCCGTAGGGTCGGAGACCGGCTTGCCTGAGGAGATCCTGCCTACGGAACGGCTCCCCGTGCTGCCGCGGGAGCCACATTCGAGTGTTGGGGTGGCGTGGGCTGGTGGATCGTGTCGGTCGTGGCGGCTCAGTCTGGGTCGGGGCCGCGTCGGCATGTCCCTGCCCGACCTGCGGCACATCGCCGCAGGACCCTCGCGTCGGGGCAGCGGGGATACCCATGACCTAGACGCGGATGGTTGGTCGATCTCATCGAACGATTCGCGATCATCGACCTGGGCAAAGGCCACCTCACCACGCTCGACATCTCGACCAACCTGAGCAGGCTCCTTGTGGCTGACGGCATCTGGCCGCGTCCAACGCAGTGAGCCGGCTCAACACCGCCTCGACAGGAGGCTGACGGCGGAAGAACCCGTACGCTGGAGCGGTGATCGACTTTCGTGCGGCGGTGGAAGCACGCGACCCCGATGCCCTTGAGGCGGCCCTGGCCGACAACGTGGTGTTTCGCAGTCCGGTGGCGTTCAAGCCCTACCCGGGCAAGGCAATCACCGCAGCGATCCTTCGCGGTGTGCTGCGGGTCTTCGAGGACTTCCGGTATGTCCGCGAGCTGAGCGGCGAGGGCGGCCGCGATCACGCGCTGGTTTTCGAGGCGCGGATAGGCGACGTCGCCGTCGAGGGTTGTGACTTCCTGCACCTGGACGAGAGCGGTTTGATCGATGACTTCACGGTCATGGTTCGTCCGCTGTCCGCCGCGCAGGCCCTGGCCGCTGCGATGGCCGCTCAATTCGAGCAGATCCAACGTGAGGCGGCCGCCGGCTAGCTGGAGCGTCGGCCGCAGCGATCACCGGCCTCCCACCCACAGGCTCCGACCTCGTCGTGCCGAGGTTTCCATCCGCGAACTGTTGCCGTTGGTGATGACGCCCAGCACCCGTCCGGGTACCCGACCTGGACCCCCGGAGCGTCTGCCTCGTCTACCTGGTACCGCATCTCATGAACTGACGCAGTGCGTCGAGTGTCGGCGGGGCGAGCACGTCGGGATTGGCGGGGTCCGTCAGGTCGTGTGCCACGCCGGCGGTACGACTCGGCCGGGTCCGCTGGTCTGAGCCCGTTCCAGCGCCACTGCCAGTGATGTGTCGTGCGGCACGGTACCTGCGGGTCGATGGTTCCGCAGGTGAGCAGGGTAAAAGTTCCCGAGGGTAGCCGGTGGGCGACCGAGGCGGGGTCGACGGCGTCGATGGTCTGCACGGGCGGCTTCGAGTGGAGGGCCGGCGAACAGAACCGTTCGGCTGAACACGCGCGAGACGACGGCAACGCCGGTATCGACTGGCGTCGGACGGTGAGGCTACGCTGCGACTCAGGCTCCATCGACGCAAGGAGATGTCGTGTCGCGCCGCACCGGTAAGCCCTCCTACCTGCAGTCCGCGCCTGACACGCGCCGCCGTCGTGTGGCGCGAGTCGCCGTCGTCGTCGGGGCGACCGCTCTCGCGGCTGTTCTTGTGGGGGGCGCTGCCGGCTACACAGCGAATCGACCGGACGGCGTCGAGTCGGCTGTCGCCGACATACGCGAGGCCGAGGCGCAGCGCGACAGTCAGCAGATCGTCGAGTTGACGGCAACGGCCCGGCGCCTTCGTGAGGAGATTTCCCCCATCCTCAACGCTCTGCGCACCGACACGCCAATCGGCGGGCAGCCCGGCCCCGACCAGGTCCGCCAGTGGCAACAGACGATGTCGCGGGCGGCGGAGCCGTTCGCCGACCCTCCGTCGGGCACCACCGCCACCAATGTGGCGCGCGGGGGTCTGCGCGGCGCTGTGGAGCAGGCTTCCCTGGCTGTCGAGTCCTACCTGCTCGCGGTTACCGGGCCGCCCACCCAGCGGGCCGCTCTGGCGCAACTGGCGAAACGGCAGGCAGTGCAAGCCGCTGCCGCGTGGTCCGTCGCGGCTACCCAACTCGATCAGGTCAACATCGATGCGGGTCAAGGTCATCAGCATGTCTACCTGGACACTGGTCCCGACGGTGGCGCCTTCACGCCTGACGGTGCTGCGGAAGGCTCTGGCGGTTGAGTGATCGCCTGCACTCTGCGGTGGGGTAGCGCTGACGCCTGAGGTTGTGCCCGGCGCTGCGGAGGGCTACTCGTACGGATCCTTGGGGGCGATCACCCGTCGCCAGGTTTCCACCTCGATATAGGGGATCTCTTCGTCGTTGATGGGGTCACGGGTCACGCGGTCCGTGTAGCGGCCGGTGACCTGGATCCAGGTGTCGTCGGCCAGACCGGTGGGGGCGTTGCCGGCCATTCCGAGTTTGACGGGTCGACCGTCGGCGGCGCAGCAGGACAGGATCATGCGGGCGAGGATGGGTTGTCCGTCGGGCCCCGGGGTGATGAAGCCGGTGAGCTGGACCCGTCGGTTGCCGATCGACTGGCCCTTGTCGAACAGGGCTCGGGCGGCGTAGTCGAAGACGTTGATCGTCGCCGGATCCCCGGCGGGCAGCGGCGGATAGTCGTAGTCGTAGTCCTGCTGAGCGGTGAGTGCGGTGCCCGCTTGGCCGGCCGCGTACGAGCCCAGGGCGGGTGGAGTCACGAGTAGCAGCCCGAGAGCGGGAAGGAGAAGCAGCCAGGCGACTCGCGGTTCGTGGTGGGTGTGCTCGTCGTGTAGGACTTCGGTCGTTGACCCGCTCGGGCTCCGCTCGGCGCTCTCCGGTCGAGTCCGGCCGGCGGGGTCGCTCTGGCCCTCGGACCCGTCCGCGTGGGGAAGTAGGTCGTACCAGAGGGTCATCACCGCGGCGACGATCAGCAGGAGGCTGGCGGCGATGAGGAACGGTCGCAGCCCTTCCTTGACGTAGCGCAGGTAGAGGTCCGTGACGCTGGCGTGCAGAACTGCCGCGCCGAAGAAGATCATGACGCAGGCCTGGGCCATCCGGTTCACAGCAGCACCATCCCGGTGATGACGGCGACCGCGACGGCGACCGTGAAGGTGGCCGGCGCGAATCGGGCGGCGAAGCGCCGGCCGAAGATGCCGGCCTGCATGGAGATGAGTTTCAGGTCGACCATCGGCCCGACCACCAGGAAAGCCAGTCGAGCGGTGAGGGAGAACTGCGACAGGGAGGCGGCGACGAACGCGTCCGCCTCGGAACAGATCGACAGCAGGACCGCGAGCGCGGCCAGGGCGAGCACGGAGAGCACCGGCTGGTCGGCGAGGGTCTGCAGCCACTGTTCGGGGACGACGACGTTGATGGTGGCCGCGGCCATCGCGCCGATGACAAGGAACCCGCCCGCGTGGGCGATGTCGTGCCGTACGGCGGACCAGAACGCTTCCCCGCGCCGCAGCCCGTCCAGGTCCGGTCGGTGCGGGAGCCGGATCCAGTCGGTGCGGCCCAGCCGCAGCCAGAGCCACCCCATGATCATGGCGACGACGAGGCTGGCGATCGCGCGGGCAAGGACCATCTCAGGGTTGTTGGGGAAGGCCACGGCGGTCGCGGCGAGGACGATCGGGTTGATCGCCGGTGCTGCGAGCAGGAACGCCAGTGCCGCCGCAGGTGTGACACCGCGGCGGATCAGGGAACCCGCGATCGGTACGGCACCGCACTCGCACCCCGGCAGGATCACCCCTGCCGCGCTGGCGACCGGTACGGCGAGGGCCGGGTGTTTCGGCAGGGCCCTGGCCCAGAACGACCGGGGTACGAAGACTGCGATGGCGGCGGACAGCAACACACCGAAGACGAGGAATGGCACGGCCTGCACCATCACCGAGACGAACACCGTCGTCCAGGTCGCCAGCGATGGTGCGGACAGCAACCTTGCCAGGGGCTCGCGCAGGAAGATGAGCAGGACGAGCACGGCGGCGAGGATCTCGACCGAACCGATCCGTCCGGTGAACGGAAACGGGGACCGGTGACCGTGGTCGTGCTGGACGGTGTCGGGGCCTGGCGGCGTGTCGGGAGTGCCGGCTGTTCCTGTGCTCGATGAGGTGGTGGGCTCGGATGCGGCCACGCCGGCCCCCTTCTGTGCTGGGCATGTGGACATGGCGTCGACCCGGTTGCCTGCCCGCGTTCCGAGGGCTGTGGCGCGCAACGTGTGTGCCGACCTTTGGTTCGCTCACACACCAACAGCGATGTGAGTGTATCGATAGCGACGGGCCATCGTCGCGAAACCGCAGGGTCCTCTCCTGAGAACGGGTCCCGAGATGACGGGGGCGTGTGAGGGAATCCTTCTTGGTGTTGGTAGTCGATGTCGATAGATGATTGGACGTTGTGATCTCTCCGTGACATCACCAGCACTGCTGGACCTGGACGCCGGCCGGTCTGCGTTACCCGCGACAGGCCAGGGGTCGGGGGACGGTGCGGCCACGCTCATGCACGACGACGCATAATGGTCTGACGGGCAGCGAGGCGAAGTGTCGGAAGCGGTAGGCCGGCGGCGCCCACATCACGGGAGGATGGCGGCCACGGTGAATCAGACGGTGCCTAATGTGACCCGGAACACCCGGCAGCGGGCAGAGGTGCTGGCACTGCTGCGCGAGGTCGAGGGCTTCCACTCGGCGCAGCAACTGCACCAGATGCTTCTGGCGCGTAAGGCGGGCGTGGGTCTGACGACCGTCTATCGGACATTGCAGCTGCTGGTGGATGCCGGCGAGATTGACTCGACCCGGTTGCCGGGTGGCGAACAACTCTTCCGTCGGTGTAGTCAGAGCAAGCACCATCACCACCTGGTCTGTCGAGATTGCGGGCGTACGGTCGAGGTGGCCGGGCCGGCCGTGGAGCGGTGGGCCGACCAGGTTGCCGCACAGCACGGGTTCGTCGACGTCGGTCACACCTTGGAGATATTCGGCACCTGCGCCGCCTGTGTGCGCTGAGCGGTCGACGGATCATCTGAACGAAGGGCGACGGGGCCCGGCCCTGGTTGCTCCAGGAGGTCCGAGCGTCGTTGCGGTGAGCTGAATCAGGCACGCCCCGAACTCCTATTGAAAACGGGACCCATTAGCATGTGGCTGAACCCGTATCGAGGAGACCTCTCATGGCCGTGCCCAAGCGCAAGATGTCCCGGTCCAACACCCGCCACCGTCGCGCCCGGTGGAAGGCGACCGTGCCGCAGTCGACGCCCTGCCCGTGTCCGCGCAAGGAGATGGTGCTGCCGCACCGCGCCTGTACGCACTGCGGTCTGTACAAGGGTCGTCAGGTGCTGGATCAGCCATGACGGAGCAGCTGCCGGTGACGGTGCTGTCCGGGTTCCTCGGTGCGGGCAAGACCAGCCTTCTCAATCATGTGCTGGCCAACCGCGAGGGGTTGCGGGTGGCGGTGATCGTCAATGACATGAGCGAGATCAACATTGACGCCGCGTTGGTGCGTGACGGTGGAGCGTTGTCGCGGACGGAGGAGCGGCTGGTCGAGCTGACCAACGGCTGCATCTGCTGCACGTTGCGCGACGACCTGCTCGACGAGGTGGCCCGGTTGGCCCGGCTGGGTCGCTTCGACTACCTGTTGATCGAGTCCAGCGGCATCTCCGAGCCGATGCCGGTGGCCGCCACGTTCGCCTTCGGTGTGGAGGACGGGCAGGTTCTGGATGACCTGGCTCGGCTGGACACCACAGTGACGGTGGTCGACGCGGCGGGCCTGCTGGCCCGCGTCGAGGCGGGGGAGACCCTCGAGGCAAGTGGGCTGGCCGCGTACGAGGGGGACGACCGGGGCGTCTCCGATCTGCTGGTCGACCAGATCGAGTTCGCCGACGTGCTGGTGGTCAACAAGACCGATCTGGTCGCACCGGAGGATCTGGCGGTGGTGGAGGCGCTGCTGAGCCGCCTCAACCCGGCCGCCCGGCAGGTGCGTGCCGTGCACGGCCGGGTGGCCCCGGCGGAGATCCTGCACACGGGCCGGTTCGATCTGGAGCGGGCCGAGACGGCGCCCGGTTGGGTCGCCGAGCTCAACGGTGGGCACGTGCCGGAGACCGAGGAGTACGGCATCTCCAGCATCGTCTTTCGCGACCACCGGCCGCTGCACCCGCAGCGACTGTGGGACCTGCTGGCCGGCGGGCTGGACGCGTTCGGTGTGGTGCGCTCGAAGGGCTTCCTGTGGCTGGCCAGCCGCCCGGACGTGCAGGCACTGTGGTCGCAGGCAGGCCCTTCCGGCCGGTGCGATCCGATCGGCGTCCCCGTCGTGGTCTCCGGGGAGTGGCCCGAGGATCCCGACGAGCGGATCGAGCTGGAGTCCCGCTGGCATCCGCTCTTCGGGGACCGGCAGCAGGAACTCGTTCTCATCGGTGTCGACCTGGACGGCCAGGGCCTGCGGGCCGCGCTGACCGCCTGCCTGCTCACCGACACCGAGATCGCCGCCGGGGAGCCTGCCTGGCGGGCGCTGCCCGACCCGTTCCCCGAATGGGACCTGAGCGACCTGCACGAACACGAGCATGTCGATCCGGTTCAGGTCTGACCCATGGCAGTCACCCTGTGACTTCGGATGATGTCCCCGTAGTCGGCGGCGGCGCGCTCGTCGGCGTTGGCGGGACCGCCCGCGGGCTCGGCGGCTGCAAAGAACGAGAGGGATTGAGGGCCGTCCCGCCGGAGCGCTGCTGACGGTCGCCCGCGAGCTGGTTGCCCTCGGCGACCGGCTCGCGGGCGAGCGTCAACTGCCATGCCCGGTTGTGACGGGGGCCGTCGACCTGTCGCGGCACCGGTCGGTCCAGTCGACCGGCACGTCACGGTCACGCGCCCTGCGGCCCCCGGCGGGCGTACTTCCGGCGGAACTTCTCGACCCGGCCGGCGGTGTCGAGCAGGCGTTGCTTGCCGGTCCAGAAGGGATGGCTGGCGGAGGAGATCTGCACGTCGATGACGGGGTAGGTGGTGCCGTCGGTCCACTCGATGGTCTAGTCGCTGGTGGCGGTGGACCGGGTGAGGAAGACGAGATCGGCGCCCTTGTCGCGGTAGACGACGGGTCGGTAGTCGGGATGGATTCCGGGCTTCATGCGGGTTGCGCTCCTTCGGTGTCGGTGTCTGCCAGTTCCTCCGCCCCAAGGGGGAAGCAGCCGGCGAACGGGTCGTGGTAGGCGCGCCACGTTTCTTCGCCGTCGGCGAGTTCGGCGTCGGTGAGCAGGCACCGGGCGAGGGTGCGGTGCAGCTCGACGGGGTCGACGTCGAGGCCGATGAAGACCAGGTGCTGGTGGCGGTCGCCGTAGTAGGGGTCCCACTCCAGGGCGGCGGCGAGGCGGCGTTGGTCTTCGACGTGCTCCCAGCGGTCCTCCGGCAGGCTGACCAGCCAGTGTCCGAGCGAGCCCATGGACAGACCGCCGCCGGCGAACTCCCACGCCACCACGGTGTCGGGTTGGCTGGCCAGCCAGAGGTGGCCCCGGGACCGGATCATCTCGGCGTTGACGTCCTCCAGGACGTCGTGCAGGCGTTGCGGGTGGAACGGGCGGCGGGCGCGGAAGACGGCGGAGACCACCCCGCAGTCGGATTCCGGCTCGTGTGCGCCCAGCGTGTAGCCCTGTAGACCACGGGCCAGCAGCCCGGGGGTCTCCGGCCGGTGCCGGTGGGTGTGGCGCAGTTGGCGGGTCAGCGTGCTGGCGTCGACGCGGTCACCGTCAACGCGGATGTGCACCGCCCACGGCGCCATCCGCCGCAGCAGGACCGACAGCCGGCTGGTGTCGAAGGCACCCTCCCGGGACTGTCCCCAGAGGACCAGGGTGTCGGCGTACTCGATCTGGCGGACCACGACGTCGGCGAGCGCGCGGTCGTCGTCGTCCGCGGCCTGGATGCCGAGTGCGGTGAGGTCGTCGGTGCTGGCGAGGCCGTCGAGCAGGTGTTCGGCGTCGAGGACGGTGACATAGGAGTCGACGCGGATGAGCTCGGTGATCGGTGCGCCGTCGACGAGGCAGTGGGCGCAGGCGGCGGCGACCGCCTCCGGCTCGACCACCTCGGGCAGCATCAGCACCAGATCCCGGCCGGGTTGGCTGCGGGCGAGTCGGACGAGGGTGGGCAGCACGTCTTCGCGCAGGGTGCAGGAGACGCAGCCGTGCTTCAGGCCGACCCGCTCGTCCTCGGTTATGCCGGTGCTGGAGCGCACCACCCGGCGCACGGCGCCGTCGCGGATCCCGGTGAGGTCGTGGCGCACCAGTAGCAGTGAGTCGTCGGCGGCGAGCAGCGCCCGAGCGACGGCGAAGGTCGCCGCCGGCCAGAACCCGGACAGCACGGTCAAGGACGGGCGGGTGTCAGTGTCCGTTGTCAGGACGTGCGTCGGTGCCTGTGGTGACGACGACATGGCACTCCTCTCGACGTAGTTGAAAACGATTGTCATTTAACCACATCCGGAGTGGCGGACGGTCGGCGGGCGCACCCGGCCCAAGTGGGGGTCGCTGGCGATCGGCCCGCTGCGGGTCTGACCGAACGGATGATGTAGAACTGAAAACCGTTGTCGTTATCGTCAACCTCAGCAAGGAGCGTGCACTGTGTCCCGACGTTGTGACGTCACCGGCGCGAAGCCGAGCTTCGGCAACGCCGTGTCCCACTCCCACCGGCGCACCCGCCGCCGGTGGAACCCGAATCTGCAGAACCACCGCTACTGGCTGCCGTCGCAACGGCGATGGGTCAGCCTCACCCTGACGACGAAGGCGCTGAAGACCGTGGACCGCAAGGGCATCGAGAAGGTCGTCGCCGAGCTGCGCGCCCGGGGGGTGAAGCTCTGATGGCCCGCCAGACCGACGTGCGACCGATCGTGCGGCTGCGCAGCACCGCCGGCACCGGCTACACGTACGTCACCCGCAAGAACCGTCGCAACGATCCGGACCGGCTGGTCCTGCGCAAGTACGACCCGGTCGTCCGCCGACACGTCGAGTTCCGCGAGGCACGCTGATGGCCAAGAAGAGCCTGGTCAACCGGCAGACGCGCCGCGAGGAACTGGTAGCCCGGCACGTCGAGGGGCGGGCGGAGTTGAAGCGGCTGGTCGCCCATCCGGACACCGACCCGGAGGTACGCGCCGACGCGGTGCGCCGGCTCAGCCGGCTGCCACGGGATTCCAGCCCGGTGCGGCTGCGCTCACGTGACCAGATCGACGGCCGCCCGCGCGGCGTGCTGGCCCGGTTCGGGTTGTCCCGGGTGCGGTTCCGCGAGCTGGCTCTGCGTGGCGAGCTGCCCGGGGTGCGCAAGGCGTCCTGGTGATGGCAGCACATGTACCACCGCGCGCAGGTACGCGCGGTGCTGAAAGGGGAGGAATGAATGCGACTCTGAGGGTTCGCGGTTTCGCGGCCCTGGTTGCCGGGGCGGTGGTGGTCGCCGGCGCGGTGCTGGCGCCCACCGCCGCGTCGGCGGCCGAGCAGGTGGTGTTGTCCAAGGGGCACACCGACGCGCTCGATGTGCACTACGCGGATGGCGTGCTGTCGTTGAAGGTGAACGACGACACGGTCAGCCCTTCGGTGACGCGGAATCCGGCGGACGTGACGTTCCAGGTTCTGCCGCAGGCGGCGATGGCCGTTCCGGACGATCCGCGGTTCGCCTTCCTCGGGCCGGCGGGGAGTCAGATCTGGCTCCTCCCGTTGACCCAGGACCCGGATCTGCTCTGGCCGGGTTGGAACACCACGACGCTCGACTCAGGGGTGTTCGAGGGCAACAAGGTGCGGCTGAGCCTGGTCGGCGTGCAGGGGCCGGGTACCGTCACGCTGTTCACGCAGGACTCGTTCGGCGGTCCGATCATCAAGTTCCGCTCCGACGACGGTCTGCCGGACGCGATCGACGTGCCGGTGCACACCCACGCGCACTCGAACTGGGCGTTCGGCGCGCTGGGCAACTACACGCTGACGTTCCAGGCCAACGCGACGTTGACCAACGGCACGACGGTCAGCACCGGGCCGGTCGACTACTCGTTCGTCGTCGGTGAACTGTCCGGCGGTGGGCCGCGGGTCAGCCTGTCGGTCAGCGGGATGGCGGACGAGTACCAGCCCAACGACACAGTGACGCTCAACGCGGTGCAGACGCCGCAGACCGAGCTGGACCACTACCACTGGTTCAGCCGGTGCCCCGGCACGGACGACTGGGCGATCATCGCGGGTGAGGCGGGTGCGAGTTACTCGTTCACGGCCACCCGTGAGCTGAACGCCTGCGAGTACGTGGTGAAGCTGTACGGCGACGCCCACGAGGTGGTCGCGACCAGCGAACCGGTGGCCCTCTGGGTGGCGTTCCCGCCGCAGGAGCCGGGCACCTCGCAGACGATCACCGCGTCGATCGACGCGACGCAGGGTTCCCTGGTGATCAGCGTCAACCCGGACGACCGTGCCGTGGTGCTGCCGCCCGCACAGCTGACCGCCGGCGGTGACCGGTGGGAGAGCACCGGGGAGCTCCGCCCGGTCACGGTGACCGACACCCGTGCCGGCCGACCGGGGTGGAGCGCGTCCGGGCAGATCCCGGCCGACTTCGCCGGGCCGGACGGTGCGACGTTCAGCTCCGGCTACCTCGGCTGGAACCCTCGGGTCATCGCCCAGGGCTCCGGGCAGGGTGTCGTGGCCGGTCCGGAGGTCACGCCGTACGTCGTCGGGTCCGGCGGCGGTCTCGGCAACAGCGCGGTGCTGGGCTCGGCGCCGGGCGACACCGGGCGGGGTACCGCCCAACTGGGTGCGGGTCTGCGGCTGAGCCTGCCCACCGAAACGGCTGCGGGGACGTACTCCGCGACCCTCACCCTCACCGCGATCTGATCGCCCGAACCCGTCCGGTGGCCCGGCGCTGAACCGCCACCGGACGGTCGCGGGGTGGGTGGGCCGTTGCCGCGACCCACCCGCCCCGCCTCACCCCTCGCACCCAGGAACGGAACCCATGCGCCTGTTCGCCGCCATTGCCACCGGCATAGCCCTGCTCGGCGCGGCTCCGGCACCGCCCACGCCCCCCGCACCGCCGGCGTCCGCCGCGACGTGGGGAGTGGCGCCGTCGAGTGCCAAGGGCCCGAACGGTCGGCCGGCGTTCACCTACAAGCTCGATCCCGGCGCAACAGTGACCGACTACGTCGCGGTCACCAACCACTCGGTGCGCCCGCTGACCCTGAACCTCTACGCCAGCGACGCGTTCACCACCGGGCAGGGCGGGTTCGACCTGCTGGCCGGTGGCCAGAAGCCCACCGACGTCGGCACCTGGGTCCGTTTCACCGGCGGCACCGTGACCATCCCGTCCACGTCCCGTGTGGACATCCCGTTCACGCTCACCGTGCCGAGCAACGCCACGCCCGGGGACCACGCCGGCGGGATCGTCGCCTCGCTCGCCGCCACGGCACCAGACGCACAGGGCAACCGGGTCGCCGTCGACCACCGGGTCGGCGCGCGGATCTACCTACGGGTGAGCGGCGAGCTGCAACCAGCGATGACCGTCGACAACCTTCGGGTACGGCACACCGGCTCGCTGAACCCCCTCGCCGGTGGCACGCTCACCGCTACCTTCACCGTCCGCAACACCGGCAACGTCCGGCTCACCGGGCGGCCCACGCTCACCGTGGCCGGGCCGTTCGGCCTCGGCCGGCGCTCGACCGACGGGGCGGCCCTGCCGGAGATCCTGCCCGGCGGCGAACTGACCACCACCGTACGTATGACGGGCGTGCCGCCACTGTTCCGGTTGACCGTGAGTGCCGCCGTCACACCCGCCGCCGTGGGCGACCAGGTCCTCGACCCGCAGCCGCAGAGCGGCACGGCGCGCGCCACCGCCTGGGCGGTGCCCTGGCCACAGCTGGCCCTGCTGGTCCTGCTCGCCCTCATCGGCTGGGCGCTGACCGCCGCCCGCCGGCGGCGGGCCCGACAGCTCGCCCGGGCGGTTGCGGCCGCCCGGGAGGAGGGTCGTTCCGAGGCCGACCGGCAGACCGAGCAGACGCCGGGCGGCGGTGCGGCAGCGGCTCCCGCCACCAGTCACGTCGGCCGGCGAGACACGACATAGACGAACCACTCCGAAGCCGTCTGGGGAGCAAGCAATGAGGATGAGAATCATGCGCGCCGGTGCCGCCGGTGTGGCATCAGTCGTACTGGCGATGGCTCTTGGGGGTGCGCCGGCGGCTGCGGAACCGGCCGCGGTCACCGCGGCCGGCGCGGACCTGGTGTCCGTCGCGCTCGACGGTGACTCGATGTCGCTGCGGCTGCGCGACGCCGCGCAGGTGTCCAGCGACGCTGCCGGACACGACCCGGCCGAGGTTGTGCTCGGCCCGGCTGGCGGGCTCGCCGGCCGGGTGCCGGCGGGCAAGGGCTTCGCCTTCCTCGGTTCGCCGGGGCAGGCGGTGTGGTCACTGTCCGCTGGCGACAGCGGGTTCCCCGCGCTGGACACCACCGGGGTACGCCCCGGCGTCGTCACCGACGAGACGGTGGCTCTCACCGTGCGCTCGGTCGAGGGTCCGGGAACGTTCACCGCGTACAGCCTGTCCGGTCTCGGCACGGCGAACCCGCTCTTCGGCAGCGGCCCGGGCCTGAAGCGGACGGCGCAGCTGCCGGTGGCGACACGGACCGGCGGCGTGGTCTGGGCCTTTGACGCGGCCGGTGACTACCGGTTGACCCTGACCGGCTCGGCCACCCTGCGCTCCGGCCGGAAGGTCAGCGCGGATGCGACGTACCGGGTGCGCGTGCCGGTGATCAGCCCGGGTGAGCAGGTGCCGCCACCCGCTCCTGCCGAGCCGGCGACCCGCCCCGGCGGGCAGTCGGCAGCGCGCGCACTCGCCGCACCCCCGGCGGCCCCGAAGGCCGCCGCCACGCCGAAGTCCGTCGCGGCCCCGTCGACGGCGGCCGCGAAGGCGGCGGGCACCACCGCCACGGGTGCCCGACAGGTGATTGCCGACGGGCACGTCGACATGGGCCCCGACCTGTCCGGAGACACGTGGACGATCCGGATCAAGGACGACCGGACCAGCCCTCCCGTCTGGCGGGAGACCACCGACGTGGTCCTGCAGGTCAAGGACAACGCGAAGATCACGGTGCCCGCCGGTGCCGACTTCCTCGGCAAGCAGGGCGACGCCGCGTGGCTGCTGCCGCAGTCGCAGCAGGCGGGCATCATCTGGCCCGGCTGGAACACCCAGCACGAGTCCGTCGTGTCGAGGGTCAAGGGCAACGTCACCTGGACGTTGAAAGGCGTCGACGGGCCCGGCCGGTTCGCCCTCTTCCTGACCGGCTCGTTCGGCAAGGCCGATGTGCTGTTCGACTCGGCCAAGGCGTTCCCGCAGCAATTGAGTGTTCCGCTGAACACCCACGCCCACGGCAACTGGGCGTTCAGCAAGCCCGGCCTGTACCGCCTCGTCGTGCAGATGAGCGGCACCACCAGCGCCGGCAAGGCGGTCACCGACACGAAGACGCTCACCATCGCCGTCGGCGACAGCACCGACCCGAACAGCGGCTTCGGTTCCGGCAGCGGCGCTGACGGTGACAAGAACGGCGACGGCGGCGC
This sequence comes from Micromonospora sp. NBRC 107095, assembly GCF_030269705.1. Classification (NCBI taxonomy): domain Bacteria; kingdom Bacillati; phylum Actinomycetota; class Actinomycetes; order Micromonosporales; family Micromonosporaceae; genus Micromonospora; species Micromonospora sp. NBRC 107095. The sequence continues at coordinate 251,723 of NZ_BSTU01000007.1, forward strand.
GGCTCAGGGCGGCGGCGGGCCTCTGCCGCGTACCGGTGCCGGCTGGGTGCTGACGGCCGGAGCGGTCGGCATCGTCTTCGTGGCGGTCGGGGTTCTGCTGGTGGTGTCGGGCCGTCGCCGCCGTGCCGGCCTCCCGACGGCAGACGCATGAACTCGCTGGTCGTGCCACGGCTGCGGCAGGCGATCCTGCCGCTGCTGATCGTGGGGCTGATCGCCGGCTGCCGGTCGGAGGTGGCATTGACCGCCGACGACGACCGACTTCAGGTCATCACGACCACCGGCATCCTGCGGGACCTGGTGAGCAACGTCGGCGGAGAGCGGGTGGCCGTCACCTCCCTGGTGCCCGACAACGCCGACCCGCACAGCTACGAGCCGTCGCTGCGGGACATCCGAAACGTCGTCTACGCCGACGTGGCGTTCAGCAACTATCTGCTGTTGGAGGAGCAGGCCGTCATCAAGGCGCTGGACGCGAACCTGCGGGCCGGCATACCGAACATCTCGCTGGCCGAGGGCGCGGTGAAGTACGCCGCGGAGATCATCCCTCTGGTCGAGGACGTGTCACTGGACACCATCTGGTTGGGCATGCGGGTGCGCGGCACCGGCGCGGCGCAGGGTGCGAACCGTTCCTCCGACGTGCTGCTCACCGCGACCGCGGCGGACGGGCCGGGTCGGGTACGGGCGTACCTGACCGAGTCGTTCGGCAACCCGTCGTTCTACGTCGACTCCGGCGACGGGTTCGACGCCGCCAACGGCTACCGGGACGACACCGCCACGCTGCCCCCCGACGCACACACCCACATGAGCTGGGCGTTCACCAGACCCGGCGTCTACCGGCTGACAATGCGGGCGGAGTTGGCGGTGACCCCCGAGACCGCGCCCGTACCCCTGGGGGAGCAGGTGTTCACCTTCGCCGTCGGAGTGGACCCGCACTCGGTGCCAGGGATGACAGGTGCGGACGTGCTGAACTCCGGTCACGCCGACATCGCCGTCGACCTCGACGAGCGGCGGCTCTACCTGTTCGCCGACCCGGAGGGCAGCGGCGAGGCCAACCAGCGGGTGTACGACCCGGCCAGCACCGTCATCGAGGTGCCGAACAAGGCGCTGCTCGAGGTGCCCGGTGACCGCAGGTTCCGGTTCCTCGGCCGGCCCGGCACCCAGGTCTACCAGCTCCCGCAGGCGGTGCTGGGCAAGCACGTGCACGGCGAAATCGACCCCCACCTGTGGCAGAACGTCCGTAACGCCATCTCCTACGTGGAGCTGATCCGGGACACCCTGATCGGCGTCGACGCGCAGGGCGCGGCGGACTACCGCATGAACGCCTCGGCCTACATCCGTGAACTGGAGGCGCTCGACACCCAGATCCGCGACACCATCGCCCGCATCCCGCCCTCGCGGCGGCACCTGGTCAGCACCCATGACGCGTTCGGCTACCTGGGCCAGGCGTACGGAATCCAGATCTCCGGCTTCGTCACCCCGAACCCCGCCACCGAGCCGAGCCTCGCCGACCGCCGCCGGCTCACCGAGACGATCCGCAACCTGAAGATCCCCGCCGTGTTCCTGGAGCCCAACCTGGCGGCCCGATCCACGACCCTCACCGAGGTGGCCCGCGAAGAAGGGCTGCGGATCTGCGCGATCTACGGCGACACCTTCGACCGGGACGTCACCACCTACGCCGACATGATGCGGTTCAACGCCGAATCGCTGCACGACTGCCTGACGGACAAGTGATGGAGGAGCCAGTGACGGCAGGACGGGCGCGACGGCGCCCCCGTACGACCAGCGCCATCCTGCGATACGCGGTTGCCACGGTGATCGTGCTGGCCACGACGCAGGCCCCGGCCCGGGCAGCGGAGCCGACGCCGGGCCTCGGCCAGTCGATCGCCGCCGATCAGCCCCTGGCCACCGGCCGGGCGGAACTCGCCACCGGGCACGTCGACATCGGCCCCCGCTACGTCGGCAACCGGTGGACACTGCTGGTCCACGACGGCACGAAGGCGCGACCGGTGTGGCGTGACCCCGACGAGGCCCTGCTCCGGGTCTCCGATGCCGCGTTGCAGACCGTTCCCGACGACCCGGCGTACGCCTTCCTCGGCGTTGACGCCGGCACGCGGGTGTACGTGGTGCCGCAGACCCAGAACCAGAACGTCGTCTGGCTCGGCTGGAACACCCAGGATCCCCGGGTGATGCAGACCATCGACCGAGGCGTCACCCTGACCCTGCTCGGCGTACGCGGCCCGGGAAGCCTCACGACCTACCTTCAGTCGGGCAACTTCGCCGCACCCCAGCCACTCTGGCGCTCCGCTGATTCCACCGCGCAGCCTTTCTGGGCCGAGGTCAACACCCACACCCACGCCAACTGGGTGTTCACCGCGCCCGGCGTCTACCTGGTAGCGGTGCAGGCGTCGGCCGACCTGGTCAACGGTGAGACGGTCTCGGCGACCCGTACGCTGCGCATCGCGGTGGGCGACACCACCAGCGCCGACGAGGCGTTCGCCGCCACCGCGGACCTTCCAGCAGCAGGGCAGGCACCAGCCGGAGAGGACCGGGCCGCAGACGGCGAGCCTGCCGCCACGTCCACGACAGTGCTGCTCATCGCGCTGGCGGGCGCGGCCGCCCTGCTCGCCGTCGGACTGGTCCTCCTGTTGCTACGCGGACGCGGCGCGAAGCGCCGGGCCGAACAGGAACGTGCCGCCGCGGTGTCGGAGGGGCAGCGGTGAGAGCACTCGACATCGACGGGTTGGACGTGGACCTCGGCGGCCGGCCGGTCCTGCGGGACATCCGGCTGCACCTGGACCGGGGCGAACTGGTCGGGCTGCTCGGGCCCAACGGCGCCGGGAAGACCACCCTGCTTCGCGCCATCCTGGCACTGACTGGTACCTGCGGCGGCACCGTGACGGTGGAGGGCAGGCCGTCGCGCCCCGGCCGGTCCGAAATCGGTTATGTCCCCCAGCGCCACGAGTTCACCTGGGACTTTCCCATCTCGGTCGAGCAGGCCGTGATGAGCGGCCGGACCGGGCGCCTCGGTCTGCTCCGTCGGCCTGGGGTCACCGACTGGCGGGCAGTCGGCGACGCACTGGACCGCGTACAGCTGACCGGGTTACGGCACCGGCCGGTCGGTGAGCTGTCCGGCGGACAACGTCAACGCGTCCTGGTCGCTCGTGCTCTCGCCCTCGCTCCGCGCATCCTGCTGCTGGACGAGCCGTTCACCGGACTCGACATGCCCACGCAGGAGTTGCTGGGTGACCTGTTCACCAGCCTGGCGGCAGAGGACCGTGCGGTTCTGATGACCACTCACGATCTCGTCGCGGCAGTGGACTCCTGCACTCGTCTGGTCCTGCTCAACGGCCGGATCATCGCCGACGGGCAGCCGGCGGACCTGCAGGACGCCGAGCTGTGGACGAAGACCTTCGGGGTGAGCGCCACCTCTCCGCTGCTGAAGCTCGTGAGGGCGACCTGATGTCGATCACCGATTTCCTCACCGATTTGCTCAACCCCGACCTCGCCTTTCTGCCCAAGGCGCTGGCGATCGCGGTCATGTCCAGCATCGTCTGCGGAGTCGTCGGATGCTACGTCGTCCTGCGCGGAATGGCGTTCATCGGCGACGCCGTGGCGCACGCGGTCTTCCCGGGCATCGCGGTCGCCTTCGTCCTCCAGGGCAGCCTGGTGCTCGGTGGTGCCGTCGCCGGTGTCGCCACCGCCCTGCTGATCGCGATCTTCTCGCAGAACCGACGGGTCAAGGAGGACTCGATCATCGGTGTCTTCCTGGTCGGCGCGTTCGCCCTCGGCATCGTGATCATCTCACAGGCCCCCGGCTACGCGGGGTCGCTGCAGCAGTTCCTCTTCGGCTCGATCACCGGTATCCCGGATCGGGACCTGTACGTCGTCGGTGGCGCCGGCCTGGTCATCCTGGGCTTGGTGCTCGCTCTGCACAAGGAGTTCGTCGCGGTCTGCCTGGACCGGGAGATGTCGCGCGCCATGGGGCTGTCCGTCTTCTGGCTCGACATCGTGCTCTACGTCCTGGTCACCCTGGCCGTGGTGATCTCCCTGCAGACGATCGGCAACATCCTCGTCCTGGCGCTGCTGATCACCCCGGCGGCGGCAGCCCGTCTACTCACCGACCGGCTCGGCGTCATGATGCTGCTCGCCCCGCTGGTCGGCGGCGTATCGGCGATCGTCGGGCTGTACCTGTCCTGGAGCTACGACACGCCGGTCGGCGGCACCATCGTCCTGGTCGCCACCGCGGTCTTTCTTGCCGCCTGGCTGTTCGCCCCGCGACACGGGCTCCTGACTCGACGGTGGCGGCCCGGCGGGCAGGAACTCGGCGACGACGCGCATCCGAGTCCTCGTTCAGCCCTATCGCAGGGCAAGTAAAACGACTATCGTTTTCATTAAGCGTTGGTCCACTCGGGACCTTCGCGGGAGAGGAGTCTCTTCGTGCGTAGCACCATCCGTCATCTACTGACGTCGGGCGTCCTGGGCGTGGCGTTGGTCGCCACGGCCCTGCCCGCCCAGGCCGCCACCACGTCTCTCGTGGTGTTCGACACCGGCCATCTCGACCTCGTCGACGTGGCCTACGAGGACGGCGCGCTGGAGGTCGGCGTCCACGACGAAGACAACGACGTCGAGTACGGCGCCGACGAGGTCAAGCTGATCGTCAAGCGCCACGCCAAGGTCACCGTCCCCGCCGACCCCGCCTTCGCGTTCCTCGGCACCCCGGGCGTGGCCAAGGTGTGGGTGCTGCCGCAGATCCAGAACGCCAACCTGATCTGGCCGGGCATCGCTGCCGAGGAGGTCGAGGCCGGAGTCTTCGCCGGTGACGCCCTGACGCTGTCCGTGCAGTCAGTGACCGGCCCTGGTCAGCTCGCGATCTACACCGAGAACGCCGTCGGGCAGCCGACCATCCTCGCTGACAGCGGTGACGGCCTCCCGGACGCCGTCACGGTGGCTGCCGGTGACCACGCCCACGCCAACTGGGCGTTCGACAGGGCCGGTACCTACTGCGTCACCGTGCGTGCCACCGGAACCCTGGCTGCCACCGACCAGCAGGTGACCTCCGCCCCCGCCACGCTGCGCTTCACGGTCAAGGCGTGAGCGCCATGCGAACCCGTAACCGGCTTTTCGCCGGTCTCGTCGTGACCGCCGCACTGCTCGTCGGGACCACCACGCCCGTCGCCGCGGCACCGGTCGTGCTTTCCAGCGGTCACGTCGACGTGATCGACGTCGACTACGCCGGCGGCGCGCTGACCGTCGACGTCCTGGACGGCACCGGCACCACGAGCGTCGAACGCAACCCTGCCGACGTGCTCTTCCGGGTGCCGAACACGGCCAAGATCACCGTGCCCGTTGGCTCGGCCTGGTCCTACCTCGGTACTGGTGGCCAGGCATGGGTCCTGCCGCAGTCCAGCACTGCCGGACTGCTCTGGGCCGGGTGGAACACCACCGAGGTGCCCAGCGGCATCTTCCAGAACAACCGGGTCACCTTCAAGCTCAGCAGCGTCTCCGGCCCCGCGGGCTTCAGTATCTACACCGTCTCCGGGGGCACCCCGACGGTGCTCTTCGACAGCGGGAACGGCCTGCCCGACAGCCTCAACGTCAACTACAACGCCCACGCTCACGCCAACTGGGGCTTCGATGCCGCCGGCACGTACGCCGTCACCTTCGAGGTCACCGGCAAGCTCGCCGCCACAGGTGCCACCGTGAGCTCTGGTGCCCAGACCTTCACCTTCGAAGTCCTGTCCTGATCCGTTGCACCGAAGCTGACCTGCCAGAACCGCTGTCGACATCCGCTCCGGCGGGAGGCATGTGCCGAGGCGGAGTCGGCCTGCGCGGCGCCTACTTCTGGTAGGCGCCGCGCGTCGGCGTGTGCCGCAGAGCAGGGGAAGAAATGGAACTTCCGCCATGCTCGCGCGGTTCGCTGAATGGTTGGCGATTACGCAGACGCACATGCACAACTGACTATATGAGGACGTTCGGCCGGTCGTTAGTCCAGCGCCCCTTGGCGGGCGTAGGAACATCGGTTACGTTGAAGCAGGCCGCCGTCACGAAGGGTTTCTTGACGTGATGGATGGCGGCGTCCGTGGCACCACGGCTCACCTGAGGAGTCGCATTGCCCCTCCACCTGACTCCGCGAATCGATCCGACACTGCGGTCGGTGCTCGACGAAACCGCCCTCATGGCGCAATTATCCGATGCGTTGGGATCCCCGCTCGGCGTGATTCTGCCGCAGCAGTTGAGGGAGAACATCGCCGCATTTCGTTCGGTCTTCACCAATCATCGCCTGTCAGGTCAGATTTACTACGCGCACAAGGCCAACCGATCCAGTGCCCTGGTGCGTGAACTCGCCGCCACCGACGCGGGCATCGACGTCGCATCGCTGGCTGAGCTGCAGCACGCGCTCGGTGCCGGCTTCGTGCCGCAACGGATCATGGCGACCGGGCCGAAGAACGAGCAGTTCCTCTGGCTCTGCGCCCGCAGCGGAGTCACGGTCAGCGTCGATTCGGTCGATGAGATGACCACGCTCGCCAGACTGGTGACGGACTGGTCGTTGCCGCGCGTACGCGTGATGGCACGCCTGTCGGGTTTTGCCTCGTCCGGCGTGCAACTCGGCAGCCGTCGCAGCCGCTTCGGGGTGCCGGCCGCCGCGGTGAGCGTGGTTCTCGACGCGGTCGAGAAACACGCCGACGCCCTGGAAATGATCGGAGTGGCGTTTCACCTCGACACGATCGGGCTGCCGGAGAAGGCTGTGGCGTTGGAGGGCTGCCTCGGTGCGCTGGACGAGTGCCGCCGACGCGGTCTGCGGCCCTGGTCGGTCGACATCGGCGGTGGGTTCGGTGTCGACTACCTCGCTGACGGCGTGCAGTGGGAGCAGTACACCACCGCGCTGACCGAGGCGGTGCTGGGCGTCCGGGCGCCGCTGACCTGGAACGGGTACGGCTACGGTCTGCGTGCCGAGGGTGGTCACGTCCGGGGATCGTTGAGTCTGTACCCCGCGTACCGGCCCGTCTCGGGGGCGGCGTACCTCGATCGGTTGTTGCGAACCCGCTCACCGGAACAGCGCCGCCCGCTCGGGACCCTGCTACTGGACAACATGTACGACCTGCACGTCGAGCCGGGTCGGGCTCTGCTCGACCAGTGCGGCCTCGTCCTGGCCACCGTTCTCGAGGTCCGTGACGAGGCCGACGGCGACACGATCGTGCGCCTGGACTGCAACGCCCGCGATGTCAGCCTTGAGGAGCACGGAGTCCTGATGGACCCGGTCGTCGTGCACCGGACGACCCCGGCCGCCCCAGGGCCCACAGGGGTGTACCTGTTCGGCAACCTCTGTCTCGAGGCGGATCTCATCACCCGACGGAAGGTCTTCCTGCCGTCCCGGCCCCGCCCCGGCGACCTGCTGGCCTTCGTCAACACCGCCGGCTACCTGATGGACTTCAGCGCCACGCACGCGCTGCACCAGCCGATCGGCCGCAAGGTCGCGCTGTACCGCGACGACGGCGCGTGGCGATGGTGCCTCGACGAGCAGTACTGGCCCGTTCACCGTCGTGTGGAGGCACCATGAGGTTCGAGAGCATGACGGATGCCATCGGCAACACACCGCTGGTCCGCATCGACGCCGCCGTGCACGGTCTGCGCAACATCGACCTGTACGGCAAGATGGAGCTGCTCAATCCGTTCGGCTCGCTGAAGGACCGCGCCGCATGGAACATGGTCCGACCCCTGCTCACCCAGGCCGTTGAGCGTGGTGACACCGTCGTCGAGTTGTCGAGCGGCAACACGGCCAAGGCACTCGCCGTCATCGCCGGGATGCACGGGCTCACCTTCAAGAGCGTCACCAACCGCATGAAGGTCGCCGAGATCAAGGACCTGCTGCTGCTGCTCGGCGCGGAGATCGACGAGCTGCCCGGGCAGGCCGAATGCCTCGACCCCACGGACACCGACGACCCGCTGACCAGGATGTACCACCGGCTCGCCGGATCTGATGGCGGTCACCTGCACACCGACCAGTACTTCAACGAGCTCAACGTCGACGCGCACCTGAACGGCACCGGCCCGGAGATCGTGAAGGACCTCGACGGCCGGGCGCCGGACTACTTCATCGCCTGCGTCGGCACCGCCGGCTCCTCCACCGGCGTCGCGGCCGCGCTGCGCCAGCACAATCCCGACGTACGTGTCGTGGGTCTGGTAGCGCACAAGTCCGACTTCATCCCGGGAATCCGCACCATCGACGAGGTGCACGAGGTCGGCCTCTTCGATCCCGACGTCTACGACGAGGTGGAGACGATCACCGCCGACGACGCGATCGATGGTCTGCTGACTCTCGTACGTCGGTGCGGCACGCTCGCCGGGCCGACCGGTGGCGGCGCCTACCAGGGTGCCGTCCGTCATCTGCGCGCCGTCGACGCGCAGCTCACCGAACGCCGCACGGCGGTCTTCATCGTCTGTGACCGCGTCGAAAGCTACATGGGTTACCTGCGGGACAGACGGCCCGAGCTGTTCGGCCGACCACCGCGACGCAACTCCCTTCGCACGGTCACCGACGCGGAGGTGAGGCAGGCGGCGACAATCGATGTCGCGGAGGCCGAGCGGTGGATCGCCGAGCGCCGAGGGCTGGTGGTCGACCTGCGTAGCCCGTTCGCGTATCAGGCGCTGCACATCGATGGCTCGATCAACATCGTCGACGAACTCTTCGCCGAGCTGCTGTACGGCGGGCTGCCGTTCGGGCGCCGCCAGCCGGTGCTGCTGGTCTGCCCGGTGGGGGAGAAGTCGGCCCGTTACGCGGCTCTGCTCACCCGGATGGGTCACAGTGACGTCCGGTCTCTCGACGGTGGGATCATCGCGTGGCGCGACGCGGGCGCTGAGCTTGTCCGCGACTGACATGGGTGCTCTCGACGAGCTGCGCACGTGGCAGGAAGGGCTTCGTGCCCAGTTCCCGCTGATCACCGCCAACCCGGACGTGGCCTACCTGGACAGCGCCGCTACCTCGCAGAAGCCGCAGGCGGTCCTCGACGCCGTCCTGACCTACCTGACGACGGGCAACGCCAACGCCGCCCGGGGCACGTACCCGTGGGCGAACCGGACCACCGCCCGCATCGAGCAGGCTCGCGACCGACTGCGCCGCTTCCTCGACGACCCGGCACCGCAGCGTTCGGGCGTGCACTTCGTCGGCGGCACCACCGAGGGGCTGCGGGCCATCGCCCGCGACTGGCTCGCCCCGCAGCTGCGCGACGGCGACGAGATCATCGTGCCGTTCGCCGATCACGCCGCCAACAACGCGCCCTGGCTGGAGGTCGCGGAGCTGCTGCGTCACCAGGGCACGTCCGTCGTGGTGCGGGCGATGCCGTACGACGCCGCCCACGACTACGACACCGGCCGGCTCGCGGCGATGATCAACGACCGGACGCGTCTGATCGCGGCGACCCACGTGCACCACGTGTACGGCAACGACATGAACGTGCACAGGCTGCGTTCGGTAGCCGGACCGTCGGTCCCGATCTGCCTCGACGCCGCGCAGGGAGTGGGGCACCTGCCGCTGTCCACCGCGACGACCGACGTCGACTTCGTGGTGTTCTCCGGGCACAAGGCAATGGCGTTGCCCGGGACCGGCGCGATCTGGGCGCGCAATCAGCGCGGCCCGACCTACGCGCCGGCCGGCTGGCTCGGCTCACCCAACACCAGCGGCATCATCAGCCTGGTGGCCGCACTGGACTGGCTCGACGCCGCCGGCCTGGATCGCATCGCCCGGTGGAACACCGCTCTCGGCGCACGGCTCACCGACGGGTTGCGCACGCTGTCCACCGTCGAGGTGCTGGGCTGTCAAAGCAGCCTGGCCGCCGACACCCGGACCCAGCAACGCCAGGGCATCGTGGCCTTCCGGCACCGCCTGATCGGCTCGAACGACCTCGGGTTCATCCTGGCCGCGCATGGCTTTCTGGTCCGCGCGGACGGTCACTGTCAGGGCGACCAGGGCGAGAAGACGGCATCGGTACGGGTGAGCTTGCACATCTACAACACCGCCGAGGAGGTGGATCGACTCCTGTCGGTCCTGGTCGAGCTCGACGACGATTGACGGACACGCCGCGATTCGCCGGTTCCTCCGTCTCGGCTCACCTATCCTGTCGGAAATGGCTCTCGTTATCGTTGGCCTTCCCGTCCGTGCGTCGTCCGGAGTGCACCCATGGCAACGACCACCGGCGCGCCTGCCGCCGAGCTCGACCCCACGCAGATCGTCCGGTGGCGCAAGACATGGTCTCAGGTGATGGAAGGATTCGTGCCGCACCTCGCGAGCCTCGAGGAGACGCTTTGCCGGGTCGCCGAGGCTGTTCGCGGCCGGCCGCCCGGGCGGGTGCTTGACCTCGGCGGCGGACCTGGGCTGCTGGCCGAGCGAATGGCCCGGCGGTGGGCTGACGCAGAGGTCACCCTCATGGACATCGATCCCGTCCTGCTCGCGCTGGCGCGTGGAGCCTTGGCGGGCGAGGTGCGGGCGTTGGACGGAGACCTGTCTACGCCGCGCTGGGTGGACCGAACGGGTGGCGGCTACGACCTGATCACGGTGGTCATGACCCTGCATTACCTGCCGCCGGCCCAGGTGCGCGCGTTCTACGACCACGCGCGACGCTGCCTGACCCCCGGCGGGCTGCTCATCGTCGCGGACCTTATGCCCGACGAAGGGCTCCCGTCCCTGATGAGCGCGCTGAACCCCGCCCCGAACGAGGCCGCCGCGGAGTTTGCCTGGGCGCAGTGGTGGAGCGACATCGCGGACCTGGAGGTGCTGCGCCCACTGCTGGCGCAGCGGGCGGCGATCTTCGGGAGCCGCCTGCCGGCCGAGTTCACCGCTCCAGCGTCATGGCACGCGACCGCCGCTCATGAGGCCGGATTCGACCAGGCCGGGACCCTCTGGCGATGTGGCAGACATGCGGCGCTGGCGGCCGTGGCCTGAGGGTCGACCGACGGGGCCCTGAGGGCTGTGGGTAGCGCCTGGACACATGGTCGTCTCGCTATTAGACGATACTTAGCGAAAACGATTACCGTTCCGGATCTCAGGAACGGAGTGTTTTCGTGAAGCATGGACAACGCATCATCATCGCCGCGGCGGCAGCCGCCACGCTTGTTCTTCTTGGTGGTTGTGGCACGGGTGGCGACGCCGCCGAGGGTGGTGGCACCGCCTCGGCCGGTACGAGACTCGCCGTGGTCGCCACCACCCCCGAGGTGGCCGACTTCGTCCGCACCATCGGCGGCAGCGACGTCACCGTCACACAGATCATCAAGCCGAACGTGGACCCGCACGACTACGAGCCCACCCCTGCCGACATCCAGGCGATCGGTAAGGCCGCCATCGTCGTCAAGAACGGTGTCGGTCTCGAGGAGTGGCTCGACCAGACCATCGAGTCGGCCGGCTTCAAGGGCACCGTCGTCGACTCCAGCCAGGGCGTGACCCTGCGCGAGGGCGGCCACGAGGAGGGCGAGGAAGCCCACGAGGAGGGCGAGGGCGCGCACGAGGGCGAGGAGCACGACCCGCACATCTGGCACAACCCGTTGAACGCCAAGACGATGGTCGCCAACATCGAGAAGGGCCTCGCCGCGGCCGACCCCGCGCACGCCGCGACCTTCGCCGGCAATCTGAAGAACTACACTGCCGAACTCGACAAGCTCGACGCGGACAACGAGGCCGCCTTCGCCAGGATCCCTGCCGACCAGCGCAAGCTCGTGACCAACCACGACGCCTTCGGCTACTACGTCGACCGGTACAAGTTGCAGTTCGTCGGCTCAGTCATCCCCAGCCTCGACACCTCCGCCGAGCTGAGCGCGAAACAGCTCAACGACCTCGTGGCGAAGATCAAGGCGACGGGTACGAAGGCTATCTTCGCGGAGACGTCGCTGCCGCCCAAGAGCGCCGAGGCGATCGCGAACCAGGCCGGCGTCAAGGTCATCGGCGGCGAGGACGCCCTCTACGGCGACAGCATCGGTGCCGAAGGCACGCCGGCAGGCACCTACCTTGGTGCGGAGCGGCACAACACTGAGGTCATCGTCTCGGCTCTGGGCGCCTGACATGGGCGATGTCGCGGTGGCCGACGCCGCCCTCCGCTTCACCGAGGTGAGCGTCGGCTACCACGGCACGCCCGTGCTCACCGACGTCAACCTCGACCTGGTCGCCGGGCAGCGCCTGGCCCTGATCGGGCCCAACGGCGCCGGCAAGTCCACGCTGATCAAGGCGATCCTCGGCCTGGTGCCGGTCCTCGCCGGTACGCCCACCGTGCTCGGGCGCGCGCCGGCCCAGGCCCGGACCCGCACCGGATACGTTCCCCAGACCGACTCCCTCGATGCCGACTTCCCCGTGACCGCGGGCCAGGTCGTCATGATGGGCCGCTACCGGCGCATCGGCTGGTGGCGCCCCACCCGCAGCATGGACCGTCGAACCGTCCACGAGGCCCTCGACCGACTCGGCCTCGCCCACCACGCAAGGACCCACTTCGGCGTCCTCTCCGGTGGACAACGCCAGCGGGTGTTGCTCGCCCGCGCCATCGCCGCCGAGCCACGGCTGCTGCTCCTCGACGAGCCGTTCAACGGCGTCGACGCGGTGAGCCAGGACGCCATCGTGTCCGTCCTTCGCGACCTCAGCGCGGTCGGAACCACCCTGGTGCTGAGCACCCACGACCTGACGGTCGCCCACGAGCTCGCGGACACGGTCTGCGTGCTCAACGGGCGACAGTGGGCGGTCGGCCCGCCCGACGAGACGTTGACGTCCGATACGTTGCGCCGCGCCTACGGTGGGCACGCCATCGAGTTGAGAGACGGCCGGACAGTGCTGGTGGAGCCGTGATCGAGCCGTTCACCGTACCGTTCATGGGCCGTGCCCTGGCCGAACTCGCGCTGCTCGCCCTCATCTGCGGACCGGTCAGTGTCTTCGTCTTCGCCCGCCGCCTGTCGTTCGTCTCCGACGCGCTGACGCACACCGTGTTTCCCGGCGTCGTCATCGGGTTCCTGGCCGGCGGCATCGAGGGCGTCGTCGTCGGAGCGCTGGTCGCCGGCGTCGTGACCGCTGTGGTGTTGACAGTGCTCAGCCGTGGCGGGGCGCTGTCCGATGATGCCTCCACCGCCGTGGTGCTCACCGCCATGTTCTCGATCGGTGTGGTGCTCGTGTCGCGGCGCTCCTCGTACACCTCGGATCTGACGTCGTTCCTCTTCGGGCGCATCCTGACGGTGACGCCGCGACAGATCGCGGAGACCGCCGTGCTCGCGGTCGTCATCCTTGGGCTGTTGCTGATCAGCGCCCGCGCTCTGATCTTTCGGACCTTCGACCCGGCCGGCGCCGCCGCGGCCGGCTTCCGGATCGCCGGGCTCGACCTGCTGCTCAACATCATCGTCGCGCTCGTCGTCGTCGCCGCGGTACGCGCCGTCGGCACCATCCTCGTGGTGGCGTTGCTCATTGTGCCCGCCGCGGCCGCCCGCATGCTCACCACGCGCCTGTCACTGATGGCGGTGATCGGCACCGGCCTCATCCTCATCGCCGCATACGGCGGCCTGCTGGCCAGCTGGACCGCATCGGTCGACCACGGCATCGCCCTGACCTCGGCCTCCGCCGTCGTCCTGCTGCTCGTGCTCGCCTACCTGCTGCTGCTCCCACTGGGCGCGCTGCGGTCAAGGCGCAACCACGGGCGGATCCTTCCCGACGCAAGGAGGTCCCCGCATGAACTGGTGGGATGACGCGCTGCACCGGGCCACGGCCGAAGTGCTACTCGCCGGCGCGCTCGCCGGACTCGTCGGCGTTCATGTCGTGCTCCGCCGGCTGTCCTTCTTCACCATGGCACTGACCCACGCCACGTTCCCCGGGGTGGTGGCCGCCTCCATCATCGGCGTCAACATCATCGTCGGCGGCGTGGCCGCAGGCGCGATCGTCGCGCTGGGCGTCGCCGCGCTCAGCCGCCACAGAAGCCAGAACACGGCTGCGGCGACCGGCGTCATGCTCTCCGGTGGCTTCGCGCTCGGCGCCGGGCTCGTCGCCACCCAGAACGGCTTCAGCCGAGACCTGACATCGTTCCTCGTCGGATCGATCCTCACCGTCAGCCCTCAGGATCTCGTGACCACGGCGGTCGTGCTCGTGGTCGTCGCGGTCGTCCTGCTGGCCTGCGCCCGTCCACTGCGGTACACCGGTTTCGACCGGTCCGGCGCGCAGGCGGCCGGCTTCACCACCGGTGTCTGGGACGTCGTATTGCTGCTTGCCATCCAGGTGACGGTCGTGACCATCGTCCCCGCCATCGGCACGATCCTCGCCCTCGCCCTCATCGTCGCGCCGGCAGCGGCGGCACGCCAGTGGTCGCACCGGCTGAGCATCATCACCGCCCTGGCTGTCACACTCGGCGCTCTCAGCGGGCTCGGCGGTCTGTACGCGTCGAGCCGCTGGGACGTCGCCGCCGGCGCGAGCATCACCCTGACCGCCACCGCGGTCCTGGCGCTGTCCACAGTGCTGTCCCGGCTGGTCAAATCCACGCCCACCGCGACCACCGGCCTCCGGGCGGTCCCCGCATGAGCGCCCCACATTTCGACGAGACGAGGCGCACACTGGACCGCGCGGTCGTCGTGTTACGCGCCATGGCGTACGAGCACCGGATACGCATCCTCGTCCTGCTGCAGGACGGCGAACAGACACCGGCGTCCCTGGCGGGGGCGATGTCCGCAGACCCGACGCTCATCGCCCGCCACCTGCGGTACCTCAAGGAGGCCCGGTTGATCCGGCGCAAGCGTCGCGGGCGGGAGGTCACCTACACGCTGCAGGGGGAGGCCACCAGGCGACTCATCACGGAAGTGCTGCACCACGCCGAGCACTCAGCTTGATCTCGTACACGGCGTTTGGCCACCGCAGCTAGACCTGCGCGAGCCTCAGCGTCGCGCTGAGCGTCATCCGCCGATCAGCGGCTGACCGAGGGCGGCAGACGTGAAATGATGGCGCGTTCCTCTCAGGCGCCGTGGATGATGGCTGGCGTGACTGAGAATGGCGGCGGGTTCGCGGAGCAGCGCCTGTACGACGCGGTGGCGCAATGGAACGTCGAGACCGGGTACGGCGTGGCGGACCTCATCCATTCCGCTTGTCAGGCGTTGGTCGACGGGCTGGACTCTCCGACGCTGCGTGAACTCGCCGGTGCATCGGTGAATGATTCTTCCTGGGATATCCGCGATCTCGTGGGCAAGTCGCTTGAGGAACTTGGGATCCCCTGTCCGGGCACTGTTCCCCCGGGCTTCACCCTTGCCTCAGGTGGAGGAGTCGTCCGTCGGCCAGGAGTCGACTCTCTCCGTCTGGAGGTATCCCCGCTGCCCGGCGACGCAGGCGGCGGATTCCAAGTGCAGGTCTACGTCAACGGTACGGAGATGACCTCTGCCGGAGCAGGCCTCGGGATGGACCCGTACGACGTCCTTGTTCCCACCAATCGTCTCGCGGCCGCCCCCGAGCCGAAGACCGTTGCAATCGCCCGATGCGAGTGCGGTGTGTACGGCTGCGGATCCACAGACGTCATCATCGTGCGTGACGGCGATCTGGTCCACTGGGACTGGTCGCTGGAAGTGCCCATGATGCGGGGTGTCTCCTTCACAGCTATGGAGTACGACGTGGAAGTCGCGCGTGTGGCTGCGGATCATTCGTGGGAGACGCCGGAGCGTACGGCCGGACGACGTGTCCTGACGGACATTGACCGCGATCGTCTGCTCACGTACGGCCTGAGACCCAGTTGGGTCGCCAACGACTACCGCAATCAGGAGCTGTTCCGGGTTGCCTTGCAGCTCAACGGTGACTACCAGATCTTCGTCGACACCCCGTGGCGTGGCCGCAGACCCGGGGAATTGGCGGGCGAGGTGTGTGCCACCTTGGCGCTCCCTCCCAGCGCCTGGCACGCCACCTGGCACGCCATCATCCCCACGATCACCAAACCGCCGAAGATTGCGGGGCCGTCCTGGCGACCCGCGCGGTTCTAGGGCCTGTTTCATAAGGGCGGCCGAGCCGAGGCGGAGTCCGGGCGGCGATCCGGCAAGGCGCGGTTGCGTCCGGATACCGGTGTCGTATCCGGACGAAACCGCAACGGCGCCGGTCGTCGTCCGGGCCCGCCGCAGGCCGGCCAGTTCTTATGAAACAGGCCCTAGCAGCGGCAAGCCGGCACCCGGCGCCGGGCTTGCTGGTCGGCGCCGGCTCACGCCGGCCTCTGGAGCTACCGCCAATGACCACTCCCGAACTCGAATCGCAGGTAGTCGGCCGGGACCGCCTCGGTGAGCCAGACGCCGTTGGCGCTGCGATGGAACACGTGCCCGGCGGCGGCCATCGCCGCCGCGTCGATGGTGAGGACCACGACCTGACCGGCCCGTCGGGCCCCGACCCGGTGGGCGGTCTCGGTGTCGGCGGAGAGATGGACGTGGTGCCGGCCGCCCCGGTGCAGGCCGGTGGCCCGGATCGACTCCAGCGCACCGGCACCGGTGCCGTGATAAAGCCGGTTCGGTGGGCTAACCGGGGGCAGCCCGAGGTCCACCGGAACCGAATGGCCCTGGTTGGCCCGGATCCGCAGCACCCCGTCGGCGCCGCGCTCGACAGCGAACCGCTGCTTGTCGTTGCCCGCGACGACCGCATCCAGCTCGGCCCGCCCGATCCGTAGGGCGGCGAGCAGGGCGTCGACGGGAGTCCAGCCGGCCCGGTCGAGCACCAGGCCGGCCCGCCCGGGGTCGTGCCGGAGTGCCTTCGACATCCGTTTGCTCAACTTGACCACGCGCTCGCGTTCCACTGTGGCATTGTGGTCGATTTCCGTCGCGCGGATCGAGAGGTTTTCCGCGGCACCGAACCCGGGCTTCTCTCCGGCGGGCCTGCGGGGTGCAGCGCGCGGGCTCCGACGTGTCCACTACAGAGGAGGATGCCCGGGTGATCGGCGGGATTCCGAAATCAGCCCGGGACGTCGCGGATCTTCTGCGCGATTCGACATCGGCCGTAAGGGCCATCGCGGCTCCTCGATAAGACCGTGTACGCCTCGTCCACGGCGACCACTATCGATCCCGAAGGGACCAACGACCTGGCTTTGGTTTGCCTCGCGGCGGCATGATGTAGTGACTCGACCGAGGAGTGGCGATGCGATCGGTTAACGCGGCACGCTTCATCCCGTTCGCGCTACCGATCGGCTTTCCCAGCGCCAGCACTTTGACGTACGACTTTCTCTACCCGGCCCTCGCGTTCGTCGTGGTCTTCGTCGTCGGTGCGTTCGGCGCACGGATAGTTCAGACGCTGATCCGTCGTCGGCGTGCGGCGGCACCCGCGATGGCGGTCGTGCCCGGCGGTCTGGACCTGGCCTCCGGCAGCTCGCGCCGGCAGCGGATCGTGCCCGCCGAACTGCCCCCGCCGCCCGGCCTGCTGGCCGGCCGGGACCGTGAGCTGGATGAGATGTGCGACCACCTCGCCCGGCCCGACCGGGACGGCGGTGCGCTGATCGTCATCTACGGCGAACCAGGGATCGGAAAGACCGCGTTGGCGATCAGAATGGCCCACCTGGTGTCGGACCACTATCCCGACGGGCAGCTGATGCTCCGGTTCGACAGCGCCGACGACCAGTTGACCGAGGACCGGTTGGAGACCTTCGTGCGAGCCCTGCGCGGGCCACGGGAGGTCATGCCGGAGCGCGCGGATCTCGGCCGCTGGTACAGGGACTGGACGCGGCGCCGGCGGGTGCTGGTCATCCTCGACAACATCGGCGACCCGGACCAGATCCGACCACTGTTGCCGGCCGGCCCCGGCTGCCTCACCATGGTCACCGCCCGCGGTGCGGTCCCCGGGTTCCCTGGACAGTTCCCGGTGGCGCTGGAGCCGCTGGGGGACGATGCCGCCACCGCCCTGCTCGACCGGCTGGTCGGGGGCGACCGGATCGGCGCCGAACCGGAAGAGGCGCAGCAGATCGTGGCCGCCGCGGCCGGCTATCCGGTGGCGATCCAGATGGCCGGGGCGGTGCTCGCCGTACGCAAGAACTGGACCTTGGAGATCGCCGTCCGGCGCATGCGGGACATGGCCACCGATCTGCAACGAAGGAAGGTCGTCGCCTTCTCCGGCATCCTCGACCTGGCCTTCGCCCTGCTCACCCGGGAGGAGCGGGAGGCGCTGGTCCTGCTCGGCCTGGCCGACCGGCGCCGGGTGGAGCGGTGGATGCTGGCGATGCTGTTCAACGGCGCTTTCGCCGATCGCACCATGCCCGAAAACGTCGCTGGCCGATTCCTCGACCATCTCGCCTCCGCCCGGTTCGTGGAACGTCGGGTGGACGACCACTCCGGGCTGCTGACCTTCCGGGTTCCGGTCTACGTCCACGCCTACGCCGCCACCCATCTCGACAGCTACCTGACGAGCCCGCAGCAGCGGCGTGCCCGGCGGGAACTCTCCGAGGGACGGCGCCGGCGCAACGAACGCAACGCCGATGATTTCCTGCGCATGACGGTCTTCGAGTTCCTGGACCGGGGTCAACTCGACGCCGCCCTGAACTCCGCCCGGGAGTCACTCGCCCTGTGCCGGGAACGCGCCGCCGCGGTGTCGAGCACCGACTCCGGGGCGCTGGCGTTCGCCACCGAGGAAGGTCTCACCCTCGCCGCGCTGGCCGAGGTCAACGCCGAACTCGGCTGGATCGACGAGGCCATGACCGGTGCCGAAGACGCCGCGAAACGTGGCAGTCAGTCGCCGCGCACACTGGCCCGGGCACTGCGGGTGACCGGCAGCCTGCGCCGGCGGCTACGCCAACTGCCGCAGGCCGAGGCGGACCTGCTCGCCGCCGAGCGCAGCGTCCAGAACGCCGACGACCGCGACGAGCACATCCGAGTGCTCTGCGAGTTGACCGCTCTGCAGGCTCCGCGCAAGGACCTGGATACGGCCACCCGGTACTTCGAGCAGGCCCGACGGCTCTGCGCCAGCGGGGGACCGTCGGGCGCGCGGCAACTTCCCGCCGTGCTGCTGGCGTACGCGCAGGTGTTGCGGGAGTGCGGCGACCCGGAGGCGGGCAACACCCTCGCCGAGGCCGAGCGGCTCACCGGTGACCCCGACGGCTGGCAGCGACTGCGCCGGCCGTGGATCAGGCTGCACCGCGCCCTGACCCTCCTCGACCGTGGCAAGTACGACCAGAGCCGCGAGTTCAGCTCGGCGGCGTTGGAAGGTTTCACCACGTTGCGGCACCGCTACGGCAGCGGATACGCACGGCTCGCCCTCGGCCGGGCGCACCTCGCCGACGGGAACCTCAGCGGGGCCGTCCCGGAGCTGGAGGAGTGTCACGGGACGTTCCGCCGCTGCGGGGACCGCTGGATCGAGGCAGAGTCGGCGACCTGGCTGGCGGCGGCGTACCACCGGGCCGAGCGCGGCCAGGAGGCGGTCGACCTGCTCTCCGCTGCCGAACAGGCGTTCTCGAAGCTCGGTGACGAACAGGGCGTACGGCGGGTCGGCCGGCAGCTGTGGGAGGTGGAGTCCTCACTGCCCGCCCAACCGCTGAGACCGTTGCCGGGTGTCCGGGAATGGATGGCCGCGGTCGGCCGGCAGCCGACCGACCCGGCCGGCACCCGAGCGGGAACGTGATGCTCTCCAACCGGCCCAGATGGGATGGCTTCCTTGTCGTTACGCTGGTCGATCCGGCGGTTACGCCGACGCCTCAAGCGGTTCCGGCTCCTGATCGCCGCGGCGGTGACCGTGCTGGCCAGCGTGCTCGGCACCATCTACGACAACATACCCGCCAAGCTGCAACTGGCGGCGCTGCTGGCGATCGGCACGCTCGGCGCGGCCGCGGTGATTCTGGTCGAGTCGCCCGAGGCCAGTTACGAACAGTCGCGGGTGGACCCGCCGGCCGCCCGCAAGAGCAAGCGCGCCAAGCCGGCCCGACCGCGCCGGGACCGGATGGAGCCACGCTTCCGGCTCACCCGATGGCTGGGCTGGTGGCGCAACCAGGTGGTGCCCACCCTGCCGCCTCGGGACGAGCTCTTCCGGGGCCGCGAGCGTGAACTGGCCGACCTGCAGGAACTACACGACCGGCAACGGGCGATCCGCACCGGCGGCGTACGGTCGATCTTCCGGCGCGGCGGACGGCGGACGGCGGACCGACGCGGCGCCGCCGGACCGGTGATCCTGCTTCTGCACGGCATGCCGGGGGTCGGCAAGACCGCCCTGGCCGACGAGTTGGCCCGGCGGCTCGCCCGCCGCTACCCCCACGGGCAACTGTTCGTGAACCTCGGCACCGGTGGCGCCGCCCGCACACCGATGGAGATCCTCAAGGAGCTCCTGCTGGCGTTGGGCTGGAGCGAGATGCCCGACACCGCGGTCGGCCGGGCGATGGTCTTCCGGTCACTGACGGCGAAGAAGAAGATCCTGTTCATCCTGGACGCCGCCCGCAACGCCGACCAGGTCCGGCACGTACTGCCGAGCGACTCCGCCGCCGCCGTGATCATCACCTGTCGGCGCGGCATGACCTGGTCCGATTCGCTGGCCGAACCGTCGTACCCGTTGGGCCTGCCAGACGACGATGAGGCGCTGGCCATCTTCCGGGCCGTCTCGCGGACCGCCGAGACCGTCCGGCCGGAATGTGCCGCCGAGATCGTGTCGTTGTGCGGACGGCTCCCGCTCGCCGTCCGGGCCGCTGCCGAGCGCGTCTCCAACGACGGCGCCGACATCTGCCAGATTGCCGGGCTGCTGCGCGAGCCGCGGTCCCGCCTCGGCTGGTTGGACCGCCCCGGTCGGTCCCTGCGGGCCCACCTGCAGACCGAGTACGGCCGGCTGCTGCCGAAGGAACAGCGGGCGTTGGCCATGCTCGCGCTGATTCCGTCACCCACCTTCGTGCCGTGGGTGCTGGGCCCGCTGATGGACCTGCCACCGGCCGAGGTGGAGGCCCTGGTCGACCGGCTGTCCGCGGCCCAACTACTCGAAGACCTCGGCATGGACGAGGTGTCGGAGGTGGCCCGGTACCGGCTGCACCCGCTGGTGCGGCTGTTCGCCGGCGCGCAGGCCGCCCGGATTCCGGCCCACGAACGCGAGTGGGCACTGGACCAGCTCACCGCCGCCTACATCCAGGTGGTCAGCGCGGTCCTCGCCGTCCTGCACGACGACTTCACGTACCCCGGGCCGATGAACTGGCTCGCGCCGGACTCGAAGTTCCCGCAGCGGATCGCCGACCATCCCGAGGCCTGGGTCCGGGCCGAGTACCCCAATCTGCTGCGGGTGATGGACGACACCGCGGCCCTGCCGGACACCGGCTTCGGCACGCAGTTGCACTGGCGGGTCGGCGCCTGGCTTGACGGCTGTGTCGCCGACGGGGTGAGCTCGGCGGCGACGCTGGCGGCGTACACCCAGGCGGCCCGCGCCGCCGAGCGCGACGGCAACGTCCTCGCCCAGGTGGACGTGCTGCTCGCCAAGGGCACCTTCCTGGTGGCCGTGGAACGGTACCGGGACGCCGAGCAGACGCTGGACCGGGCGATCGCGTTGTCGCACCGCCTGCTCGGGGACCGGTCGGCGGCGCGCGACGAGGCCGAGCGTCGGATCGCGATCGCCCTGCGGAAGATGGGTGAGGGATTCCTGCAGGCCGCCGCGTACCAACGCGCTGTGGAGAAGCTGGAGGACGCGCTCGCCCGGGCGGAGACCATAGCGGACGGACCGGAGCAGCGACTGATCCGGATCCTGTTCGCCGAGGCGCACCACGTCGACACGGCGGAGGCCGTCTACGACGAACTGCTCGACCCCGCGCTTTCCGACGCCACCCGCTACCGGATCTATCTGTCCCTGGCCGAGGCGGGTCGCCGACGGGGGGACTGGCAGTCCGCCGGTGACTACCTCGGTCAGGCTGCCCGGCTGGTCGACGGGGACCTGCGCCGCGTGGCGAACGTGCGGTACCGGACCGCACGTCTCGCTCTCGACCAGTACGAGGACGGGACCGG
Source organism: Micromonospora sp. NBRC 107095 (assembly GCF_030269705.1). NCBI lineage: Bacteria > Bacillati > Actinomycetota > Actinomycetes > Micromonosporales > Micromonosporaceae > Micromonospora > Micromonospora sp. NBRC 107095. Next base: position 273,620 of record NZ_BSTU01000007.1, read on the forward strand.
CGGCGGTCGAGACCCGGAACTCGCCACGACAGCCGTCCGGCGAGCCGCCCACGCGTTACTGACCTTCCGGCAGATGGGCAACCCGCTCGGGACGATACGGACCCAGTGTCTGCTGGCCCGGGCGATCCTGGCGATGGGCCGGCTGGTGGAGGCGGACCACGTCGCGCACGCCGCCGAGGGTGAGCTGGCCGCGGTGCAGGGATCGGGCGAGAAGCCCGAGGTGCTGGCTCCGCTCACCGCGCGGCTGACCCGGGTCAAGGGCGAGATCCGGCTGCGCGCCGGGGACCGGACCGGCGGACGGCAGCTGTTGATGGACGCCGCCATGGCGTTCGGCGAGCTGAAGGACTGGGCCGGGCTGCGCGCGGTGCTCGGCCTGTTGGAGGAGGTCGCCCCGACCGGGGCCGAGACGACCGGTGCCGGGCTGCCGGTGGTCGTCCCGGCCGACGGATGGCCGGGGCGCGGTCCGATGCCGATGGGCGGTGGTCCGGCCAGCCTGTCGCCGGCTGTCACCGAACGCCTGGCGGCCCGACTGAGCAGCCAGGTCATCGACCGGGTGCAGGATGAACTCCGGCAGACACTCACCCCGGCCGAACCGGTGGCGTTCCGCGGTGCGCTCGGCGCCGGGCTGACCAGCGCCGAACCGGTCCACAACGAAGATCCGCAGCCGACGTGGCGTATCCCGGTCGGCGAGCTGTGCCACCTCACGGTGCTCGTGGCGACCGGGCACCGGGCCTTCGCGGACGAGCCGGGGCGGCGACCCGCGCTAGCCGACCCACAGGTCTGGCGCCCGCTCGCTGTCAGCAGCGGCGCACGGGCCGACGACGTCGACCTCACCCTGTTGGTCGACGCCCCGTTCGTCGACGTGTCCGACCCGGAACTGCGCACCACCTGCCGGGTCGACGGCGGACTGGCCCGCTTGGACAGCACCCTGCGGATCGACGTGCCCGGTGGTGCCGACCTGCGAATCACCCTGCTGTCATCAGGTCGGCTTGTCCAGTCGCTGCCGATCCGGCTGTTGGCGGTAAGCGGAGAGGAGGGCACGGGTGGACCTGCCACTGTTCCGCTCTCCTGACGTGACGGCCCGGACCACTGTCAACGACAAGGGCATCTGCCTGCGGCTCACCGCCGCCCGCGGGCCGGCGCCGACGGACATCCAACTGGTCGACCCGGACATCGTGCGCGAACACTGCGCCAAACTCGGGAGGCTGGTCGGGCGGGTAGTGGCGAGTTGCCGGCAGTACTGGCCGGTCGCGACCGACGCCGCAAGCGAGGCGCTAGGCAACCTCGCGGCCGCCGGGCGGATATTTCTCTTCGACGTGCTGCACGACCCGCAACGGGACTTCCCTCGGTTGTCGCTGTTCCTACAGGCGGCCTGCCCGACCTGGCAGAGCCGGCAGAGCCGTACCCCGTTGATCCACGCCATCGCCGAACCGAACCAGTACTTCCCCTGGGAGTTGCTGCCGTTGTTCGCCCCGACCTCCACGGTGCGGGCCGGCAACCAGGCAGAGTTGGAACGGGCGGCGCTGGCCTTCCCCGGTTTCGCGGCTGTCGTCGAACGCCGCGACCCGGATCACCTGCCCGATTCCACCTCCCTGAACGGCTGGGACGGACTCCCGATCCGGATGGTGTACGACGCCAGTTTCCCGGGAGTGCAGCAGGAGGTGGGCTTCTTCCGGGGCAAGGACGCCCTGTTCCTGCTGAGGGGGCCGTACCCGAAAGACAGCGACGACCCGGCGGCGCCGACGCTGGCGCAGCAACTCTGCGACCCGGCGCTCGGGCTTGACCACAACCGGGACGGCCCGCTCGACCAGGTGGTCCACTTCTCCTGTCACTGCCAGGCAGCCGACGGCGACACCACCCGGTATGCCTACCACCTCTCCGACGAGCAGGGCCGCAAGCTGGTGGTACCGCTGGAGGAACTCGTTGAGGAGATGATGCGGATCTGGGCCGCCGAGGTGATGGCCGCCCGACCGGGGCCGCGACCGGACATGCCGTTGGTGTTCCTGAACGGTTGCGGCACCGTGGCGATGGACCCGACGAGCGCGGCGTCGTTGCACAAGCCGTTCCGGCACAATCGCAATCGGGGCATCATCGGCACCATCGCGAACGTGCCGGACCGGATCGCCGCGGAGATCTCGAAGTGGTTCTACCTGAACCTCCTCGTCGAGCGGCACGACGTAGGGCAGGCCCTGCACGAAGCGAAGTGGCGGCTCCTGCAGGACCGGGGCAACCCGCTCGGTCTGCTGTATTCCATTCACGCGTACGCGGGCCTGCGGATCGAGCCGGTTCCCACGTACGCCGGTCCCGCCGACGGAGGCGCTCGATGACCAGCCTGCTGACCAGTCTCTGGCACGAGACCCGGGGTCGGTTCGACCGGCTGCCGGTCTGGCTGCCCGGGGCGCGGATGGAACTCGGCGACGTCGGTGTCTTCGACGACGGGGGGTGGGTGAAGCACACCACCCTGGACGCACTCGGCATCCCCTTCACGCCAGATCCGCCCGGCGTTCCCACCGGCTACGACTACGCCTCGCACGACGGTGCCCAGGTGAGCACCTGGCTGGCAGCCGACGGCGACCCCACGGTCAGCGGCATCGCCCACGGCAACGCCGGGCTGCGGATCCGGTTCTCCCGGGCCGGCGCGTTCGTGCTGAAGGCCGACGAGGTGACCGTTCAGAGCCTGGCCAACCTCGCCGAGGTCGACCGGCGGGTCCTCGCCCGGCACCGGGCCGGGAAGTGGGAACGGGGCTGGGTGCTGGTGAGCGAGGTGGCCCGGGGCGGACCGGCGATCACGGTGGTCTCGGGCAGCTCCGACGGCGAGGCCTTCGTCGACCTGGGCGTGACGGCGGCCCCCGCCGGCCAGCCGCTGGCCGCCGCCGGTGCGGGGATCGCCCTCGGTACGCGGCGGGGCCTGGCCGGCTACTTCGTCAGCCCCACCGAGACGACCCTGCTGTGGCGGGGCCGCTGTGTGCGGGATCCCTGGTGGTCGTCGAAGACCTCGATGAGCGACCGGGGCGACCGGATCCACGAGGAGCTGTCGGTCGACGACACGGGCCTCCATGTCGTCGAGATCGAGCACCTCGAGGACATACCGACCGACGACGCGTGATCGCAGGCACGGCTGACAGGTCACCGCCGATTGCGTGGTCGGATCGGTCAGGCGGCCGAGCAGGCGGTGTCCAGCTCCTTGATAGCGGCTTCCAGTGCCTTCTTGCTGGGCTTGGCGTCGGCGGACTTGTTGTACGCGTCGCTCAGGCCCATCATCTCGTTCTGGACCTTCTCGGAGGCGGTGGTGACTGCCTCGTTGGCGCCCATCGAGTGCGCCAGGATCGCGACCGACCCGGCGGCCCACTGGGCACTGACCGCGAAGTGCCCGGCTGGTGGGCCGATCTTCTCGGCCTCGGCGACCTTGGTCGCGTTGTCCTTGATGTCCTTCTTGATGTCGGTGCAGGCCTTCACTGTGGCCGCGTTGTTGGCTGCCGGGTTGGCCGCGGTGGTGGCCGCACCGCCGGTCGGGGCGGCGCTCGAGGCCACCGGGGACGGCGAGGTCGCGGCGTCCTCGGACTTGGGCTGTGGATCGCAGCCGGACGCTGCGAGAGCCGCCGCAACGGCCACGCCGGTCAGGACGAGTCGAATTCGGTTCATCGATGTTACCCCCGTGATCTTCATGTTCGGCGCACGCTACCAGCCATGGTCGATCCGGTGGGGTCAGTAAATTTGCCGACGAGCACCGAGCCCCAGGTCTGCACGTGGATGCGACGAGGGCCAGTACTGTGGACGACGGCTGCCGCGCAGTGCAATCGCGGCACCGCCGGCGGGCTCGCCACATCCGACGGTGCCGCGTCCGGAGGCGGTTCAGTGTGAACGGAACCGCCCCGCCAATGCGACAGTCAATCCTCGCTCAGGCCAGTGGAGATCCGGCGACCGCATCGAGCAGCAGTTCCTCGACGTCGACGATGTCGCTGACGTCGAAGCCCTGCATGTCCGCGGCCAGTTCGGGGCTCGCCACGTAAGCGGTGGTGAATGCGGCGGGGTGGGTGTCCTCCCGAAACGAGAGCAGGGCGATCAACCGGTGCGCGCCGGCCTGGTGATCGGTCCAGAAGCCGTGCACTGTGACGCCGAAGGCGGGCATGCTGGTGACGTGCCGCGGCCAGTGCACTGTGGCGTACTGCTGGAGCGCTTCTGCCGTGCGCAGGGTGTAGGTCCTGATCTGATACATGATCGGACTCCGTTCGGGGTGTGGGGTCAGTTGATGGAGCTACGCCCCTGCGGCGGCTGTCGTGGCGGCCTCGATTGCCGAGTCGAAGTCGGGCTTCGCACCGATTTGTGCGAGCAGCACGTTCGCCGCGTTGTAGCAGTCGAATCTTTCGATTTTTCCGTCCCGGAGGTGCCAGAGATCCGCCGTCGGCACGTCGATCCGGTTGCCGGTCGGCGGGATTTCACCGACCGGGGTGGGGAACCCGCCGAGATGCGTTCCCTGAATTCGGAGTTCGACGGCGACGACAGCACCCAGCGCATGCACGCCGAGTAGCTCGCGGTGGACGTCGGGAAAGACGCTGGCGAAGCCCATCAATGCCTGCGGAATCTCGTCCCCGCGGAAGCTCATCGAGTTCGGCATGTCGTTGAACGCCCCGTCCTCCGTGAACAGGGCGCGAAAGCCATCCCCGTCCAGGACGCTTCCTTCCGCCAGCCGGTATGCCTCGCGGACAACCTCTTCGTTGCTTCTCACTTCGCTCTTTCCTAAGCCCTGGTGTCGCTACCGGAACTGCATTGCTGGCGCCCGCCAGGAGTCGCGTATCGACCGGCGCCCCAACCACGCTAACAGGTTTTTGACCATATGGTCAATAACGTATGCTTGCTCACATGCCTCGTCCCCGCAAGTTCGTCGAGAGTGATGTCGTCAGCAGCGCCGGCGAGGTGTTCGCGGCGCACGGCCTCGCGGCTGCGACGCTGGACGATCTGGTGCGGGCCACCGGTCTGGGGAAGCAGAGCTTGTACAACGCCTTCGGCGGGAAGCGGGAATTGTTCCTCCGAGCGCTTTCCGAGGACCGGGAGGAAGCGACGCGCGCCGTCTCGGAAGCACTCGGACACGCGGACGCGTCAGCGCTGGAACAAATTCGAGGTCACATGCTCCGGCTGGCGATCGAGCTCAGTGGCAGTGATCGGCGGGTCTCGCTGACCACGCGGGCGCTTGTCGAATCGACAGGCGAGGATGACCAGCTGTCAACGGCCACGAAGGCCGGTATCGAGCAGCTCGCCGAGGTCTATGCCCAATGCCTGGAACATGCGCGGGAGGACGGGGATCTCCCGGAAGATGCGAACGTGCAATCGCTGGCGGTCTACTTCGTCGCCGTCACCCGAGGGATGGAGTTGCTCGGCCGTGCCGGTGTCGGCCGCGCCGTTCTCACCGCAGTCGCGCTCGACGCGCTTCGCGCGCTCCACGGTCAGCGGATGGAAGAGCTCGATGGTTCCCCGTCTCTGAGGGAATGACTGCACGCCTGGCCGCTGCCAAGGAACTGGTTGGCTGTGAATGGCGCACCGGCTCGTACCCCAACCTGTCCGTCCCGGCCGGTGCCGGCCTCAGTCACCGGAGATCCAGAGATATCCGCGCGCCCGGGTCGCCTCCTCGATGAGCACCCCCAGCGCCTGAACGTCGACCCGGAGCTCCGGTTTGCGGCTCGCGATCTCGTCCAGCTCTGCGGTCAACTGCGGCAGCTGGATCAGGTTGATCATGGTGTCGCCGTAGGAATCGATCCTCGACACCAGGTGGTGCCGCTCCCGGTCGCTCGCCGCCACCAGGCGTTGCAGCGAGGAGCCTGCTTCCACGCCGGCATAGCGTTGCTCGTGCACCTGGTTCTCGATATATACGCCAAGCCCCATCGCCGCACCTCCTTCACGCAAATGGCCAGCCAGGGCATGGCACACTGCGGCCGGCCGACCTTACGGTCGTCGACGCTCAGTCCTTGCAGGGAATCGGGTACATCGTTCGCACGCGCCCCGCCGGTCCTGAACCACCATCTAACAACTCGTGCTCTGTGCGCCACTGTCCTTCGACGTCCGGCCGACCGGGTTGTCGGCCTTCGCCTCACACCGAGGACAGCCGAAGATCGTGCGGGTGGCCGCGTGCCAGAGCGTAGACCCGCCGGGTGGCAGGGCACAGCGTTGGCGTCCCGCCGCGACGGTAGGGCGGCATCCGCTCAGGTCGGAGCGGGCGCACACGGTTGCCGGGCTCCGTCCTCTGGTTGTCGCCTGCGTGGCACCATGGTGCGCTATGGATCATGAGGGGCAGTTTCGTCACGCAGCGCTCGCGATCGGCCTCCCGGACGACGAGGTCGGCCGGTTCGTCCAGCACCTGCGTCTGTCGATCCGGTTGAGCGGGGGATCCGGCGGTGTTCCGGTCGGGCGGTTCGGTGGGTTGCCCCGACTGCCGGTGGGCATGGACTGGCCGTCCGACGGGGTCAGTCCGTTGCCGTTCGTCTTCTCGGTCGACTGTGCGGCGCTGCCGAGAGTCGACGGTTTCGGCCTGCCGGCAGACGGCTCGATGCTGTTCTTTCTGAACCACGAGCAGGCGGCTGCCACCGGGGAGCGGAGGTACGGGCGAGTCGTGTATGTGCCGGCCGGTACCGATACCGAGGCAGCGACGGGATCCACCGACGACGCGTTCGTCGGCGAGCAGTACGACGTCTCTGCCACGCTGCGCGCGGAGTTCCCCGGTTGGTTCGGGGTCGACGAGGACGAGGACGGCGACGAGGACGAGGACGACCTGTCGCCTGTGCAGCAGCAGGTGACCCGTGACCTCGAACGTGACCTGCCGCACCTGGACGAGCTCTGTGCGCTGGCCAACGATCTCTGGCCGTCTGACAACGGGTACGCCAGCGCCTGTATCGGCGGGTACGCCGACGGGGAGGTCATCAAGAGTTTTGCGGAGCAGACCCTCGCGTGGCGCGAGAAGACCGGCGAGATCGTCATCCCGGTCGCGAAATGGTATTCCCATGTGGAGCTGGAGACGCACCGGCTGACGAGTGAGTGGGTGTCGCTGGCCCGTTTTCCCGTGGACAACGAGCGCTATTACCGCAGTGACGGGGGTTTCGTGATCCGTCACGACGACCTGGCCGCCGCTCGGCTGGACGAGGCACTGCCAGTAGCTGAGCTGACCCCGTAGAAGACCGGCGGTGCGCCGTCGGTGGGCAGGGTAACGCCGACGACCCGCCGGCCGTGCTCGGCGCGTTCGCGCTGCGCCCCGGTTTGCCGGCGCTCAACTGCGGGTCCTGCCGCTGCCGAGAGCGCGTAGCGCGTTGAGGATCACGGCCACGTCGATGCCCTCCTGTAGGAACGCGCCAGCCACCGGGGGCAGCAGGCCGAACGCGGCGGCGATCATCGCCACCACCGCCAATCCCATGCCCACGCCAGCACTCTGCGCCGCGATCGTCCGCGACCGGCGGGCGATCTCCACCGCGTCCGCCAACCGGTCCAGCCGGTCCACCGACAGCACCGCATCCGCCACGTCCGCCGAGGCCGTCGCCCCGGTAGCCCCCAGTGCCACGCCCACTCCGGCGGTTGCCAGCGCGGGCGCGTCGTTGATCCCGTCGCCGACCATCACCGTCACCGCCCGGTCGGACTCGGTCCGTACCCGGGCCACCTTCTCGTGCGGGGAGCAGCGCGCGACCACGTCATCCACGCCCACCGCGCGGGCCACCCGTTCGGCGACCTCCGGCCGGTCCCCGGTCACCATGATCACCCGTTGGAAGCCGGCCTGCCGCAGCCGTCGTACGGTGTCCTTCGCGTCGGGCCGTACCGGGTCGCGGAGAAGCACCGCCCCGGCGAGGACGCCGTCCAGGCCCACCCAGACCGTCGACAGGCCGTCCTCCTCCGCCTGCTGCCGTGCGCGTGCGGCCCAGTCCGGTACGTCACCGCCGTGTTGGCCGACCCGGACCAGCCGCCCGTCGACCCGGCCGCTCACCCCCTGTCCGGGCTCCTCCGTCACCTCGGTGGGCGCCACGAGCCGACTGCTCCGGTCCTTGGCGGCCCGCACGATCGCGGCGGCCAGCACATGGGAGGACAGTTGTTCGACCGAGGCGGCCATCCGCAGCAGTTCGTCCCCGTCCCCGCCCGGCGCGGTCAGCACCCTGGCCATCTCCGGACGCCCTGCCGTCAGCGTCCCGGTCTTGTCCACGAGCAGCGTCCGCGCCCGGCCCAGTAGTTCCAGCGAGCCGCCGTTGCGGACCAGCACACCGCGCCGGGCCGCCCTTGACAACCCCGCCACTATCGCGATCGGGGTGGCCAGCAGCAACGGGCACGGAGTCGCCACCACCAGTACCGCCACCGCCCGCACGAACTGCCCGGAGACCGCCCACGCGATACCGGCCAGGATCAGGGTGAACGGCACGAACGCCGCCGAGTACCGGTCAGCCAGGCGCACCAGTGGCGCCTTTTCCGCGTTCGCTTCCTCCGCGAGCCGGACGATTCCCGCGTAGGTGCTCTCGGCCGCCACCGACGCGACCCGCAACCCGAACGCCGCGCCCGCGTTGACCACTCCACTGGCCAGCCGGTCCCCGGCCCGGCGCTCGATCGCCTGGGACTCGCCGGTCACCGCGGACTCGTCCAGCGTCGCCGCGTCCTCGGCGAAGCCGTCCACTGGCACGACCTCACCCGGCCCGACCAGCAGCCGATCGTCTTTTCGGATGTCGTTCACGTCGACGTCCTGGATGTCGCCGTCCGGACCGCGGCGTCGTGCCCGGCGGGGTGCTCGCGCCAGCAGTTCGTGCAGGTCCCGAGTGGCCCGCCCCTGGGCGTAGCGCTCCAACGTGTGCCCGCTGGCCAGCATCAGCGCCACCACCGCCCCGGCCAGGTACTCACCGACCAGCAGCGAGGTGACCAGAGCCAGAGTCGCGATCACGTCCACGCCGATCCGGTGCCGCCGCAACGACTGGACCAACCAGCGCAGCGTGACCAGCAGGGTGACCGCGGTCGTCGCCGCCCAGCACACGTCAGCGGCCCCGCGCTGGCCCGCGAACCACAACCCCGCGCCGGCCAGCACCGGCACCGTCAACGCGACCAACGGCGCGACGTCACGCCACCGTTGCGCCGCAGACCCGCCAACCACGTCCCACCCCCACATCGAGGGGCCGTCGCGCACCCCTGGCCGGCGAAACCATGGCCGGCCGGGCCCGGCGCTGGCGAGTAACAAGGGTCTCAACAACGCGAGGCCGGCGTGGTCGAAACATCATGATTTTCTGAGGTCGGCCCCGACCGCGGGTGCCGGCCGCCGGCGCGGGCTGGCGTGGCCCCCGGATCCGCTGCCGCGCTCGGATGGGCGGGCGGCCCTTCTTGACCGTCACCGTGCCGCTTTACTATGTTCCTAGTAAATCAGTAAGGGGTCATCGTGTTCGTCTTCCGGCTCGACACCCACTCCGGTGTGCCGCCGTACCTGCAACTCGTCCAGCAGGTCCGCCAGGCGGTGCTGCTGGGCTTCCTCCAACCCGGTGACCGCCTCCCGCTCATCCGTGAGGTGGTCGAGGACCTGGCGATCAATCCGAACACCGTCGCCAAGGCGTACCGGCAGATGGAGCAGGAGAACCTGGTCACCGGCCGGCCCGGCCAGGGCACGTTCGTCAATGAGCAGCAGTCGGCCGCGATGTCGGCATCGACGTACACGTCGCTGCGCCGCGGCCTGGCGACCTGGTTGCGCCGCGCCTACGCGGCCGGCCTCGACGAGCAGGCGGTCAACGCGCTCTTCACCTCCGTGCACCAGCAGACGAGGAACGAGGACGTGGCGTGACGGCGACCCAGTTCGCGCTGCGCACCGACGCCGTGGGCAAGCGATACCGGAAGGGCTGGGCGCTGCGCGACTGCACACTGGCCCTGCCGGCGGGCGGTGTGATCGCCCTGGTCGGGCCGAACGGCGCGGGCAAGACCACACTGCTGCGCCTGGTCGTCGGGTTGCTGGCACCGAGCACCGGCACTGTGGAGGTCCTCGGCCACGACGTCACCGCCAGCACCCCACAGACGCTGTCCCGGGTCGGGTTCCTGGCCCAGGACCACCCGCTGTACAAGCGCTTCACCGTCGCCGAGATGCTCCGCTTCGGCCGGGCCTGCAACCTCCGGTTCGACCAGGGGTTGGCGGAGCGCCGGCTGGCGAAGCTGGCCATCCCGCTCGACCGCAGGGCCGGCACGCTCTCCGGCGGCCAGCAGGCCCAGGTCGCGTTGGCGTTGGCGCTGGCGAAGCGGCCGGACCTGCTCGTCCTCGACGAGCCGGTGGCCAGCCTCGACCCGCTGGCCCGGCACGAGTTCCTCCAGGTCCTCATGGGTGCGGTGGCCGACGGTGGGGTGACCGTCCTGTTCTCCTCCCACGTCGTGCACGAGTTGGAGCGTGTCTGCGACCACCTGGTCGTGCTCAACAACGGCCGGGTCACGCTCACCGGTGACATCGACACCCTCCTCGCCGAGCACCGGCGACTCGTCGGCCCGCGCACGCCCACCGACCTCGACCGGGCCGGCGCCGTCGTGGAGGCCGTCCACAGCGATCGCCACACGAGCCTGCTGGTACGCGACGGCGGGCTCCCGACCGCGCCCGGGTGGCAGGCGCAGCCGGTCGCGCTGGAGGAGCTGGTGCTGGCGTACCTGCGCCGGCCGTCCGAGCCGAGCGTCACCGTCCCGTCCGAGGTGCCGGCATGACGTGGCTGATCTGGCGCCAGCACCGGGCCGAGGTCTGCGTCCTGGGCCTGTTCGTCGGCATGTTCGCCGTCGTCCTGCTCGTGCTCGGGACGCAGGCCCACGACCTGTTCCCCGGCGGTCCCGCCCGGTGCGCGGGAGACGCCGGTGTCAACGGGGCCTGCGCGGCCTCCTTCCGCCGGCTCGACGAGGAGTACGGGTACGTCGAGAACCTGCTGGCGGGCTTCTACCTGGTCCCCGTCGTCATCGGTGCGTTCCTCGGTGCGCCGCTGCTCGCGCGCGAGCTGGAGGACGGCACGTGGCAGCTCGCCTGGACGCAGGCCGTGCCGCGGATGCGTTGGCTGGCGGCCAAGCTCGCGGCACTCGCCGGCGTCACCGTCGCGCTCACCGGGATGTTCACCGCGGTGCTCACCTGGTTCCGTCAGCCGTTCGACGCCTGGGAGGGGCGGTTCCAGTACGACGCCTTCGACCTGGAAGGACTTGTTCCGGTGGCGTACGCGCTGTTCGCGTTCGGCGTCGCCACCGCCGCCGGGGCGATCCTGCGGCGCAGCCTGCCCGCGTTCGGCGTCGCGTTCGGGGCGTTCCTCGCCGCCCGGATGTCGGTGGCGCTGCTGGCCCGTCCCGCGTACGCCACGCCGCTGACCGCCACGGAGCCGGTTCCGGTCGGCGGCTCGACGGACCAGGCCGGGCGCCGGGCCGTGCCCGGCTTCGCCGACTGGGTGATCGAACGCGGCTACGCGGACGCCACCGGGCGCAGGTTGAGCGGGACCGAGTACCACGAGATGGAGGACGCCGCCGACCGGGCCGGCGCCAACCTCAACCAGTTCCTGCACGCGCGGGGCATCCAGCGGTTCGGGGTCTACCATCCGGCGGACCGGTTCTGGACGTTCCAGTTCATCGAGGCGGCAGTGTTCGTCGCCGTCGCGGCGATCCTGATCGGTGTGGTGGTGTGGCGGATACGGCGTCGGCTGATCTAGCCGTACCGCTATGACATAGATGGGATTATATCTCTTGCGTCATCTCAGGTAGGAAGGCCGAAGGCACGTCTCGGTGCTGATTCCTGAGAAGGAGCGACAGATGAAACATGCCCTGCGCCGCCTACGAACGGGGGCGGTCGCGCTCGCTGCCTGCACACTCGGGCTGAGCCTACTGTCGGTACCCGCCGCCGAGGCGTACTCGGTTGCCCCTCTCGCGCCACCATCCGAGCGGGCACCCGAATCGAACCAGTTTTCGGCAGAGGGTGTGACCACGATCGGCGAACTCCGCACCGTCGACAGTTCGCTGTCCTACGCCCCCAACGGGGGGACACAGGTCATCCAGCACCCCGGCGCCACGTACGTCAAGGTGCACTTCAGCTCACTGCGACTGGCCGAGGGCGACTACGTCACGGTGTCGAGCCGCGACGGCAAGGAGAGCTACCGGTACGACCGCCACCTGAACCGGGCGACCGGTTCGGACTACACCACCGACGGACGGCCGGGTTTCTGGGCGATGTCGGTGGACGGCGACACCGCAGTGGTGACACTGCACAGCAGTCGCCCCGGACGGGGCAGCGCGGCCACCATCGACCGGTTCTGGCGCGGATACGACCGCGCGGAGATCACCGCGCACAACTTCTCCACCCAGTCCGTGTGCAGCACGGACGCCCGCCGCGACGTGGTGTGCTACCAGAACAGCCACCCCACCGAGTACGCCCGTGGCATGGCGGTGGCGCGGTTGCTGATCAGCGGCGGTGGAATGTGCACCACCTGGCGGGTCGGCAACACCAACCGGATGCTGACGAACAAGCACTGCTTCTCCACGCAGTCCGCGGTGAGCGGCAGCGAGATGCAGTTCAACTACCAGTGCGCCACCTGCGGCGGCGCGAATCCCGGCGCCGGCACCAAGGTCAGCGGTGCCACCCTCTACCGGGTGAGCAGCGGCGGCTCCAGCCAACTCGACTACACCCTGTTCTCGGTCAACAACTTCGCCGCCATCCAGGGATTCGGCACGCTGTACCTGGCGACCACCGCCACCAGCAACGGCACCCGGATCTACATTCCCGGGCACGGCGACGGTAGCGCGAAGCGGCTGTCTATCTACGAGGACACCCAGAACGGCGCGACCTGCACCGTGCGGAACGCGAACTACAACACCTGGAACATCAGCTACAGCTGTGACACCTCCGGCGGCAACTCGGGTTCACCGGTGCTCAACGGCAGCCACCGGGTGATCGCCCTGCACCACCTCGGCGGTTGTCCGTCGAACCAGGGCGCGAAGGCGCACCTGATCTACAACGAGATCGCCAGCCTGATCGACAACGGCTGAGAGGGTGGGCCGCCGACGCGCGCGCGGCGCCTCGGCGGCCCATCGGCATCCCTGCTGTCGTCCTGCCGGGCGTCGATGACGGCGGCGGCGTCGCGTTCGCTGGGATTCGAGCCACGGTCCAGTCAGCTGACGTACCTAGCCGAGCAGCGTCGCCGCCGCGGCCACTGTGGCCAGCGACAGCGTCGTGGTCACCAGCACCGCCCGGTTGGTCACCGCCTCGCCGACGCCGTACTCCTGGCTGTAGATGAACGTGTTCTGCGCCGTCGGCAGGCCAGCGCACACCACCACGGCGAGCAACTGTGGCGCGGACAGGTGCAGGGCCAGCCCGGTCACGTACGCGACGACCGGCTGTGCGACGAGTTTCAGCGCGGTGATCACGGCCAGCTCGGCCAGCCCGGCTGGCTCCGCCGGCTCTGCCCGCGACGGCGCTGTAGCGTGCAGCGACGCGCCGAGCGCGACCAGGGCGGCCGGAACCGCGGCAGCGGAGAGCAGTGTGAGCGATGCGCCGGCCGCCGACGGCAGTCGCAGGTCGGCGGCCGAGCACGCGACACCGAGCAGCGACGCCAGGATCACCGGGTTGCGGACCGGCAGGGAGGCGATACGGCGGACGCGTACCCGCCCGGCCGGGTCGCTGTGCCGGTCCAGGGCGACCAGGATCACGGGCGTCACCACCAGCACCTGCAGCAGCACCACCTCCGCCAGGAACGACACGTTGCCGAGAACCTGCGTGGCGATCGGGATGCCGAGGTTCGCCGAGTTCACGTACCCGGCGGCCATGCCCCAGATCGGCCGTTCGCCGGGCCTGCGACCGAACAGCCAGCTCGCGGCGGCCCACCCGAACCCGACGACCGCGACGGTGCTCACTGCGAAGGCGAGCAGCGAGCGGCCGTCGAACCCGGACAGCGGCATTCGGGACAGGGCCAGGAACAGGGCGGACGGCATCGCGAGGTGGAACACGAACCGGCCGAGCACCGACGCCGCCGCCTCGCCCAGCAGGCCCTGACGACAGGCCGCGTAGCCGACCGCGGTGAGGATCCAGATCGGTACGAACGCCGACACCAGGCTCATCCGGGCGTCACCGGCGGGCGGGCGTGGCGAGGATGTCGTCGGGCTGCCGCAGGGGGGCCGCCGGGCGGCCGAGGATCGTTCACGTGTACGCCGGTCGGGAGGCCACGCGTTCAGCCTCGCATCCCGCCTGTACCGCGCAAACATTCCATCCGCAGCTGCACGGGCCATCACCAGCGCGCACGTCTGCCGCCGTCCGGGTGCCACCCAGCGTTACGCCCGCAGTTCCTGGATGCCGTCCGGCTGTGCCGCTGAGAGGGCGGCGGAACGTGGCGGCATTAGTCGGCTGACAACGGTGGCGACGCCCGGGGCCACGCAATTCTTCCGCCGCTGAATGATGCGGATCCGCAGCCAGTCGGGTGGCGGCGGCGAGATTTTCTCCGACGGCTCTATTGCCCCGGCGTGTTCGCGGTGTCCTCTGGAAACGACGGGCCGGGTACACAGTGCCAGGGCGCGACGCCCCCTGACGCGCTCGGCCAGCCACAGCACGGCGTGCGAGCCGCCCACCACGACCACAGCTTCGGCACGTTGTCGGGGCGGTGACACCGCTGTCGGGGTCTCGTGGACCGGGCGCGTCAGCACCGGTGGCGGTCGCCCGGTGGCCGTATCGGTCAGCGGGCCGTGCCGTGCCGGCCGCCCGCGCCTCTGGTCGGCAGGTCGCCTCACCACCTGATCTGGCCGGCTGTCAGCGGTGCCGGAGTGGGCCGCCCGGCCCGTCATTACGAAGCCCGCAAGAAGGTGGTGAAGGTGAACTATCGGAGCAACTTCCGGAAGCAAGCGACAGTGGACATGACGCGGCTGTACAGGCCAACGCCATTGTCACTAAGGTGCAATAGCGGCTAGTCTGTGCCGATCAGGCGATCGAACCTCGTCGAAACTTTCGACGAGGCTACCGTTACGGAGAAGCGAAATGACGACCGCAACAAAGAGTCCGGCAGAGGCCGGGCCCCACGGCGGCGAGGTGCCTGGCCGGCTGATCCGAAACCCGGTCCTTCCCGGCTTCAACCCCGACCCGTCGATCTTGCGCGTCGGCACTGACTACTACATCGCCACGTCGACCTTCGAGTGGTACCCGGGCGTCCGGCTGCACCACTCGACCGACCTGGTGCACTGGCGCCCGCTCGGTGGCGTCATCACCGAGCGGCGGCTTCTCGACCTGAGTGGAGCGGGCGACTCCAACGGCGTGTGGGCGCCCGATCTGTCCTATGTGGACGGCGAGTTCCATCTCCTGTACGCCGACGTGGCAAGCTTCGCCAGCGGATACTGGGATCCGCAGAACTATCTGGTGACCGCCCGCGACCTCGCCGGCCCCTGGTCCGACCCGGTCGTCCTGCACGGGCGCGGGTTCGACCCGTCGCTGTTCCACGACGAGGACGGCACCACCTGGATGCTGTCGATGGTCGCCGACTGGCGGCCGGGCCGTAACCGGTTCGCGGGCATTCAGATCCAGCAGTACGACCGCGAGGCCCGTCGCCTGGTCGGCACCGAGCGGACGATCTTCCAGGGAACCACCGCCGGCGTCACCGAGGCGCCGCACGTGTACCAGAAGGACGGCTGGTACTACCTGCTGACCGCGGAGGGCGGCACCTCCTGGACGCACCAGGCGACGATGGCCCGCTCCCGTAGCCTGTTCGGGCCGTACGAGGCCCATCCGGACGGCCCGCTGCTCACCTCGCAGGGCCGCCCCGAGCTGGAGTTGCAGAAGTCCGGTCACGGCAGCCTGGTGTCCACGCCGGACGGACGTTGGTACCTGGCGCACCTGACGGCCCGGCCGTACACCCCCCTCGGCCGGTGCGTGCTCGGCCGGGAGACCGCGATCCAGGAGGTGCACTGGCCCGAGGGGGAGTGGCCGCGCATCGAGGACGGGATACCGGCGGTGCTCGTACCCGTGCCGGGCGAGGCTGAGCCGCCAGCGGACCTGCCGGAGGAGCGGGACGACTTCACCGAGCCGGTGCTCGGCCCCGAGTGGTCGACGCTGCGCCGTCCCGCCACCGAGGACTGGGTGGATCTCACCTCGCACCCCTCTTTCCTGCGGATCCACGGCGGCCAGTCGCCGGTCGGTCGGCGCCGTCCGAGCCTGGTCGCGCGTCGCGTGACCTCGCAGCAGTGCGAGCTGACGGCCGCCATGCACTTCGAGCCGGCCAACTACCGCCAGCTCGCCGGCGTCACCGCCTACTACAACACCCGCAACTGGCACTACGCCTACGTGACCGCCGACGACGACGGTCAGCCGGTACTTGAGGTGATGTCGTGCGACAACGGTCGGCGGGTCATGCACGACGCGTGCCACGTCGACCTGCCGAGCGCGGGCGACATCACGCTGCGGGCCACCTTCGACGGCCCGCGTCTGACCTTCGCCTATCAACTGGCCGGCGAGGCGCGCTGGATCGAACTGCCGGCAGAGCTCGACGCCACGATCCTGTCCGACGAGTACGCCGCGACTCTGGTGGATGGTGAGCCTGAGGGCTGGGGCTTCACCGGCGCGTTCGTCGGCCTGTGGGTTCAGGACCTGGGCGCCGAGGGCGTCCACGCGGACTTCGACTGGACGTCGTACCGCCACTGGTGAGCCCTCGCCGACGCGAGCGCGGCAGCCGCGCCCGCCGCCCCGCACAGCCGGGCGTGCGCCGTCCAGCGGTGCCACGCCCGGCTGTCGTTCCTCGACCGACCGGCGAGGCGTCGGTTGGTGCCGATCTCTTGCCTGCTAGCGACGGCGACAGCGATGACCATCGCTGCGGGCTGCGGGAATTCAGCGCTGAAAAAGGGGTGCGGCGCGTGGAAACATAGTCGACGTCCGTCGATCGACTGAACGGGGATCACCGTGACGACACAGTTGTCCAAGGCCACCGCCGTACCGGGCCCGACCGGGCATCCGCTCCTCGGCATGTTGCCGGAACTCCGCCACGACCTGCTGGGATCGATCCTGAACGGCTTCCACAGGTACGGCGATGTGGTGGCCTACCACGTCGGGCTGCCACGGGGGCCACGCGCCGTCAGCGTCGACGTGGTGAACGTGCACCACCCGGAGGGCATCCATCAGGTCCTCACCACGCCCCAGGTCTTCAGCCGTCGCGCGAGCGCGTACGAAATCCTTCGGGAGTTCATCGGTGAGGGCCTGTTGACCAGCGACGGAGACCGTTGGCTGCATCAGCGGCGGACGCTGCAACCGCTGTTCACGCCGCGCCGGGTGGCCCGCTACACCGAGCTGATGGCCGAGGAGGCGGCCCGCGTCGTCGACGACATGGCGGTCACCGCCGGGTCCGCGGTGGACCTCTACCAGGTCATGCAGCGTTACACGATGCGGGTGGTCGGCCGGGCGCTGTTCGGCGACGACATCGACGAGGTCGTTCCCCGGCTGCAGGAGCTCATGCCCATCCTGGGGGACCTCGCGCTGGCGCGCGCCCTACAGGTCGTCAAGCTGCCCCTGAGCTGGCCGACTCCACGGTCGCGCCGGATCACGCAGGTCCGCGCCACCCAGTACGACATCATCGACCGCATCATCGCCGCCCGCCAGCGAACCGGCGGCGAGGAGACCGAGGACATGCTCAGCCGGCTGTTCGCGGCCAAGGATCCGGAGACCGGGCAGACCCTGTCCATGGAGGAGATCCGGGACCAGATGCTCGTGTTCCTGCTCGCCGGGCACGAGACGACCTCGGCGGGGTTGGCTTTCACCATGCACCTGCTGGGTCAGCATCATGAGGTGCAGGAACGAGTCGCGGCCGGGGCCGCCGAGGGCGACCAGGAGCTGGTGCGGGCCGCGATCATGGAAGGCATGCGGCTGTACCCGCCCGTGTACAGCATGGAGCGGATGGCCGAATCCGACGTCGTGGTCTCCGGACACCGCATTCCGGCCAATACCAAGGTGGTGGTTGCCCCCTGGGTCACGCACCGGCATCCGGAATTCTGGCCCGACCCGGAGCGCTTCGAGCCGGACCGGTTCCTCGGGCAGCAGGATCGGCCGCGCTACGCCTACTTCCCATTCGGTGGCGGCCCACGCAGTTGCATCGGCGAACACTTCGCGCTGCTGGAGATGACCGTCCTGCTGAGCGCGTTGCTCACCCGATACCGGGTCGACACGCGTGGCGAGCGGCTGGAGGTCGTACCGATGGTCACGCTGCGTCCGGCTGGCGCGGTCCGGGCCACGCTGACCGTCAGATGACCTGATGCCCTGGCTGATCCGGACCGGATCAGCCAGGGCACCGTTCGGTTCCGGGTCCGCCTGTCGCTACGTGACCCGCGTCCCGTCACCCGTCGCGACGGGCACCGGCTCACCGGCCGGCGTAGCGGCAGCCACCGCGGCAGCCGGCGGTTTGCGGGGCTTGGCGAACCGGCGCATCATCGGCCGTTCCACGCCGATGTGAAGCAGCGATGCCAGGCCCAGGGTCAGCAGGTAGGCGCCGACCATCACGGCGAGCGCAGCGGCGACGCCGAAGCCGTTCGGAGCCATGTTGGCGGCGCCGTACAACACCAGGATGTGCAGGAGGTAGAAGGCGAAGGACGTGTCGCCCAGCCAGCCGGTGACCCGCCCGCGCAGCGGTGAGCGGTGACCCTCGACGTCCGCCCGGGCCGCGGCGGCCACCAGCAACGCGAGCGGGATGACCATCGCCGCGACGACCGAGTAGAGCAGCGGAACGACCTCGGAGACGCCGTAGAAGGCCAGCGTGACAAGTGCGGCACCGGGCAGGCTCAGCCTGATCCACAGCCCCCGCATGACGAGCTGGGCGATGACGATCCCGAGGACGAAGTCCAGCATCCGGATCAACGGAAACTGTTGGACGAACCAGAACTGCGGAAATGCCGCGTCCGCGTAGGTGTACGTCGGCTCGGCCGGGAGAAACGCCAGGGAGAAGGCGGGCGCCACGAGCATCGCGGCGACGATGCCACCCGCGAGCGACCAGAGCCAGGCGGCGTTGAGCCGCCGGATGCCGGCGAGCACCCACGGGAACGACGCGTAGAAGAAGATTTCACAACTCAGCGACCAGCTCGGCGGATTGACCCCGTTGAAGATGAACTCGTTCGGGATCCAGCTCTGCACCAGGGCCAGGTTCGCCACCGTCGGCCACAGCGGCGCGCCGCCCCGCACCAGGATCAGGAGAACGATGAACACGGCGCAGACGACCAGGTGGTTCGGCAGGATCCGGGCGGCCCGGCGGCGCCAGAACCGGCGGTTCGGCTCGTGGTCGGGAGCCGACCAGGTCAGGACGAAACCGCTGAGGATGAAGAAGAAGCCGAGCGCGGCGGAGCCGGTACGGCTGAGAACGAGGTACCACCAGTCGTCGATCCGCTCGTCGGCGAAGAAGCCGAACAACGTCGTGTGCGAGAAGAAGACCGTGACCGCGGCGATCCCCCGCAGACCGTTGAGGGTCGGCAGTTGCCGGGCCATCCGTCCCGCCTGCTGGGTCATCGGCGGCCACCTTCCGTCGTTTCGGACATCTCCTGTCGGCGTACCGGCCGGCGTGTCCGGAACGCCTCCTCGGCGATGTCGGCCGCACGCCGTACGCCGTCCAACTCCGCGATCCGGCGTTGGTAGTGCTGCGCCTTCGCCCGGTAGGCGGGGTCGCCGCTCACCGTGTCGATGGCCGCCCGCAGCCGCGCCGGAGTCACCTTGTGCACTGGGATGAACTCGCCGGCACCGAGGTACTTGAGCCGGGCGGCCACGCCCGGTTGGTCGTTCCCCACGGGCAGCGCGACCATCGGCACGCCGTGGGCGAGCGCTTCCAGTGTGGTGTTGATGCCGGCGTGCGTGATGACCAGAGACGCCCGCGCCAGCAGATCGAGCTGGGGCGCGTACCGGACCACGATCGGGTTTCCGGCAAGACCGGTCGGCGGTTCGACGTCGGTGCTGCCGAGGGAGATGACCAGTTGCGCGTCGAGTCCTGTACAGGCCGTGGCGATCGCCTCGAATATGTGCGGGAGGCGGTTCTGGAGGGTGCCCATCGACGCGTAGATCAACGGACGGTCGTCGAGCTGCTCCCACGGGAAGGACACCGGCTCGGTGCTGTCCTCGTCGTGGAACGGCCCGGTGTAGTGGAACGAGTCCGGCAGGCGGGTACGGGGAAAGTCGAAGAACGGCGGTTGTTGGGTGATCTGGGCGAGATCCGAGCCGTCATTCACGCTGTTGATCAGCGGCAGGCCCCACGCGGCGCGACGTTCGTTGATCCGTTGCAGCACCGGCCGGATGACCCAGGCGATCACCTGGTCGCCCACCATGTTGCGTACCCGCGCGAGCGGCGACGGATGGTACGGCCACGCCGTCATGAACGGCGGCACACCGGGCTCGGTGTTCAGCGCCAGCGCGTTGCACACGTTCACGACCGGAATGTCGAGGTGGTCCCCGACGGTGTTGCCGGCGCCGTAGACCTGGTCCACCAGCAGCGCGTCGATGCCGTGCTGCCGCACCAGGACCGGCAGGTCCCGCAGCAGCACCTCGACCTCGCGCACGTACCCCCGGACGATGAAGCGCACTGCGGCCAGGCCGGTCAGCCGACCCTGCTCCTCGGAGAAGCGCGCCAGGGAGCCCACCGGAAACTCGCGCTCGCCGATCGGTGCGAAGGCGAACCTGGCCGTGAACGACTTCGTTCCGGCGTCCGGCAGGGAGATCAGGGTGACCCGGTGGCCCCGCCGGAGCAGTTCTCTGCCGAGCGTGGCCATCGGGCTGAGTTGGCCGGTGTAGTCGGGAACCACGAGTCCGATGTGGAACATGGTCGGGGCACTCACGTGTCGCTCCTCGCTGGGTTCATACCACCGTCGTCAGGCAGGACGGATGTATCGAAAACTCGGCCGGGGTGTATCCGACGATCTCGCCGTCGACCTCGACCGGCAGCGGGCTGTCCGCGTCCACGCACACGGTGCGGACCTCCTGCCGGTGGATCGCCGGATGTCCCGCTGCGGCCCCGCGGAACACCTGCCACATCAGCCCGGCCACGCCGAGGCGGCCGACACCCGCCACCCGCACTGCGTCCAGGTAGCCCGCCCGCGGGGGTTGCGTGCGGCCGAAGGTCAGCCCACCGGCGAAGTACGGCACCTTGAGCACGGCGAGATTGCTGATGCTCTGGTGGGACGGTTCGCCATCGAGTTCCAACCGCACCGCCACGGGCCGCCAGCCGGCCAGCGTCCGGATGCTCGACGCCGTCTCGGCGAGCTGGAGGTTGAGCCGCTTGAGCACCCGGTTGACAGGGGTCTTCTCGGTGAACCGCTGTCCGATCACGCTGATCAGTCCGACGGTGCAGCTGACCAGGAAGTACCGCTGGTCCCGGGTGCCGTCGGGTCGGGTGAAGGTCACCATTCCGACGTCGGTCTCCCGGTCGCGGGTGCGGTCGAGCAGGTCACCGAGGTCGGTGACCGGTCGCAGGCCGCGGGCGAAGTCGTTGCAGGTGCCAGCCGGCACGTACGCCAGTCGCACCTTTTCCCCGCCGGCCTCCAGCACGCCGTTGGCCACCTCGGACAGCGTGCCGTCGCCGCCGATCGCCACCACTGTGGCGTACCCGTCCTCGACCGCCTGTCGTCCGAGGGCGATGCCGTGCCCGGGATAGCGGGTGGACCAGCACCGCGCCTCGGGTAGTTCCGCGGCGATCCGCCGCATGAGGGTGTCCCTGCGCCGAACACCGGACGCGGGGTTGGTGATGCAGACGACCGGGTCGTTCTCATCGGCTGCCATGCGCCTGCTCCCATTCCAGTTCCGCCATGGCGAGGCTCAGCGCCTCCTCGAAGCCGTACCGGGGTGAGTGGCCGATCGACCGGATCCGGCCGACGTCGTACCGCATGCCTCCGGCCACGGACCGAACCGCGTAGCGGGTGAGCAGCGGCCGGCCGGATCTGATGCCGATGCCGGCCATCCCGGCGAGTTCGGACACGGCTCCGGCGGCCAGGGCAGCGCCGAAGGGGATCGAGGTGGTCGGCGGCCTTGCCCCGATCCGCTCGGCCACCGAGGCGAACAGCTGCCCCAGCGTCAGGCCGTACGAGTCACCGACGATGAACCGGCCGCCGGCGCAGCTGGCAGTGGTGCCGGCCAGCACGATCGCGTCGGCCAGGTTCGCGCTGTACGTCAACTCGATCGGCGGTACGCCACGGTCGAACTGGACGAGATGGTTGGCGCGCAGCCCGCGCACGAGTTCGGGCAGGAAGGTGCGGTCGCCGGGGCCGAAGACCCAGGCGGGGTACACCACAGTGACATCAAGACCGTTCCCGTGGTACGACCACGCCAGGTCTTCGCCGGCAGCTTTCGACAGCGGGTACGGGTAGCGCGGCACCCGTCGTGGCGACCCCTCGTCGATGACCTTCCCGGCGTGGAAACCGAAGACGTCGACGGTGCTCAGGTAGACGAATCGGGAGACGCCGCAGCGCCGCGCCTCGTCCAGCACCGCCCGGGTGCCGTCCCGGTTCACCTGCCAGATGCGTGGGCCGGGTCGCCAGTCGGTCAGGTCGGCGGCCGCGTGCACCACCAGGTCGACGTCCGTGCAGGAGCCGCGCAGCGACTCCGGGTCGGTCAGGTCACCACGGTGGGCGGTGTACGTCGCGTCGTCCGGCGCGGGTGCCCGTACCAGCCCGCGTACCGACCAGCCCTGTTCCCGCAGGGCTGCGGCGACCGCGCGGCCGACGCAGCCGGTGACACCGGTCACCAGAGCCAGACCCGACCCCATCACGAACCCTCCGCCAGCACTGCCCGCAGGTCGGTGAGCAGCGACCCGGCCGGGTCGAGTGCGCGCATGCGCGTCAGCAGGTCCCGCAGTTCACGGCGCTGGCCGGACTCGTCGACCATCAGCAGCTCCGGACCGGCGACGAGGTGTCCGACGTGAAACGGACGCAGTCCGCGTTGCGTGAGGGCCTGGGAGCACGCCCGCGCGTCGGCCGGATCGATCGCGTACAGCAGCTCGAACTCGCCCCACTCGGCGGCAGCCGAACACCACCGGGGCAGGCCCGCCGCTTCGGCGACGGCGGAGACGATCGGCGCGTACACCTCGTCGTGCAGCACCACCTCGGCCCCCAGCCCGTTGACCTCGGCGAGGCTGACGGCCGCGCTCAACAGACCGTCGCTGGTGTCGATGCACGCCCGGGCGTAGCGGCGCAGCGGTTCGCACGCGGTCACCCGCGCCTCCGGCAGCCACGGTTCGCCTGCGCCCGTACCGCCCAGTGCCAGCGTGCGGAATCCGACCGCGTTGCCGGCTCCGATCGGGCCGGTCACGTACAGCGCGTCGCCGGGCCGGGCACCCATCCGGTTCAGGATGGATTCGCGTGGGACGGTACCCAGGGCGCACGAGGTGAAGCTCTCCTCGTTGGCCCAGTTGGTGTCGCCACCCACGACGTGGCAGCCGTACCGCTCGGCGGCCTCGGATGCGCCACGCCCGAACTCACGGGCCTCCTCGGGGCTCCAGCTGTCCGGGCGCAGCGAGCAGGAGATCAGCACGGCGACCGGGTCGGCGGCCACCGCGGCGAGGTCGCTCACGCTGACGGTGGTGGTCAACCAGCCCTTTGCGTACGGCGTGCTGGCGGTGGCCAGTTCGGCTCCGTCGTTCAAGGTGTCGACAGTGACCGCCAGGAGCCCGGCGGCGCCCAGATCGAGGAGTTCGGCATCGGCCTCGAAGGCGTTGTTGAGTTGCCGTGGCGACCGGGTCATGCGCTCGCGGATCGCCATGATCAGGCTGCTCTCGGCGGCGCTCAGCGGCAACCGGTTGCGGGTGGTGGAGGCCATGTCACGCCTGCCGGGAGGACTGGGTCGCCCGCAGCGTCAGCTCCAGGTAGGCCATCATCGGAACGGCGACGACGAGGAAGAGCGTCGGTCGGTGCAGTGCGCCGAGCGACAGGAAGAACAGTGTGGTCGCCCTGATGAACCAGACCAGTGCCTCGTACGCCCGTGTCTCTGGTGCCCGGTTGAGCGTCACGAGGCTCTGCGTGAACGCGAGCGCGGACGCGATGAGCAGCACCCAGCAGGCGATCTCGGCGTAGGCGCTCGCCGTGTCGGCCTCCGCCACGGCGGCTGTGCCCGCCGCTATCACCGCCACGACCGGAAATATCACGGCGATCCGGCTGGAGGCCCTGGTGCCGATGGCCACCGGCAGGGTCCGGTAGCCCGCGACCCGGTCGCCCTCGATGTCCTTGAAGTACCCGACGAGGCAGAAGCCGCTGAACGTGACAGCGACCAGTGCCGTCTGGAACCACGTCACCGCCGGGATGTCGAGCCATCCCGCGTCGGGTCGGACGGCCACGGCGCCGAGCACCGTGAACAGCGCCATGTCGACGCCGTTGACGAGATTGCCCAGCATGGGGATGCGCTTGGTCCACGAGTAGACCAGGTGCCCACCGATCGCGATGACGCTCCACAGCGCCAGCGTCGGTGCCACCACGATCGCTACCACCATCAGAGCCGCGGACAGCGTGAGCGTCAACGCCAAGCCGATGTGGGGGTTGATCAGCCCGGTGACGAACGGGCGGTCCGGAGCATTGACCGCGTCGGCCTCGCGGTCGAACCAGTCGTTGATGACCACGCCGACGCCGTATCCCAGTGTGCAGAACAGCAGCCCGATCACGATGCTCGCGGCGTTGGCCCCGGCCGGCGGCGCGGTCATGCCGACCAGACCCGCCGACAGTGAGAAGGGCACGAAGTGCAGGCGCCACATCCGCGCCCAGGCAACCACCAGATCCCGGGTCCGGACTGCGGGTTCGAGCTGGTTGACGGTCATTGGTCCTCCACTGACATCAGGTCGCCGACCTCGGCGAACGCGGCGACGACGCGCTTGAGCTGCTCCGGTGTGTGCGTGGTGGAGAAGCTCGCTCGCAGCCGGGGCGAGGCGGCCGGGGGGATGACCGCATTGACGTAGACGCCGCGGTCCAGCAGGTTGCGCCACGCGAGCAGGGTCTGCGGTACGCCGTCGAGCCGTACCGACACGATCGGCGTTTCGCTCGGGATCGGGTCGTAACCAAGGGCCGTCAGCTCGCGACGCACGTACGACGCGTTCTCCACCGCCTGCTGGCACAGCCCCGGCTCCGCCTTCAGGATGCGCAGCGCGGCGTACGCGGCAGCCAGGCTGGCCGGCGGCGCGGACGCGCTGAAGATGAGGCTGCGCGCGTGGTGGCGCAGGTACTCGATAACCTCCGCCGGGCCGGCCACGGCACCACCGATCGACGCCAGCGACTTGCTGAAGGTGACGGTGATGAGGTCGACCTGGTCGGTGACGCCGAAGTGCGCGCTGGTGCCCCGGCCGTCGGCCAGTACGCCGATGCCGTGTGCGTCATCGACGAGCAGGCGGGCCCCGTACTGCCGGCACAGCCGTACGACCTCGGTCAACGGGCACAGGTCGCCGGCCATCGAGTACACCCCGTCCACGACGACCAGCCGGCCGGCGTCCGAGGGGCTGGCTGCCAACTGCCGCTCCAGGTCGTCCATGTCGTTGTGGGCGAACCGTCGTGTCTTGGCGCGGCTCATGCCGCAGCCGTCGTAGACCGAGGCGTGCGCCTCACGGTCGAGGATGACCACGTCGTGACGCGACAGCAGGGATGCGATGACGCCGACGTTCGCCTGGTAGCCGGTCGGAAACACCAGGGCCGCCGGCATACCGAGGAAGTCGGCCAGCTCCTGCTCCAACGCGTCGTGCAGTGGCGTATTGCCGTTGAGCAGCCGCGAGCCCGTGCGCGATGTGCCGTACTCCTCGATCGCCTCCTGCGCCGCGGCCTTCACGCGCGGGTCGGAGGTCAGCCCGAGGTAGTTGTTCGAGCCGCACATGAGGATGTCGCCGTCGAGCGTCTGGGCGACTGTCGCGTCGTGCCCCTCGAAGGGAATGAAGTACGGGTAGAGCTTGGCTGCGCGAGCCTCCTGGCTCTCGGTGTATGACTGGCAGCGACCGAAGATATCCACTGTCACCACGGTTCGCGAAACCCCTCTCATCTGGTGCCCCGTGTGCATCGGGCCGTTCAACGGACCTGCTGCTCCAGTAGTCGGCACCGTCGCTCCGGACAGTGGCGCGCCGGCGATCGGAATCGGCCAGCACCTAGCCGCCCTGCGGAGGGAGGTGGCCGGTCGTCTCTCCCACCCGCTGGTGCCGCCGGCTCGCAGGCTGAGCCAGCGCGGGGACGTCGCGGCGCGGCTCGGTGAACCGCAGCGTGAGGGCGTTCCTCGTCCCCGGCGGAGTGAGGGCGACGTGTGTGCAGAAGACGGTCGACAATGCTGTTGATGCGCCTGGCCCGGCCGGCCCGACGAGCGACGGAACCGCCGCGGGCTCCCGGCCCTGGGACACGCCGCCGGGTGCGATGCCAGCGGTGTTGCTGGTATCGCTGTCCGATCGCTGTGGAGGCGAGTATGCGTGTCGGGCCGTCGCGGCCCGCAGTTCGGTCCGGGGCTGGCGCACACCAGCCGACATCAGGCCAATAGGCTCGTGACGGTCGGCGCTGGTCCTGTCATCGTGTTTCGCCGCATTCCTCTGGCGCAGCGGCAAGAATCCAGGGCTGTGGCGCTATGGCAGCGCAGGAAAAGTGGCATTGCAGCGGCAGCGCATAGTTCATTTCTCCCCCCGATCCGCTGTCTACATTCACCAGCGGCGATCGCTTGACGATCTCTCTGGAGCAGGATGCTACGCCGGATCCGCAGCGCAAGTCCAGCCCACTTTCCTCGTCGGATCCGCCCGCCCACCGCGCCTCAGCTGCCTTCCAGGAGTATTGCGCCAGGTGACAAGCGAGGGGGCAGGACCGAGCGCCATCTCAGCCCGTTCGGCAAGATCAACGAATAGGCGTCAGTGAAATCGGTCTCCCACCGCGAGGTGCCGCCAGTGTCGCTGCGGATCGACGGTTACTACGGGTAGTCGCTGGCGGGGACCGTTGCCGTGGCTCGTCGAATCCGGCATGGACGGCATTGAGCCGGCTCGCTTGCTTCCTGACCTGGCCGGGGCGGTGGCGGCAGCTCCTCTTTGCCCCATTTGGCCGTCATGCGATGGCGGCGAATCTCCGCACGGCTGTGGATAATGATTGATCGTGGCGCATCGCAGCAGACTCTCGACGATCCTGATCGACGTACCCCGAGGTGAGGCACCGGCAGCTGCCGCCTTCTGGTCGGAAGCGCTCGGCGTGCCTGCCCGTACAGTCCCCGATGAACAGCAGTTCACCGCCCTGCACGGTGCACTGCCCGACCTGGTGCTGGCCGTGCAGGCCGTGGATGACCAGGCTCGCTACCACGTCGACATCGAGACCGACGACGTCGAGGCGGAGGCCCGCCGACTGATTGCCCACGGCGCTGTCGAGGTCGGCCGCTGGCTGGAGTGCGTAACCCTGCGGGCCCCGGGCGGCCATCTCGTATGCGTTATTCCGTGTCACGCCGATCCGGAGACCTTCGAGTCTCTTTCCCAGGCGTGGGAGTAGGTGCGCGGACACGATTTGATCGCGGCGTCGTTAATGCGGAGCGCCGTGGCGTCCGGGCCCGGCAAGAGATGTGCGCTGCGCGTTTCTCGACGGATAGACACCTGAATCGACGCGGCCCGCCTCTCGTACTGTTCGTGACAGCCGCATGAATCTGATTCCATTGCAAATCTGTTGTGGGAATCGTCATCCACCTGGTGCGCTCGCTGGGGCTTGGGGGAGTAGGTAGGCGACGGTAGTCGCCATTTCGTCGATACCTCCGACGTGACCGATTGGCGTCGCCGCATTCATGCGTTTCAGGCGTCTCCCACGCGAAGGCGCTGGTTATTGTGGTGCTACCGCGTTGCTCGTCAGGCCGCGTCGTCCCACGTCGTGGGTCAGCGAACGAGTGAATACCTACCGGCCGGGAGCCGTCGCCCGGTGCGCGGACAAGCGGTGGAAGCCCATTGCGGCGACGATCGAGGAGATGGTGACGACGCGTCCCCGCTCGGTCATCGCCAGGGGCGACCTGTCCACCAAATGGCGTCGGCGACACAGGAGCCAGATTCACCCCGGGACTCGGGCGCGTCCGCCCGGGTCGTGATTACCGGCCGGGTCGCTGCCGCTCCGGGTGTGCCCCGCCCGGGATCTTCAGAACAGCGAGAAAGGCGTTTACCGCGGGGGTCCGGCCCAGGCGACTCCAGACGAGGTGCTCGACCCGGGCCGGCGCGTCGGCGACCGCAATGGTGGTCACGCCTTTGAGTCGTGGCACGTAGGCGGAGGGGAGCATGGCGACGCCGATACCGGCAGCGACGAGGTCAGCCATCAGGTCGGCGGCGGTCACCTCGAACGCGACGTCGCGGGCGAGGCCGGCGGCGGAGAACGCCTGATCGGTCTGGGCCCGCCCGGCGCTGCCGACCGGAAAGTCGACGAAGACCTCTGCGGCGAGCCGGTCGAGGTCGACTGCCGGTTCCCCCGCGAGCGGATGATCCGGGGCGACCACGGCGACGAGCCGGTCCCGGGCCAGTTCGTGCACGTCAACGCCCTTTGGTTGCACCGTTTCCGGCAGCCCCAGGAACGCCACGTCGATGACGCCCTGCTTGACCTGCTCCACGAGTGCGTCGCTCCCGCCGACGCGCAGGCCGACGCGCACGTACGGGTACCGCTGGCGGAACGCGCGGAGGGTGGCCGGAATGTCGACGGCCGCAACCGTGGGGATCAGACCCACCCTCAGTCGTCCCCGTACCTCTCCCACCGCCGCCGCGACCTCGGCGGCCGCGCGTTCGGCGGCGTCCAGACACTGGCGGGCGGCGGGGAGGAACGCCGCACCCGCCGGGGTCAGCCGCACCCGGCGGCTGGTCCGCTCGAAGAGCCGCGCACCGAGTTCCCGTTCCAGCCGCGCGATCTGATGACTCAACGCGGACTGGACGACCAGGCACCGTTCGGCGGCCCTGGTGAAACTGCTGGTCTCGGCGACAGCGAGGACGTAGCGCAGTTGGTGAAGCTCCATCGATCCATCTTCTCTATAGATCGGTCGGATGACAAACATGCATTGGACTCATCGATGAGCACGCGACGAGACTTCTGGCATGACACGTTCCGGACCGGAGAGAGCCGGCGGCGACACGTTCTCCAGCAACCTGCCGCGTACCGCGGTGACCGCGCTCGCTCCGCTGGCGTGGGGCACCACCTACGTCGTCACCACCGAGCTTCTTCCGCCCGGCCACCCGTTGTTCGCCGGACTCCTGCGTGCGTTGCCCGCCGGACTGGTGGCGCTGGCGTTCACCCGTACGCTGCCGAACGGGGCGTGGTGGGGGAAAGCGGCGACGCTCGGCGTACTGAACATCGGACTCTTCTTCCCGCTGCTCTTCGTCGCGGCCGAGCGGCTGCCGGGAGGCGTCGCGGCGACCCTGGGTGCGGTGCAGCCGCTCGTCGTCGCCGTCCTGGCCGCGACGCTCCTGCGGGAGGGGCTCTCCGTCTGGCGCGCCGTCTGGGGTGTCACCGGAGTGCTGGGCGTCGGCCTGGTGGTGATCGGACCGGATGCCACGTTCGACGCCGTGGGGATCGTGGCCGGTCTCCTTGGCGCGGCCGCGATGGCGCTCGGGGTGACCCTCACCAAGCGTTGGCAACGTCCCGCCGGGGTGAGCCCGATGGCCTTCGCCGGTTGGCAGCTCAGCGCGGGCGGTCTCTTCCTGGTGCCCGTCACCTTCCTCGTCGAAGGACCACCACCAGCGATCGACCCGCCCGCTGTTCTCGGCTACCTCTGGCTGGGCCTGATCGGCGGCCTGTGCGCTTATGTGCTGTGGTTCCGTGGCGTCATCGCGCTGCCGGTGACCTCCGTCGCGGTCCTCGGTCTGCTGTCCCCGCTGGTCGCCGCGCTGCTCGGTGCCGTCCTGCTCGATCAGACGCTCGGCCCGATCGAGCTACTCGGGTTCGGGCTCGCACTGGCCGCGATCGCCGCGGGACAGCTCCCCGTGCCGACCCGCCCGCGCCACCCGTACCGGAAGGGACAACCGGAGTGCCGGAGGATCTCGCCGTCGCCGTCCTCGACGAACTGGAGAGATCGGGCGGGGACAAACACTTCACCGTGGGATGAGCTTCCCGTACGGACGCGGACCGGCCGCCATGGCGATCATCGCCATCCATCGCTACGATCCGACATCGACACATCACCGAGCGTTGATGTGTGCCGTCGTGAGGTCCTGGACGCTGGCAGTCCGGCGCCGCCACCACACGGCGCCGGCCTGAGGAACACGCCGCCTCGACGAAGGGAATCCGGATGACCGAGAGCGCGCAGACCACCGAGAGCCGAACCGTTCCGCCCGCACGGGCGTACCCGTTCAGCGTGCCTGACCGCCTCGTCGTCGACCCGACCTACGGCCAGCTGCGCGAGAGCGAGCCGATGACCCGGGTGCAGCTCCCCTACGGTGAGGAGGCGTGGCTCGCCACCCGGTACGAGGACGTCCGTACCGTCCTCGGCGACGTGCGGTTCGGCCGCGCCCCGGCCGTCCAGCGCGACGAGCCCAGGCTCACCCCGCGCCAGCAGTACAGCGGCATGCTGACCATGGACCCGCCCGATCACACCCGGTTGCGCCGGTTGGTGGCGAAGGCGTTCACGGCCCGTCGGGTGGAGGCGCTGCGACCCCGCACCCAGGAGATCGCCGACGCGCTGGTCGACGACATGGTCCGGCTCGGTCCTCCGGCCGACCTGGTGGAACACGTCGCCACGCCGCTGCCGATCCAGGTGATCTGCGAACTGCTCGGCGTCCCGTACGCCGACCGCGACCGCTTCCACACCTGGTCCGAGGCGATCGTCTCGACCACCTCGCTGCCCATGGAGACGATCCAGGAGTATCTGAACAATCTCTGGGGCTACATCGGTGATCTGGTCGCCGAGCGCCGCCGCGAGCCGGGGATCGACGACCTGCTCGGCGCGTTGGTGCGGGCCCGCGACGAGAATGAGGATCGGCTCAGCGAGACCGAGCTGGTGGAGTTGGCCGGAGGACTGCTCGCGGCCGGCCACGAAACGACAGTGACCCAGATCCCCAACTTCGTCTACGTCCTGTTGCACAATCCGGACCAGCTCGCTCGGCTACGGGCCGACCCGTCGCTGGTGCCGGCCGCGGTCGAGGAGTTGTTGCGGTACGTGCCGCTCGGCGTCGGTTCCTCCTTCGCCCGGTACGCCAAGGAGGACGTCGAGGTCGGCGGGGTGCTGGTCCGGGCAGGTGAACCGGTCCTCGGCTCACTGTCGTCGGCTAACCGGGACGGCACCGTCTTCGCCGACCCGGACCGGCTGGACCTCGGCCGAGAGCAGAACCCGCACCTGGGCTTCGGGCACGGCGTCCACCACTGTGTCGGCGCGCAGCTGGCCCGCATGGAGTTGCAGGTCGCCGTCGCCACAGTGGTGACCCGCCTGCCCGGACTGCGGCTCGCCGTACCGGAGGGCGAGCTGCGGTGGAAGCGGGGCATGCTGGTCCGGGGCCTGCTCGGCATGCCGGTGGCCTGGTGAGTGCCGCCTGGCGGGTCGGGGTGGACTCGCGCCGCTGCATCGGCACGAGCATCTGCGCCGGTACCGCGCCCGAGCACTTCCGCCTGGTCGGCGGCCAGTCCGCGCCGCTTGCCGACGTCGTCGCCCCGGCCGAGGTCATCCTCGACGCCGCCGACTCGTGCCCGGTGGAGGCGATCACGGTCCGCGACGCCACCGACGACACGCTGATCGCGCCGCAGGAGTGAACCGACATCGAGCCCGGCCGTCCGCATCATGAGCCGGGCAGCTGTGGAAGCCGGCAGGCCAGCGACGAGGCGGTCATTGTACCGCACCGGACCCGCGGAAGCTCAGGTCGAGGTGATCGGGAGTCGGCAGGGGACCATGGGGGCGAGCCCAAGGTCGCCAAGGATGGCCGCGCCCCGCTGGGCATGGGCGCCACCGGCGAACACCAGGGTCCGTGCCGACTGGTATCGGCAGCCGGCGGCGTCGAACGTGTCTGCCGCAGCCAGCAGCGCCTGTTGATCGCCGTCGAGCAGCGCTTCGGCTCGTTGCACCATGGCTTCCGCGACGACGTTGCCGGCCACGACCGTCCTGGCCTCGGCCAGATGGTCACGAGCGCCCGGGGCCCCGGCGAGCACCGCAGTCTCGGCGCGCAGCGCGACATACCAGTGCAGCCAGATCCAGGTGACTGACTTCCACACGTCGCCCGGCTCGGGAGCCATCCGTTCCAGCGCCTCTGGCGCCTGCCCCCGGTGCAGCAGGAGCATGGCGTCGAAGACCGGTCCGTAGCCATAGGTCTGCTCGTGTGAGGCGCCGAGCTGATTCAGGACCGCTGTCCAGACGCTCTGCGCCTCCCGGTCGTCACGGAGACCATGGATCATCGCAACGCCGGCTGCGGCGGGACCGAGGACTGACCTGGCAGGGCTGCCGGCCCGCTGCCACGCGTCGAGGAACCGCACACTGCCGGCCAGTACGTCCTCGGTGTTACCCGCGAGCGCGTCGGCCACCAGCAGCCAGCTGGTGGCACGATGACCAACCTCCGCGAGCAGCGGGTGGTCGGCGATCTGACGTGCCAACCGGCGGGCGGCTGCCAGGTCACCCGCGCCGAGGCTGGCCTCGGTGGCGTTGCCGAGAGCGTCGAGCAGTTCGTGGGTGTTGGCCGGGGCAGCCGGTAAGGACGAGAGCAGCCCGACCCGGCGCCGCGCCGTGGCTGCGCTGTCGAACGTCTCGCCGGCCCAGCACTGGGCACCGGTGAGCGCATCGAGCGCTGCGGACTCGGCGAGCGGGTCGCGCGTTCGGTGTGCGAGTGTGACGGCCCACTCGGCGCGTGCGATCGTCTCGGGTACCGCGTTGTCGGGTGGGCCCTGGGGTGCGCCGAACGCGTCGCTGAGCACTCCGGCCTCGGCCAGCGCCACCGCGGCCTCGGCAGCCGGGTCATCGCCGGCCAGCTCTCGCGCCTCGGAGAGGAGCGCGATCGACTCCTCCGGTGGTGGAAGTAGGTCGAACCTGCTCCAGAACCGGTAGGCGTTGGTGGCAGCGGTCGCCAGGTCGGAGGCGGCACCGGCGGTATCTCCCGCTCGGCGGGCGGCCTGCGCCGCGGCCCGTTGAAGACGGTGCATGTCGTCACCGCGCATGCGGCATCCAGCCACGGCAGCGGCGTGCCGGAGCATCGATGCCTCGGCAGCGGGCTCGACAGCGAGCGCGGCCGCCTGTTCATAGCGCAGCTGAGACTCACCGACCAGGTTACGAATGAATGTCATGTCCGCCAGCTGGCGGGCAAGGCGATAGGCGTCCACGCGTTGCTCCGGCCGGCCGGCCGCCCACGACAGCGCGGCGCGAAGTTCGTCCGCCACCGGGTCGAACCGGGCACGCCAATTCGCCCGCACCACGGCGAGGTCAGCGGCAGTGGCAAGACACCAGCGAAGGTGCCGGTGACGGGACTCCACCAACTCGCCGGCGTCGGCAAGCCGCTCCGTCCCGTACTGGCGGATCGGTTCCAGCGCCCGGTACTCGGTTCCACCCGGGAAAGCCCTCACCAGCAGCAGGCTCTGTTCAGCGAGCCGGGCCAGCCCATCGGCGACGATGCCCTCCTCCGTCTCGGCTACCTCCGCCGCCGCCGAAGCGGTGAACGGCGCCACGAAGACCGACACCCGGCGCAGCAGCGCCCGGTCGGCAGGCTCCAGCAGGGCGTGACTCCAGTCCAACGTGGCGCGCACCGACCGGTGCCGGTCATCGGTACGGGCACCGCCGGTGAGCATTCGGAGCGGATGGGACAGGGCGGCGGTGATGCCATCCAGACCCAGCATCGGATACCGTGCGGCAGCCAACTCGATCGCCAACGCCATCCCGTCGAGCCGCTCACAGATCGAGGCGACCTGTTCGCGCAGTGGCGGATCCAGCGGCCAGCCCACCGCCGCCGCCCGTTGCATGAACAACGCGACCGCGTCCGACTCGCCGTCGACACCCAGCGACAGCGGCGGCACCGGATACACCCGCTCGAACGGCACCATGAGCCGTGCCCGACTGGTAGCCAGCACCGTCACCGCCGGACACGCTGCCAAGAGCCGCTCGAGAAAGACCGCCACCCCGTCCAGTACGTGTTCGCAGTTGTCGAGCACCAGCAACGCCTGACGGTCGGCCAACGCGGCGAGAACGGACTCGGTCATGTCCCGACTGGGCTGCTCGCCCAGGCCGAGCGCCACGGCGACCGCAGCTGCGATCATGTCGGGGTCGGCGACCGGAACCAGATCGACGAACCACACGCCGTCGGGGTAGTCGCCAACTGCTTGCGAGGCCACCGCCAGCGCGAGGCGGGTCTTGCCCACTCCGCCGGGCCCGACCGCGCTCACCTGACGATGAGCCCGGATCAGCTCGGTCAGCTCAGCTCGCTCACTGACCCGGCCGACGAACGGGGTCAGCGGGGCCGGCAGAACCGGCGCCTGGGGCACGGCGCCACCGCCGGCCACCTCCCGCGCCCGCTGGGCGAGCGCACGGCGATCCGGGACCTCCAGCTTGCGCAGCAGCGAGGATACGTGTGTCTCCACGGTACGCACCGAGATGAAGAGTCGTGCTCCGATCTCCGCGTTGCTGAGATGGTCTCCGAGCAGGGCAAGCACCTCGGCTTCCCGAGGGGAGACGTCAACCACCACCCCATTCTGTCGTACGCCTCTCCGTACGCCGGTTCCGTGGTGGACTCCGTGGTCGCCACGGATTCGCGCCGGGCATGCCGGAGGACATGCTGTGGACACGCAACCGACCGGGCCGGCAGTGGCCCGCGACCTAGGGAGTGACCATGGCGAGCTCGTCCACGCAGGGGATCCGGACCGTGCTGCACCCGGTGTCGGATCTGGCCAGCGCCACGGCGGTGTACGAGGCGCTGCTCGGCGTGCCGCCGACGGACGAATCGGTCTACTACGTCGGCTTCAATGCGGCGGGCCAGCACATCGGCCTGGTGCCGGGCGGTGGGCCGCAGGGCCTGACCGCGCCCCTGACCTACTGGCACGTCACGGACATCGAAGCGAAACTGGCCGAGCTGAGCGCCGCCGGCGCCACCGTGACCGCAGCGGCACACGATGTGGGCGGCGGCCGCCTCGTGGCTACCGTCGCCGATCCCGACGGCAACCTGTTGGGGCTGATTCAGGACAGGTGATCGGCCGGGCTCGTCCGAGCCGCCGTCGCAAGCAGCACCGCCAGATCCCCGAACCCGCCTTCACTCCTTCGCGGTCCGCCAACCGAGAACCGCACCGCCCGAAAGGAACCACTCATGCTCACCATCGACTCCGTCACGCTCGAGGTGCCGGCTCCGGCGCCCGCCCAGGACTTCTACACCGCGGCCTTCGGCCTTGGCCCCCGCCTGCGCGTCAGCGCGTCAGACGCACCCACTACCGGTTTCCGTGGCTTCGCCGTCTCGCTCGTGGTGTCCCAGCCGGGCACCGTCAACAGCCTCTTCGGCGATGCCCTTGCCGGCGGAGCGACGGCACTGAAGCCGGCCGCGAAGGGTTTCTGGGGCTACGGCGGGGTGCTGCGTGACCCGTACGGCACGATCTGGAAGATCGCGACATCGGCGAAGAAGGACACCGGACCGGCCAACCGGCACATCGACGAGATGGTGCTCCTGCTGGGAGTGGACGACGTCGCCGCGACCAGACGGTTCTACGTCGACCACGGTCTCACCGTGGCCAAGAGCTTCGGCCGCAAGTACGTCGAGTTCGCCACCTCGAACATCAAGCTGGCGCTGTACGGCCGTCGTGCGGCCGCCAAGGACGCGGGCGTCTCGCCCGACGGCACCGGATCACACCGGCTCGTCATCGGCAGCAGCGGCGCCGGAACCTTCACCGACCCTGACGGCTTCGAGTGGAAGGCCGGCGAATGAAACTGCCGCCCACGTCGGCGTGCCACGAATCGCCGACGCGCGCTGTTGACGACGCGTGCCGAGGGCTGATCG
This sequence comes from Micromonospora sp. NBRC 107095, assembly GCF_030269705.1. NCBI lineage: Bacteria > Bacillati > Actinomycetota > Actinomycetes > Micromonosporales > Micromonosporaceae > Micromonospora > Micromonospora sp. NBRC 107095. The sequence continues at coordinate 309,406 of NZ_BSTU01000007.1, forward strand.
TACGGGTCGCGGGGGGCGGTCGTCGTCATGGGAAGGGCCGGTCGCTGGCTTTGCTGGGGGTGAGGACGTGTCGGGTCCGGTCCCCGGCCCAGGCCGCTTCGAGGATCGCGGTCAGGCTGGCGGTGTCGGTCGGACCCGGATGGTTCTGGATCAACCGGGTGACGCCACTGGCCATCTCCGCGAAGCGCGGCAGGTCGGCGCGGGCCACGCCGATGTCCGCCAGGGTGCGGGGGATGCCGATGTCGGCGAGGAGCCCGTCGAGCCAGGTGAGGAACACCTCCGCGGCCTCGGCATCGGAGGCGTCGGTGACGTCCAGCCCGCACACCCTGGCGAGGACGGCCAACCGGTCGCCGATGGCGTCCCTCGCCGCGTCCAGCGCGTAGGGCAGCAGCAGCCCGACGCCCAGGCCGTGCGGTGTGTGCGTGGCCGCGCCGATGGGGTACTGGAGGGCGTGCGGGGCCGCGTTGCCCGCGTGGGAGAAGGCGATCCCGGCGAGCATGGACCCGTAGGACATGTCCGCGCGGGCGTCCGTGTCGCCTCCATTGCTGACGGCACGACGCAGGCTACGGGCGATCCGCTCCGCCGCCAGCAGCGCGTAGTGGTCGGTGACCGGGTTACGCCCGAGGAAGACCTGCTCCACCGGGTCGCGCGGTCCGTGGGCGCGGGGTCGCGCGGTGTAGCTCTCCACCGCGTGGCAGAACGCGTCGATGCCCGAGTGGGCGGTGACGCTCGCCGGGCAGGAGTAGGTGAGTTCGGGGTCGACGATCGCGAAGTCGGGCACGATGTGGACGCTGGAGACGCCCACCTTCAGTTCGCGGTCCGGGTCGGTCAACACCGAGACGGGGGTGAGCTCCGACCCGGTGCCCGACGTCGTCGGGACAGCCACGAGAGGGGTCGTCGGCCCCGGCACCTTCGACTCGCCGTAGAAGTCGCGCGGCGTCCCACCGTGGCACCGGATGACGCCGACGATCTTGGCGAGGTCGATCACCGTGCCGCCCCCGATGGCGAGGATCACATCGGCGTCCACCTTGGCGGCGGCCGAGACGGCCAGTGCGACATCGGTCAGTGGCACGTCGGAGGTCGCGTCGGCGAACACCTCGACGGCCTCGACCTTGTCCCGCACGGCGGCCACGATCTCGGCCACCCCCGGCTGCCGGAGAAGAACCTGGTCGGTCACGACGAGGACTCGCGAGCCGCTTTCGGCCACCACTCGTGGGATGTTCTGCGCGACCCCTTCGCCCACTATCAGTTGGCGGGGTCCGCGGACGGTCTCAAGCATGTCGGTGCCTCTCCGGAACGTCGGCGGCGATGTGCGGGGCGGTCGCCTGGAGCAGCGGGCCGGTCACGGGAGGTCGATCGCCGCGTAGGTGACGTCGAGATATTCGAGGATTCCCTCGTGCGATCCCTCCTTGCCGATCCCGGACTGCTTCACACCACCGAACGGAGCTGACGGATCCGATATCAGGCCACGGTTGATGCCGAGCATCCCGGTGTCCAGCCCTTCGGCGAACCGGAGCGCCCGCTGAAGGTCACGGGTGAAGATGTAGCCGACCAGGCCGTACTCGGTGTCGTTGGCCTTTGCCATCACCTCGTCGTCGGACGTGAACGAGATGATCGGCGCGACCGGGCCGAAGATCTCCTCCTGCAGCATCCGTGCCTCGTCGGGCACGTCGGCGAGGACCGTGGGCGGATAGAAGTGGCCCGGCCCATCCGGACGCTCACCGCCCACCAGGACCCGGGCGCCGCGCTCGACGGCGTCGGCGACGAGTTCGTCGATCTTGGCGACCGAGGCCTCGTCGATCAACGCCCCGACGGTCACGCCGTCGTCGAGACCATGGCCCATCGACAGCGCGCCCATCCGCTCGGCGAAGCGCGCCGTGAACTCCTCGCGCACCGACTCCTCGACGTAGATCCGGTTGGCCGCGATGCAGGACTCCCCGATGTTGCGCATCTTGGCCACCATGGCGCCGTCGAGCGCGACGTCCAGGTCCGCGTCGGCGCACACGATCAGGGCCGCGTTGCCGCCCAGTTCCATCGAGGTACGCAGCACGTTGTCCGCGGCCTGTCGCAGCAGCACGCGCCCGACCTCGGTCGACCCGGTGAACGAGAGCTTGCGGGTCCGTGCGTCGGCCAGCAGCGCGGAGACCACCGCGCCGGAACGCTTGGTGGTCACCACGTTGACGACCCCCGGGGGTACGCCGACCTCCTCCATGATGCGGGCCAGCAACAGCATGGTGAGTGGCGTCTGGCCGGCTGGCTTGGTGATCGTCGTACAGCCCGCTGCCAGGGCGGGAGCGATCTTGCGGGCCCCCATGGCCAACGGGAAGTTCCAGGGCGTCACGAAGACGCACGGCCCGACCGGTTTCGGCACGGTGAGGATGCGATATCCACCTGCGGGAGCGGTGTTGTACCGGCCCTCGACGCGGACGGCCTCCTCGGCGAACCAGCGGAAGAACTCGGCGCCGTAGGCCACCTCTGCCCGAGCCTCGGCGAGCGGCTTGCCCATCTCGAGCGTGATCAGCCGGGCGACCTCCTCGGACCGCTCGGTCAGCGCCCGGTACGTCGCGGTCAACAACTCTGACCGTTTCCGCGGCGGGGTCGCCGCCCACTCCGCCATCGCGGCGCTCGCCGCGTCCAGCGCGGCGAGCCCGTCACCGACGTCGGCGTCCGCCACCTCGGCGATGGTCTTGCCGGTTGCGGGGTCCTCGACGGCGAATGTGGCTCCGCTTGCGGCGTCGCGCCAGGCGTCGCCGATCCGGAGCCGCCGGTGCTCCGGGGCCAGCACGTTCATCGGATCACTCATTCCGTCGCCTCCTGTGATCTTCCTGGTGATGTCCGTCGTGCCTCAGCGACCGCGGCTGTCCGCGCGCACGGATGGACGCCACCGGTCGTCTTCTCGGACTGCGGCCGGCCGGGCGTCGTCAGGCCGTGTGCACTGCTGACGATCCGCCGACGCCCGGTTGCCACTCGTTGGCGCGTGGGGGCCGTCGCCGCCGGGCGCGGTTACCGCCCCGCCTCGGACAGCGACAGCCCGGAGCCCGCGTCGAACAGGTGCGCACGGTCCAGGTCGACGGTGACCGACAGTCGCTCGCCCGGCGTACCGCTGACGGTGGGTCGTGCCTTGACCTTGACGATCTCCGTCCCCACCCGGACGTCGACCACCGTCCGGTCGCCGAGCGGCTCAAGCCCGTAGAGCTCGCCCGACAACGACGCGTCCCCACGCTGCTCGACGGAGAGGTCCTCCGCGCGCAGGCCCAGCAGCAGCGCCTGACCGTCCTCAGCCGTGGCCCAGCGGGGTCGCGGCAGCGTCCAGCCGTCCGCGCCGACCAGACGATCCCCCTCGGCGCGGCAGGTGAGCAGGCTGATCGGCGGGCTTCCGACGAATCCGGCGACCCACTGGTTGGCGGGACGCTCGTACACCTCGGTCGGTGTTCCGACCTGTTGCACCTTGCCCTCCTTGAGGACCGCGACCTGGTCGGCCATGGACAGCGCCTCGACCTGGTCGTTGGTCACGTAGACGAAGGTGGCGCCGAGGCTGCGGTGGATGCGGGTGAGCTCGGTGCGCATCTCGACCCGGAGCTTGAGGTCGAGGTTCGTCAGCGGCTCGTCCATGAGGAACGCGCGCGGGCTACGGACCAGTGCCCGGGCCAGGGCGACACGCTGCATCTCACCGCCGGACAGTTGGGCGGGACGACGCTGCAGGAGGCGTTCGATGTGCAGCAGGCTCGACATCTTCTGCACGGCGGCGGCGATCTCGCTCGACGAACAGCGGCGTGCCCGCAACGGCGAGGCGATGTTCTCGTACACCGTGTGCCGTGGGTAGAGGGCGTAGCTCTGGAAGACCATGGCCAGGTCGCGTGCGGCCGGGGCGTCGCCGGTCGCGTCCCTGCCGTCCAGATGCACAGTGCCCGCGTCGAGCTTCTCCAGGCCGGCGATCGCCCGCAGGGTCGTCGTCTTGCCTGCCCCGGAGGGCCCGAGGACGACGAAGAACGAGCCGTCCGGCACGTCCAGCGTCACCCCGTCCAGCGCCTGGACCTTGCCGAAGGACTTGCGCAGCCCGTGTGCTGCAACGGTTCCCATCAGGCCACCAGCTCTTCCGTGCTCACGTCGTAGACCGCCGGGGTTCCGCCGGTGTGCCGCAGCCCGACCTTCGCGTCAGCGGCGAAACGAACAGTTGGTGGCATCCGGACCCGGACGTCACGTTGGCCGCCGTGGTCGACCACGTAGATGATCTCGTCGCCCAGCCACTCCACCGAGACCACCCGGGCCGGGATCGAGCCTTCCGCCCCCGGTGCGGTGACCTCCAGCGCCTCCGGCCGGACGCCGGCGACCAGGCGACGGTCGCGTGGCAGGCCCGACGGTGGCGTGAGGACCAGTCCGCCCTGAGCGTGCAGCCGCCCGTCGGTGATCTCCACTTCGATCAGGTTCATCGGCGGGGAGCCGATGAACGCGGCGCAGAAGAGACTCGCCGGACGGTCGTAGACCTCCAGCGGGGTGCCGATCTGCTCGACGCGGCCCTTGTTGAGGATGGCGATCCGGTGACCGAGCGACATCGCCTCGACCTGGTCGTGGGTGACGTAGACCATCGTCGCCCCCAGCTCTCCCTGCAGGTGCTTGATCTCCGTGCGCATGTCCGCCCGCAGCTCCGCGTCCAGGTTGGTGAGCGGTTCGTCCATGAGGAACGCGCGCGGTCGCCGTACCAGGGCGCGAGCCAGCGCGACACGCTGCTGCTCCCCGCCGGACAGCTGGCGCGGTCGGCGGTTCAGGAGCGGACCGAGCCGCATCAGCCGGGCGGCCTCCTCGACCCGCGCGTTCACCTCCTGCTTGGGCAGTCCCTCGGCCCGCAGGGGGAACGCCAGGTTGTCGCGGGTTCGCAGATGCGGGTAGAGCGCGTAGAACTGGAACACCATGGCGATGTCGCGCTCGGCCGGCCGCAGGTCGTTGACCAGCGTGTCGCCGATGCGGATGTCGCCCGCCGTCTGCCTCTCCAGGCCCGCGATGGCGCGCAGCGTGGTCGTCTTGCCGCAACCCGAAGGGCCGAGCATCACGAACAGCTCGCCGTGGCCGATGGACAGGTCGACGTGCTCGACCGCCACCGTTCCGTCGGGGTAGCGCTTGTGCAGCGCGGTCACCTCGATGCCCGCCATCAGCGTCGCACCGCCCCGAGCGTCACACCGGCGATGAGGTGCTTGCGCACCAGGTACGCGAAGACGAGCACCGGTAGGGCGAACACCACGGAGGCGGCAGCCACGAGGCCCCAGTCCGTGGTGGTACCGCCGATCAGGCCGGCGATGGCCGGGGGAGCCGTCCGCACGCTGTCACTGGAGGTGAGGAAGGTGGCGAACACGAACTCGTTCCACGAGAAGATGAGGGCGAAGACCGCCGTCGCGGCGATGCCGGGCACGAGCAGCGGCAGGGTGTATCGCCAGAACGCCTGCAGACGGGTGTACCCGTCGAGCATGGCGGCATCCTCGTACTCGGCGGGCACCTCGTCGACGAACCCCTTCATCATCCAGATCGTGAACGGGACGTTGAACGCGGTGTAGATGAGGATCAGACCGAGCTTGTTGTCGTAGAGGCCGATCTGCCGGTACATGAGGAAGATCGGGATCACGACCACCACGGGCGGCATGAAGCGGGTGGACAGGATGAAGAACAGTTGGTCCTTCTTGGCCTTCACGGCGAAGCGTGAGTAGGCCCAGGCCGCCGGGACCCCCAGCACGGTGGCCAGCAGCGTGGAAGCTCCGGCGACCACCACCGAGTTGAGGAAGTTGACGGACACGGGCGTGCGGCCGTCGCCCTGGGCGACGAACACGTCCTTGTAATGCTGCAGAGTGACGGCGAAGTCGAAGAACTTGGCCGGGATGGCGTAGACGTCCCGGTTCTCCTTGATCGACGTCTCGAGCATCCACAGCACCGGAAAGAGCATCACCACGGCCAGTACGGTCAGCAGCGCGATCTCCACCAGGGAGCGGCCCCGACCGCCGAGGCGGCGCGCGGGGGGCCCGTGGTCCGGGGTTGAACCGGTGGACACGGCCTCGTCAACGGAGACGGCCATCAGTCCTCCTTGAGCTTGTTCAGGTAGCGCAGGTAGAACTGCGTGAGGACGATGACGACGAGGACCATGAGGATCCCGTACGCCGATGCGGTTCCGGAGTTGAAGCCCAGGAACGCGACCTTGTAGATGTGGAACGACAACGTCTCGGTGGAGACACCCGGACCTCCGCTGGTCAGGATGTAGACGAGGTCGAACAGCCGGAACGCCTCGATCGCCCGGAACATCACGGCGATGAGGAGCAGCGGCCACACCAGCGGGAGGGTGATGGTGCGGAACCGGAACCACTCGGAGGCCCGGTCGATCGAGGCGGCCTCGTAGAGGTACTTGGGCACCGCGGTGAGGCCCGCGAGCGCGATGAGCATGATGAACGGCGTCCACTGCCAGGTGTCGACGACGATCAGGGAGACCAGTGCCGTCCGCTGCCGGGTGAGCCACTCCACCTGCCCCAGGCCGACGGAGCCGAGCATGCTGTTGACCACGCCGAACTGCGCGTCGAGCATGAACCGCCAGAACAGCCCGACCACGACCGGTGACAGCATCATCGGAACCAGGAACAGGGTGGTCAGCGCTCCCCGCCCGCGCGTGCGCCGGGAGATCAGGTAGGCGATGCCGAAACCGAGCACTGTCTGCAGGCCGACCGCGCCGACCACGTAGATCAACGTGGTCAGGGCCCTCGTGTGGACCTGCGCCGACGTCAGGATGGCGGTGTAGTTGCCGAAGCCGATGAAGTTGGCGGGCCCGCCGCGGGTGGCCGAGTAGTCGGTGAAGGACAGGTACAACGCCCACAGCAGCGGGAACACCGACATGCCGAGCAGCAGCAGCATCGCGGGGGAGATGAACGTGACGGCGAGCCAGCGGTCGCTCAGCCGCCGGGACCGCCCCGGTGCAGGTGGCGTCACAGACACCACCTGCCCGGGGTGGTCGGTGGTCAGCGGGGCGGGGTCTTTCACAGTCCGCCGCCACCCTTGCGGTTGCTGGAGTCGAGCACGTTCTGCTGCTCCTTGGCGATGTCGTCGAGCGCGTCCTTCGGCTTCTTCGCGCCGTTGAGCGCCGCGTTCACGTTGGTGTTCTCGATGTCGACGAGGCGCGCGTACTCGGGCACGTTCCACATGTCCCGCATCCGCGGCACCGAGTCGGCGTACACCTTGTTGAACGGCCCGGCGTTGAGGAACTCGGGCGACGCCAGAGCGTCCGTACGCGCTGGCACGCCGCCGGCCGCGGCCCACTTCTTCTGGACGTCAGCCTGCTCGAACCACTTCATGAAGTTGAGGGCTTCCGCCTGGTTCGCCTTCGACGAGTAGGCCGAGATGTGCATCCCCATACCGCCGAGTGGGACCAGGTTCGTCTTCTGGCTCGGCAGGGTGGCGAAGCCCAGCTTGTCGAGAATCTGCTCCCGGCTGGTGCCGAGCGTCGACTGCTTGGGATCGAGCAGGCCGCCGCTCGCGGCGATCCAGTTGAACGCGATGCAGGCCTTGCCCTGAGCGACAGCCGCGTTCACCTCGTCGATGAACCAGTTGCCGGAGCCCTTTGCGGTCAGCGGCTTCATCTTGTTGACCAGGACGTCCATCGCCTCCTGGCCGGCAGCGTCGTTGAGGACACCGTCGATCTTGCGCGTCTTGGGGTCCCAGAGGTTGCCGCCGTAGACGCCGTTGACGGTGTTGTAGGTGACGGCCGCGGCGTCGGAGCCGTTTGCCTGGTGGAAGGCCAGCCCGCTGACCCCGGGGTTGTCCGCCTGGCACTTCTCGGCGGCTGAGATCATCTCGTCCCAGGTCTGCGGTGGCTTGTCGCCGATCAGGTCCTTGCGGTAGATCATCGTCCAGGTGTCGCCGAGCAGCGGCAGCCCGTACAGGCTGGCGTTCTCGTCGCGTTTGCCGGTCTCCGCCTGGGGGAACTGACCGTACGCCGCCAGGAGGTACGGGTTGTAGGCGTTGACGTCGATGTTCTCTTTGACGAAGTCGGTGAGGTCGAGGATGTTGCCGTTCGTCACGGCCTCGCCGATGTGTTGCGAGTCCAGGATCGCGATGTCGAAGTCGGTCTTGCGCGCGGCGAACTGGGTGAACATCGCGTCGTGCCAGTTGGCGTTCGGCACGGTGTTGACCTTGATGGTGGCGTTCGGCCGCTCTTTCTTGTACTCCGCGTTCGCGAAGGCTTCCAGTGCCTGGGCGGGGGGCCAGTCGAACCAGATGAAGCTGAGGGTCAGCGGGTCCTTGGTGAGCTCCGGGATTGCCGCTGGCGCCTTCGGGGCGCTCGCCTTCGCGCCGTCGTCCTTGCTGTCGCCGCCGCACGCCGCCACGGTCGTGGCCATCAGCAGCATGGCTGCCGTCGCCAGCTGCACCTTCCGGGCGGGAAGGGACATTCGTCCTGTTCGCTTCTGATATCGCATCTTATGGCCTGCTTTCTGGGGTGGGGACTTCTAAGGCCTCGCTATGTGCTTCGCCGTGCAGTTACGGGTTGCTCAGGCGTGTCGCCGCCGGGCTGTCGCGGGGTGCCGACCCGCGGGCTGGCGTCACAGGTGCGATGGCGGACGGTTCCGCGATGGCGCGGGATGAAGATCATCCAGCGCTTTTCCTATACGATCTGGTGGGGGCGTCAGCATGTCGCAGCGTTGTGACTGATGTCAACAGGTTCCCGAAGGCGCAAGAAAGGACCTCACGTCACGATGGACGACGAAGCGATGACCGCGCGGGGCCGTAGGGCCGTCGCAGGCGGAACGCCGCCGGGCAGATCTGGCGGCCGGCTTGCCGACGAGGTGTACGACACGCTGCTCGGACAGCTGATGTCGCTACGGATCGAGGCCGGCTCCCGCGTCACGATCGACGTCCTGGCGCGAGAGCTGGGGGTCTCGCAGACGCCGATCCGGGACGCGCTGAACCGCATGGAGGCCGAGGGTCTGGTCGTGCGGGTGCCCCATGCCGGCTACCGCATCCCTCCGCACATCACCCGCCAGCGATTCGAGGACATGCTCGAGGTCCGCCTGCTGCTCGAACCGGCGGCGGCGCGCAGATCCGCCGAACGCGCGACCTCGGAGCAGGTGGCCGGTCTGCGACGAATGCTGGAGGAGATGGCGGAGTTGGAAGGGGGCAACGGGCCAACGGCGTACGGGGCCTTCGGGCTGCGCGATGCCGCCTTCCACGATCTCGTCGCCCTGAGCGCGGAGAACCAGGTCATCCGTGAAGCGCTCGCTCGCCTGCACAGCCACGTGCACCTCTTCCGGCTCCACCACGACACCCAGGTCACGCACTTGGCGATGGCCGAGCACGAGGACGTGGTGGCCGCGATCGCCGCGCGTGACCCCGACGCCGCCGCCTACGCGATGCGTCGGCACATCCTGCGCTCCGGCGAGCGTTTCCGGCGACTGTTCGACGGCGTCAGGGACGCGGACGGGATGGCGGCAGACGCTTGACGGGCGGGCCGGGCCGGGGAATGCTAGCCCAATCGGATCGGATTGGATTCGATGGGATCCACCACCTCACCCGCCCCCAGACGCGAGGAGAAGCAGGTGCCCAGAGCGCTGCTGCTGACCGGCGACGCCGCCGAGGAACTCGACACCATGTATCCCTACTACCGCGTGCAGGAGGGCGGCTGGGACGTGGACGTCTCGTCACGGACGATGCGTGACGTGCAACTGGTCATCCACGAGTTCGACCCCAACTCCGACGCCTACGTGGAAAAGAACGGCCGGAAGCTGCCGGTCGACGTGCCCTGGGCCGACGTCGACGTCGAGCGCTACGACGCCCTCATCATCCCCGGCGGCCGTGCCCCCGAATGGATCCGGGTCGACGCCGATGTCAGGCGCATCACCGAGCACTTCTTCGCCCGCAACCTCCCCATCGCGCTGGTGTGCCACGGCGCGCAGGTGCCAGCGGTGTACGGGCTGCTGAAGGGCCGCAAGACGGCGTGTTTCCCGCCCATCACCGGTGACATGGAGAACGCCGGCGCGACCGTCATCGACGCTCCCGACGTCGTGGACGGCAACCTCGTCTCCTGCCGGGGCTGGCCCGACATGCCGCAGTTCGGGCGGGCGATGATGGAGGTCTTCTCGAAGTCCGTCAACCCCGCATCGGCATGAGCGCAGCTGGCTTGTGCCGGTGACGGCACTTCGGACCGTCACGGTCGACGGTTCCCCGGTCCACGTCCTGGAGAGCGGCGCCGGACCCGCAGTGCTGATGCTGCACGGCTCCGGACCCGGCACGACCGGGTCCGGCGCCTGGGCAGCGACGGCGCAGGCGCTCGACACGTCCTGGCACGTCGTGGCTCCCGACCAGGCGGGGTTCGGCCGTACACCCGTCCCGGCGGGCTCCACGGGCGGGCTTCGTCTGTGGACGGAGCAGGCCGCGGGCCTGATGGACGCTCTCGGTATCGAGCACTACGCCGTGGTGGGTCACTCCATGGGTGGTGCCGTGGCGCTGGCGTTGGCGGCCGCGCGCCCCCGACAGGTCACCCGTGTCGTGGCGGTCGCGACGATGGGCGCCCCCGGCGCGCCGCTGTCCGCTGGACTCGACGCGATCTGGGCCGCCCCCGCCGGCCCGCTCGGGGCACGAGACATGCTGAGTCGCCTCGTCCTCGACCAGGCGCTCGTGACCGAATCGGCCGTCGACGCACGGGCGGCCGCGATGCGAGCGGGGGAGGCGGCCTTCGCGTCGTTGTTCCCCCCACCCCGGGCGCGATGGGTCGACGACCTCACCCTCTCGGCGCGAACGCTGGCGGCGATCAGCGCGCCCGTGCTGCTCGTGCACGGTGCCCAGGACCGCATCACCCCACTCGAAACGGCAACCCAGCCCCTGCTCGAACACCTGACCGACGTCCGCCTGCACGTGTTCGGCCGGTGCGGGCACGTGCCGGCGATCGAACACCCGCAGGAGTTCAGGCAACTGCTGTCGTGCTTCCTCGGTCACGGCTACCGGTAGTTCGGTCAGGCTGGGCCGGTGACCAGGGGGTCGTGGACCCGGCCGAGGAACAGCGGCACGCCGGTGAGCCGGTCGTGAATGACGTACAGGAACGGTCGGTCCACAAAGAACTCCGGCCCTTGCGGAATCGACGGCGGCCGGACGATGACGGCCGTCGCGGCCGCGGCTTCGGTGCCCTTCTCGTCCACCGCGATGAACGTCTCGTGCACCACGTCGTCGATGCACAGGGACGGTTCGGTGCTCATGCCGGTGAAGTCGGCCTGTGCGGTGAATGCCGTGGGCATGCCGAGGCTGCCCAGCGCGGCTCCCAGTTCGGCCGGCAGGCGGAACCTCCATCGGGGCAGGCGTAGTTCGACGTCGGTGACCTGGAACCCGGTCAGCAACGCGCCCAGCCAGGTGGCGTCGAGGTTCGCCTCGACCGCGGCGAGGTCGCCCCGGGTCGGCATGACGATGGCCATGGCGAGCCCGTCGCCCGCGTACGGCACGTCGACCGCGCGCCAACCGTCGCCCTCGAGGTAGCCCATCCGGTCGAACGGCCCGCGCATGATCGAGACGTCGACGACGCTGCCGTCATCCCGGGTGAACGGCTCCACCATCGTGGCGGTGGGGGTGAACGGGTACTTCCACGCTGCCATGAGGTAGATCGCGTTGGTGAGGATCAGGCGGGTGTCGGGGCTGACGCCGTCGGGCAGCAACAACTCCGGGATCTTCGCGTTGGTCCGATCGGACACCCAGGTGTTGATCTCCTGGCGGGCCCCCTCCGGGTTGCCGCCGAAGTCGACCGGATGCGGCGCGGCGCCGTAGTAGCCGGCCAGAGTGTCCCGGAACCCGGGCCGCAGGCACAGGTCGAGTCGTGTCCACAGCGCGTTGGCGGTGGTCAGCCGAGGCTGCTTTGTTCCGTCCCCGTTCTGGTAGCGCTCGGCGAGCGCCTGATCGACGGTGTTGAGCCCGCTGTCGAGCGCGCTGGGGCGCGGATGCGGCGCGTGGAGTACGGCGTCCATCTCGTCGGCCGTCGTCGAGCGGGCGCCCGCCCGGGTCATCGCGAGCGCGAGCCCGACCGAGTACGGTGCGCACACCACATTTCCGCCAGCCTCAGTCGAGGCCAGTGTGCGGTAGAGGTCGGCCGTGAAGCCGCGAACCGCGGCGGCGGCGGCCTGCATCGTGGCCGGGTCCGCTGGTACGCGGGCCGCATCCGTCGAGGTCGACGACGGGTCAAGCCAACGGGAATGATGTGGGGCGGCGGTGAGGGCGGCAGCCGCAAGTGGCACCGCTCGCAGAACAGATCGACGGGAGACCATGTGTTGACGGTAGGACAGTCCCCCGGAAACCCGCCAGACACAACGGCGAATTAATCGAAGCTCGACAATGTCCGTCACTCGTGCGGCGCAGAGAGCTGTCCACGGCCCGCTCCCGCCCTGGCCCCTTCGTGTTCGTGATGCGGCAGCCGATGAGTTGGACGTTCAACACGTCTGGCTGTGGTGTCCGGGCTCCGGCAGCGATCGGAGCAACGCCGGCAGGGTGTCGAACACGAGCGGAAGCTCGGCCATCTGGCTGAGCGTGATCCAGGCGATGGCGTCATGCTCCTCGGGTGCCCGGTTGGTGGGGGAGCCGACCCAGTCTGCGATGTGCCAGACGCCCACGTGGACGGCGTCCTCGCCGCTGCCGGCACGCAGGTCGCCCACCCGTGACGAGGACTGCGCCGCGATGTGCACCCCGAGCTCCTCGTGCATCTCACGCGCGAGGGCCTGGAGCTCCGACTCGCCGGCGTCGACGTGTCCTCCGGGCAGGTCCCACAGGTCCGGGTACGCCCGGCGGGTCGGGCTGCGGTGGACCAGCAGGACCGCGCCGTTTCTGACGAGTGCGCCGCAGACGACGACATGCATGACGGGATTAGAGCACGGGGATAGGACAAGCCCGTGCCGGCTCGACACTGTGCACCGGATAGTCCAATCGGCCGTTCAACCCTGAGCCGCCCTTCGGCGGGTGAACCTCGATATCCGGGCGGCTCAGCTGGGCTGATGAGTGGAATGTGCCATCGTGTCCCGGACCGGACTGATCAGTGCCAACGCTTCAACCGGACCAGGAGGTCCCTGTGGTCTGGCGGCTGCAACTAGATGCCGGCCGGGCGGGAGTCAGCGTCGATCGACGGCGGAATCAATCCTGCCGTCGGCGGTTTGCTGCAAGATGGAGCGCCTCGCTCTCACGATGACGCTCCCATTGACCTCCGGCTGCTCGCGCCCACCGCGAGCAGCCTCATCGCCACTGATGGGGCCCATTAACGGGTCGGTTCACCGGGCGGCTGCACGAGGAACGATTTGATGTGGTCCAGCGCCATGTCCAGTGCGACTTCCATGGGTGCGACGTCGTGCGCGGCGTTCGCCAGCAGGTAGCCGCCTTGCAACGCGCCCATCAACCCCGTGGCCAATTTTTCCGGGTCGGCGTCCTGGCGCAGGAGACCACTGTCCCGCATTCGGTGCAGACCATCACTGATCAGCTTTTCCCATGCCGCGAACGTCTCCGACAGCGACGATCGGGCCTGCTCATCTTGATCGGACAGCTCGAGGGCCATCGACCCGAGGCCGCACCCGTATTTGCCGTTGTTCAGTGAGTTGGCCTGGACCAGCGCGTTGCGCCACCGGACCAACCCGGAGAACGATCTGAGTCGTTCGAGCCCCGCGCGCTCACGCTGAAGCACGAGCGCGCCTCGATACTTGACCAAGGCGCGCACGAGTTCCTGCTTGTCGGCGAAGTGGTGGTAGAGCTGGGACTTGCTCGTCTGGCTTGCCTCGCGGATGTCGTCGAGGGTCGTCGCGTTCACTCCGCGCACGAGCATCAGCCGGTTCGCTGCGTCGAGGATCCGCTCTCGGGTCGCAATGCCCCGTTGGCTGATCCTCCGCCTATTCGTCGGCGCAGCCACCTGCTCGTCGCTCATCTGTCAAGTGTATCCAGCGCGCCAGATAATCCCGTGCGAATGGGACCGTCGAGTCCATGCCGTGTCACGCGGCATTCACCTGGTGGTGTCTCGATGAACGTGTTCCCACGTCGCCAGACATTCTATTTGGCAGCTTACATGGACCATTTAGTCCCAGGTCTCCGGTCTTGTGTGGCGACGTCTCGTACGCGGCGCTCCGGCGGGAGCCCCAACCCATCCGGGTTTCTCACCTCGACCGGCCCGGCGCGCGGACCCTTGGGTCCGCGCGCCGAAGGTGTCAGGCAGTCGCCCGCTTCGGCAGCTTCCATCCCGGGCGGGGGAAGTGGCAGGTGTACCCGTTGGGGTAGGTCTGCAGGTAGTTCTGGTGCTCCGGCTCGGCCTCCCAGAAGTCTCCTGCCGCGGTGACCTCGGTGACGACCTTGCCGGGCCACAGGCCCGAGGCGTCGACATCGGCGATCGTGTCCTCGGCGACCCGCTTCTGCTCGTCGTCGGTGTAGAAGATCGCCGAGCGGTAACTGGTGCCGATGTCGTTGCCCTGGCGGTTCTTCGTCGACGGGTCGTGGATCTGGAAGAAGAACTCCAGCAGCGCGCGGAAGTCGGTCTTGTCGGTGTCGTAGACGACCTCGATGGACTCCGCGTGGGTGCCGTGGTTGCGGTAGGTGGCGTTCGGGACGTCGCCGCCGCTGTACCCGACGCGCGTCGACACGACGCCGGGCTGGCGACGGAACAACTCCTCCATGCCCCAGAAGCAGCCGCCGGCGAGGATTGCCTTCTCGGTGTTCACATCGTCTCCTTGGCTGATGTCGTGCCCGTGTTGGTGTCGCTCGTGAACAGGGTGCGGTATTCGCCGTACCCTGCGTTTTCCAGGTCGTCGCGGTGGATGAACCGCAGCGACGCCGAGTTGATGCAGTAGCGCAGTCCGCCCTTCTCGGGGGGACCGTCATTGAAGACGTGGCCGAGGTGGCTGTTCCCGTGCAGCGAGCGGGCCTCGGTCCGAATCATTCCGTGGCTGGAGTCGTGGCGCTCGACGACGTTCGTCCTGGCGATCGGCCGGGTGAAGCTCGGCCAGCCGGAGTTGCTGTCGTACTTGTCGACAGATGCGAACAGCGGCTCGCCGGACACGACGTCGACGTAGATGCCGGGTTCATGGTTGTCCCAGTAGGCGTTGGCGAACGGTCGCTCGGTGCCGTCCTGCTGGGTTACCCGGTACTGCTCCGGGTTGAGCCGCGAAACGGCCTCCGGGTTTCTGTGGTACTGGGTCTGCTGGTGCACAGCTCTCCCTTCGTGGCCTCAGCTGCGGAGCCCAGGCGGAGCGCACCTGGACACGCAGGTACAGACAATCTCCGGGTCGGCCGTATTCCCGCAGCCGTCGTCACATCTGGACGGCGTAGTCCAAGCAAGAATCCATGCCTGCTGGGGCGGGTTTCCTTGCGATGGCTCTGAGCTGCAATTACTGCGGCTTCGGCGCCGGCCAGGCAGCCAAATACTGGACTTGACAGACCAGTTTTGCCGCAGCTAGGTTCGGGACGGCCGACGAGCTGCCCGGCTCGCCCGTCGGCATCGAGGTCGACAGGCGTCCCCGCCGACACCCCACCGCGCCCGGTCGCTACCGGTCGCCGTGCTCTGACGCGACGCCGAGGCGTGGCGCCGCCGGTGCTGGGAACGAACAGTGCTTCTCGTGGCAGTGCGGCGAGGG
Organism: Micromonospora sp. NBRC 107095; assembly: GCF_030269705.1. Lineage (NCBI taxonomy): Bacteria > Bacillati > Actinomycetota > Actinomycetes > Micromonosporales > Micromonosporaceae > Micromonospora > Micromonospora sp. NBRC 107095. Next base: position 324,999 of record NZ_BSTU01000007.1, read on the forward strand.
CTGAATACCAGGAGGTATCTGATGAAGGCGATCGTGGTGACCGACGAGGCCGCGGGAACGGCCGGAATGACGGTGATGGAGCGGCCTGAGCCGGTCGCGGCCATCAACGACGTCGTCGTCCAGGTTCACGCGTCGGGATTCGTGCCAACCGAGCTGACGTGGCCCTCGACCTGGACCGATCGCCTCGGCCGGGACCGGACGCCGTCGATACCCGGGCACGAACTGGCCGGAGTGGTCAGCGCACTCGGGTACGGCACGACGGGGCTGTCAGTGGGGCAGCGGGTCTTCGGCCTCACTGACTGGAGCCGCGACGGCACCCTGGCGGAGTACGTGGCGGTCGAGGCGCGCAACCTCGCACCGTTGCCCGGCGACGTCGACTTCACGGTGGGCGCGAGCCTGCCGATCTCTGGCCTGACCGCTTGGCAGGGACTCTTCGAGCACGGCCGCCTCCAGGCGGGGCAGAGCGTCCTCGTGCACGGCGCGGCCGGCGCTGTCGGTTCGATGGTGACGCAGCTCGCCCGTGAGTTCGGCACCTACGTCATCGGTACCGGGCGCGCCGCCGACCGGCAGCGGGCGCTCGACTTCGGCGCCCAGGAGTTCGTCGACCTTGAGAACGACGTCCTCGAAGATGTCGGTGGAATCGATCTGGTTTTTGACGTCATCGGTGGCGACATCGGGCGGCGTTCGGCAGGCCTGATTCGCGCCGGCGGAACCCTGGTGTCCGTCGTCGGGCCGCCCGAGGTGCGGCCCGCGGACGCCCTGACGATCGACTTCGTCGTGACGTCTGATCGCACCCAACTGGGTGAGATCGTCCAGCGGGTACGGGACGGGCGACTGCTGACGAACATCGGCAAGGTCGCGGACCTCGACGACGCCGTCGCCGCCCTCAACCCGACCGAACGGGCCACCGGCAAGACGGTCATCCGCGTTCGCGCCTAAGGACCTCGGGGGAGAGCGGTCGGGACGCGTTCAGCGTCCCGACGCGTGTTCAGTGCCCTCGCTGGCCGGGGTGTGACCGGAATGTCGGGTCCAGCACGTCGGCGTACTCCGGATGAGCATCGACGAACGCTGCCGCGAACGGACACGTCACGGCAACGGTCTTCCCCTGCCCGCGCAGCTCGTCGAGGACGCCGCCGAGAAGCCTGCTCGCCACCCCCTTCCCCCGGAACTCGGGGAACACGGATGTCGCCGACAGGATGACGCGGTTCCCGGCGGTGCTGTAGACGAGCCCTGCCGCTGTCCGGCCCCCTACCGTGGCCTCGTAGATGCCGCCTGCGCTGTTGTTGGTGATGACGAGGTCCTCCTGGCCGGCGGGCGGCAGGTTCGAGGCGCCCCAGTCCTGCTCGGCGTTGGTCAACGCGATCATGTCCTCGGCGTTGTTCGCCATGGTGTCTCCCGAATCTCGCTTCGTCGCAATTGTTCGAATCTCGGTCCCTTGCTGGGTCCGAAGCGTTCGGTGCGAATGGTCGAGGGGTTGTGGCCGATGGTGACGAGAAGGTCGGCCACGGTCTCGACGAATCCGGTGGGCCCGCAGACGAACGCGACGGCGTCGGCGTCGTGGGGCCATGCGACGCGGGCCAGGGTGTCCGCGTCCAGTCGTCGAGGTTGGGCCGGCCAGCCGGGGGGCGCGACCCGGGTATAGACGCGGGTGACGGCGACTAGACCGGCTTCTGCGGCTTCCGCGGTGGTGAGATCCGCCGTGAACAGCGCATCCGACGGGGATCGGGTCGAGTAGAGCAGCCTGGTGGGAGCCGTCGCCGCCCGTACCATCGACATCAGCGGCGCCACGCCGGATCCGCCGCCGATCAACAACGCCGGGCGCGGATCGGTGGGTCGGCGCACGAACCAGCCACCGAGCGGCCCACGGATCTCGAGATGGTCACCCGGTTCCGCGACATCGACGAGGTACGGCGAGACCTCACCGTCGATCACCGTCTGGACTGTCACCTCGAGCCGGCCCGGTCCCGGGGCGGACGAGATCGAGTAGCTGCGTTGTGCCGTGTAACCGTCAGGAGCCGTCAATCGAACGTCGACGTGCTGGCCCGGCACGTGACCTGCCCAGCCGTCGACGTCGAGGACCACCGTCCGCGCCGTCGCGGTCTCCGCCCTGGTGGCCGCGACGGTCGCCGGTCGCCAGGTCAGTCCGCCAGGTAGCGTTGCTCGCGCCACGGGTCACCGTAGTTGTGGTAGCCGGCCGTCTCCCAGAACCCAGGCTCATCGTCATGACGTAGTTCCAGGGCGCGCAGCCACTTCGCGCTCTTCCAGAAGTACAGGTGCGGAACGAGGAGGCGGGCCGGACCGCCGTGCACCGCGGCCAGCGGCTCGCCGTCGAACTCGTACGCCACCCAGGCCTGGCCGTCGAGAAGGTCCTCAAGCGGAATGTTCGTGGTGTAGCCGCCGTAGGAGTGGGCCACGACGTACTCGGCCGAGGTCTCGACATCGGCCAGCAACGTGTCTACCGAGACGCCCCGCCAACGCGTGCCGAGCTTCGACCAGTGCGTGACGCAGTGGATGTCGACGGTCGTCTCGTCGGCGGGAAGGGCGGTGAACTCCGCCCATGACCACGTGCTCCGCTCGCCGATCTCGGTGACGACGGCGAGCTCCCACGTGTCGAGCCCGATGCGCGGTGTGGGTCCCGCCGACAGCACCGGAAAGTCGTCGGTGCGGTACTGGCCGGGCGGAAGATCGGTGTCGTCGCGGCGACGGCCACCGAAACCGCGTGAAATCACTGCCATGCGCCCCTCCCAGAGCAGTGGCCGCATGATCGCGACACCAGTAATTGGACCATCTCGTCCATAGTAAGCCGAGATGGCGGCTGGCGGCAAACGTTGCTCACGGTCCGTGAGTGCGCTCAGCAGCGACGGCCGTCCGTCACGGCGGTGCATGTGATCTGACGGGCCTCGACGCGATCAGGCTCCGATGGACTGAATCGTCCATGTAATCGCGGCAGGTCGGCAGAAGAAGTCAGGAGGGCAGCGGGGGTGCGTGGAATGCTCGCACCAGGGATCGACAGCATCCGCCGATTAGGGTTCCTCTCTGCTCCCCAACTGGCGCTGCGTCCGCTCCGCGATCTCGCCGGAGGCCTTGCCCATCATCGATCTGGCCCGGCCGAAGGCCGCCACCCCGAAACGACTGGCGACGCCTACACCCTCCGCCCCGGTCTCCAGCACCTTCCCTCCCACCCCGGTTCCGGTGTCGAGGACCTTGTCGCGTACCTCGGTCCCCGTCTCGAGGACCTTGTCGCGCACTTCCACGGCAGCGTCCAGCCACCGCCTGGCATCCCACGACCGTCGGTCGCGTTCGAGGCCGAGCCGCCCGCGAAAGTCAACGACGGTGGTCGCCACGTGGTTGGTCGAATGCACCACGGCGCGGGATGTACTCGGGTTCAGCAGCACCTTCGCGTTGGCAGTGCCGGCGGCAGCGTCCATCCGGGACATCAGGCGCGACGTGCTGCGCGAAATGAGGTCGAGGCGGTTGCGCCGGGCGGCCCGGATGGCGATGCGATGCTCCTCCAGCTCTCCCGGGGACGTGTCCAGCACCCGGTCGAGTTCGAGCACGGCGACCGCGTCCTGGAGTTGGAAGCAGCGGGCCAGGACGGCTAGCCACTCCTGAACCTTGCTCTCGGCCTCCTTGACTGTCTTGGCCAGGTCACCAACCTTGGTTTGGGTCTCGAGCTTTTCGGTGATGGCGTCGAGCTGTCGCAACGCGTACACCTGGGTTCTGGCCAGCGGCACCGGCGTGGCCTGCACCTTCGACCAGGTGACCTCGGAGACCCGGCCCACCCGCTCGCGGATGGTCAGGGCTTCGTCGATGACGAACTCCACTCCGATCATGTCCGCCACCACGGCGTCGGTCTGAGCGCGCAGGACGGCGTCGACCTTCGCGTCGATCACGGCGAGATAGTCGGTGATCTCCTCCATGGTCTGTTGCATTGCGAGCTGCGCCATGAGTCCGGCGGCTCCGGTCAGGATCGCCGGGTTGGTCAGCATCGCGCTTGGGGTCCGAACCACTTCGAGCAGGCCGGTGATCTTGCCGTGGTCGGTCAGTACGGCGCGGCTGACACCGCTCTCCGAGCCCGTCATGAGGTTGTACTTCTTCATCGCCTCGGCGGACTCCGCAGTCAACCGGACCCAGCGGCCGGAGTGGTCGGCGATCTCGGCACCGGCCTTGGCGATGGTGGATCCGGTACGGAGGGTGGAACTGAGTCGCTGCAGCCCGAGGTCTTTCGACGACAGTCGCTCCGCGGTGAGGAAACGATCGACAGTCGCCGGATGCCCGATGACCGCCAGGCCATCGCCGTCGCTGATCAGCTGGATGGCGTCTTCCACCGTCGGCTCCTTGAGGCGTGGCACGGATCGGCCTCACGCTACCGCCGGCGTCTTCGGCCTCACCATGGTCCGCTCGTCTCGATGATCTCGGGATTGGAGGATGTCGCACCCCGTCCGTCCGGTGGCCAGTTCGTTCGCCGGCGGTGAAGGTGGCGCACTGAAGAGGTGCTCGGCGCGTTTTTCGCGGGCTGGATTGCCTGCGGCTTTCCGCCGTTCGTGCTGCGTCTGCATGTTGCGGATCGCATGTTGAACGCCGGTGACCCGTGGCCAATTTTGGACGCGGCATTCCAGCCATTTGTCCGCAGTGGAACCCGCGCCGACGGTTCACCAAGTGGGACGGACGTCAGGGTTGAAGGCGAAGGCAGGAATATGACCGCTTAGGGTGATTCACCATAGCCGGCCATGATCGTGGTGATATCAGATTAGACGTGGCCCTCCGTTCGATTGACCAGGTGTCCGGGCGGTCGCTGCACAGCTCGGCAGCCGTCGCGGGTCGTTGGCGGCCGCAGCCCGAGACCGGCAGGTCGTGGGTGATGTAGGGGTTTCCGGGACATTGTTCCGCGCTTCTGGCCACCGGTCCTTTTCTGCGGCTTGTGAGGTGATGTCGGAAAGAACCTGCACCGCGACGCCATCTGTTGGAATGGGCGCGGCTCGCATCGGTATGTTTCGACATTCAGCGGTGCTTGGGTATAGTGCGGTCAATTCCCCTTGAGTGTGCCGGAAGGCGTCTGGTCTGCGTGATGACACCTGGGCTGGAAAGCGCATCATTGAGCCCGCGCTTCGTCGGGCGGCGACCACAGTTGGCACGTATCGGGAGAGCCCAGGCGACTGTGCTGAGCCGACGGTGGCAAATGGTTTGCGAGGTGGTCGGAGAGCCGGGCATCGGCAAGACCCGGTTCGTCCACGAGGCTCTGCAGCGGTGCGGGCCCACCATCCCCTGGGCCGTCGGGACCTGTTCGCCGGACGAACGAGGAGTCCCGTTCCACGTGTTCCGACACGCCTTCAGCGAGGGACAGTCACTCCGCCACGAGGTGCGTGCCGGGCGGCCCACCGAGGAGACCTGGGCGGAGTCGGTCGCGGCGGTGCCAACCGCGCCGGCGCGAGCGTCGGACGCCCGGCGGTTCCGGACCTACCAGCTGGCCCGCAGGCTGATCGGTCTGGCGGCCCGAGACGGTCTGGTGCTGGTCCTCGACGACCTGCACTGGGCGGATGCCTCCTCCACCGGTCTGATCGCCCACCTGCTGCGATATCCGGTGCCCGCCCCGCTGCTGCTCGTCCTGGTCTACCGCCCGCGGCAGATGGCGACCCCGATGCCCTTCGGGCCACCGGTTCCCGCCGAGCACGCCGACGCGGACCCGACGTCACACGATCGGATCGAACTGCACCCGCTCAGCGTCGCCGAGGTCGGGCTCCTGCACCCCCACGTCGACCAGGCGGAGCTGCGCGCCCGGTACGACCTGAGCGGCGGCAACCCCGGTTACCTCGCGGTGCTGCCCAGCGGCCCCACCTCGACCAGCGCGGACCCGATCCGGGAAGCACAGGGCGCCCGACTGACCGACGCGGCGGTGGCCGTGCTGCGCCGCGAGTGGGTGGACCTGCCCCCCGTGGAGCTGACCTGCCTGCGGGCCGGGGCGATCGTCGACGCGCCCTTCAGCACGGACCTGCTCGCCGAGGTCGCGCAGGTCCCGCCGTCGGCGGCGGTCGAGGCCAGTTGGCGGTTGGCCCGGCTGGACCTGGTCCGCCGGGTACCCGGAACGGGACGGTTCGCCTTCCGGCACCCGGTGCTGCGGATGGCGGTCGCCCAGGACACCGACCCGGCGTGGCAGGTGAAGGCGTGTGTGCGCGCGCTCACCGCGCTCGTCGAACTGGGTGCACCACCAACGGACCGGGCCCGCTACGCGGAACGCCTGCTCTCCCTGCCGAACGGTGGCTGGGCCGACCGCTGCGTCACCGTGCTCTGCCGGGCCGCGCAGGAGGTCCGGCGCGAGACGCCGGACCTGGCCATCCGCTGGCTGCGGCTGGCGCTGTGTGCGTTGCGACCGACCGCCGGGCTCACCCGACGTCGCCAGGACGTGTCGCTCGCGTTGGCCCAGATCACCGGGGAGACGGGCGATCTCGCCGAGAGCAGGGCCCTGCTCCAGGAGATCGTGCCGCTGTTCCCCGCCGACCCGGACGGACGGCGGGCGCGGGCAGTGGCTCTCTGGGCGCGGGTGGAACGTCTGCTCGGCAACTACGCGGAGGCGGCGGCCATCAGTCGGCGGGAACTGGCCGCCCTGCCAGCCGGTGCCGGACCCGCCGGCGCTTACCGACTCGCCACCGAGATCGGCGTCGCCGGCATCCTGGCCGGGCACCCCGTGACCGGGGTACCCGACATGCTCGCTGGTGACCTCGGCGGCTCCGGAGCGGACCGGGCCAGCCTGCTGGCTGTCAGCAGCCTGGCCGCCGCCCACGACGGCTCGCTCGACGACGCCCGGGGCCTGCTCGATGCCGGTACCCGGATCGTCGACGCGCTGCCGGACCGGGACATGCGCGACCACCCCGACTGCTTCACCGCGCTCGGTCTGAGTGAGCTGTACCTCGAACGGCAGGCCGATGCCGCACGGCACCTCGACCGCGGGCTGACGCTCGTCCGCGCCTCGCACCGCGACGACGGGCTGTGCCAGCTGCTGCTCGGACGTAGCCAGGTGGCCTACCACGGCGGGCAGCTGAACACCGCCATCGCACTGGCCACCGAGGCCGGCATCGTTGCCCGGCGCATCGGCAGTCACCACCTGCTGAGCTTCGCCCTGGCGTTCGAGGCGGAGGCGACGGCGTGGCGGGGTGGCCCTCAGGACGACGACCGGGCGGTGGCGCTGGCCCGCAGCGCCGTCGGCATCGCCACCGACCTCACCACCTGGTGCGGTCGTACCGCCGCGACGGCGTTGGCGACCGCGGCGCTGCTGTCGGGCGATCCGGGAACCTGTGTCGAGCTGGTGCTCTCGGCCGGCGGCGACAACCGACTGAGCCGGCTCCAGACGTCCCTGCGGCCCCGGTGGTACGAACTGCTGTGCGCCGCCGCGCTCGCCGCCGGCGAGGTGGCTGACGCCGAGCGGCAGGCGCGGCTGGCAATGACCGAGGCGGACCAGGTGGGTCTGCGTGGGCAGCGGGGCTTCGCCGAGTCGGCGTACGGCGAGGTGCTGCTCGCCCGCGGCGAGTTCCGGGCGGCGCTGCCGCACCTTCAGACCGCTGCTGACCTGTTCCGTACCGGTGGGATGGTGCTGCGGCGCAGCCTTGCGCTGGCCTCCCTGGCCCGGGCGGCGGAAGCCGCCGACCAGACCGCCCTGGCGGCGCGGGCCCGCCGCCGGGCGTTGGAACTGGCCGGGTGGTGCGCAACGGAACGGGTCGGCCTGCGACTGGCCCGTCCGGTCGGTCCGCGCGAGGTCGCCGCCCTGACCGACCGGGAGTGGCACATAGCCCGTCTGGCGGCGACCGGGGCCACCAGCCGACTGATCGGCCGGCAGCTGAACATCAGCCCCCGCACGGTGGAGGCGCACCTGACCCGCATCTATCGCAAGGCGGGCGTCGCCTCCCGATCGGCTCTGGTCGCCTGGGTCGCTCGGCTCGATGACACCGATCGGTGACCACGACCCGGGCCGGATGACGTCGTTTCGTGCAACGTCGACAGGCCGGGCAGCACGAGGCAGCGCCGCCGCCGTCGTAGCCCGACCGCCGCTCACATACTCGACTGCATCCGGGTGCGATTCCCGTGCGCCGGTGGTGGATGGAGGACGAGATGCTGCGCAGAAGGTCCGTCAGGAACCCGCGTACCCTCGCCGCGCCGGTGCCGGCGATCCCGTTCGCCGCCGCCACGGTGGCGCTGCTGGTGCTGACCGGCTGTGGTGGCGAGCCGGTGGACGCGGCCACCCCGGCGCCCCACGACTCGACCGCGTTCGGTCGGGACCGGGCCGCGCTGGTGCTCACCGCCTTCGACCAGGCCGACTCGGCCGCCTCGGTGGCCGGTGACGTCGAGGCGCTGCGGACCCAGGAGGTGTCGCCCTCGCTGGACCTCAGCATCGCCGCGGTGCGGCGGGCCGAGTACAACCAGCGTGCCCAACCGTCCTTTCAGCACATCAACCCGGCCTTCGCGGTGCCACCCGGCGAACCGTCCTGTTTCCTCGCCACCGCCACGCTCCGGCTGACCGGATCGGAACTGGCTCCCACCGACGTCAGCCAGTTCGTGCGCGGTGCCGATGGCCAGTGGAAGCTCAGCCACAACGTTCAGGTCACCCAACCCTCGCTGGTGGTGGCTCGCAGCATCGACGGCCGGCCGGCCACCGCGGGCGGCGCGGCCCTGGACGAGACCAGTCGCCGGGCCCTCGCCGCCGAGGTGTTCGCCCGCAGCATCGGGTCCACGACGGGCAACCGTTCCCTCGTCGCGTCGAGTCCGCTGCTCGACGGCCAGTTCGCCGGCGGTTGGGAGGTGTACGGGCAGCAGCTCGCCGGTGTCGGCGGGGCGGTGCGGCGGACGATGGACCAGGCCCAGTGGTCCGACTGCGCGGTCGCCGTGCCGACCGGCACGCTCACCTTTCTGACGATCCACGCCACCGACACGCTGAGTCCGGCGCCGGGCGGTCCGGCGACCGTCCGACTGGAACCGCAGAGCCCGGACCTGATCGCCACCGGTCATCGCACGGCGGTCAGCGGAAAGTCGATCCGGGTCACCCGGGTGGAGACCTTCGCGCTGCTCGTGCCGGCGCAGACCGTCGGCACCTCGGTGCTGGGGCTCAACGACACCGCGTTGACAGTCACCGCCGGCTGACCCGGCCGCCCCGCTGCCACGGCACCGGCGACGGCAGAAACCGGTGGCATCGCTCGGATCGGGGCGCACCGGACCGCGACGATGGCAGCAGCCGTGATCGGGGCGGGCCCCGCTCGGTCCGGCCACCAGGCCCGGGAGGAACCCATATGTGGCGTCCGCGCTTCCGAACGGACTACGTGCCGGTGCGGCTGCCCGACGGCCCGCTGGTGGTGTTGGGGGAGACCCGCAGCCTGCTCATCGACGACCCGGTCGCCGCGGACCTGGCCGACCAGCTCGACGGTGCCGCGCCGCTGGCCGACGTGGTGGCGCGGCTGGCCACCCGGCACCCGGTCGCCGCCGTCGCCGCGGCCCTCGCCCGGCTGCGCGACCACGGCCTGCTGGCGTCCGGCCCGGCGCACAGCACGCCGGCCGAGGCCGCAGGCTGGGACGCCCGGGGTGTCCCGCCCGACGCCGCACGGCGGTGGATGGTCGGGGGAGCGGTCACCATCGTGGACCTGGGCGCGCCCCGGGTGGCCGAGACCGCCGACGCGCTGCGCGCCCTCGGACTCGCCCCGACGGTGGTCGGGCCGGACGCGCCGGACCCCGGCCCGGCCACCGACCAGGTGCTGGTGCTGCCGTCGTCGATGCTCGACCCGCGGCTGGCGCTGATCAACGACCGGCACCTCGCCGCCGGTCGCGCGTGGACCCTGGCCCGGCCGCACGGCAACGTCGTCTTCCTCGGCCCGCACCTCGTGCCGGGCCGCACCGGCTGCTGGGCCTGCCTGCGGCAACGCTGGCAGGAGAACGAACAGGTGAACGCCTTCCTCGACGGGCAGGACCTGGCCGGTCCGCTGCCGCAGCCCGGCCGTGCGGTACTGCCCGGCCTGGCCACCATGGCGGCCGGGCTGCTCGCCGCCGAACTCGCGGTGCTCGCCATCCGGGGCGCGTCGCCCCGCCTCACCGGCCGGATGGTCGCAGTGGACACCCGGGACCTGAGCACGGAGAGCCACCAACTGGTACGTCAGCCGCAGTGCCCCGCCTGCGGCGACCCGGACCTCGTCCGCAAGGCCGAGGCGCGGATCGACCTGCCGCCGAGCGGCGCCCAGCCCAGCCGGACCGTCGACTCCCGCACCAGGCAACCCGCCGAGGCGTACGCCGCGCTCGTCCACCACGTCAGCCGGTACCTGGGCGTGGTCAGCCGGCTGACCCCGCTGGAGGCGACCGACAACGGCGTCACCCACACCTACTCGGCCGGGCACAACTTCGCCCAACCCCGCCAGCTCGCCGCGTTGCGCCGCAACCTGCGCGGGCAGAGCGGCGGCAAGGGCCGGACCGACCTGCAGGCCCGGATGAGCGCGCTCGGGGAGGCGGTGGAGCGCTACTGCGGGGTGTGGCGCGGCGACCGGCCCGTACACCGGGCGACCTACCGGCAGCTCGGCCCGGACCGCGCGGTGCACCTGCGGGAGCTGCTGCTGTTCTCGGAACGCCAGTACGCCGACCGGCACCGGCTCAACCGCGACCTGGGCCACCTGCACCGTGTTCCCCGCCCACTGCCCGACGAGGTGGAGCTGGACTGGACCACGGGTTGGTCGCTGACCCGGCAGACACCGCGCGAGCTGCCCGCGGCGCACTGCTGGTACGGGCATCCGGAGCTGACCGGGCTGGGGGTGTGCTCGGCCGACTCGAACGGCTGCGCGGCCGGAGGCAACCTGTCCGACGCGATCCTGCAGGGCTTCTGCGAACTCGTGGAGCGAGACAGCGTGGCCCTGTGGTGGTACCACCGCTCCCGGATGCCCGGGGTGGACCTGGCCTCGTTCGCCGACCCGTGGACGGCCGCCTGCGTCGACCATCACGCCACCGCCCTCGGCCGCGAACTGTGGGCCCTCGACCTGACCGCCGACCTGGGCGTACCCACGTTCGCGGCGGTGTCCCGTCGCGTCGACCGGGGGCCGGAGGACGTCCTGGTCGGCTTCGGCGCGCACCTGGACGCGCGGGTCGCGCTGACCCGGGCGCTGACCGAAGTGAACCAGTTCCTGCCCGCCATCGCCGGCCCCGACTCCGAGCGCAACCGGTACGGCGTCGACGATCCGGACACCGCGCGCTGGTTCGGCACCGTGCGGGTGGCCGACCAGCTGTGGCTGGCCCCGGATCCCAGCCGGCCGCCGCGCACCGCGGCGGACCACCCGCCGCTGACCACCGGCGACGTCGGTGACGACGTGCGGTGGTGCGTACGCCGGGCCGAGCAGGCCGGCCTGGAGGTGATCGTCGTCGACCAGTCCCGACCGGACGTCGACCTGGCGGTGGTGAAAGTCGTCGTTCCGGGCCTGCGGCACTTCTGGCGTCGACTCGGTCCCGGCCGGCTGTGGGACGTGCCGGCCCACCTTGGCCGGAGCCCACTGGCCGTCGACGAGACGTCAGCCAATCCGCTGAACGTCTTCTTCTAGCCGGTGATCCCGGGCCCACCGGGACCGCGGGAAGGATGTGGGGGATGACCACCGTCGTGAACCCGGTCGGTCGGCGACCGTCATGAGCGGCTCCGTCGGCGGTCCGCCGATACAGGAGTCGTACCGGCTGCGCCGTGACGCGGAGCTGCGGATCGGTGAGGACGGCACGCTGACGCTGCGGCAAACCCGATTCCAGCTCAGCCTGGAGCAACCGGGCATGGGCCGGCGGGCGCTGCTGCTGCGGCTCGCCGCCGACTGGGTCAACGACGTCGAGGTCGGCCGGCTGATCAGCGGCCTGGAGGGGGAGAACCGGGTGTTGCCCGCGCAGCTGCTGCTGCGCCGTCTGCTCGCCCACTCCTGGTTGGAGCGTCGCGTCCAGGTCGACGATCGGCCGCTGCTCGACCTGGTGCCCACCGGCCTGGGCCGGGGGAGTCTGCCGGAGACGCGCCCGCACACCCCGGGGGTCCGCTACCGGCTCTCCCGCTTCACCACCCTGCAGCACGACCGGGACATGCTGGTGGCCGCGTCGGCGCTGAGCACCCTCGTCGTCGGCTGCGCCGACGCCGCCCTCGGCGCGGTGCTGGCCGCCGCCGTGCCGGGCGTCGGACCCGACGCGGTGGCCCGCACGCTCGGCGTGCCGCCGGATGTCGCCGGCCGGGTGCTCGACGAGTTGACCACCGCCCGGGTCCTGGTCACCGAAGCCGATTTCGAGGCGGAATGCGACGAGGCGCCGCTGGCCTACTGGTCGCCGGAGGAGCTGCGGCTGCACCACCGCTCCCGCGCCGGCCGGCACGCGCTGCCGGTGGGCGGCACCTACCGGATGCGGGAGCGCTTCACCCCGCAACCGCTGCGTCGCCCGTACGAGGGGAGTCGGGCGATCGAGCTGCCGCTGCCGGACCTGGCGACGATCGCCAAGGAGGACCCCTCGTTCAGTCAGGTCGTCGCGGACCGGCGCAGCGTGCGCGAACACGACGACGCGGCGCCACTGCCCCTGGAACGGCTGGCGGAGTTCCTGTACCGGTCGCAGCACACCACCGCCGTCGGCGAGGCCGGCGGGCAGGAGGTCGGCCACCGGCCGTACCCGGGTGGTGGCGGCGTCTACGAACTGGAGATCTACCCGCTGGTGGCGCGCTGCGCCGGGCTCGATCCCGGGCTCTACCACTACGACCCGGTGGGGCACCGGCTGGAGCCGGTCGCCGCCTGGGGAACGGCCGCCGACCGGCTGCTGGCGTACGCCCGGGCGTCCGGCGCGCTGCCCCGGCCGCCGCAGACGGTCCTGGTCGTCACCGCCCGCGTGCAGCGGCTCATGTGGAAGTACGAAGGGATGAGCTACGCCATGATTCTCAAGGACGCGGGTGTGCTGACCCAGCAGATGTATCTCGTCGCCACCGCCATGGGGCTGGCGCCGTGCGCCCTCGGCGCCGGAGACTCGCAGGCCTTCGCCGAGCTGTCCGGGCTCGACCCGCTGGTCGAGCCCAGCGTGGCCGACTTCCTGCTCGGCTCGCGTCGCGCCACCGGCCCGGCCGCCGGGGAGGGTCGGCCATGAAGTTCCGGCGGCAGGCGCTGCGCCAGTTGGAGGCGCCCGAGCAACTGGACCGGGCGGTCCGGCTGACCACCGTGCCGAACTGGCTGGCCACCACCGCACTGGTCATCGTCGTGGTCGCCGCAGGTGTCTGGTCCGTACGCACCGTGGTGCCCCGGACGGTCGAGGCGGCCGGGGTGCTGATCCACTCGAACGGGATCTCCGCGCTCGACGCGCTCGACGCCGGCCAGGTGACCAAGGTGTGGGCGGCACCCCACCAGCGGGTGCCGAAGGGCACGCCCCTCTACAGCCTGCGCACGACCGACGGCAAGGTACGGGTGGAGACGGCGCCGGGTGACGCGTACGTCGTCGCCTGGCTGGTCTCGGAGGGCGAGATCGTCACCCCCGGGACGCACCTGGCCGACCTGGAACGGCTCGACGCCGCCGGGGACGCGTTGCAGGCCGTCGTCTACGCCCCCGCCGTCGCCGCGCCGCTGCTGCAACCCGGCGTCTCCGTCGAGGTGGCTGCCGCGGCCGCGCCGCGCAACGTGTTCGGCACCCTGGCCGGCCAGGTCACCACTGTCGGTGCTTTCCCGGAGACCGAGGCCTCGCTGCGCGCCTTCCTGGGCACCGGGCCGGACGTCCGGCGGCTGCTCGCCCGCGGCAGCGTGGTGCGGGTGACGGTGGCCCTGGAACCCGACCCGGCCGCCCCGGGCGGCCTGCGCTGGACCAAGTCCCCGCCGCCGTTCCAGCTCAACTCGGCCAGCGAGGTCACCGCATGGTTCACAGTGGACCGGGAACACCCGATCGACTGGTTGCTGCGGCGATGAGCGCGCCGACGACAGCCGCCAGCGGCACGCCGGAGCTGCCCAGGATCCGGCGTCGCCGGGTCCGCACACCCGCCCTGATCCAGATGGAGGCGGTGGAGTGCGGTGCCGCCGCGCTGGGGATCCTGCTCGCGCACCACGGTCGGCACGTGCCCCTGGAGGAGCTGCGCCGGGTGTGCGGGGTCAGCCGGGACGGCTCCACCGCGGCCACCGTGCTCAAGGGTGCCCGCCGCTACGGCATGGTGGCCAAGGGTTTCCAGATGGACCTGGCCGGCCTGGCCACCGTGGCGCTGCCGGCGGTGCTGTTCTGGCGGTTCGAGCACTTCGTGGTGCTGGAAGGGCTCGGCCGTAAGGTCCACATCAACGATCCGGCCACCGGCCCTCGGGCGGTGAGCTGGGAGGAGTTCGACGGCGCCTTCACCGGCATCGTGCTCACCATGGAGCCCGGCCCGCAGTTCCAGCCCGGTGGCACCCGCTACCGGCTGGTGCGGGCGCTGGCCGAGCGGTGGCGCGGCCCGGGCTCGGCGATCGCGCAGATGCTGCTGCTGGGCCTGCTGATCGCCGTGGTCGGTCTGACCATCCCGGTGATGGCCAAGGTCTTCGTCGACCGGGTGCTGCTGCAGGAGGATCGGGCCGCGTTCGCCGGCCTGGTGGCGGCGGTGGCGGTGGCCACCGTGCTGACCTTCCTGGCCAGCCTGCTTCAGCAGCGCCTGACCGTACGCGCGGAGACGGCGCTCGCCCTCGCCAGCGCCGCCAGGTTCTTCCGACATCTGCTGCGGCTGCCGCCGACCTTCTTCGACCAGCGGCAGGCCGCCGACCTCAGCCAGCGGGTCCGCGGCAACGAGGTGGTCGCCGAGGTGCTCACCCGCCGGACGGCCACCACCGTCGTGGACACCGGCCTGGTGCTGGCGTACGGGGCTCTGCTCTGCCAGTACGACCTGCTGCTCGGACTGTGCGCGGTGGTCCTCGCCGGGCTGAACGTCAGCGTGCTCCGCTACGTCGCCTCGACCCGGTCCACCGCCGTCGTCGGCCTGCAGGCGGACCGCAGCAAGCTGGTCACCACCGTGTACACCACGGTTCAGATGATCGAGACGGTGAAGGCCGGCGGCGAGGAGGAACGGGCGGTGGCCCGGTTCGCCGCGCGCCATGCCACCGTCGCCACCCGTCAGCAGCGGCTCGGGGTGCCCACCGCGGTGCTCTCGGTGCTGCCGGCGCTGCTCGCCTCGGCGACCACGGCGGTGCTGTTGGGGTTGGGCAGCCGGCAGGTGGTGGCCGAGTCGATGAGCGTCGGTGTGCTGGTCGGCATGCAGAGCCTGGCGGCGGCGATGAACCGCCCGTTGGGAAATCTGACCGCGCTGGGCTCCCGGTTGCAGGACATGAGCGCCGACCTCAACCGGCTGCGTGACGTGGAGCGCTACCCACTGCCCACGGTCCAGGACCGACCCGCCGGTCCGGTGGCCCCGATGGAGGGGCACCTGCGCATCGACGGGGTCACCTTCGGCTACAACCCGTTGGGCCGTCCACTGCTGGAGAACTTCAGCCTCGACCTGCCGCCGGGTGCCCGGGTGGCGCTCGTCGGGCGGTCGGGCAGCGGCAAGTCGACGGTCGGCAGGCTGGTCGCCGGGCTCTACCGGCCCTGGAGCGGGCAGGTCACTGTGGACGGTCTGGAGCGGGCCGGTGCCGACGACGGTCTCTGGGCGGCCACCGTCGCCATGGTGGACCAGGACCAACGCCTGTTCGAGGGGACGGTGCGGGACAACGTCACCATGTGGGACCTCACAGTCGCCGATGACGACGTCGTCACCGCGCTGACCGACGCGTGCCTCTACGACGAGGTCGCGGCCCGCCCGGGCGGTCTCGGCAGCCCGGTGCGGGAGAACGCCCGCAACTTCTCGGGTGGGCAGCGGCAGCGGCTGGAGATCGCCCGAGCACTCGTCCGCAACCCCCGGGTGCTGGTGCTGGACGAGGCCACCAGCGCGCTGGACGCCGAGACCGAACGCCGGATCGACATGCACCTGCGCCGGCGTGGGGCCACCTGCCTGATCGTGGCCCACCGCCTGTCCACGGTGCGCGACTGCGACCTGATCGTCGTGCTGGACGGCGGCCGGGAGGTGGAGCGCGGCACCCACGAGCAGCTCGTCGCCCGCGACGGGGCGTACGCGCGCCTGGTCCGGGACCACTGACCACGACGATCCGAGGAGACGCTGATGAGTGGCGCGGTGGAGGATCCCCCGGCCGGTGGCCTGAGCGGTTTCTGCTCGGACGGCGTACGCCAGGTGTGTCGCCTGGACGGCCCGGCGGCGGGCTGGCTGGTCACCGGCGGTGAGGCCGACCTCTTCGCGGTACGCCGGGCCGGGATGAGCCCCTCGCGCCGGCACCACGTGGCCCGGCTGCCGGCGGGTGGCCTGGTCCCGACGTCCACCGCGATCGGTGCGTGGCAGTTGATCCTGGTGCCGTTGCCCGGAACGGAGCTGCGCGGGCTGTCCCGGCGTCACCTGTCGGTGCTGGAACGGCATGTTCGGCTCGGCCGGGTGGCGGACGAGGGGGCGTCGCTACGGGCGCGCGTCGCCGCGACGGAGTTGGTGGCGGCGGTGGATCTTGTGCTGGTCGCCGTCGCTGACGCGTTGCGTCGCGGGCAGGCGCCCCGGCAGGCGTCCACCCTCCAGGGACGCGAGATCATTTCGTTGGCGCAGGGGAGTGCCGTCACCTCCACCGGTGGGGCGTGGTGGCTGCGCAGCGCCGGTGGGCAACTGCGACGCAACGACGGTGGCCCGGCGGAGATGTCGGGGGAGCGGGAGCTGCTGCTGGTCGCCGAGCGGGACTGGGTGGTGGCCGAGTCGGCGTGCGCGGTGGAGAGCCACGGCAGCTGGGACCTGCTGGTCAACGGTCAGCTCCGGTCGGCGGTGGACCAGCATGTGGCCCGGTTGCTGCGAATGGTGGAGATCCGGATCGAGGAGGCCGACGCGGCGGTGCTGGGTGCCGTGCAGCGGCGCCGGGAGGCCGACGCGGCGGTGCTCGCCGCGGCGGCCCGCCGCTCGATCGGGGTGATCGGTGCGGGCGGTGCGGGCGGTGTGGTTCCGGTTCCCGACGGCGAGGCCGGCTTCGACCGGTACGGGCGAGCGGCCTCGGTGCTCCGGGTGGTCACCGAGGGGATGGGCAGCCCGATCAACGAGCCGGCCGACCGCAGCCGTGCGCCGCTGGACGACCGGGCGGCGGTGCACGCGGTGACCCGGGCGTCCAGCCTGTTCCTGCGGGAGGTGCGGCTGCCGGACCGGTGGTGGCGTCGCGACCTGGGGCCGCTGGTGGGGTGGCGGCCCGGCGACGACCCGCAGCGCGCCGTCGCGGTGCCGCTGGTGTTCCGCCGTGGTCGCTACCACCACGTCGACCCGGACACCCGGGCGTACGGCCCGGTCGACGCGATGGTGGCCGCCACGTTCGCCGCGGAGGCCACCGAGGTGCAGGCGCCGCTGCCGCCGACCGCCCGGATGCGCCACCTGCTGCGGGCCGGGCTGGTCGGTGCGTCCGGCGACGTACGGGGCCTGGTGTTCGCCGCCACCTGCGTGGCGGTGCTGGGCCTGGGCGTGCCGCTGGCCACCGGCGAGGTGCTCGGTCAACTGGCCCGGCAGGGCGAGGTGACCGGCCTTGTCGGGTTCCTCGCGCTGATGCTCAGCGCCGCGGTGGTCGCCGGGTTGGTGGGTGTGGTGCAGAACCTGCGTCTGCTGCGGTTGGACGGCCGGATGCAGTCGGGGGCGCAGCTGGCGATCTGGGATCGGCTGATGCGGCTACCGGCCCGGTTCTTCGCCGGTCGCAGCAGCGGCGAGATCGCCAACTCGATGTTGGGGATCTCGTTCGTCGGTGAGGCGTTGAGCGCGTTGCTGCCGCAGCTCGTCACGGCGGCGGCGACCGTCGCGGTGACCCTCGGCATGCTCCTGGTGGTCGAGCCGGTGCTCGGGCTCTGGGCAGCGGGGATCGTCGCCGTCACCATGCTGACCTTCGGCGGGTTCGCCGTGTTGATCGTCCACCAGCAACGGTCCGCGCTGCCGGCCGAGCACCGAGCGGCGGCGATGACCAATCAACTGCTCGGCGGCATCGTCAAGATCAAACTGGCGGCCGCCGAAAGCCGTGCCCACGCGCGCTGGTCGGAGGTGGCCGCGACGGCCCGAGCGGCCCTGCAACGGGTCCGGCAGAGTCAGGCGGGCCTGGTCGCCTTCGGCACCGTGCTGCCGGTAGCCGGTCAACTGGTCCTGTTCGCCGTGCTGATGGGGCCGCTCGCCGGCCGGGTCGCGCCGGCCGACTTCTTCATCCTCAACGTCGGCTTCGCGATGCTGCTGGGCGGGCTGCTGGTGCTGGTGTCGGCCGGGGTCGAAGTGATCGCGGCGGTGCCCCGGTTGGGCAGCCTGCGGGAGATCCTGCGCGCTGACCCCGAGGCACGGCCGGACCGGGTGGACCCGGGCGAGTTACGCGGCGAGATCGCGCTGCGCCGGCTCACCTTCGCCTACCAGCCGGACGAGCCGCCGGTGCTCGTCGACATCGACCTGCACATCCGCCCGGGCGAGTTCGTCGCCATCGTCGGGCCGAGCGGCTGCGGAAAGTCCACGCTGCTGCGGTTACTGCTCGGCTTCGAACGCCAGCAGCAGGGCGCCGTGCTCTACGACGGGCAGGACCTCTCCGAACTCGACGTGCACGCGGTCCGCAGGCAGTGCGGAGTGGTCCTGCAGGACGGTCAGCTCTTCGCCGGCTCGGTACGCGACAACATCTGCGGCGCCGGCAGCTTCCCCCTCGACCAGGTCTGGGAGGCGGCGCGGATGGCCGGCCTCGCCGACGACCTGGAGGCGCTGCCGATGGGGATGAGCACGATGGTGCCGTTCGGCGGCGGGACGCTCTCCGTCGGGCAACGTCAGCGGGTGCTGATCGCCCGCGCGCTGGCCCCGCTACCCCGGATCATCTTCCTCGACGAGGCGACGAGCGCCCTCGACAACCGCACGCAGGAGGTGGTCAGCCGCAGCACCGCGGCGCTGGCCGCGACCCGGGTGGTCATCGCCCACCGGTTGTCCACGGTCCGCGCGGCGGACAGCATAGTGGTCCTCGAAGCGGGGCGGATCGTCCAGCGGGGCAGCTTCGACGAGTTGATGGGCGACTCCGACGGGCTGTTCCACCGGTTGGCGCGGCGGCAACTGCTCACCGAACCGGAACGGTCCGACGCCGTGCCGGAGAGCCGACAGGCGGACGGTCAGCCCGCGACCGGCTGACGGTCCGGTCAGCCGTTGTCGATGACGGTGCTGTCCTCCAGGCACACGTCCGCGTCGAGGTGGTTTTCCAGCAGCTCGGCGATATGTGCCTCGGACTGGTTCTCCACCGCCAGTCGGAACGCCTCGGTGAGGACGTTGACCACGCCCTGGGTGAGCAACAGGGTCTCCCGGTCGAGGTCGGCCCAGGACGACCGGGCGTCGCTGCGTACCAGCTCCGGAGCGAGGGTCAGCAGCCGGGCGGTGACGGCGGCGACCAGCTCGTCGGCGACCGGTCGGAGGCTGTCCAGCACCTCGCTGAGGGTCTGCAGTGCCGGTACCGTGCCCACCCGTACCCGGTGCAGGTC
The DNA here is from genome assembly GCF_030269705.1 of Micromonospora sp. NBRC 107095. NCBI lineage: Bacteria > Bacillati > Actinomycetota > Actinomycetes > Micromonosporales > Micromonosporaceae > Micromonospora > Micromonospora sp. NBRC 107095. Next base: position 344,490 of record NZ_BSTU01000007.1, read on the forward strand.
CAGGGCGGCGCGCAGCGGACGCGGCCGGACGGTGCGGACGGTGCCGTCGGTGGTCCGGCCGATCACGCCGTGCCGGGTCAACGCGTGGGCCAACGCGGGGCGGTCGGCGGTCAGCCGTTGCAGCATCGCGGTGAGCCCGTCGGGCGCGTCGTCACTGGCCCGGACCCCGAGCATCGCCTCGATGGACACCAGGTTGAAACCCTGTCGTTGCAGGGCCAGGATCGCGTCCAGCCGACGGACGTGGGAGTCGTCGTAGAGCGCGGCCCGACCGCGGCGCACCGGCGGGGGCAGCAGCCGCCGCGCCTGGTGGGCTCGGATGTTGCGCGGCGACATCCCCACCTTGCGGGCCAGCTCCTCCACGCTGTACCCGACCGGAGCACCGGACGTCGTCGTCACCTCGTCGATGGTCACGGTGGCCTCCGGCAGCACTCGGTGACGGAACACGGCAACCCCGTCGAACCGCTGTCACGCTGGGCGGTCCGCCGATCGCAGCGTAAGTGCGGGCACCGGGCGGGTGAAAGGCGAGGAATTACTACTTGTCCACAGTGGTGACAATCATTAGGATCACCATCCGCCGCAACTCGCTGATTCCCAATTACCCGGCTTTCGCCGCAGCGCGACCTTTTCGCGGCCACATTCGATGAAATTCCCGCTCCCTGAGCTGACCGGATCCACCGGTGACCCACGATGAAGCGAAACCGGCGGCCCGGACCCTCCCGCGCTGCCTGTCGCCGCCATCGGCGGCCGACCATCGAAGGGAGCAGGGTGTGACACCTGTCGATCGAGCGGTCTTCGTGGCCGCGTACAGCCGGCTGGTCGCCGACGTCTGGGCCGACCCGGCCAAGGAGCAGGCGCTCGACCGGGACCCGCGCGGCTTCCTCGCCGGCTACGGGCTCCAGCTGTCCGAGGACGTGCAGGTCCGGGTCGTCCGGGACGTCACCGACGCCGATCCGGACCTGGAGGTGCAGATCGAGTCCTGGCAGCAGGCCGGCAGCACCGGCACGTTCGTGCTCTTCGTGCCGTCGCTGCTGCCGGTGGCTCAGGCGGAATTGGCCGAGGACGAACTGGACAGCGTCGTCGCCGGGCTGGACCCCAGCTGCGCCTGCTGCTGCCCGTGCTGCTGCACCTGACACCGAAGTCTGCCGCCCATTCGCCGGCACGGCAGATTCTGATGGCAGACAGTCAAAAACATTGATTGTCGAAGCTCGATCTTCGTAGCGTTCTCGCCACGACGATCACACCCCGTCTTGCAGCCACCCGAGGAAAGGACCGAACGATGAGCAACGACGAACAGGAATATGGCGCGAGGTTCGTGACCAAATACTCGGAACTGGTCACCGCAGTGTGGCGCAGCGACGAGGAACTGCAGCGCCTGCTCGCCGACCCGACCGGCTACGCGACCGCGGCCGGCCTGCCGGTCACCCCCGGCGCCCGGGTCGAGGTCGACCGCGCCCAGCCCGCCACGCTCTACACCAAGGACCAGATCGTCGCCGACTGGGCCGGCACGCCCGGCCTGCACATCCTGCACGTGCCCGAGGTGCCGCTGGTCGACCTCAACGAGCTCACCGAGGCCGAGCTGGAGACGGTCGCCGGCGGCGTGGCCCCCATCGCCGACAACAACGTCAACATCATCGCCGTCCTCATCCTCTGAGTTCCCCACCCCTCGCCGGGAGCCTCGATGACTGACACGACCGAGACCATCGCCTTCCGATCCGGCACCTACCGGACGGCCACCGTGGAGCAGACCTGGGAGCGGGTCGGACACCTGCTCGACCGGTTCCGGATCACCCGGGTCGCCGACATCACCCGGCTCGACGAGATCGGCCTACCGGTGCACGTCGCCTACCGGCCGGTGGGAGCCACCATGGCGGTGAGCGTCGGCACCGGCGCCACGGCGATGCAGGCCCGGGTCAGCGCGGTCATGGAGAGCATCGAGTCCTGGCATGCCGAGAACCTCCGGCCGGGGACCGTCGTCCGGTCCCCGGCCGAGGCGCTCGACCTGCCGTACGACGTCCGGTGGCTGCACCTGGCGGAACGGTCACCACTGACCCCTGCCGTCGAACTCGACTGGGTGGAAGGCCGTGGGCTGGTGACCGGTGCGCACTGCCTGGTGCCGCGCGCCACCATCGAACTGGACTTCACCATCCGGCGTGGCTGGGACCGCGCCCTGTTCACCCCCAGCAGCAACGGGCTGGCCACCGGGAACACCTTCGCCGAGGCCAGCCTGCACGCTCTGCTGGAGGTCGTCGAACGCGACTGCATCGCCCCGTACTGCACCGCACCGCTGGCCGAGCGCACCTACGCCGACCCGGGCACCGCCACCAACGCGATGACCCGCACGGTGCACGACGCGCTGGTGCGGGCCGGTTGCTGGGTGGAGGTCTGCGACATCACCAACGCGGTCGACGTGCCCTGCTACGCCGCCTCGATCTGGTCGGAGGACCTGCCGGTCACCTTCGGCGGCTTCGGCTGCCACGTGGACCCGGAGATCGCCGTCGGTCGAGCCATGGCGGAGGCGGCACAGTCGCGCCTCGTCATGGTCTCCGGAGCCCGGGACGACATCGACGCCACCGCGTACCACGATGTCAGCGCGCCGCCGGTGCCACCGCCCACCGTCGACCGGCCCGCCCGGCCGGTCCGCCCGAATCCGCCACCGGTCGGGGACGTGACCCAGGTGCTGCGCGAGCTGGCGTCCCGGGTGCAGCGGGTCACCGGCGTCGAGCCGTTCAGCGTCGACCTCACCCACGACGACATCGGCATCGCGGTGAGCAAGGTGTTCGCCCCCGGCCTGCGGATGTTCGACGAGCGGGCGCTGAGTACCCGACCGGGGGTGCCCCGTGACTGACGTCGTCTTCATCGGCCCGAGCCTGCCCGCCGACGAGGTCGGTCGGCTGCTGCCCGACGCGGTGGTGCTGCCCCCCGTCGCGCACGGCGACCTGCTCCGCCTGGACGTCGCCCCCGGCGACCGGGTCCTCGTCGTCGACGGGTTCTTCCTGCAACACCCGCCGGTCCGCCACCGCGAGATCCTCGACCTGCTCGACCGTGGCGTGACAGTTGCCGGCGCGGCCAGCATGGGCGCACTGCGCGCCGCCGAGCTGTGGCCGTTCGGCATGCGTGGCGTGGGCGAGGTCTTCCAGCTCTACCGCGACGGGGTCGTCACGGGCGACGACGAGGTGGCCGTGGTGCACGGCCCCGCCGAGGAGGGCCACCGCGCCCTGAGCGTCCCGCTGGTGAACATCCGGGTCGCGCTGCGCCGCGCCGTCGCGGCCGGCGTGCTCAGCGACACCGAGGCGGTGCTGCTGCTGAACATCGGCCGGGACCTGCCCTTCCGGCGACGGTCGTACCGGGCGCTGGAACGCAGCGCGCCACCCGAGGCGAGAGACGTGGTGGACCGGTTCCTGGCGTGGCACCGGCGGGACCCCGGCGACGCCAAGGGCGCCGACGCGCGGCTGCTGCTGTCGATGGCCGCGGACAACGCCCCCGAGCTGTGCCCGGCGCACCCCGGCGACCAACCGATCGACAACCTGCACACCCGCTTCCTCGACAGCTGGCGCTCCCGGTTCGCCGGCGAATCGGTCGGCGGGCACTGGACCAGCGACCGGGAGGCCGCCGCGGTGCTGATGCTGCTGCATCCCGAGTCGCCCACCTGGCACCGGCGGGGAGTGCTGGCCGGGCTGGCCGAGGTCGACAGCACCGACCCGGCGGTCGAGGAACGCGCCAGCGAGGTGGCCCGCCGACGCGGGCTGACCGGTGCGCCGGCGAGCGGGTGGGACTGGTTGACCGACCGGGAACGGGATCTCGACGACCGCGAGGCGGTGCTGCGGGTGTTGGTGCGCGCGTTCGGCACCACGCCGTACCGCAGCCTGGCGCTGTGGATGGTCGCGGCGCCGCTGCGTACCCCCGCGTTGCTCACCGCGGCGCGGCAGGTCGCGGCGACCGCGGCGTCGCTGAACGAAACGCTCGTCCCACGGACCACGGGGCGTCGCCGCCCGGGTGGTCGGCTGCACTTCCGCACCGAGATCGTCGACGCGTGCTTCGCACGGCTGTGGGGCTGTCCCGTCGACGAGCTGGAAGCGGCGGCGTGGGACCGCGGCTTCGTCGACCTTGCGGCGTTCCGGTACGCCGCCGAACCGTTGGTCGCGTACGTCAAGGCGTTCGGTTCCCCGCGACTGCCCACCGTGGGCACGCGCGCGCAGGAGGGCACCCTGGCCGGTCCAGCGGCCCGGGTCGGCTGAGGAGGCGTCGATGAGCGGCACGGTGAAGGCGGCACTGATCTACCCCCCGCTGACCGATCCCACCTCGGGATACCACTCCCTGAACTACCTCGACTCGTACGCCCGGGCCCAGGGGCACCAGCCGGCGGAGATCATCGACGCCAACATCGAGGCGTTCCACCACTCGTACACCCCGTCGGCGTACGACTGGCTGCGGCGGGAACTGTCCCGGCTCTCGATCGACGACCTCAGCGGCCCGGACGCGCTGATGGCCCGGGCCAACCAGCTCGGCCTGCCCGACCCGGATCCGGAGCGGCTGCGTCGGTCGATCGGCGTGCTGCAGGATCCGACCCTGTTCTACGACTACCGGCACTACCAGGACGCCGTCGAGGGCGTCATCTCCTGGATGGACGCGCTCGGCTCGGTCGGGTTTCCCGGGCAGTTCCACGCCGGCTTCCGACTCCACCCACCGCCGATGATCTCGATCGGTTCGGTGGCCGCGCTGACCGACGAGGCGCTGCTCGCCCGGCTCAACCGGCCCTTCCTGCCGTACTACGAGGACGTGCTGATTCCACGGCTGGCCGCAGGCGGGCACCAGGTGATCGGCATCAGCGCCACCTACCAGTGGCAGCTGCCGTTCGCGCTGTGGATCGCCCGACTCGTCCGGCAGGCCTGCCCGGACGTCTTCCTCATCGCAGGGGGCACGGAGATCTCCGACGTCTGGAAGTGCGCCAGCAAACCCGAGTACGTCTTCCAGGTGCTCGCCGACTTCGACGCGATAGTGGTCGGCGAGGGGGAGAGCGCGTACACGGAGATCCTGGACGCGGTGGCGACCGGCACCCTGCCGGCCGGGCACCCCAACGTCCGGCTGCACCCCAGGTACGGCCGCCAGCGTCACCTGCCGCTGCGCTACGAACGCCTGGCGCAGGTGCCGGTACCGGACTTCTCCGGCCTGCCCTGGGACCTCTACCTCAGCCCGGAGAAGTTCGTCTACTACTCGCCGACCCGGGGCTGCTACTGGAACAAGTGCACGTTCTGCGACTACGGACTGAACACCGACGGTCCCACCAGCCCTTGGCGACAGGACACGGTGGGCACCATGATCGCGGACGTCACCGAGCTGTCGAAGTTCGCCAAGTTCATCTACTTCTCCGTCGACGTGCTCGCCCCCGCAACCATCCTGCGCTTCGCCGAGCAGGTCGTCGAGCGAGGGCTGGACTTCCGCTGGGGCGCCGAGATCCGGCTGGAGAAGTACTGGTCCGACGAGCGCTGCGAACTGCTGCGGCGCAGCGGCTGCGTGGCCATCTCGGTCGGCTTCGAATCCGGCAACCAACGCATCCTCGACCTGATCGACAAGGGCACCAAACCCGAACAGGTACGCCGCACCATGACCGCGATGACCAAGGCCAACATCGGGGTGCAGATGATGGGCTTCACCGGCTTCCCCACCGAGACCCGCGAGGAGGCGCTGGACAGCGTCACCTTCCTGCGCGACAACCCGGACCTGTGGACCCTCGGCGGGCTCGGTGACTTCATGCTGACCCCGGGCGCCATCGTCGCCAAGGAACCCGAACGGTTCGGCATCACGAACGTGCGGCCGGTGGAAGGCTCCGACATCGTCCGGATGCTCAAGTACGACGAGCCGGTGACCGAGGCGGCGCAGGCCGAGGTCGCCCAGGCCAAGGCGGGCCTGAACCCGGGGCACTACCACCGTCCGTGGCTGGGCAGCACCGACACCCCGCACACGTTCTTCTACCACGACCGGTACGGCACCGCGGTGCGTGGCGTCCTCGCCAACGACCGGGTCCGGCACGACACCGACGACCAGACCGAGTTCCTCGCCAACGGCTCCTTCGTGGAGCGCGACGACGAGCAGGTCTGGGAGGCGTACCGGCGAATCCGGTCCGACGAGCAGGACGGCACGCCGGGCGACCTCCCGGCCGACCGGCACCTGTTCCGCCGGGTCGACGGTCAGGTGTTCGCACTCAACCGCAGCAGCCGGCTGTTCCTGGACCTCTTCAGCGCGCCACTCACCCTCGCCGAGGCGCAGCGTCGGCTCTGGATCGTCGAACCGACCGTCGCGGACCGGGTCTGGCGGACCTTCATCGGGCAGCGGCTGATCCGCCGGCACCGGCTCCCCGCCGAGCCGGCACGCTGAGCCGACCGCCCTGCCGGCCGTCGTCCGGCTGGACACCGGCTGCGGGTGGCGGCCCGGCCTGCCCGCCCGCTCGTCCCCCGCACGCGTCAGCCCGCGTGGCGCTCGAACAGAACGTCGGCGTCCTTCCAGCACTCGTGCGCCTTCGGGGGCGCGAGAGCCCGCGCCTGCCGGAACTGGTCCTTGGTCATGCCGCTGCTCCGGGCCTGGTAGGCGTCGAGGGCCAGTTGACGACGTGGGGGATCGGAGTCGGGGGCCGCGTAGAACTTCCCGTCCCGCAGAAGGGCCTTCACGGCATCCGGTCCCATCCCCAGTTCCTCAGCGATCGCGGCGCGGCTCATCCCCTCCTCCTGAAGGGCGACCGCCCGCCGGCAGCGCTCAAGCCGCGCGGCACGTGTCGCGGCGTTCGCGTCGGGGTTGGTGGTGCGGGGTGCCGGTGAACCGGGCTTCCTGGGCCGCTCAAGCCGTGGATCGGTTGGCCCGCCGAAGAGGGCACCCGGCACCGGCCGTGCCTCACCGATGATCCACGACGCGAAGACGTCGTGCAGCTTGCCGAGGTCCGCCGAGGTCACGCCGACGAGGCGAATTCCCGTGCGAGCCGCGAGCTCGATCTTCCGCGTCATCTTGTGCGCGTAGGCCGGCTCGTCCGGGAGACCCCAGGCCTCGACGTAGGTGCCGTCGTCGAGCAGCCAGTCGGCCCGCAGGCCCGTGGTGTTGAGGTCGGGATCATAGGGCCAGTAGGGCTCGACCTCGTGGGCAATGCCGTTCACGGTCAGGAAGTCGTCGATGTGCCGCTCCAGGAGGGACCGGCACAGGTGGCCGTCCGAGGCGACGGTGACGGTGCCACGGGCCAACTGCACACCGTCTCCGAGCAGCCCCGCCCGCTTCAGCCAGTCCGCCCAGATGAGCGGAGCGCGCTGCTCGGCGCCGGCGGCCGCACGGCGGACCCGGGCCCGGGGGACGTGCATACGGACGAGCATGGCGTGATCGGTGGCGGCCGGTTCCACAGTCGCCACCAACCGGGGGATCTGCGCCTGGCTGGGCGGGCCGCCCAACTCCACGGCGAGCTGCTGCAGGCACCACAGGGCCAGTGGTTCCCACGGCTCGTCCGCGCCGTGGTCGACCAGGAACCCCTTCACCGCCTTCCGGGCGCACCCGGAGCAGTACGCGAGCGGCCGGGCTCCCGGCTCGTCGCGACGAGTTGCGGTCAGTGCGTCCCGGCCGCAGAGGCGACAGGGAACGGGCTGCTGACCGTGCTGGTACTCGCCGTGGTCGTGCGGGCCGAACAGGGACTCCAGGTCACGCAGGTAGTAGCTGTCGTGGTGGAGCCAGTAGGTGTCGTTCTCAGCGAAGATCCGGTTCTGCTTCTCGTCGGTCCACCGCAGGGGCGACAGCTCGCCCAGCCCGTTGGGAAACACGTTCCGGTGCCGGGCCCACATCCGCCACACCTGCTGCTCGGCCAGGTCCGACGCCCGGCGTGACTCGGTCGCGTACCGGTCGGTGACACCGAGGTGACGGAGAAACTGCGCGGGATCGGGTGCGGCCCAGCGAGTGGCGACGGGGACGATGCCGTGCCGCCGCAGGAGGATCTCGGCGGGCTCCCGGTACGCGTCGGCGTGGACGTGAAGAACCTCGGTCTCGGGGTCGTACCAGCCCATCGAAGGCCCGGTGCCACGCGGCGTGAGAAGCCATCGCGCACCCCGGTGCACCAGCACCGCGTCGGGAAACCAGTCCCCGACAACCGCATCGTGTTGCGGAATGCCCGCGCGCTCGAGCGCGTCCAGAGCCGTCCGCCGGTGGCGCTCGTCGTCGAGGAACAGCACCCCGTCCTTGAGCTGCCCGAGGCGGCCTCCGGCCTGGTTGACGACGTAGACCAGGTGGTTGCCGAACACGGACCGTTGCTGGACGCGCAGCGGCGTGGGAGAGACGTCGCCGGGTGTGGACCGCCACTGGCGTACGTGGCCCTCGGCTTGCGCTTCGAGCAGCACGGCCTGCTCGACCCGTGCCGGCGGAACGTGCTCCCTTGCCTGCGCGGCCAGCACGGACGTGACGAGAGTGCGGTCCGTTGCACGACCCGCCGGGGTCCCGCCACGGCTCAGGAAGTCGTCTATGAGCGCGAGTGCCGCTTCGGGTCCGGGCACCCACAGCTGCAACTCGCCCTCGGACCGACCGGCCTTCACCCGGGCATGGCAACCGATCTCCGCCGGCTGCGCCCACTCCGCCAGATCGTGGAAGCGGTCTCCTCCGACGAAGCGGTGGTCGGCGTCGTACACGAAGGCCATGTGCCGGTCCCGGTACGACCCGCCGTACGTGATCGGCTGGGCGATCGAGATCGCCTTGGGGTTGTAGTCGTTGTCCGGTCGGGGGACGAGCGCCACGACGACGTCGATCCACTCGTCCCGACTCCCGCAGCCCTGGCGCAGCAGCTCGATTTCGACGAACTCGCTGAACCGTGCTCTCACCCACGTCGCGCAGTCGACGCGGCGCTGCCCATGGGGGAGCATCCACAGGCCGTGCTCGGCGCTGAACGTGATCGCTGCTGACACGAGAGCGAATGATGCCAGGGATGATCAACGAAGCTGCGGAGGGTCGGGGCACGTCAACCTCGTGGCGCTGGCCAACGTCACTGCTCGCCGAATCAGGTTGCGAGGATCCCGATGGCAAGTGCGTCCGTGCTCCGGCGCAGCGAGGTCCGTGGGCTTCTCGTGCCGCCGCGACAGGTGGAGTATCTGCTTCCGCACTTCCTGGATGGTCTCGACAGCGGCCGCGACATCGGCGCGTTCTTTTCTCACGACGGAATGCCTCTGTCGTAAACAAGACAGACGGACATCGGGCCCCGGCGAGCTGAGCGGAAAACGCTTGGCCGACGTATTGATAGGCGAACCGAAGCAGCGCGGTGCCGGCCCGGCGGGAGGCGTCATCTCCCCACCGGGAGCGCTGGCAGGTCACTGACGACAGATGCGACAGACACCTGGATCGAGCTGGGCTCCCGCGTCCACAGAGGCCGTTCGGGTCACCATGGTCGATCGGCGTACGTCATGCCCGAGGCGTTGGGTGGGGCCGCTATCGCCGATCCGTCCGATGTGGTGACTCGGCTCGGACGCGGCGACCGTGCGTCGATTGACGGTGAACGTTCGGGTGTCTTTGCCAACTGTCCATCTTGGTATGGTCGAGCCCAATCCTGGGGGGACGATGCCGGAAACCGAACTTGTCAGATTTGTTGTCCGTGACGGCACCTCGGTCATTGTCGAGGTGGAGGAGGAGCGTCGAGGCTCGACTCCCGCCGGTAGGCGGGTGAATGGCGTCCGGGAGGCACGCGAATTCTTCGAGGCGAATCTGACTCATATCCGTGACGCGGCCGAAGCCGTGCTCGCCGACCTGCGCAGAGCATCGAGCCCCGACGAGATCAAGATCGGATTCGGGGTGAAGTTGACGACCGAGGTGGGTGCGGTGATCGCCCGTTCCGCCGTGGAGGGCAACATCTCGGTTGAGCTGCTCTGGCGCCGCGACGACTCCACGGACACCCGCACGCCATGACCGGTGTCGACGAGGTGTGGCGCTTGGAGGTGACCGGCGCCAGCACGGGGTGTGGCTTCGCCGTCACACCGACCCGCGCGCTCACCTGCGCCCACCTCATCGCACCCGGCCAACGGCAGTGCCGGGTCGCCTCGCTGCCCGGCATCCGCGCGGTGGACGTGCCCAGCGCCTTTGACAGCGACGTCAACCCGGTTCCGGACGTTGCCACGATCGACATCGCTGGTCACCCGGCGGACGCCGTCGCGCCGATGGGACCGGCAACCCGGCCCGCTCCGGGAACGATCCTCGACCTCTTCGGGCTTCCGGACCGCGGCCAGGAAGGACGCCGCAGCCAGGCGCGGGTCTCAGGCCCGAGTCGCACCGGCGAATGGCTCCAGATCGACGCCGTGCACGGCCATACGGCATGGGTCGAGCCCGGGTTCAGTGGCGGTGCCGCCACGGACGCGGCCACGGGACTCGTCGTCGGCATGGTCGTCAGTGCGGACAGGTCGCTCGCGGAGCGCTCCGCCTGGATCATTCCCAACGACACCATCGTCAGGTGCGCGCCGTGGCTCGCCACCGTGCTCGCCGACCCGCTCGCCGGAGACCCCGACTATGTCGCGATGCTGCGGTCCCTCGACGCCCGGCGCTACACCGCGGCTCTCGACCGGCTCCCCGATCTGCACAGCCGGCACCGCCGCAGCTCGGATCTGTACTACTACTGGGCACTCGTGCTGCTCCAAGGTGTCCGCCCGGCGAACCACTCCGGCGAGGTCATCGACGGCATCGAACGGCTGCTGGGCGAGGCATGCCGCCTCGACCGGGGCTCGGCACACGCGCAGGCGCTCCTGGCGCTGGTCCGTGAGGACTACTACGGCCTGCGCAGCCTGCCGGTGTCAGGTCGCGACAGCCACCACGACCAGGCCACAAGCCGCGTGTCGACCGGCCACGCGATCGAAATCGTCAGCCACGTCCCGGCGACGGAGTGTCTGACCTGGCGCAACCTCTATCGGCGATCCATGGGATGAGTGGCATGACACAGAACCACACGACGCAGAACCCCAGTCGGCAGGAGTTGGTACACAAGTACTTCAACCTGGTGCCGCAGAAACCCTCGTACGTCGGGGCCCTGATCGCGCTCGGCGGCGGCGGCCTGCTCCTTGTCGTCGGCCTGCTGTCGCTCGTCGGTGCCTCCGCCGACAGCGGCCTGGCCGGTCTGGCGTGCCTCGGCTGCCTGGGCATCCTCGGCGGCGGTGCCGCCGTCATCTTCGGTGGAATCAAGCTCGCCGGGACGTACTCGGCCTACAACTCGGCGGTCGCCGCGGCCTATCCCCGCGCCACCGACAGTCAGATGGACGGCTGGCTGCAGGAGGGTGAGAACTACGCGGCGGACGCCGGTCGTCGGAGGTTGAACCGGCACCCGGGCGAAGTCACCCTCAAGTGGGGCGAGAACCTTCTGGTCTTCCACGGTCTGCCGCCGGAGATCCCGTACCAGATCGCCCGTGGTGCCGACGGCGTCCTGCGCGCCTCGCTCTACAAGATCCTGGTCGTCTACCTGTCGAACTATCGGCTGCTGACCTACGAGTCCATCCTCGACATGCGGACCGGCGCGACGATCAGCGACGCGACCAAGGAATACCACCTGCAGAGTGTGGACGGCCTGGAGACCGCCAGTGACCGGGTGAACTTCTTCCTTCCGCCGGCAAACCAGGTGCCGCCCCCCGGCCAGCCGATGCCGCAGAACCCGACGGCGATCCCGATCGCCACGGCCACCGGGAGCATCGTGCACGTGACCGGCAGGCAGACCCTGCGGCTCATGGTCGCCGGACGGCCAGCCATCGAGCTGGTGATGGGTATCTCCGCCACCGACCAGCTCCACATCGAGGGTGTCTCGGGCTCGACCACCGAGGGCATGATCCATACCCTTCGGGAGTACCTACGGCGCCACAACGGTGGCATCTCGGGGCAGACGAGCATGCCTCCCAGCAGCCTCCCTCCGCTGCCACCGCTCGGCCCGGAGTGACGGGCGCGGCGTGGGTGCGGTGACCACGACGGTGGACGGTGTCGGGGTCAGCTGCGCCGGTGGCGCGCTGGCCCCGGCGTCGTGTGGGCTTCGCCCGATGCCCCGTGGGTCGCGGGAGACGCCACCTGACGCAGCGCGGACACGGTGAGCTGACCGAGGCTCGGCACCTGGACCGCCCCGAGTTGCCCCTGGTCACCGACCAGCACCACCGGGCATCCGGCGGCCACCGCGCTGGCAACGCCCGTGGGGGAGTCTTCGACGACGGCGCAACGGCCGGGCGGCAGACCCAACCGCCGTGCCGCCAACAGGTACGGGTCGGGGGCGGGCTTCGTCCGCTTCACGTCGTCGCCGCAGACCACCACGTCGAAGCGGGGAGCACCGGAATGGACAAGCAGAGCGTCGAGGATGTATCGGCTGCTCGACGTGACGAGCCCGACGGGCACACCGCCCGCCCGCAGGGCCCTGATCAGGCGTACGCCGTCGGCCTGCCAGCTCGTCGCCCGGTCACGGTAGAGCTGCCGCACCGCCGCCTCGACCTCCGCCACATCTGCCGCCGGATCCCACCCGGTCCAGCCGATCCGGCGGTGGATCGTCGTGATGGCCTCCAGCGCGGTGAGGCCGAGCAGACCGTCTGTCGCCCCGGCCGGAACAGGCTGTCGCCCGTCGATCAGGGCGACGAAAGCGGACCGCCAGATTGGCGCGGTATCGACCAGGGTGCCGTCGAGGTCGAACAGCACTGCCCACTCATCCATGCCGGTCATGGTGCTCCTCGGCAGGTCACGAATCAATGCGCCATCCTGGCTGGGCCAGGATGTTGCCCGATACGATCGGCGAACCGCTTTCCCGACGGAGGATGTGCTGATGTACCGGGTCGAGCAAGCGATTGCCTTCGTTCTCGACCGGGCGAAGGCCGACCCCGTCGGACTTGCCTTCCTGGTCGGGGAGCGGCTGATGCTGACGTGCGCGCACGTGGTGAATGTGGCGCTGGGCCGTCCCGCCCGACAGGTGGAAAGAGTCCCGAAGAACAGCCGCGTCTCGCTGCATTTCGCTCTGCTGGGGACGCCGAACAGTTGGATCGAACGCAGCGCCGAAGTGGTGGCGTGGTTGCCGGCCGGTGACGACTTCGACGTCGCCGACGTCGCGGTGCTCAGGTTGGGCGAGGGTCTCGCCGGCAGTGGCGCGGAACCGCTTCGCATCCGGGCGGACCTGAAGGACCGTTACAACGTGCCGGTGCAGATGTGGGGGCCCGGCCAGGGGCGTGACCTGGGCAGGCATGTGCAGGGCCGGTTGCTCGGCGCGGTCGGCAGACACCGGTTGCAGGTCGACGAGGTGGTGCACCGGGTCTTTCGGGTTCAGCGCGGGTTCAGCGGAGGGCCGGTCTGGGATCCCGCCACCTCCGCGGTGTTCGGCATGCTCCAGGCGATCACCACCGACGACTCGGCAGAGGTGCTGGTGCTCGACGGCGCGTTGCTGGAGCGGGCGTTGGCGGCGGTCGCCACCGCGCGACCCGGTCTGGTGCTGATACACGACCATGGCGAGGTTCATTACGACGGCACGCAATACACCCTGCGCCAACGGCGCGTGCTGCACCACGGCGGCAGCGCCCCGCGCGCGAAGTACGAGATGAAAGTGTCAGTGCAGCGCTTTCTCAACGACGAGGCCGTGCGTAATCTGCGCCACCACGCGCAGCACCCACTCAGTGTTGACGACCCTGTTCGTGACATCGGCCTACGAGCCTGGTGCGTTTTCGACGGCGAATCCCATCCGATGGATGCCAAGCCGACAAAGGTACGTCACGAAGAGATCAACTTCGACCTCTGTTTTCCCGCCTCGAAACTGCTGACCCCGGGGCAACAGGTGGTCGTCGAGTACACGTACCAGGTCAGTGACGAGATCTGGGGGCAGTGGTACAAGCGCAACATCAAGCCGAACACCGACCGGCTGTCGGTGGAAGCACACCTGCCGACCGAGTTGGAGCCGGAGTGCTGGGGCGTGACCTCACTGCCGTCGGAGACGGACCTCGAACCGTTGCCGGACGTCCAGGTACGGGTCGAGGACGACCGCACCATCTACTCCTGGGACCGTACGGCAGAGGAGGACGACCTCGCCGAGGAGCGTCGCATCCGGCTGGACTGGTTCTTCTGGAAGCGCATCCCGGACAGCAGTGTCTGCGCTGACGCGCCGAGCGTCCTTCGGCAGTTCGGCATCAGGCAGTTGCGGGGCGCGGCACGCGGGCGACGGTCGTCGGAGCTGCCGGCCAAGACGCGGCAGATCAACTTCGACTCACCGAGTGACCGGCTGCTGGCCGGACGTGTGCTCGCGCACCTGCGCCGCGTCGCCGGATGGGTCAACCGGTACCACTCGTTCAAGCCTGAGGTGAGTATGGGGATCGCCGCCCCTCAGCTCGGCATGGCCTACGCCATCGCGATCGTCAGGGTGCCAGGTTCACAGGACTACATCGAACTGGTCAACCCGAGCGTGGTGGACCGGACCGACGAGGAGGTCCGCGACTACGAAGGATGCCTGAGCTTCTTCGACGTCCGCGGCATCGTCCAACGGCCCTACGGTCTTCGCGTACGCCACTGGACCGCGGCGGGCGACCTGCGAGACGTCGTCCTCACAGGAGGGCTCGCCCGCAGCGTCGCTCACGAGATCGACCACCTGAACGGCAAGGTCTACACCGATGTTGACCGCATGCCTGAGGGTGAGGGGCCTGTCGACGTCCCCCGTTACCGTCGGCTGCGGGAGGAGGGCGTGTTCACTGCGCCGGTGCCTCCGACGCAGCTGAGGTGGCAGCAGCCGGGGGCTCACTCCGCCGCCAGGTGACGTTCACAGTGAACGTCGCCTCGGTGGTTCCCTTGGTGAAGATGAGACCGGTCTCTCCGCCGATGGCCAGGCCGAGTTCGACGGTGATCTCGTCCGGCGCCGCCGCCGTCCGCAGCCGGCCGATGACGGTACGCAACGCGGGCAGCACCCTCTCCAGCGACGCGGTCAACGTGGTCGCCGCCCACTGGCCCCGGCCGTCGTCCGCCGCGGCGAGCTCGATCCCCGCGAGGTCGCGGCGATCTACCTGCACCTCCACGTATTCATCGCTACCCTCGGCGACCGGAACCTTGAGCAGCACAGTGCTCATTCACCCTCCCTGGGTCTGATGTCACGAACCGTGTCTGTCGTCTGAACAATGTGTAGCAGTTGATCGCCCGTCGGCGGAAGGCGAACGGTTCGCGGCCCGTGTGCCGGGTCCGATCCCGGTCCCTGGCGCTGGCGCGGACGCACCGCGTTGGTCAGACTTGAGCTCGATGGGGGGACGGGCGATGGACACCTCCGCTCAGGACGAGGCCGCTGCGGCGTTCGTCCGGGAGCTCGCGTACTGGCGCCGCTACCGGGCGATGTCCAAGAAGACGCTCGCCGGCCGGATCGGGTTCGACCCCTCGTACGTCAGCCACATGGAGAGCGGGCGGCATCAGCCCACCGAGGAGTTCGCCCGCCGTGTCGAGGCGGTGTTGGAGACCGGGAACCGTGTCTGGCAGCGGTACGTCGTCTTCGCCGGCACCAGACGGCAGCGAGGTCTGAGCCTGGCTCCCGCTCCTACCGCGATCGCGCCGCCGGCCGGCCCGCACCTGGTGATCGAGGAGGAGTTGGCCTCCCTCGCCCTCGTCGACGGCTGGTACGAGTGCCGGATCTGGCGGCACCTGCACAGCGTCGGCACCGAGCCGATCACCCGGCATACGGTGCAGATCGACATCGACCGGTTCCCCGACGACCCCGAACGGTCCATGGCGTTTCATGCCCGCCATCCGCTCAGCACCGAGGAGGTCGACTTCCGGGCCTCGATCGGCGTCGACCAGCCGGAACCCATGGAGTGGAAGGTCACCCGCAGCCGAAACGCCTTCATGAAGATCGTTCTTTTGTTCGGCAGCGATGGGGTTCCCTACCCGCTCTATCCTGGTCAGCGCACGTTGATCCACTACGCCTACCGGGTGCCGGAGTGGAAGTTCGGCGACTGGCTCCAGCGGGACATCCGGCTGCCCACGCGGCGACTGAACATCAGGATTTCCTTCCCCTCCTCCAGCCATCCCGCGGTCTGGGGCAGCGAGACATCCTTCACCACCGATGTGGCGACCGACGTCACTCCGTCTCCTCGGGTGCGCGACGGTCTGGTCGAGTACGAGTGGGAGGTGCCCCGGCCCCGGCTACGCGCCCAGTACCGGCTGAACTGGCACTACCCCGACCTGAGTCTGCGGTGACCGGAGCGACGCGCTCGCGCGCACTGCCGTACGCGGGGTCAGCCCTCGCCGGGGCGGACCAACCCGCTCTCGTACGCGATGACCACGAGTTGGGCGCGGTCACGGGCGTTCAGCTTGTGCAGCAGGCGACTCACGTAGGTGCGGGCGGTGTCCGGGCTGAGGTGCAGGGCCGCCCCGATCTCCACATTCGACCGGCCGGTGCCGACCTGTGCCAGCACGTCGCGTTCCCGCCCGGTGAGCCCGGTCAGCCGGGCCGGGTCCGCGACGGGGGTGCGAGCTGCCGCGGCGATCACCCGCCGGGTCACCGCCGGTGACAGCAGCGCGTCCCCGCCGGCCACCACGCGGACCGCGTCCCGCAGGGCGTCGGGCGGGGTGTCCTTGAGCAGGAAGCCGGCCGCGCCGGCGCGAATGGCCTCGAAGAGATACTCGTCGTCGTCGAAGGTGGTCAGCATGACCACCCGGACGTCGGCCAGCGTCGGGTCGGTGAGGATGCGCCGGGTTGCCTCGATACCGTCGCCGCCGGGCATCCGGACGTCCATCAGCACCACGTCGGGCCGTTGCTCGCGAACGACCGCCAGGCCGGCTCGGCCGTCGCCGGCTTCACCGACCACGGTGATGTCCGGGGCGCGTTCCAGCAACGCGCGGAGCCCGGTGCGTACCAGGTGCTGGTCATCGACGAGGACGACGCGTATGGCGCTCATGCGGGGACCCCGGCCAGTGGTAGGTGGACCGAGACGCGGAAGCCGCCGTCGGCGGTCTCGCCGGCCGCGAAGGTTCCGCCGAGCAGGGCAACCCGCTCCGACATGCCGCGCAGCCCCTGACCCGTCTCCACCCCGGTGCGGCCGGGGGATCCCCGGCCGTCGTCGACGACCTCCACCGACAGCCGGGCCGGGGTGGCCCGGATCGTCACCACGGCGCGGGTGGCGTGGGCGTGGCGCAGCACATTGGTCAGGGCCTCCTGCACGATCCGGTAGACGGTGCTGCCGACCACCGTGGGCAGGGCGTCGACAGCGCCGTCGAGACGCAGTTCGACCGGCAGCCCACCACTGCGGACGCCCTCGACGAGCGGGCCCAACTGGGTGAGACCGGGGGCCGGCCCGCGCGGCCCGGGCTCGCGGCGCAGCGTGCCCAGCGTGGCCCGCAGTTCGGCCATGGCGCTGCCGCTCACCGCGTGGATCGCGGCCAGAGCGGCCTCGGCCTGCCCGGGCTCGGCATCGGCAAGTGCCTCCCGGGCGACCGCCGACTGCAGGGTGACCACCGACATCGTGTGTCCGAGCGTGTCGTGCACCTCCCGGGCGATGCGCAGCCGCTCGGCCTCGACCTGCCGGGCGGCCTCCCGACGGCGTTCCTCGGCCGCCGAGGCGGCCTGCCGGGCCAACGCGGCCCGTAGCGAACGCCGGTTGCGCACGGCGTCACCGAGAGCGATGACGGCGAGCATCAGGGCCGCCTCGGAGCCGAGACCAGCACCGATCACGACGGAGATGTCGTCTCCCTCGATGAGCCGGGCGGCCACCGAAACGGCCAGCAGGCTCCCGCCGACAGCGGCGGCCGGCAGCACCCGACCCCGTTGGGCGGCCAGGTAGAGGATGGCGGCGGCCGGGGCGGCCACGCCGACCGGCGGCAGTTCCAGCGCGTAGTAGCCGAGGATGCTGGCTGCGGTCACCAGCAGCGCCGCAACGGTCCAACGCCGGGCCACCAGCAGCAGGACTGCCCACCCGGCCCCGAATCCGCCGGCCGACGCCGCCTGGGCGGCGGACGCGTCCTCGGTCACGACCGCCGCCGTCACCAGGCTCAGGATGGCGACAGCGAGCAGCGCCTCGGTTCGGGTGGGTGAGGTGGCCGGCACGTCCGTGAGCCTAAGTCGGTGCGGACCCGCGCCGCTGCCGTCCGCAGGCAACACCCCCGCCCCGGCAGGTACGTCGAGAAGCGATGCCAGCTCGCGCGGCTGCGCGGCAGACGGTGCCGGGTTGGCGACCTAGCGTCGACGGCGACATCACCGATCGTGCCCACCAGGGCCTGGAAATGACGGAGAAGTGCCGCTGTGTCCCGTATCAAGCTGACGTGGATCGTGCTCATCGTGCTCGTCTGGGCGGCGATGATGTCCTTTGGTGGGGTCGCGGCCGAGACCGTGATGCTCTACCCGAACATCTTCGGTGACGCGCCCGCCTCGCTGGACCGGGCCCGCGAGTTCCTGGTCGCCGGAGGCCCGAGCGACTACTTCCCGCCGCTGGGCGCCTCGGTCGTGCTGACCAGCCTCGTCGCTACCGCCCTCACCTGGCGCAACCGGCGACTGCGGTGGTACGTCGCGGCAGCCGCGGTGGTCTTCATCGCCTGCGAGTTCCTGTTCTCCGTGGTGTTCTTCTGGCCGCGCAACGAGATCATGTTCGTCGACCCGGTCGGCACGCACTCCCCGGAGTACCTGCGCCAGGTAGCCGAGGAGTTCGTCGCCGGCCACTGGGTACGCCTCGCCGGCGGCGCGGTGACCTCCGCGCTCGCGTTCACCGCCCTGCTGCGCTTCGCCCGGGAGACCGCACCGGTACGGGGCGAGCGATGAGCGCCGCGCGGCGCACTCTCGGGTTCTCCTGGCCGGCCCTGGTCGGGCTCGCCGCGTTGGCCACACCGCGGGTGATCCTGCACGACCTGCACGTCGTGGCGGAAGGGCAGCCGGCCACCGTGCTGCTCGCGGTCGTACCGCTGGTCTGTTGGGTGGCCGCCGTGCTGTGGCGGCGTCCGCCGCGTCCGTTCCTGACGGTGGTGGTGATCGGGGCGGTCCACGGTGTTCTTCTCGCGGTCGGTCACCAGGTCCTGTGGGACGAGGCGTTCGGTGCCACCGGGCCGAGACTCGGCACCTTCGACCCTCGTGTGCAGGAAGCGATCCTTCGGGTGGCGGCGGTGTTCTCCAGCCTCGTCACCGGGGTGCTCACCGGGGTGGTGGCCGGGGCGGTGGCGGCGGCGTTGACTCGCTTCGTCATGGGGCCGCGGCGTGTCGCCGAGCAGCCGGTCGAGCAGACGTCGTGCGGGCCGGACGACGCTCGGGGGACTCGGCCACCGCAGGGCTGACCGGTGAACCGGCGCGCGTGGTGGGTCCGACCCGGCCCGCGTCCGCTGACGCAACTCCTTCCGCTGCCTCGTCGTTGGTGCGACCAGGGGCGGATGGAGGCGGTCGATGGCGGCAGGGCGGGGTGCCGGGCTGCTGCGTCCGCCGACGAGTTCGGGCCGTGCGACGTTCCTGGAGCTGTTCTTCGATCTGGCGTTCGTGGTGGCCCTCACCCGGGTCTCGCAACGGTTCGCCGGCCTCGGCGAGGACACCGGCTGGACGCTTGTGCTGGGGTTCGGGCGGACGCTCCTGCTCTTTCTGGCGCTCTGGCTGATCTGGTCGCACACCGCCTGGATCACCAGCCGTTACGAACCGGAGCAACCGGTCATTCAGGCCGTCGTGGTCGGCACCATGTTCGCCGGTCTGATCATGGCAGTGACGTTGCCGCGGGCGATGGAGGAGCGGGCGCTGCCGTTCGCTGCCGCGTACCTGATCGTGATGGTGGTGCGGCCGTTGGTGATCGCCACCGCGTTGCGTGGCCATCCGCGACGGCTGGTGCCGTTCCGGCTTGCCGTGTGGGCCTCGGCGAGCGCGCCACTGTGGTTGGCCGGCGCGCTGGGTCCGGACGACCTCCGCCTGCCGCTGTGGGTTGCCGCTGTCGCTGTCGACTACGTCGCGTGGGCCCTGGGTTGGCCGCTGCCCTGGCTCGGGGCCTCGAAGGTGGCCCGGTGGCGGATCGCCGGGACTCACCTCGCTGACCGGTATCAGCAGATGTTCCTCATCGCACTCGGTGAGTCGATTCTGGTCATCGGCGTGGTTTTCAGTGGCGCGGACTATTCGGCGGACCGGGCAGCCGCCTTCGCTGTCGCGTTCGCGACCAGCGCGCTGCTCTGGCGAATCTACTTCCACTGCGCGGGTCTGCTCCTGACCGATGCGTTGGACCGGGTCGTCATGCCGGCTCGCCTCGGCGCGGCGTCGGAACGGACGCACCTGTTGCTCGTACTCAGCGTGCTCGTCACGGCGGTCGGCTACGAGTTGGTGATCGATGATCCGTTCGGGCAGCCGAGGCCCGGCTGGCTGCTGTTCGTGGTCGGCGGTCCGATGCTCTTCCTGGTCACCCGTGTCCGGTTCGAGTACGAGATCTTCGGGAGGGTGTCCCGGTCCCATCCGATCGGACTGGTCGCTCTGCTGCTGTGTACGCCGGCGCTGGCCCACCGGGCGCCGATGGTCGGGCTGAGCGTGGTGGCCGGGGTGCTGGCCCTGGTCGCGCTTGTCGACGCGTGGTGGCGGCGGGGAGAGCCGACGGAGGTTCAGGGGTCTCCGATCGGAGGGGAGAAGTCCGACGTTGGCGATTCCGAGGCGTGACGTGATGCCTAGTACTATTAGGCGATAGACTGATGGTGTTAGGCAGGCGGGGGAGGGTCATGGAGAAGCGAGGGCTCACGCCGGAGCGTCTGACCCGAGCGGGGGCGGAGCTGGCCGACGAGGTCGGCTTCGACGAGGTCACCGTCTCGGCGCTCGCCCGGCGGTGCGGCGTCAAGCTCCCCAGCCTGTACTCGCACCTGAAGAACTCACATGACCTCAGGGTCCGCATCGCGCTGTTCGCGCTGGAGGAACTCGCCGACCGGGCGGCCGATGCCGTCGCCGGTCGTGCCGGCCGCGATGCCCTGGCCGCGTTCGCGGAGGCCTACCGCGACTACGCCAGAGAGCACCCGGGCCGTTATGCCGCCGCTCGGCTCCGGCTCGATCCGGAGACGGCGGCCGCGAGCGCCGGCGTCCGGCACGCGCAGATGGCCCGGGCGATCCTGCGGGGCTACGAGTTGAACGAGCCGGACGCGACGCACGCGGTCCGCCTGCTGGGCAGCGTCTTCCACGGCTTCGTCAGCTTGGAACTGGCCGGCGGTTTCGCGCACAGCGCCCCCGACGAGCGGGAATCCTGGGACTGGATCGTGGATTCAGTCGACGCGCTGCTGCGTAGCCGCAGCGGTTGCTGACGGGGTCAGGAGCCGCCCGTCCGCGAGTGGTTCGCGGCGCGGCGCGCCGATGGACACCGACATCCCCTCGAAAGGCTTGAGGCAATGCCCACCGATCATCGATGGACCACCCCGATCACCGCGGACCTGCTGCGCGGCTTCGTCGACCTGGAGACGACCACGCGCGGTCTGCTGCCGCATCGGCTGACCGCGCGGGCGCGCCGGCAGATCCCCGACGACCAGCTGGCCATGGCCGAGGCCCAGCCCTCCGGTGTGCGACTGGTCTTTCGGACCCGGGCCACCACCATCGAACTGGACACGCTGCCCACCAAACGGGTCTACCAGGGCTTCCCGCCACCAGCGGACGGCGTCTACGACCTGCTGATCGACGGCCGTCTGGCCGCGCAGGCGTCGGTGGCCGGCGGCAACGTCCGGACCGTCACCGACATGTTCACCCAGACGTCGGTGCTCGCCGAGGGACCGGCCGGCACCGCCCGCTTCGCTGACCTGCCCGCAGGTGAGAAGGACGTCGAGATCTGGCTCCCACACACGGAGATCACCGAGTTGATCGCGCTGCGCACCGACGCGCCCGTCGAGCAGAGCCCGCCCGGCCGACGCAGAACGTGGCTGCACCACGGCAGTTCCATCAGCCACGGCTCGAACGCCGGTCATCCCAGCGCCATCTGGCCGGCGCTGGCCGCCGCCGCTGGCGGCGTGGAGCTGGTCAACCTGGGGTTCGGGGGGAGCGCGCTGCTCGACCCGTTCACCGCCCGCGCCATGCGGGACATTCCGGCGGACCTGATCAGCGTCAAGATCGGCATCAACATCGTCAACAGCGATGCGATGCGGCTGCGCGCCTTCACCCCCGCGGTCCACGGTTTCCTCGACACCATCCGGGAGGGGCACCCGGGCACGCCACTGCTGGTCGTGTCCGCCATCCTGTGCCCGGTCCAGGAAGACACGCCCGGCCCTCTCGCGCCGGACCTCGACGGCGGGAGGCTGCGGTTCAAGGCCACGGGGGATCCGGCCGAACGCAGCGCCGGACGGCTGACCCTCACCATCATCCGGGACGAACTCGCCCGGATCGTCCAACAGCGGGCCACCGACGACCCGAACCTGCACTACCTCGACGGGCGTGACCTGTACGGCGAGGCGGACTACGCCGAAATCCCCCTCCCCGACGAGGTCCACCCCGACGGTGCCGGACATCGCCGCATCGCGGAGAACTTCGCGCGGCTCGCATTCGGCGACGGCGGCCCCTTCGCCACGAAGACCCGATAAACCGTTCGGGTACGCGGACAGCGGCCGGCCCGTTCCCTCGACGTGCCGGCCGGGTGTCCGCCGAGCCTGACGCTGCCATCGATCTCGAACCACCACCGTTGACCGGTCGGGTCCAGCTCGTCCTCGACCAGGTGCGCGGTGGACGCGGATCCGACCTTGGGTGAACAGAACGATCGGTCTTGACGATCGGGGCGCAAGTCGCTATCGTTCTCATAGACAGAACGTTCGTTCCGCCTAGGCAACTGACTGTGCGGCGGTGACCGAAGGAGAGCGCCATGCCCACGAAGATCACTCTGATCATCGGGAATCCCGCCAACCCGGACGAGTTCGAGAAGGTCTACGCCGACGTACGCCGGGCCGCGGAGACGTTCCCGAAGCTCCAGCGGGTCGAGTCGGCCAAGGTGTGGCCGAAGGAGGACGGCACGCCCACCCCCGCCTACCGGACGCTCGACCTCTACTTCGCCAGCTACGAGGACGCCTCCGCCGCGGTCGCGACGCCCGCCGCCGGCGCCGTCTTCGGTGGGCTCCAGGGCGCTCAGGTGGAGATCACGGGCCTGTTCTCGGACGTCGAGTAGTCCCGCCCGTCCCAGGGGCCCCACACCCCGCTGAACGTCCCTTCGCTCCGGAATCCTCGAGAGGATGACATGACCACCGTTGCCGCCCCCGGCATCTCGACGACGGCCGCCGCCCTGCGGCGGTTGTACTTCGGCCGCTTCGCCTTCGCCCTCGTCTGGGCTGCCGTGACGTTCCCCCTCGCGAAGCACCTCAACCCCCTCACCGCCACGCTGCTCGTGCTCTACCCGCTGTTCGACGTGGCCGCCGCCATCGTCGACGTCCGTGCGTCGCGGGCCACCGGATCGCCCACCCTGCTGTACGTGAACGTCGCGATCAGCCTGCTCGCCGCGGTCGGACTGGGCATCGCCGGTACGTCCGGCGTCCCGGCGGTCCTGCGGGTCTGGGGTGCCTGGGCGGTCGTGGCCGGGCTGGTGCAGCTGATCGTCGGCGTCACCCGCCGTAGGATGGGCGGCCAGTGGCCGATGATCATCAGCGGTGGTCTCTCCGTACTCGCCGGTGGATCGTTCATCGCGGCAGCCTCGGCGGACAACCCGGCTCTGACCAACGCGATCGGCTACGCCATCCCCGGCGCCATCTTCTTCCTCATCGCCGCCATCCGCCTCGGCCGCACCGCGAAGGGCAACTGACATGGAGAGCGTCACCTACGACGTCGTTGTCATCGGCGCGGGACCGGTGGGGGAAAACGTCGCCGACCGCGTCGTGAAGGGCGGCCTGACCGCCGCGATCGTCGAGCGGGAACTGGTGGGTGGCGAATGCTCCTACTGGGCCTGCATGCCGACCAAGGCGTTGCTGCGCAGTCAGACCGCGCTGCGGGCGGCCCGTCAGCTGCCGGGCGCGCGCGAGGCGGTGACCGGCGAACTGGACGCGGCGGCCGTCCTGCACCGCCGGGACTCCATCGTGTCGCACTGGACGGACGACGGGCAGGTGTCCTGGCTGAACTCGGCGGGGATCACGCTGTATCGCGGCCAGGGACGGATCAGCTCCGACCGGACCGTCGAGGTGACCGGCGCGGACGGCGCCCTGACCTCGCTCACCGCCCGACACGCCGTCGTCATCGCGACCGGCAGTAGCGCACTGCTGCCGGACGTCTCCGGCCTGGGTGAGGCGGCACCGTGGACCAGCCGGGAGGCGGCCGCCGCGAGCCAGGTTCCCGGCCGGCTCGCCATCATCGGTGGTGGCGTGGTGGCCACGGAGATGGCCACCGCGTACGCGGGCCTCGGATCGGCGGTGACGGTGCTCGCCCGGGACGGACTGCTCACGCTGGCGGAGCCGTTCGTCGGCGAGCGGGTCACGCAGTCGCTGCGGGAAGCCGGCGTCTCGGTGCGTCTGGCTGCCGAGGCCGCGTCGGTGAGCCGCGACGGCGACGGCACCGTGCACATCACACTCACCGACGGCGAACAGGTCCACGCCGACGAGGTCCTCGTCGCGATCGGCCGTACGCCGAACACGCAGGACGTCGGCCTCGACCGGATCGGCCTGAAGCCGGGGGCCTGGCTCACTGTCGACGACACCCTGCGGGTGGTCGACGACGCCGGGGCGTTGATCGGCGACGGATGGCTGTACGCGGCCGGCGACGTCAACCGGCGGGTGCTGCTGACCCACCAGGGCAAGTACCAGGCTCGCGCGGTGGGTGACGTCATCGTGGCGCGGGCCACCGGCGAGGCGGCGGACGACCGCCCGTGGGGTCGGCACGTCGCCACGGCCGACGCGCGCGCCGTGCCGCAGGTCGTCTTCACCGACCCGGAGGTCGCGTCGGTGGGGCTGACCGCAGCCGCCGCCACGGCAGCCGGGCTGCGGATCCGGGTCGTCGACTACGACCTGGCCGCCGTCGCCGGGTCCACTCTGCATGCCGACGGCTACCAGGGGCACGCCCGCATGGTCGTGGACGAGGAGCGGCGGGTGATCGTCGGCTTCACGCTCGTCGGCCCGGACGTCGCGGAACTGCTCCATGCCGCGACGATCGCCATCGTCGGCGAGGTCCCACTGGACCGGCTGTGGCACGCCGTGCCCGCGTACCCGACCGTCAGCGAGGTCTGGCTGCGCCTGCTGGAGGCGTACGGCCGCTGACCTGAGCCGTCGCGGTCGTGCGCGCCGTCCCCGGCCGCGCACGACCGCGACGACACCCGTGGCGGACTCTCTGGCGGCTACCTACTGTGCCGACTCTGCCGACTGACGCTGCGCGTTGATCCTGAGGAGCCCTTCGATGCCACTCAGGAACGTCTCGGACACCATCGTCGGGTCGGCGAGGCATCCGGCCGCCATGGCGCCGTCGCGGAGCATGACGAAGTGACGCGCCGCGGGATCCGCCGTTTCTTTGTCGACCTGCGCCATGAGCATGGTGATGGTGTCCAGGAACCACTGCCGGTGGGCCATGAGTTCCTGGTGCACGGGATGGTTCGCGTCGGGATATTCCGCCGCGGCGTTCAGGAACGCGCACCCCCGGAACCCGGGGGACTGGATGTTCTGCGCGATGGAACCGGCGATGGCCAGCAGCGGATCGACCGGCGACCGGTTGACGGCGAGAGCCTCGTCCACCATGCCGCGCTCCATCTGCTGCACCTCACGCAGATAGGCCAGAATGAGGTCGTCCTTGCTGGGGAAATGCCGGTAGAAGGTGGCCCTGGTCACCTTCGCCTCGGCGATGATCCGGTCGACGCCGACGGAGTGGATGCCCTCGGTGTAGAAGATCCTGGTCGCCGTGCGGAGCAGCCTGAGTCGTGCCTCAGAGGGCCGGGCCTCGGGTACCTCGCGTGTCATCCACCCATCTTAGCGAATAGAACGTTCGGTCGCGCCGCGCGACGTCGAGACCGACGTCCGATGGTCCACTCAATTCCTCGATCTCGGCGACAGTGGCCGGACAATGCTGGATTCTGGATGCGGCAATCCGCCGGATCCCGGATGCGCGACTGATGCGCGCGGCCGGCGGAACATCCGTCGACCGCCCCGGTCGATTCGGTTTTTCACGCCAGCTCTGGCGAACGGCGAGGCACCTCGAAAGGAATCCCAGATGAGCATTGCTCCTGACATGTCCGCCCAGGGGGCGGGGATGCCGACAGTTGTGCTGGTCCACGGGGCCTTCGCCGGCTCGTCGAGTTGGAACGGGGTGATCGCCGACCTCAAGCGTCGGGGCTATCCGGTCATCGCCGTCGCCAACCCGCTGCGCGGTGTGCAGAAGGACGCCGCCTACGTTCGGGCTCTCCTGGACAGCTTGCCCGGCCCGGTCGTGATGGCCGCCCATTCCTACGGCGGGCTGGTCATGACCGAGGCCGCGGACGGCGCCGCCAACGTCAAGGCCCTGGTGTACGTCGCCAGCGTGAGCCCGGAGGTGGGCGAGAGTGTGATCGGGTTGCTCGGCAAGTACCCCGGAAGTCAGCTCGCAACGAGCATCACGATGGTCCAGATCCCCGCCGAGGGGGGCGGAACGACAATGGATCAGTACATCCTCCAGGACAAGTTCCCGGAGGTGTTCGCCGCCGACGTCGACCGCGGCACCGCCGAGATCATGGCGGTGACGCAGCGACCGGCCTCGGCGAGCGCCCAGGAGGAGAGCGTCACCAAGGCCGCCTGGAAGACCATCCCCTCGTGGACCCTGGTCACCACCGAGGACCAGGGCATCCCGCCGGACCTGCAGCGCTTTCTCGCCGATCGGGCGGGATCCACGACGGTGGAGATCGCCGCCTCCCACGCTGTGGCAGTCTCCCGACCCGGCGCGGTCGCCGACCTCATCGACAGCGCCGCCCGCGCCACCATGAGTTAGGGGGTGGACGGCGTCGGTATCCAGTTGCCGGATACCGACGCCGTCCGAGCCCGTGCTACTCAGTGCCGTCGAGCACGCCCTGCCGTCAGCGGGCGGCTGGCTGAACCCGCTCGAAGCGCACCCGGCTCAGCCAGCCGGGAAGGTCACTGAGCACGTACAGTTCGCCGTTCACGTCGGTGCCGATCGCGGTGGGCTGAATGGGGAAGTTGCCGATCGTCGCGGACTCGTACCCGCCCGTGGGCTTGGGACGCACGGCGAACGCGAGGGTCGAGCAGTAGTCGCTCGCCACGTAGACACCCCGCGCCTCCGGGGTGGCGGACCCTCGGTACACCACGCCGCCGGTCACCGAGCAGTTCTCCGTGAGGTAGTGCTCGTACTCGAAGACCGGGTCGGTGTACCGCGTGCCCGGCCGGCACTGCGTCTGGTCGAAGACCGGGGTGCCCTCTCGGCAGGACCAGCCGAGGTTCGCCCCACGCTGCCACGGCCGGATGTGGTTGATCTCTTCGACCAGGCCCTGGCCGACATCACCGATCCACAGGGAGTTGTCGACCGGGTCGATGGAGAACCGCCACGGGTTGCGCAACCCGAAGACCCAGATCTCCGGCCGCGCACCTGGCGTGCGAACGAACGGGTTGTCGGAGGGCACGCAGTACGGCTTCCCGCCGCAGGAGCGGTTGACGTCGATCCGCACGATCTTGCCGAGCAGGGTGCCGAGGTTCTGACCGGACTTGAACGGGTCGTTCGCGTGGCCGCCGTCGCCGAGGGACCAGTAGAGGTAGCCGTCGCGGTCGAACGCCACCTGTCCGCCGTTGTGGTTGCCGTACTCGGCGTGCTCCTGGGTGAGCAGCACCTGCACCCGGTCAGGGGCCCCGATGGGCACTCGCGCCAGGGTCAACGCCCCGGCTGGCAGGCTCGTGTAAGCCACGTAGAGGATCCCGGTCCGCGCGAAGTTCGGTGCCGGCGTGATGCCGAGCAGGCCGCGCTCGTTGTCCGAGGTGTCGATCCGGGAGGTCAGGTCGAGCACCGGCTCGGCCGCCAGGCCGGTGTCGGGGTGATAGGCGCGGACGGTGCCGTTCTTCTCCGCGATCAGCATCCGGCCGTCCGGCAGCCCGGTGATCGCGATTGGCCGTTGCAGACCGAAGGCCACCTGTTCGGAGACCACTGTCAGCTCGGCGAGGGGCACCGCGCGGGTGCGGGATGGGCCGGCCGCGGCGGTGCCGGCCACCGGTGCCGGCGGTAACAGCAACGCGGACAGGGCCAGAATGAGCAGCCCGGCCAGGATGGTGGCCGGGCGACGACGCCGTCGGGACATGTTTCAGCTCCTCAAGCAGGGTGGAGGTACGGAACGCGATCTGGGAGCGTTCCCACGATACATCGATTCAACCCGATCTCAAGCCCGTCGTCGTGCCGCCGTCCGGCTGCGGCGGAACGAATCCACGGTGAGCGCCATCGATGTTGCACGAGCGGATCAGACGTGTTGGAATGGCTCATATCGCCGCAGCGCGGGGGCAACCGCGCTGGGAACGGCCAGCACGGGAGCATCGCAGTGCCAGCAGGGCGTCGCTTGTGGCGGGCGCTCGCGTGGCGCATCGCCGGGCCATCCTCCTGTCGACGGGCACGTGCCGGGCAGGCACCCTAGCCCGCCCGTGCCCATCTCCGGTCCGTGTCCCCGGCAGCTGACGTGCTCGACGTCGGAGCTGCCAGGGGCGTCCGATGTGGTCTGCCAGCGCACCAGAAGCGGCGACGAGGTGAGAAGCAATCATGATTTCCCGAGAGAGTTTCGCGGGCTGGTACCGGAACCGCTTCGTGTGGGTGGCGGTGATCGTCCTGGTGGTGTCGGCCGGTGCGGTCGTGCTGGTCAACCGGGCCGAGTCGACAACGGAGCCGGTGGATCTGCAGGGGCAGATCACGGCCCGGATGCGTACCACGCTCGAACAGGTGGACCCGGGGCAGCACAACCACGCGGGGCACGGTGTTCAGCAGGCGGCCACCACGGAGAAGCCGCCGGTGATCTGCGGGGTCCGCGTCTACGGCTACGAGCCGGCCGACGTCACAGCGCTCGCCGACGTGCGCACGGTGTACGGCTTCCACCTCTGCGGCGTCGCCGAGCAGAAGCGCCCCTGGGACGTGGCGGTCAAGCTGGCCGGGCCCGTGATCATGGACATGTCCACCGAGCCTCCCGGGATCCAGGTGGTCGAGGCGACCGCTGACGTCATGTTCGTCGACCGGCTGCGGGAGATGTTCCCGGACAAGTACGAGGAGGTGGCCCTCAAGGAGGCGCTTACCGAATCGGAGATGGCCGAGCAGCGCCGCCGTTACGACGTCGCCGCTGGGCTGTGACCACGCCGGTCGGTCGGGCGGGGTGGTCGTACCCGCGGGGTCGCCGGTTCCGAACCTGCGGCTGGGCGTCGCCTTCGCGGGTCCTGCGGTAGCGGCGAGCCGAGGGGACGCCGTCGCGCACGATCCGTCCGACGGTGCTGCGGACCCGGGTGTGCCGAACCGTCGTTGGTGCGTCGTCGGGTCAGCGGTCCGTATCGCGGGGCCCGGCGCCTGGTGGTGATCCGGCCCTGGTGAGGCGGCTCGTCCTTCAGCGTGCCCCGGTCGGGGACCTCGTCGGCTTGATCCACATTCGACCATTAATGAATCCGTATTGATATTTACGGCCATGGATGTAACAGTTGGTTTGGGAGCGTTCCCATTGTGATCTCTCGTACCAAGAGCGGAGGATGAACAGTGCGTTCACACAAGCCCGATCAATCCGGCGGGCGATCTCGGTCACCCGTCCGTCAGTCCATCCGGGCGGTCGTCCTGCTGTTCGCCATGGTGGTCGGCACGCTGCCCTTTACCGGCGCGGCCCAGGCCCACGGCACGATCATCAACCCGGCCAGTCGGGCCTATCAGTGCTGGAAGACCTGGGGCAACCAGCACATGAACCCGGCCATGCAGCAGCAGGACCCGATGTGCTGGCGGGCGTTCCAGGCCAACCCCGACACCATGTGGAACTGGATGAGCCAGCTGCGGGACGGCCTCGGCGGCCAGTACCAGGCCCGTACCCCGGACGGTCAACTGTGCAGCAACGGCCTCTCCCGGAACGACTCGGTGAACCAGCCTGGAGCGTGGAAGGCGACCAACGTCAGCTCCAACTTCACGGTCCAGCTGTACGACCAGGCCAGCCACGGTGCTGACTTCTTCCGGGTCTACATCACGAAGCAGGGGTTCAATCCGAGCACCCAGAAGGTCGGGTGGGGCAACCTCGACCTGATCGCGACGACCGGGCGCTACGCGCCAGCGCAGAACATCTCGTTCAACGTCTCGGCGTCTGGGCGCTCCGGAAGCCACGTCCTGTTCGTGATCTGGCAGGCGTCGCACCTGGACCAGGCCTACATGTGGTGCAGCGACATCAACATCACCTGATCGGCAAGATCCACAACCGCAACACAATCCGGCCCAGGACGGTGACGTCCTGGGCCGGATTGTGCGTCGGGTGATGCCCGGCCACGGCCGCCCAGGCGCCCCGCGCCCGCGCCGGTCGGCCGCAGCTGCGCGGCCCGCTTCCAGGGGATGGACCGCTCGTCCAGCAACGTCGGGTCGGCGATCGCCTGCTGGCTCAACGCTGTGGGCACCACGCCGGGCCCGATGGTGTTGACGCCGCTAGCGGACGGGAACGGGAGGAGGGCCGAGCACTGTGCGGTCACCGTCGGAGCCGTGCTCCAGCGCAACGGCGACATTCTCGTGGGGCGCTCCTGGTCGGATGGCACTCACCTCGTCCAGGTGCCGGTAGTGCTGGTCGCCGAGCTCGAGGTGGAGCGACCTCAGGTATTCGTCCAGCTGGGCCGGAGTTCGGGGGCCGACGATCGGGATCAGGGCCGTGGTGGCCAGCGCGGCCCGGCGGCGCAGCCAGGCCAGGGAGACCTGGACGGCGCTGACGCCGAGCTCGTCGGCGATCGTCAGTACGGCGTCGACGATGGCGGTGCGTTGTGCGGTGCTCTCGATCGCGTCGCCTCGGACGGTCAGTCGACCCTGTTCACCCCGCCGATACTTGCCGGTGAGCAGTCCGCCGGCCAGCGGAGAGTAGAGGACCACGCCCAGGCCGTGCGCCGCCGCCATCGGCAGGAGCTCCCGCTCGGCGGATCGTTCGGCCAGGCTGTACTCCGTCTGGATGCCGACCACGGGCGCCAGGCCGCGCAGGTCGGCGTGGACCGCGGCGCCGGCGATCCGCCAGGCCGGGAAGTTGGACAGGGCGCCGTGCAGGATCTTGCCCGAGCGGATCAGGTCGTCGAAACCGGCCAGGATCTCCTCGATCGGTGTGACGCCGTCGGGAAAGTGCGGCATGAAGACGTCGACATGGTCGGTGTTCAGCCGGCGAAGAGTCGCTTCGAGGGATCGGACCATGACCTTGCGGCTGTTGCCGGTAGTGCCGGGGCGGGGCTCGGCCTGCCTGCTGCCGCTGTACTTGGTGATGATCACGAAATCGTCCCGTTGCTGGCCGAGCAGCCCACCGAGCACGGTTTCGGCCTGTCCGTCCTGGTACAGGTTGGAGGTGTCGAACGTGGTGCCGCCAGCGGCGACGAAGGCATCGAAGATCTGTCGGGAGCCTTCGGGGCCGGCGCCGGCGTCCGACGTGCTGAAGGTGGCCGTTCCGAGCACGTACTGCGACACACGCAATCCGGTCAGCCGGCCGAAGGTCTGGTAGCGCACTGGTGGCTCCTGAGGCGTGGTGGGGCGAGGTAGGCTGACAACGGTAGCAAAAAAAGCGAGGGGTCACTCTTTATGCCCAGGGTCAGTCAAGCTCATCTCGACGCTCGCCGCCAGCAGATCGTCGACGCCGCCCGTGCCCGGTTCGCCAGTCACGGGTTCGCCCACACCTCGATGGCCGACATCGTCACCGAGTCCGGGCTCTCCAACGGGGCCATCTACCGGTACTTCGCCAGCAAGGAGGAGATCGTCATCGCGGTCTGCGAGCAGGGGACCGACGCCCTGCCGAGGGCGCTCACCGCCGAGGCCGTGGGAGGCTTCCTCGAACATGTGCGGGCCCGCGCCCGCGACACCCATCATGCTCGACTGGTTGCCCAGATCTACGCCGAAGCGGCGATATCGCCGCCGCTCGCGGCCGTTGTGCAACGACAGCTCTCCGCCATGCGGGCCGCGATCGCCGAGCTGGTGCCCGACTCCCGGCGCGCGCAGGCCGGGCAGATCGCCGAAGCGTTCGTGGCCCTCAGCATCAGTTACACCGTGCAGCTGGCGATCCGCGGCGACCTGGACCCCGCACCCTTCACCGCAGCGCTGGTGGCAGTCATCAACGGCTAGGCGAGCGTGACGTGAGCGGCTCCCGCTGCTCCTCCACCGACGCTCGGCCGGCGTCGGACACTACCGGCGGCCTGGCACAAAAAGAGTGGGCCGTCGTTTCGAGTGCTAGCGTCACTTGGTCGGCCTGTACCCACTGGAGGACCCGTGCCTGTCGCTCACCTCGCTGCGCTCAACGTGGAGTGCCCTGACCCCGCCGCGCTGGCCCGCTTCTGGGCCGCCATGCTCGATGGTGAGGTCGCTGTCGAGACAACGGATTTCTGTGCGGTGAAGGCCGGTCCGCTGTACCTCGGCGCGGTTCGCGTCGACGACTACCGGCCACCGACCTGGCCCGCCGGCGACCGGTCCCAACAGATGCACCTCGACCTGGCCGTTGACGACCCCGACCACCTCGACGACGCCGAGGCGCGGGCGATCGAACTCGGCGCTGTCAGAGAAGACCAGCAACCCGCCCCGGAACGCTTTCGGGTCCTGCGCGACCCGGCCGGGCACCCCTTCTGCCTACGCCGGTGAAGCCGCACCACCCCGCAGCCAGGCAGCACGAACCCCGCAGGTCACCCACGCGCATCTCCACGACGGCGCAGATCAGCGGCGCGGGCGATCACGGCGTGAGGAGCAGTTGGCCGAGTTCCTGGGTGCATCGGGTGAGCGCGACGTAGAGGCCGTTCCAGCCGCGCGGTTCGGCGGCGATGCCCTGCGGGTCGACCAGCAGCGTCGCGTCCCATTCCAATCCCTTGGCCTGGGTTGCGGTGAGCACCGGCACGTCACTCAACACGGCGAGGAGTTCGGCGACGCGGTCCGCGGGGGCGATGACGCCGACAGTGCCGCCCTGCCACCGTTGCCGCAACCGCCGCACTGCCTCGACGGCGGCACCGGCGAGCTCGGTGGGTGCGATGGTGACTTCCCAGGGGGCGACACCGGAGGAGCGGACCGCCCGGGGTGGCGTGCTGTGGCTGCCAGCCTTCGTCAGGACCGGTCCGGTGAGTTCCATGACCTCGCGCGGGGTCCGGTAGCAGATGGTGAGTTCCGCAGCGGTCCAGCGGTCTCCGAAGACGGCCCGCACCGCTTGTGCCCAACTGGTGTGCCGGTGCGCCGCCTCGGCCTGGTCGATGTCGCCGACGGCGGTGATGGAGCGGCTGGGGCACCGCCGCAGAACCATCTGCCACTGCATCTCGGACAGCTCCTGCGCCTCGTCGACGACGACGTGGCCGTACACCCAGCCGCGCTGCCGCCGGGCGCGGTCGGCGACGAACTCACCCTGTGGTTGCGGGGCGTCGACCTCGCCGAGCAGTTCGGCGAGGGCGTCGAGCAGAGGGATGTCGCTCGGTGCCCACCCGGTCGGCTCGGCCGAGACGGCGGTGATCTCCTCGGGGGACAGCTGTGGGGCGAACCGGGTCAGCAGGGCGGGATCGGTCAGCAGTCCAGCCAGCAGGTTCTCGGCATCGAGGGTGGGCCACCAGGCCTCGATGAACCGGGCGACAGCGGCGTTCTCGGCGATGCGGGACCGCAGATGCTCGATCTCCTCCTCGGAGAGCAGTCCGTCGATGTCGCTGCCGGTGGACGTCCGGGGGGCGTGGTGCTCATGCTCCATGCTCTGGTCGACGCGGGCGAGGATGTCCTCGAAGCCCTCCTCCATCTCGTCCATCAACGCCTCGCGCTGCTCGGCGACGACATCGGCGAGGAGGTGGTGCAACTGCTCGGCGAACGCCGCGCGGGCGCGGTGGTACGGGCGTCCCTGCGTCGCCGAGGTGAGCGCCTGTGCCACCGTCGCAGCGTCGATGACGTAGAACTCGCCATCCCAGCGCAGCTTCAGCTCGCGCGGCCGGGGGAGCAGTGACGCGACGTACCTTTCGAGCGTGCCCTGCCAGAGCGCGCGGCCCTTGATCTCGGCGAGAAGCCTGCTCTCGTCGCGACCCACCTGGACGTCGGCCAGCAGGGTGTCGCAGGTCGCCGAGACGACGGCGGTCTCACCCAGCGCGGGCAGCACCTGGGCGATGTACCGGAGGAACCGCGGCGAGGGGCCCAGGACCAGGACCGCCTGCTCGGCCATCTTCCGGTACGTGAACAGCAGGTACGCGACGCGGTGCAGGGCAACAACCGTCTTGCCCGTGCCGGGGCCACCTTGAACGATCAGCGGGCCGGTCGCCTCGGCCCGGATGATGTCGTCCTGTTCCCGTTGCAGTGTGGAGATCGCCGTCGACATGTGGCCCGTGCGCCGCTGGTCGAGAGCGGCCAGGAGGGCGCCTTCGCCGACGAGGTCGGCGGTCATGCTCCCGTCCAGTGGCTCGTCGTCCACGCCGACGACTGTCGATCCCGTGGTGCGGATGTGCCGCCGCCGTGCCTGACCCTGTGGGTCGCCGGCCGTCGCGGTGTAGAACGGCCGAGCCGCCGGGGCGCGCCAGTCCACCAGCAGTGGCTCACCGCCCTCACCCTCGTCGCGCAGACCGATCCGCCCGACGTGCCGCACCGTGCCGTCAAGGCTGTCGAGGCGACCGAAGACCAGCGCGTCCTCCGCTCGCCGCAGCTCGTCGTACTGCTGGCGGAGCATGCGCTGCCGGGCCTGCTCCATCGGGTCCACTGCCGCAGTCGAAAGCTCGTCCCGAAGGTGGTCGGCCAGCCTGTCCCGCCGGGCCGTGGCCACGTCCAGAAACGCCTGTTCCTCGGCGACCGCGGATCGCAGCGCGGCCCCCTCTGCGGCGGCGGTCAGTTGGCCGTCCGGCGTCTCGTCGCTGACGCCGGCGGTGCTGTTGCTCGGAGCAGACTTACGGCGCATTCGCCAATCCCCGTATCGGTTCCCCCTCGACCCGGACGGGCCGCCGTGCATTCGGCGGCAAGCATAGAGTCGGTTGCCATCACCGCCCAGGAACTCCGCCCGCAGAGACGGTAATCTCAATTCCTTGCAGGTCCCGGGGCTCAGGTGGCCTCCATCCGCTGTGGTCAGCCCAACGTGAAGGTCACGTCGTCGACGTCGAAGGCGGTGACGCCGTTGCCGGCCGTCTCGCTGCCGAGGAAGCTGACCGTCGCGGTGCGCTCGGTCGTCGCCGTCCCGCTCGACATGGTGTACTGCCGCCACGGCGTCCCACCGTCGAAGGCCAGCGAGAACCTCGTCTTCGGCGGTATTCCGGTGACCGCCATTCCGACGTTCAGGTAGTCGCCCCGACTGATCTCCGTGGTGGTGGTCCGCACCCAGAAGCTGACCGTCAGGTCGCAGTTGGCCGGCACGGTGACTGTGGTGCGCAGCAGGTCGCTGCGCGTCACGTCCAGCCCCGCGAAGGTGGCGTACCCGCGCCCGGTGTGTGCGGGCCGGGTCGCGTCGCCGAAGACGACGATGCGGGGGCCGGCGGTCCAGCCTGTCGCGCCGCGCTCGAACCCCGGGTTCGGGTGGATCTGCCCGGAGCAGGGCGGGTCGGCGACCGGCTTGCCCTGCGATGTGCTGCCCGTGCTCAGGAGCAGGGCCGCGGCCACTGCGATGGTGACGAAGGCTTTCATCAGGTCTCCCCGCGTCAATACATTCGAGATGATCGATACGTGTCGACGATGCGTGATGGGCGTGGGCGCGTCAAGCCCTTCCCACGTCGGCTCCGCACACGGTGGCTGACCGGCGCTACTGGCGACGGCGGGCGTCAGCCTCGGTGTCGAGCAGGTCGTTGAGGGTCAGCGCGGAGTTGATCAGGGAGAGGTGGCTGAACGCCTGGGGATAGTTGCCGATCTGCTCCCCGGTCGCGGCGATCTCCTCGGCATAGAGGCCGAGGTGGTTGCTGAAGGTGAACATCTTCTCGAAGGTGAGTCGGGCGTCGTCGAGGCGGCCGGAACGGGCCAGCGCCTCGACGTACCAGAACGTGCACATGTTGAAGGTGCCCTCGTGGCCGGGGAGGCCGTCGGGGGAGTGGACCGGGTCGTACCGGTGGACCAGGCTGTCCGAGACCAGCTCGCGTTCGATCGCCAGCAGGGTGGACTGCCACAGGGGGTCGCTCGGGGTGACGAAACCGACCGCCGGCATGGCGAGCAGCGCCGCGTCCAGCACGGTTTCGTCGTACGCCTGCACGAACGTGCCCCGGCCCCGGTGGTATCCGCGGGCCATGACCTGGTCGTAGATGCGGTTGCGTTGCTCGGTCCAGCAGGCCATGTCCCCTGGGCGGCCGGTGCGGGTGGCCAATCGGATCGCCCGGTCCAGCGCCACCCAGGACATCACCCGGCCGAAGGTGTAGTTGCGGGGGTGGTGACGGCTCTCCCAGATGCCGGCGTCGGGCTGGTCCCAATTGCGGCAGAGCCAGTCGACCAGCCGGACGGTGCTCTTCCACACCTGGTGCGAGACACGGATGCCCTGCTCGTCGGCGAGGTGCATGGCGTACAGCGCCTCGCCGTGGATGTCGAGCTGGAGCTGGTCGGCGGCGCCGTTGCCGATCCGTACCGGGCGTGATCCGCGGTAGCCCTCCAGATGGTCCAGCACCTCCTCGTGCAGGTCGGAGGAGCCGTCCACCCGATACATGATCTTCAGTGGATCCTGGTGGTCGCCGGCCTCGCGGATCCGCTCGTCCAGCCAGTTCATGTACCGGCTGACCTCCTCGGTGAAGCCGAGGCCGAGCAGCGCGTGCACCGAGAAGGACGTGTCGCGTACCCAGGTGTAGCGGTAGTCCCAGTTGCGGGTTCCGCCGACCAGCTCGGGCAGCGCGGCGGTGGGCGCGGCGATCATCGCGCCGGTCGGCGCGTACGTCATGAGTTTCAGCGTGATGGCCGAGCGCTCGACCATCTCCCGCCAGCGGCCGGTGTAGCGGGAACGCTCAAGCCAGCGCCGCCAGTAGTCCTGGGTCCACTCGAACATGCCCTGGATCTCTTCCGGCGGGAAGATGCGCGGTTCGCTACCGCCCGTCTCCAGGACCACCCCTCCCGTGTCACCCTCGTTCAGCGTGCCGTACGCGACCAGGTCGCCGCCCTCGAGGTGGATGTCACCCTGCTCGGAGATCAACCGCCGCACGGGGTCGACCGGGTGGAACGTCAGCGTGGCCGACCGGCTGCGGAAGAGGTAGCCGTTGTGGTGGCGCTCCAGCTGATGCTCGTCGCGGGCGTAGTTGAACCGAGGTCGGCACTCCACCCGGAAGCGCATGCTGCCCCGGACCATGGTGACGAGGCGGACCAGGCGGTGCGCGTCGGTGACCCGTTCGCCGGTGACCGGCATGAAGTCCATTACCTCGGCCACACCGTCGGCGCTGATGAACCGCGTGATCAGGATGGGCGTGCCGGGGAGGTAGAGCTGCTTGGTCACGTACCGCACGTCGTGCGGCGCGATCCGGAAGTAGCCGCCCTTCTCCTTGTCCAGCAGCGCGGCGAAGATGCTCGGCGAGTCGAATCGCGGCGCGCAGAACCAGTCGACCGTTCCGTCACACGTCACCAGCGCAGCCGTCTGCAGATCGCCGATGAGTCCGTGATCCTCGATCGCCGGATAGCTGTCCACGTCTCTCCCCGGTTCGGCGGCGTCCTGCGCATCGAACCTAGGGGGAAAGATTGTCGGCTTACGTGGGATTCACGTTCTGCCACCCTGTCGCGTACCCCAGGGTGCGCGGACGAGTTCGCCGAACCCGTCCGGGGTGCCGCGCCCCCTTCAGCGTCAGCGGTGCGGGCGGCAGGAGGAGCGGATGACCAGTTCCGTCGGGAGCCGGATGTGGGTGTCGCGCTCGACGCCGGCGATCAGGTCGACGAGCAGGCGCAACGCCTCGGCGCCCATCCGCTGTAGCGGCTGCATGATGGTCGTCAGCGGCGGGTTGACGAGCGCCGACTCCGGCACGTTGTCGAAGCCGATCACCGAGAGGTCGTCGGGCACGCACAGGCCCATGTCGCGGGCCACGGTCATCGTGGATATCGCCGAGAGGTCGTTACCCGCGAAGATCGCGGTCGGCCGGTCGGCGAGGGCGAGAAGCTCCGCAGCCGGGCCGGCGGCGGTCTCGATCCGGAACCCACCGACGCGGACGAGCCGTTCGTCCACCGGCACGCCGGCTTCGGCCATCGCACTGCGAAAGCCGGCCTCGCGCAGCTGTGCCGACATCAGGTCGGTACGTCCGCTGATGTGCCCGA
This sequence comes from Micromonospora sp. NBRC 107095, assembly GCF_030269705.1. NCBI lineage: Bacteria > Bacillati > Actinomycetota > Actinomycetes > Micromonosporales > Micromonosporaceae > Micromonospora > Micromonospora sp. NBRC 107095. The sequence continues at coordinate 382,642 of NZ_BSTU01000007.1, forward strand.
TCCGGGTGTGGCCGAGGGAGAGCAGGTAGTTGGTCGCCAGCACCGCGCCGGCGAAGTTGTCCGAGTCGACGGTGGGCAGGTGGGACGGACCGGTGTGCGGGTCGACGGCCACGACGTGGAAGTTGTTCTCGGTCTCGACCACTGTCGGCGTGACGATCACGGCGCCGTCGATGAGAGTGCCGGAGAGCCGGGCGAGCGAGCGCCGCTCCCATCCGACCGCCGCGCCCTCGCCGTCCCCGCTGGAGTAGGCCAGCAGCTGGTACCCACTGCCGGCGACCTCCTGGGACGCGCCCTTGAGAAGCTCGGTCGAGAACGGCTCGAACTCGGCCAACAGGATGCCGAGCACGTTGGTCCGGTGGCTGCGCAGGCTCTGCGCCCCCAGGCTCGCCTCGTAGCCGAGCTCGTGGATGACCTGTTGGACGCGCTCCACCGTCGCTCGGGCCACGCCGTACCGACCATTGACAACCTTCGATACGGTCGCGACCGAGACGCCGGCAGTGCGTGCGACATCGGACATCTTGACGCGCTGCTGAAACACCACGTCGATGATGATAGGGCCGCAGTCGGCGAGGTGTCGCCGCCGATTCGAAAACGTTATCGATACCGATTGACATCAAGTTACATGACTGTAAAACTTCGCCGCAGGCCGAGTACCGCGACTGAGTAGTCGAGGAGACATCGATGGCAACGAAGCGACGTAGAAGTGCCGTCCTGGCACTGTTGATGACAGGTGTTCTCGTCGCCGCCGGGTGCAGCGGCGGCGGTGAAGAGGCGGCCCCTGAGGGCGAGCTCTACAAGGATCCGGTGACGCTGACCTGGTGGCACAACGCCTCGCAGGACGGGCCCGGCAAGACCTACTGGGAGAAGGTCGCCAAGGACTTCTCCGCACTCCACCCCACGGTCAAGATCGAGATCGAGGCGATCGAGACCAACCAGCTCCAGCGCACCAGGATCCCCGCCGCGCTGCTGAGCAGCGACCCGCCGGACATCTTCATGACCTGGGGCGGCGGTGAGATGACCGAGCAGGTGGAAGCCGACTACCTCAAGGAGATCACCGACCAGACCAAGGACGAGGTCGCCAACATCGGCAGCGCCGCAGAGATCTGGCAGGTGAAGGGCAAGCAGTACGGCCTGCCGTTCCGGATGGGCATCGAAGGCATCTGGTACAACAAGGACATGTTCGCCCAGGCGGGCATCTCGGCTCCGCCGACCACCTTCGAGGAGCTCAACGCCGCTGTCACCAAGCTCAAGGCGATCAACGTCGTTCCGATCGCCGTGGGTGCCGGTGACAAGTGGCCGGCCGCGCACTGGTGGTACAACATGGCACTGCGCGCCTGCTCCGTCGACACCCTCAAGAAGGCGGCCACGGAGAAGACCTTCGACGACCCGTGCTTCGTGAAGGCCGGCCAGGACCTGAAGGCGTTCATCGACACCAAGCCGTTCCAACCCAACTTCATCGCCACGCCGGGCCAGAACGACCCGACCAGCGCCAACGGCATGCTCGCCAACGGCAAGGCCGCGATGGAGCTGATGGGTGACTGGAACCGCGGCACGCTGGACACCGTCGCCACGGACAAGGCCAAGCTCGCCTCGTTCCTCGGCTGGTTCCCGGTGCCGGCGATCTCCGGTTCGCCGGGTGACCCGAAGGCGGCCCTCGGTGGTGGCGACGGGTTCTCCTGCTCCAAGAACGCGCCCGCCGAGTGCGTCGAGTTCCTGAAGTACATCGTGAGCCCCGAGGTGCAGAAGGGCTATGCCGAGACCGGCACCGGCCTGCCGGTGGCCAAGGGCGCGGAGGGGGCCGTGAAGGACCCCGCGCTGACGTCCATCCTGCAGGCCACCTCCGGATCGAGCTACGTCCAGCTCTGGTTGGACACTGCCTACGGCAGCACCGTCGGGACCGCGATGAACGACGCGGTCGTCGCCATCTTCGCCGGCAACGGGACGCCTGAGAAGGTCGTCTCGGCGATGAAGGCGGCCGCAAGCAAGTGACCTCCGCCAACCAGCTCCGTATGCCCGCCGGCGGCGCCTCCGCGTCGCCGGCGGGCCCCCGCCAGGCTGGGCGCGCGTCCGCCCGGCGCGCCGACAACCGTCGCAAGTGGTACGAGATCATCGGCCTCACCACGCCAGCGGTCCTCGTCTACGTGATGTTCGTGCTGGTGCCGATGGGCTTCGCGGTCTACTACAGCCTGTTCCGCTGGCGTGGGGTCGGGCCGCCCACCGAGTTCGTCGGCCTGAGGAACTACACCCTCGCCTTCCAGGATCCGATCTTCCTCGACGCGTTGCGCAACAACGCCATCATCGTGTTCGGGTCGCTGCTGATCCAGGGCCCGATCGCCCTGGGCGTCGCCCTGCTGCTCAACCGTCGCTTCCGTGGGCGCGCCGTGTTCCGCCTGCTGGTGTTCGTGCCGTACGTGCTCGCCGAAGTCACCGTCGGCATCATGTGGAAACTGCTCCTGACCGGCGACGGCACCGTTGACGCGCTGCTGCGGTCCCTGGGCATGGGCGGTCTGGTGCAGGCCTGGCTCGCGGACCTGGACGTGGTCATCTGGACCCTACTGGCCGTCCTCACCTGGAAGTACGTCGGCTTCGCCATCATCCTGCTCCTCGCCGGTCTGTCCAATGTGCCCGACGAGCTGACCGAGGCGGCGTCCATCGACGGCGCAAGCTGGTGGCAGATCCAACGGCACGTCACGATCCCGCTGCTCGGCCCGACGATCCGGATCTGGATGTTCCTGTCCATGATCGGTTCACTGCAGATCTTCGACATGATCTGGGTGACCTCGGTGCCCGCGGTGCGGTCCCTCGGCGCATCGGCCACCATGGCGACCTACATGGTCGACAACGGCTTCTTCGCCCGGCTGTGGGGCTACGGCAACGCCGTGGCGGTAATCCTCTTCGTCATCTCCTTCGTGGCGGCGCTGCTGTTCCAGCGGTTCCTGCTCCGCCGCGACATCGAGGGCGCCATCACCGGAAGGGCGAAGTGACGATGGCCGTGAACAGCGTTCTCCCCCAGTCCACCGGGCGTCGTCAGATTTCCTGGGGCACACCGCTCACCTACGCGCTCGCCCTCGCGATCGCTGCGGTGTCGATCGCCCCGGTCATCTACGTGGTCATCGGCGGCTTCCGCACCACCCCGCAGATCGTCGCGGACCCGGCCGGCCTGCCCGCCCCGTTCGTCTGGGACAACTACGCCCGGGTGCTGACCCAGAGCAACTTCTGGCAGCAGGCGTTCAACAGTGCGGTCATCGCCCTCGGCACCACGCTGGCCGTGGTCGTGCTCGGCCTGGCCGCCGCGTTCGTGCTCGCCCGCTACAGCTTCCGCGGGCGGGAAGGGCTCTACACCTTCTTCACCCTCGGTCTGCTGTTTCCGGCCGGGGCGGCGATCCTGCCGCTCTACCTCATGCTGCGTGACCTGAACCTGATCAACTCCTACTACGCGGTGATCCTGCCGCAGGTCGCCTTCTCACTGCCACTGACGATCGTGATCCTGCGTCCCTTCCTCTCGGCCATTCCGAGAGAGTTGGAGGACGCCGCCGCCATCGATGGCGCGAGTCGGCTCGGCTTCCTCTGGCGCGTCGCGATGCCGCTGTCGCGGCCCGCGCTCGTCACCGTTGGCGTCCTGGCGTTCGTGGCGAGCTGGAACTCGTTCCTGCTGCCGCTGCTCGTCCTCAGCGACGTCAACCTGCACACCCTGCCGCTGGGCGTGCAGAACTTCTCCAGCCAGTACACCACCGACACGGCGGGCGTCCTCGCCTTCACCTCGCTGGCGATGCTGCCGGCACTGCTGTTCTTCACGCTCGCGGAGAAGCAGATCGTCGGTGGCCTGCAAGGTGCGGTCAAGGGCTGAGCGGCAGCGGTACGAGCACAACCAGAGAGGCACAGCATGACTGAGGTCCACGAGGTGGTGGGCGGGCCGGCGCCGGCTCAGGCAGATCCGAACCACAGCCGACAGGACGGGCACGACGGAGGGGATCGCCTCCGCGACCTCCTCGGCCGGATGACGATCGAGGAGAAGATCGCCCAGCTCGTCGGGTTCTGGGAGAAGGAGGACGGCGAGGCGGTCGCACCACTGCAGGGGGAGTTCGGCGACGACTCCGCGCTTGGGGACTTCTCCCGGCACGGGCTCGGTCATCTCACCCGCGCCTACGGCACCCGTCCGCAGGATCCGGCGGAACGCGCGTCCTGGCTGTGGAAGTTCCAGCGGGACCTGGTCACCGGGACCCGGCTGGGCATCCCGGCGATCGTCCACGAGGAGTGTCTCACCGGGCTGTCGGTGTGGAAGGCCGCCACCTTCCCCACCCCGCTGGCCTGGGGTGCCGCGTTCAACCCCGAACTGGTCACCGAGATGGCCGCGGCGATCGGCGCCTCGATGCGGACTCTTGGCGTTCACCAGGGGCTCTCCCCGGTGCTCGACGTGATCCGCGACCCCCGCTGGGGTCGGGTGGACGAGTGCATCGCTGAAGACCCGTACCTGGTCGGCACCATCGGCACGTCGTACGTGCGCGGCCTGCAGTCGCAGGGGGTGCACGCCACCCTCAAGCACTTCGTCGGCTACTCCGCCTCGCGCGCCGGGCGCAACTTCGCCCCGGTGCACGCAGGCCGTCGGGAACTGGCCGACGTGCTGATGCTGCCGTTCGAGATGGCGATCATCGACGGCGACGCCCGGAGCGTCATGCACTCCTACACCGATATCGACGGGGTGCCCGTCGCCGCCGACCCGACGATGCTCACCGGCATCCTGCGCGACCAGTGGGGCTTCGACGGCACTGTGGTCGCCGACTACTACGGGGTCGCTTTCCTGAACCTGCTGCACCACGTGGCGAGCGACCACGCGGAGGCGGCCGGGCAGGCGTTGACGGCCGGTCTCGACGTCGAGCTGCCGACCGGCGACGCCTACCTGACCCTGCGGGAGTCGGTGCGGGCCGGCAGGATCGACGAGGCGATCATCGACCGCGCGGTGCTGCGGGTGCTGCGCCAGAAGCAGGACCTGGGCCTGCTCGACGCGACCTTCACCGACGAGCCGCCGCAGGCGATCGACCTCGACTCACCCGAGCACCGGTCGATCGCCCGCCGGCTCGCCGAGGAATCGATCGTGCTGGTCGCCAACCGGGACGCGCTGCCACTGCCGGCGGGTCGGCGGACGGCCGTCATCGGCCCCAACGCCGACCGGCAGAGTGCGCTCTTCGGGTGCTACTCGTTCCTCAACCACGTCCTCGTCCAGCATCCCGGCGTGGAGACCGGCATCGAGGTGCCGACAGTGCTCGACGCCGTACGGGTCGAGTTCGGCGACGACCTCGTCAGCTGGGCCCGCGGCTGCGACGTGGACAGTGACGACCGGTCCGGCTTCGACGAGGCGGTCGCCACGGCCTCCGCCGCGGACGTCGCCGTCCTGGTCGTCGGCGACCACGCCGGCCTCTTCGGACGCGGCACGGTCGGCGAAGGCTGCGACCGGGACGACCTGGAACTGCCCGGCGTCCAGCGCGAACTGGTCGAGGCGGTGCTGGCCACCGGTACGCCGGTGGTCCTGGTGCTGCTCACCGGGCGGCCGTACACGATCGGTTGGGCGCTGACGCGCTGCGCGGCGGTGGTGCAGGCGTTCTTCCCGGGCGAGGAGGGTGCCGGGGCGATCGCGGGAGTGCTCTCCGGGCGGGTCAACCCGTCGGGCAAGCTGCCGATCACCATGCCCGGGCCGGCCGGCGCGCAGCCCTACTCGTACCTGCACCCCACCCTCGGCCAGGGCAACGAGGTGACCAGCCTGCCGGCGATACCCGTGGCGCCGTTCGGCCACGGGCTGTCCTACACGACGTTCGCGCACACCGATCTCACCGTGTCCGGCACGGTGCCCACCGACGGGGCGATCGGCGTGAGTGTGCGGGTGACGAACACCGGCGCTGTCGCCGGCGACGACGTGGTCCAGCTCTACGGTCGCGACGTGGTCGCCTCGGTGACCCGGCCGTTGGCGCAGCTGCTCGGCTACCAGCGGGTCCACCTGGAGCCGGGTCAGTCCGTCACTGTCGAGCTGACCGTCCCCACCACCCGCCTGGCCTTCTCCGACCGCACGTACACCCGGGTCGTGGAGCCCGGCGAGGTCGAACTCTGGGTCGGCACCAGCGTGCAGCGGGACACCCAGGCGGTGACCACGCTGGTCGGTGACACCGTCCCGGTCACCAACGCCTCCCCACGCTGGACCGTCACCACCATCCGCTGAGACCGGTCCGCCGGCCGTCCCTCCAGGTCGGCCGGCGGATTGGCCCCAACCCGCGTGCCCCCCAGCGGAGATGTGCACACCTAGGCGTCGCGTCGGTGGAAGCTGTAAGCGGCGAGGGCCAGGGCACCGAGGGTCCAGCCGACCGTCGCGGCGGCGCCACGGCACGGGTCGAGGGCCGCGGTGTCCGGCAGGTAGGCAGCGCTGGTGGCGGACCAGGTGCGGATCAGCGGTCCCGCGATGAAGTACAGACCGAGCAACAGGATCACGGCGAGCACCGAGCGGCGGACGACACCGGCGAATGCCGCCCCGAGCAGTGTGGTGAGCGTCAGGTACGCGGTTGCGGCCGGCGTCCACGTGGCCGCGCCGGCCGGCAACGCACTGGTGGCCGCCGTTGTGGCGGCTACCGGAAGCGTCACCACGGCCAGCGTGAGGGCCTTCACCGCCTGTAGAGGCAGCCGCCGGGGCGACGCGAGCAGTGTGGTGCGGATCTGGCCGCCCTCCTCGTACTCGGATGCGGCCGCCAGCACGCCGAGCACCAGGAAGCCGGCCTGGGTGTAGGCGAGCGGTGCGAGGGCGGGGTTGTCGCCGAGTGGCTCGCCGCGAGACTCGGCCACCCTGTACGCCCAGGTCAGCGTCAGGTGGGCGGTCCAGGTCAGCAGTACGGTCAGGCGTAGCGATGGCAGGGTCAGCAGTTTGCGTAGTTCCGCGCGGGCGGTGGTCACGTGTCCCGCCGGTGAAACAGGACCGCGCCCGCCGCGAGTAACGCTACGACCCACGCGGTCATCACCAGTCCGGCGGTCAGCGGAGAGATCTGAACGGGGAAGTCCGCGTTGCGGAGGAACATCCGCGCCCCAACGATGTCCGGCAGGTAGGCGGCGAGGTCGGTGACCTTCGTCAGCAGGTACGACACCGAGACGACAGTGTTGTTGATGATCAGCAGTGTCAGTGGCACTATCCCGTTGCGAGTGATCAGCGTGATCGCGTAGGCAAGTAGTGCGGTCAGCGTCCAGTAGAGGATCGCGCCGGCGACTCGGGCGGCTGAGGGTGTCGGTGCGTGGTCGCCGTGCAGCACCCGGGCGAGGCTGAGTGCGGCGGCAGCGGTGACCGCCGCCTGTGCCGCGACGACAAGCACCAGTGCGGTGGTCTTCGCGGTGAGCAGACGCCGTCGGTCGGGGACAGCGGTGAGCGTCGTGGTGAGCTGACGGGCGCCAGGGCTGTCCGGTCCGGTGGACGCATATTCGCTGCTCATCACGATCACACCGAGGATCATCGGACCGATAAGACCGAGACCCAGGTCGCGCAGGCCCAGGTCGGACGTGTCGGTGACGGTGCCGGCGGCGATCGCACGGCGGGTGTACGGCGCGTTCAGGAGGACGATCAGGGGTGCCGCCAGGGTGCCCAGCACCAGGCCGACCCAGGCCGTGGGCAGTCCGAACAACTTTCGCAGCTCAGCCCTGACAAGGCTCACCATGATCCACCTGTTTCGGTGGCGGTCAGCGCCAGGAAGGCGTCTTCGAGCGTGCGATGACCTCCGGTGACGTCGGCGAGCCCACCCTGGATCACGACCCGCCCCTTGTCGATCACGATGACGTCGTCGGCGATCTCGGCCAGTTCCCCCATGAGGTGGCTGGAGAGCAGGACGGTTCGGCCCTCCGCCGCGCTGTCTTTGAGAAACTCGCGGATCCAGCGGATCCCGGCCGGATCGAGGCCGTTGACCGGTTCGTCCAGGACCAGCACGTCAGGGTCGCCGAGCAGTGCGGTGGCGAGCCCGAGCCGGCGGCTCATTCCGAGCGAGAAGCGGCCGGCACGCTTGCGCGCGGCGCCGGTCAGGCCCACGATCTCGAGGACCTCGTCGGCTCGGGATTCGGGCAGCCCGTTGCTCGCGGCCACCCAGCGCAGGTGGGCGCGGGCCTGGCGGGCCCGGTGCGCCCCGCTTCCGTCGAGCAGCGCGCCGACCGTTGTCAGCGGGTGGTCCAGTTGCCGGTACGGACGCCCGCAGATCAGTGCGGTTCCGCTCTGTGGGCGGTCCAGGCCGAGCAGGATACGGAGCGTGGAGGTCTTGCCAGCTCCGTTCGGCCCGAGGAAGCCGGTGACCCGGCCGGGGCGGGCCTCGAAGCTGACGTCGTACAGGATCTGCGTCTTGCTCTTGGTCTTGCTGACGCGATCGATCGTGATCATGCATCGAGTCAACCGGTCGGTCGGCGCTCGGACATCCGACCGTGCTCGGATTTCGACAGCCGGGTCGGTCCACGGACCGTCAGACCCTGGTCTGAGATCTACAGTCGGGGTGGTGAACGCCCATCCGCGCCCCTCCGGGCAGTCCAGGGCCGTGCCGGTTGTTGTCGCGGTGACCAGCGTGCTGGTGATGGCCATGTGTACGGTCGGCGCGCGGGGCCCGCTCGCGGTCGTCCTGCCGTCGCTGATGGTCGGCGGCGCAGTCGCGACCGCGGTGTGGGCGGTGCGGCGGTCACGCACCGATCGAGCCGCCTACGAGTCCCGGTTGACCGCCTGGGCGGCGTCCGAGGCGGTGCTCGCCGAACGGCTGCGGATCGCCCGTGACCTGCACGACATCGTCTCGCACGGCCTGGGCCTGATCACGGTCCGCGCGGCGGCCACCCGGCACCTACCCAAACCTGCCGAGGTGGAGGCGGCGCTCACCGACATCGAGGACGCGAGCCGGCATGCGACGGCCGAGTTGCGCCGCATGCTCACGGTCCTCCGTGAGCCGTCGGCCGCCAGCCGCCGTGCCCCGGTGGACAACCTCGACGACCTACCCGGCATCGTGCATGGGGCGTCGCTCGCGGGGCTTCGGACACGGCTGACGGTCGAACCGCTCGGTTCGGTATCGCAAGGTGCACAGGTCGCCGTCTGCAAGACCGTGCGGGAGGCGCTCAGCAACGCGGCACGGTACGCGGGCCCGACAGACGTGCGGGTGCGGGTGTCTCGGGACGGAACGTACGTGGTGGCCACGGTTGCCGACGCCGGCCCGCAAGGTGACGGGTGGCTGGCGACACCCGGCGCCGGACACGGGTTGGCCGGTTTGCGGGAGCGGATCGGCAGTCTCGGCGGCACCCTGTCCGCTGAGCACGTCGGCCAGGGCTTCCGGGTCACCGCGCGAATTCGGGACGGGGCAGCGTGAGTGACATCCGGGTGCTGCTGGTGGACGATCAGGCGCTGCTCCGACACAGCCTCGCCATGATTATCGACAACGAGCCGGACCTGACCGTCGTCGGCGAGGCCGGCGATGGAGCACATGCCGTGGCGCACGCCCGGACCACCCGCCCCGACGTCATCCTGATGGACGTACGGATGCCGCACGTCGACGGCCTCAAGGCCACCCGTCGTATCTGTGCCGACCCCGCGCTGGCCGCCGCCCGCGTCCTGGTTCTGAGCATGTTCGAACTCGACGAGTACGTGTACGAGGCGCTGCACGCCGGCGCATCCGGCTTCCTGCTGAAGGACTCCCGACCGGAGGAGCTGATCGAAGCGATCCGTCGGACCCACCGAGGTGAGTCGCTGTTCGCACCGTCGATCCTCACCCGGCTGGTGGCGCACTACGTCGCGGCGCCGTACCCGGACCGGCCGACGCCGGCGCTGCGGGGGCTGACCGGCCGAGAGGTCGAGGTGCTGACACTGATCGGCGGCGGCTTGTCGAACGACGAGATCGCAACTGCCCTGGTGATCTCCGTGAAGACGGTGAAGACGCACATCACGCACCTGTTGGCGAAGCTGGCCGTACGAGACCGGGCACAGTTGGTGATCGCGGCTTTCAACGCGGGGCTGGTGCGGCCGCGTCACTGAGACCGAGCAGCGCGGTCTGCGTCGGTTGTTCCCCGTCTCCGCCGAGAGACCTGTTCGTGCGGCCGGTCGTGCTGCGGGCCGAGCTGGCTGATCTCGTACCCGTCGGGGTAGCTCCTGGCCCGGATGCCGTCGGCGAACAACGCCGTCGTCCGTGGCGCGCCGAACCACCGCTGCGACAGTGAGCGCGTCTTCAGAGCCAGGTGCAACCCCGCCCGGACCGGCCAAGCCGGCGTGTCCACCCGCGTCGCGCGCCGCAGCGGCGCGTCGTACATGGCACTGACCAGTGCGTTTCCCAGCGGCGCGAGCATCCGAGGGAGCCGGGCGAGCATCAGCATGCGGGTGGCTCGTTCGATGGCGGCCGCGTCGTCGTTGGGTTGCAGGTGAGTCGCGTCGTGCGCGTCGAACCAGGTCTCGAACTCGTCGTACGACGCGGGGATGTCGGTGATGCCCATCCGTCGGCCGAGTTCCCGGTAGAACAGGTACGTGGCGTGCCGTTCGTGGCAGCAGGGCGGGCGCCAGCCGTACGCCTGCAACCACCGGGTCGGGATCACGACCAGGCAGCCGAGGACGTAGCGGAAGTCGTCGTTGCTGATGTCGTACGGGCGGTGGATCTGGTTGACGCGCCGCAACGCGTCACGGCCCCGGGGCTGTTCGAAGCCGTTGAGCACCATCTCGTACATCAGCAGGCCGGTGTCGTCGATCCGCTTCTGGGTGCGTTCGGTCAGCTCGCCGGTGGCGGCGTGCACAGTGGCGATGGCGGGGACGGAGAAGGACCGGTTGAAGGCGAGGTTGAGCCCGAGCTTCATGTCCCAGGGGAACTCGTAGCGCAGCATCGTCTGGTAGATGTCCAGGTAGTCGCGCTCCGGGTCCAGAGCCCGGGTACGGGTCAGGTTGTCGTAGCGGCCTCTCATCGGCGGGCGTCTCCCGTGGTGGCCCTGCCGGGTCGACCAGCACCGGCTGCTCCGCAGTGCTGAGGATGGGGAGATCCGACGGTCAGGGTGCCGGCGGCCCACGCCCCCGTCGCACTACCGACCACTGTGCCACCGGCGGTTCGCCATCAGTCGAGTGTACGGGCGGCCGGCGTCGGCGGTGTTGTCCGGCCGCCCGGCACTCGACGGTGAACCCGCCAGCGACGCTCAGTACGGATATCCGGGAATGTTGAGGCGCACGCTGTACAGCCCGGAGTCGCCCCACGGGCCCGAGGTGATGAAGAGGGTCTGCCGGTCGGGGCCGCCGAACGCGACGTTTGTCGTGCCGGTGTTGCCGGGCCGGATCGTGCCGAGCGGGGTGCCGGCCGGGGAGTAGACGTGGACCAGCGAGTCCCGACCCGAGGTCCAGTAGACGTTGCCGGCGCAGTCGATGGTGCCGCCGTCCGGACCGCCGATGTAGTTCACGAAGACGCTGCGGGCGCCGACGCTGCCGTCGGGCTGGACGACGTACTTGTAGATCTTGTTCTCGGCGTACGCGCCCACGTACAGTGCGCTCCCGTCCGGCGACAGCGAGATCCCGTTGGGTTGGCGCAACGTGTCGTCCACCAGCGACACCTGTCCGCCGGACACGCGGAAGACGCTGGTGCGCCCGCTCATCTGATCGGGGCGGTTGCCGCGCTGGAAGTTCGGGTCGGTGAAGTAGACGACGCCGTCCGACCGGACTGCGACGTCGTTCGGCGAGTTGAACGCCCGGCCCTGGTAGTTGGCCGCGACGGTGCCGCGGGTCCGGTCGCTCAACCGGTACGCGGAGACGCTGCGCTGGTCGTGGGTGGCCGCGACGAGCTGCTGGGCGTCGGGGGTGAGCGCCAGCCCGTTGCTGCCGGCGTTGGCGATGAACGTGTCGAACGTCGCCGGCGGGGTGAACCGGCGGATGGTCGACGGCTGGACGTTGTACGGCCCGGTGCCGGCGGTCATGTCGGACATCAGCAGGTAGCCACCGTCGGCGACCCAGACCGGCCCTTCGAGGAAGGTGAAACCGCCCCGGATTCGCGGGGCCGTCACGGTGCCGGCCGGCAGCGGCGGGCCGTCACTGACGCCGGTCGGGCAGGCCCCGGGCGGTGCACCGGGCGGACCGGCGAGCGCGGCGTGCGCGCTGGTCTGGACGGCGTCGGCGGCGGCACCGGCGGGCATTGTGGTGATGGTGACCGCGAGGCACAGTCCGGCCAGCGCGGCAAGGGTGGGACGCCAGGTCATCGAACACTCCAATCGGCGTCGAGGGTGGCGATGGCCGGCGTGCAAGGTCGGGGGCTGGCACGGCGTGAGGGCGGGCCGTCGACGTGAGTATTCGGGAGCCTAAGTCATGAACCAGCGGTCCGCAGCGGTCTTGCTGGCATTTATTTCGAAGCGGATCCGACCTGTCGACAAAGACGCTGGTCAATGGGAAAAGAGGGCCGTGGAATAGTTCCGATCGGAGCGCAGTGGAGCGAGCGGCGGTGGCCCGGGACATCGGTGCGGACCGTGGCGCAATAGGGTTGGGTCATGACCGGCCCGCTCAGTGGTGCCCGAACCGCTGTCAATCCGCTGCGCCAGCTCACGATCGACCAGCTCCGGCAGCGGACCAGCCTCAAGTGGCGGGAGCACCCCGACGACGTGCTGCCGCTGTGGGTGGCGGAGATGGACGTGCCCCTGGCCGAGCCTGTCGCACTGGCGATCACCGACGCCGTCGCGCGCGGCGACACCGGCTACACCGCCGGCACGGCGTACCCACAGGCGTTGGCGGAGTTCGCTCGGCGGCGGTGGGGTTGGGACGGGCTGGCCGTGGAGCGCACCGCACTGGTGCCCGACGTGATGCACGGCGTCGTCGAGGCGCTGCGCCTGGTCACCGAACCGGGGGACGCGGTGGTCGTCAACTGCCCGGTCTACCCGCCGTTCTACGAGTTCGTGGCCCACGCCGGCCGCCGCGTCGTGGAGGCGCCGCTCGGCGAGACCCTGCGCATCGACCTCGACGCGTTGGAGGAGGCGTTCCGGCGAGCCCGCACCGGTGGACGGCCGGCGGCGTACCTGCTGTGCAGCCCGCACAACCCGACCGGCGTCGTGCACAGCGCGGCCGAACTGACCGCCGTCGCCGATCTCGCCGAGCGGCACGGGGTGCGGGTGGTCGCCGACGAGATCCACGCCCCGGTGGTGGCCGGGGGAGCGCGGTTCGTGCCGTACCTCTCGGTGCCCGGCGCGGAGAACGGCCTGTCTCTGATGTCCGCCTCCAAGGGGTGGAACCTGGCCGGGCTGCGCGGCGGGCTCCTGATCGCCGGCCCCGCCGCGGCCACAGACATCGCCCGCGTCCCCTACGAGGTCAGCGTCGGCACCAGCCACCTCGGGGTGATCGCCCACACCGCGGCCTTCCGCGACGGCGGCGAATGGCTCGATGCCCTGCTGGCCGGCCTGGACGACAACCGTCGGCTGCTTGGCGAACTGCTCGCCGAGCACCTGCCGACCGTCGGCTACCAACCCGGTCAGGGCACCTACCTGGCCTGGCTCGACTGCCGGGCGCTGGGCCTCGGCGACGACCCGGCCACTGTGTTCCTCGACAGTGCCCGGGTGGCGCTCAACTCCGGGTTGGCGTTCGGCACCGGCGGTGGTGGGCACGTCCGACTGAACCTGGCCACCGCGCCGGAGCTCATCACCGAGGCGGTACGCCGGATGGCCGAAGTCGTCGGCTGAGGCCGACACGTATGCGGGTAGGTTGCGCTCCACGGTGTGCCCCGTGAACCCGCGTTAGGCCGGGCCGGGACACCCCCCGGCCCGGCCGAATGGGTCCGCCTTCCGACCTTCGTTCGCGGGGGACGCAACCTGATGGGCGTCCGGCCCCGTCGAGCTTGCGGAGGAGGGAGCCTTGATGGTGGATGCCGAGGGTGAGTTCGTGGAGTACGTCTCCGCGCGACTGCCGAGCCTGCATCGGACCGCGTTCCTGATGTGCGGTGACGCCCATCTGGCCGACGACGTGGTGCAGCAGACGATCACGGCGCTCTACGTGAACTGGCGCCGGGTCAGCCGGGCCGACAACGTCGACGCGTACGTCCATCGGATGCTGGTGCACAAGCTCGTCGATGAAAAGCGCCTGAGCTGGGCGAAGGTCCGGTTGTTGGGGTCCGCGCCGGTGCCGGAGCGCTCGCCGGCGACCCCCCACGACGACCTGGCCGAGCGGGACAGCCTGCTCGCGGCGCTCGCCCGTCTCCCGCGCGGCCAGCGCACCGTGCTGGTCCTGCGGTTCCTGTGCGACCTGTCGCTGGCCGCCACGGCCGCCGCGATGGGCTGCTCCGAAGGCAACGTGAAAGCGCAGACGGCCCGGGCTCTGGCGGCTGTTCGCCAGGTGCTCGACGTCGCCGAGATGTCAGTGAGGAGTCCGAGATGACCACCGTGGACGATCAGCGGATCGCCGCGCTGCTGCGGTCGGTGTCGGTTCCCGAGCCGCGGGTCGACGTGAGCCGGGCGGTCCGCGACGGCCGGCGACGCCGCCAGCGTCGCCGCGTCGCCGGAGTCGCGGCCCTGACGGTGCTGGCCGGGGTCGGCGTCGTGGGTGCCGTTCAGGTCGGTGGGACCGCCAGTTCGCCGGCGCCGACCACGCCGGCGCTCGCGGTGTCGCCGGCCGCGACCGGGTCGGCCGCTCCCCGCCCGCCAGTCACCTGCCAGGCGTCGTGGTTGTCGCAGCCGATCGACGGTCCGGTCGCGGTGGCCGTCGGGGTCGACCCCACCGGGCGGTACGTCGTCGGCGACATCGGCACCGGGCAGGAGGACGGGCGGGTCGTGCTGTGGACGGACGGCAGGCCGGTCGTCCTGCCGAAGACCGCGCGGCACGCGGCAGCGGTCAACGCCAGCGGCCATGTGGTGGGCACCGACGGCGACGGCACCGGTTGGGTGTACCGGGACGGGAAGCTGCGTCCCCTGGCCACGCCGCCCGGCTACGACGCGGTGCTCGTGCACGCGGTCAACGCCCGGGGTGACATCGTCGGGACGGCCCGCAGGTCGGACGACTCGCACCAGGCCGTGCGGTGGTCGACGGCGCAGCCGCAGACGTACCGGCTGATCGGCCAGCGGGGGTCGACCGCGACCGGGATCACCGACGACGGCACGATCGTCGGCGAGATGGACCAACAGCCCTACCGGTGGACGCCGCAGGGCGTCGGGGCGGCGCTGACAGTGCCCGAGGGCTACCCACGGGCGTCGGTCGAATCGGCGCAGGGTGAGTGGGCGGTCGGAATGGTTCCCGGCGGCAGCAACGGCGACGCCGTGCAGATGCTGCCGGTGCGGTGGAACCTCGCCACCGGGGCGGTGGGCCTGTTGCCCTTCCCCGGGGCGAGCGGCATCTCCGGCGAGGGTGAGGTGCTGGTCGGCGACGGTGCGCCGCTGATCGTCGCCCCGGACGGCACCTCCCGCCGGCTGCCGGGCCGACCCGAGGTCCGCGCCACCGAGCCGGGCACGTACACGGCGGAGGGGATCAGCGACGACGGTCTGACGGTGGTCGGGGCCGTCTACGAGAACCAGGCGTACCGGCCGCTGGTGTGGCGCTGCGGACGTTGACGGATCGAGCGGCCCCGTTCACCGTCACGGTGGGGGACTGCCGGGGAGCGTGCCATCCGGGTCGTTTCAACCGACCGCGCCCGTGGGTACGCTCCCACCCGGCTGATCACGGCGTTGGTGACCGGCGGCTACTACCTCATCGTCCACCTGGTGTCCGGGCCACGGGTGTTCCACTTCGAGGTGGTGGGCATCGGGGTGGGGCTCGCCCTGCTGTGGAGCCGGCTGACCGGGCGGCCGACGCCGCGCGACGGGCAGTCGGACGGTGCCACCGGAGTCCGGCTGTTGCTCGCGATCTTCGGCCTCATCGCGATCGTCGTCGGCGTCCAGGGGCTGTTCACCCCGGACGGTTGAGGCTCACCGGCTCAGGCGGTGGTGGACGGTCGCGGTGCCCTGGCGCCCACGGCGCTGGCGAGCAGGAGCGCCACCGCTGGGAGGAACGCGCCACCGATGCCCAGTCCGAGCAGCAGCCCCCAGCCGGTGATGACGAGCGCGGCCACCAGGTCGGCGGCCACTGTCAGCCGACCGAACCGCTGCGCGAAAGCGGGAAGCACCGCCGCGACGACGGGGACGCCGAGCAGATAACCGGCCGCGGCGCCCGAGTCGTCCACTGTGAACGGGGTCAACGCGGCGGCCACCAGCACGGTGATCGCCAGGGCTGCCCAGCGGAGCACCGACCGGGTGTCGGCCGGTCTGCGGAGCAGGACCACGAGGCCGACGAGCAGGACGCCCACGACGGCCGCGACGCTCACCACACCGATCATGATGTTCTCCTCGACCGCCGCAGGTGGTGTCCCATCGAAGACGGTGGATCGTCGTCTCTGCGTCCACCATACGGCTGCTCCGGCCACCGACACGAGGTCAGAACATCAGGTGGCCGGTGTCAGCCCGCGTCCAGCACCTCCCGTAGCCGCGTGGCGAACTCCTCGGGCTTGCCCGCGTAGCCGAACTCGCCGCCGAGGAACCCGCCGTGGTGACTCGGGAACACCACGGCCTCCTGGCCGAGCAGCGCCGCGAGGCCCATGGCGGTGCGGGCGGTGTACGTCCCGGCCGACTCCTCGCCGACCGCGACCACGATCCGGGTGGGCGCGGCGGTGAGCACCTCCGCGTCGGGGCGGTAGTCGGTGATCGCCCACGAGTTTTGCGACAGCAGCGGATCGTCGCGGCTGCCGTCGTCGTCGGCGGACATGCCGAACATCGCCGGGTCGGGGGTGGGCTGGGCGAAGTAGGCGTCGGTGAACTCGCCCTGCCAGGAGGTCATCGCGATGAACGCGGCCATCCCCGCGCCCGAGCCCTTCGCCTGGTACGCCTCGTAGAAGCCGGCCCGGGCGCGCTCGGCGGCCGTGGCGTCGGGGAGCACGGCGTTGATCGGCGGTTCGTGCGCCACCAGGGTGGCGACGTCGCCGGGATGGGTGGCGACCAGTTCGAGGGCGGTCACCGCGCCGCCGCTGCTGGCGAACAGGTCGACCGGACCGACGTCGAGCGCCTCGACGAGCGCGTGCAGGTCTGCCGCCTGCTGCTGCGGTGTGTGGTCGGACCGACCGTCAGTGCGGACGCTGCGGCCCAGGCCACGCGGGTCGTAGGTGAGGACCGTGCGGTCCGTGAAGTGCGGGGCGAGGGCGGTGAAGCCCTCCGCCGTCATCGGCTGGCCGATCAGGAGCAGCGCACGATGGGCGCCGGTGGGAGGTAGCGGGCCGCGGACGTCGTAGACCAGGTCGACGCCGGGAATGTCCAGGGTGTGTGTCTGGATGTCCTGCATCCGATGAGACTACGACCGGCCAGGGGTAAATGGCGGCGGCTGACGGAGCGCGTCGCCGATGATGCCGGGCATCCGCCGGGCCACCCCCGCGAGGAGATCCGCGACCTGGACGCGCGGATCATCGCGGGAATCGACCATCACCAGCCCCGCCAGGGGTGACACCCCGGGCGGTAACCCGGCAGCCCGGCTGCCGCCGGCCGCCGACGCGTCGCCGTTGGCGGCCAACACCCGCTGAAGGCGGGTCAGCCGGTCTGCCGTCAGGGCACTCTGCTCGTCGTGGGTCACCAGCACCTGCCGCTGGCCGCCGCTCCAGGACAGGACCGTTTCGGCCAGCGCCGGCAGCAACGGTTCCAGCGGGGGAGGAACCGTGCGGTCGTCGGCGTCGAGCCTGGCCACCACGGCCCGCACCTGGTTCGGGCGGAGCCCGGCGAGGACGGCGTCGGCCACCGCGCCGAGGTCGTGTCGTCGCAGCGCGTCCCGGGCCTGGAAGAACCGCCGCACCGTCTGGTCGACCGGAAGCCGCCGCTTCATCCGGACCAGATCGACGAACGCCGACAGGAAGGCACTCCAGTCGCTTCCGGTCGAGCGCCCGGCCTCGTGCAGGGCGAGAGCGGCCGGATGGTGCTCGCGAGCCAGGTGGGTGCCCGCCGCGTACGACGGCTCGGTCAGCAGGAACTCCACGATGCGGGTGACGAGGAAGAACTCCTTGTCGATGAGGTGGACGTGCGCGCGGCCGGCCAGCGCCGCCAGGAACCACTCCAGTGCCTCCTGCGCACCGGAGCCGCGCAGGAACCGGCCGGACTTGAGTTCGTGCGGCGCGAACCGGAACCCGGACCGTAGGGCGGTGATGATCGCGACCGCCTCGTCGGCGGCCAGGTCGACGCTCGCGTGCGTGATCACCGGGGCGGTCGAGTGCAGCAGGTTCGTGCCCGAGAAGCCCGACTCGTCGCAGGCGATCCGCACGACGGCCCCGACCACCACCGCGCCGCCCGGCGGTAGTCCGCCTTGAAGGGGCGATCTCACCGCCGTCCTCCCGCCATGCCGCCCATGGTCACCCGTGATCCGGCGGAGAACAACCCGATTGTGGAGGCGAGAGCGCTGGGCGTTGTCGGCGCGGTGCCGGTGCTCGGCCCATGGCGCAGCCGGATCGCCGTACATCTGATGTATGTCCTTCCGGGTGGGTCGTCGGCGGGGCCATCGTGGCCCATCGCCCGGCGCTGCCGTCTCGCTCCCTCGCTGCTCACCCGCCCGCGCATCTTGCTGACCGGGCACAGGGGCGTGACGTCCACCCATTGATCGACCGTTGCCTATTCTGTGGCCCCGGAGTAACCTTCCCGAAACACATCAGATGTCTGGCGAGTCACTGCCGGGCGTCGGCCTGCTCAGGCAGGGTCCCGGTTGGCCCCACCAAGCGGATCCCCATGTCGAGTCCCACAGTTGTCACGCTTCGGGGTGGCCGGACTGGTCACCGTTTGGAGGATCGATGTCAGACCTGACCCGACGGCAAGCCCTCAAGATCGGCGCAGCCGGCGCGGGTGGTGCTCTCCTGCCGGTGCCCTGGACCGCCGTGGCACGTGCGGACTCGGTGGCGCCGCCCCAGGTGCTGGCCGCCGGTGACCTCGCACTCTGGTACGACGAGGGGGCCGGCACCGACTGGCTGCGGGCCCTGCCGATCGGCAACGGCCGACTCGGCGCCATGGTCTTCGGCAACGTCGACACCGAGCGCCTTCAGCTCAATGAGGACACCGTCTGGGCCGGCGGCCCGCACGACCCCAGCAACACCCGGGGCGCGGCGGCGTTGCCGGAGATCCGGCGGCTGGTCAACGCCAACCAGTGGACCCAGGCCCAGGATCTGATCAACCAGACCATGATGGGCAACCCCGGCGGCCAGCTGGCCTACCAGACCGTCGGCAACCTCCGGCTCGCCTTCGGATCCGCCAGCGGAGCATCCCAGTACGACCGGACGCTCGACCTCACCACCGCCACCGTCACGACGTCGTACGTGCTCAACGGTGTTCGGTTCCAGCGGGAGGTCTTCGCCAGCGCGCCGGACCAGGTCATCGCGATGCGACTGACCGCCGACCGTTCCGGCTCGATCAGCTTCACCGGCACGTTCGACAGCCCGCAGCGCACCACCGTGTCCAGCCCGGACGGCAGCACGATCGGCCTGGACGGCATCTCCGGGAACATGGAGGGCGTCACCGGCCAGGTGCGTTTCCTCGCCTTGGCCAACGCGACGGTCAGCGGCGGCAGCGTGTCCAGCTCCGGCGGCACCCTGCGGGTGACCAACGCCAACAGCGTGGTCCTGCTGATCTCCATCGGCTCCAGCTACGTCAACTACCGCAATGTCGGCGGCGACTACCAGGGCATCGCCCGGCAGCGCCTCACCGCCGCACGGGCCAGCAGCTACGACCAGTTGCGCAGCCGGCACGTGGCCGACTACCAGGCGCTGTTCGGCCGGGTCACCCTGGATCTGGGTCGCACGTCCGCTGCCGACCAGACGACGGATGTCCGGATCGCCCAGCACAACAGCGTCAACGACCCGCAGTTCTCCACACTGCTGTTCCAGTACGGCCGGTACCTGCTGATCTCGTCGTCGCGGCCCGGCACCCAGCCGGCGAACCTCCAGGGCATCTGGAACGACTCGCTGGCTCCGGCATGGGACTCGAAATACACCATCAACGCCAACCTGCCGATGAACTACTGGCCGGCCAACACCACCAACCTGGCCGAGTGTCACAACCCGGTCTTCGACATGGTCAGAGATCTTGCGGTCGCCGGAGCGCGGACCGCCCAGGTGCAGTACGGCGCCGCCAGCGGCTGGGTCACCCACCACAACACCGACGCCTGGCGGGCCACCGCCGTGGTGGACGGCGCGTTCTGGGGCATGTGGCAGACCGGTGGGGCCTGGCTGTCCACGTTGATCTGGGACCACTACCTGTTCAACGGCGACATCGAGTTCCTGCGGACGAACTACCCGGCCATGAAGGGCGCGGCACAGTTCTTCCTCAACACCCTGGTCACCGAGCCGACCCTCGGCTACCTGGTGACCAACCCGTCGAACTCGCCGGAGCTGAGCCACCACTCGAACGCCAGCGTGTGCGCCGGCCCCACCATGGACAACCAGATCCTGCGGGACCTGTTCGACGGCGTCGCACGGGCGAGCGAGATTCTCAACGTGGACAGCACGTTCCGCGCCCAGGTTCGTGCCACCCGGGACCGGCTCCCCCCGATGAAGGTCGGCTCGCGGGGCAACATCATGGAGTGGCTCTACGACTGGGTGGAGACCGAGCCCAACCACCGGCACATCTCGCACCTGTACGGGCTGGCCCCGAGCAACCAGATCACCAAGCGCGGCACCCCGCAGCTGTTCGAGGCGGCCCGGCGGACCCTGGCGTTGCGTGGCGACGACGGCACGGGCTGGTCGCTGGCCTGGAAAATCAACTTCTGGGCTCGGATGGAGGAGGGCAAGCGGGCCCACGACCTGATCCGCTACCTGGCCACCACCGCGCGACTCGCGCCCAACATGTTCGACCTGCACCCGCCCTTCCAGATCGACGGCAACTTCGGGGCCACCGCGGGCATCGCCGAGATGCTGCTGCAGAGCCACATCGGCGAGCTGCACATCCTGCCCGCGCTGCCGCCGGCCTGGCCGAGCGGGCGGGTGACCGGTCTGCGCGGTCGGGGCGGGCACACGGTCGGCATCACCTGGGCGAGCGGCCTGGCCACCGAGATCCTCATCCGACCGGACCGGGCCGGCACCGTCCGCCTGCGCTCGCGGATCCTGACCGGCACCGTCACCGTGGTCGACACCGCCGACGGTACGGCGGCCCGCACCACCCGGATCGAGTCCGACCTGATCGAGGTCACCGTGCAGGCCGGGCGCACCTACCGGGTCACCAGTTCCGGCGCCACCACACCGACGTTGGAGCAGAGCTTCAGCAACGTCGGCATCACCAGCGACAGCAACACCAACGTCGGGAACTTCGACGGCGGCGGGGCGTCGCTCTCCGCGCAGGCACTGGCGCAGGCCGGCGCCAGCCCGGGAGGCACGATCAGCCGCAACGGGGTCACCTTCCGCTGGCCCAACGTCAGCTCCGGAGCCGCCGACAACGCCATCGCCTCGGGGCAGACCATCGGCATCAGCGGCACCGGCAGCACGCTGGGCTTCCTGCTCACCGGCACGTACGGCGCGGTGTCCGGCACCGGCACTGTGGTCTACGCCGACGGCACCCGCCAGACGTTCACGCTCAGCTCGCCCGACTGGTACGGCGGGCCACACTCCGGAGGAACGGCGGCCATCGTGTCCGCGTACCAGAACCGGCCCAACAACGTTCGCCAGAACACCGCCGCGTGTATCTACTACGTCGGTGTCGGGTTGCAGAACAAGGCGGTGGCCTCGGTCGTGTTGCCCAACATCAGCGCCCGGCCCGCGACGAACGTGCCGACCATGCACATCTTCGCCATCGCGATCGGAGGCTGACGGCAAGGGCAGCAGCCTCGGGGGAGCGTGACCGGGCCCGTCCCAGCTGGGACGGGCCCGGTCACGGCTTTCGGGTGTCGAGGTGGATGCGGTATACCGCCCATCAGCACATCGGCGTGGCGGGCCAGCCGGAGCGCACGGTCAGCGGACGCGTTCCCCGTGGCTCTCGATCCGGAAGTAGTCGAAGGCGACGTCGAGGTCGGTGGAGGTGCCGGCCCGGTTGAAGGCCAGCAGCCCGGCCTTCGTCGGCTCGGCGTTCAGCGTCTGCGAGCCGATGTAGCGGTAGACGCTCCCGTCGCTGGAGTAGTAGGCGCGGTAGCGGTCCCCGACCTTGGTCAGGCGGAGCCAGATGGCCCCGTCGGCCCCGACGATGCGCTGGGCGTCGGCACCGGTGATCTCCAACGTCGACGCCGTGCCGTTCTGTTCGCGCAGGAAGACGATCCGGGTCTTGTTGATGGCCGCTGTCGCGTTGCCCATCTCCCAGGCGAGCTTCACGTAGTTGTTGTCGTCCGCGTACCCGAGAACACCGCCCTGCTCGTTGTTGCCGGCGAGTGGGCGGGAGAAGACCACCCGGGACTCGGCCGTCCAGTCGCCGTCGACGTCCTGGAGGGCCAGGTTCCTCGCGGTGTTGACGTTGCCCTGGAGGTCACCCTGCTGGGCGGTGACGACCAGGGACCCGTCGGCCAGTCGCCGCCTGCTCTCGTCCGGCCGGACCCACTGCCACTGCGGGCCGAGCGGGGTCGACTCGAACTCGTCGCTGCCGGTGAGGCTGGTGTTCAGGTCCACCGTGTAGACCGACGACGCCGCGCCGTTCGCGACGGTGACCCGAGCCTGCCCGGTGGCGTTGGCCGCCTGCTCCACCGCGACCGAGGCGGCGGGGTCGGCGGCGGTGGCGGTGACCGTCGGCACTGTCGTGGTGCCGGCCGGCGTGAGGGCGTTGTAGCGCAGCACCGTCGGCGCGAAGGACGTCAGTCGCCTGCCGTCGACGCGCAGCGCCGTCAGCGTGGTGTCGGGCACCAGGTTGAAGACGTAGTTCTTCACGAGAGGGCCGAAGAAACTCTCGGTCGTGACCTTGACGACCGCCTGCCCGGGTACGCCGGCCGCCTGGGAGATGATCTCGTAACGGGCCCTGCGGTCGGCGGTCCGCACCTTCGTGATGGTCGGCGACGACCCGGCCGGCAGCGGGATCGTGTACGAGGCGTCCGAGAGGTTGAAGCCGCCGAACGTCTTCCCGTTCACGACGATCGTCGCCGACAGTGGCGCGTCGTCGACCGGGATGTCCCGCCCGCTGAACTCCTTCCAGTAGTTCACCGAGGTGTCCCGCCAGTCGGCGGCGTCCGCCTCGTGGACCGCCAGCTTGGCACGCACCTCGGCGAACCGGCGCGCGTCGATGTCGGGTTGGAGCGCGTCCCAGGTCTCCCGCATCCAGGTCACGTACTGCACGCCCATCTGGTAGCGGTAGACCAGCTCTGTCCAGAACGTCCGCCCGCTGTCCATCCGATGGCCCCACGGCACGTGGTGGAACCACATCAGCAGGTTCTCCGGAATCGAGTCGATGTTGCCGTAGCGCTGCTGTAGGCGCGGGAAGTACTGGGCGGCCAGGTTGCTGCCGGTGGGGGAGCGGTCGAAGCCCAGACCGACGCTGTCGGCCTTGTTGTAGTAGATCGGGCTCCAGTCGTCGCGGCCCGCCCAGTCGGCGGGGTCGGGACGGTAGTGGGCGCCCTCGGCGAACTGGTGGCCGATGCCCAGCGGCGTCTGGTAGCTGACCAGCGACTCCCACGACCCCATCATCATCTTCCGGATGGTGTCGACGACACGCCGGTCGTTGCTCCAGGTCATCCGCGTCCAGTCGGTCGCGATGTCCGCCGAGTCGAGGGTCCAGTCCCAGGCCTGACGTCCGAAGGCGAAGAGGTTCGCCTGGGCGAAGTGGTGCCCGGTCAGGTTGTCGGCGTTGCCGAGGTTCGCGACACCGACGATGGCGGTGTCCGAGTGGTGCTGCGCGGTCCCGTCGACGATGTCGCCGACCAGCCGCTCCTTGAGTAGTTTCCCGTTCGCGTCGGTCGCGTACGTGTCGGTCTTGAGGATCTCCTCGTACATCGGGCCGAGGTAGGCCAGCATCCAGTTCTGGCCGGTGTACTCCTGCGTGATCTGGAGTTCCAGGGCCTGGTTGGTGTTCTCCATCCGGCCGAACATCGGGTGGATGGGCTCGCGGGCCTGGAAGTCCAGTGGGCCGTTCTTGGTCTGCAGGAACACGTTGTCGGCGAAGCGTCCCCGGCTGCCGTCCGGCTGGACCTCGTCGTCGATCGGCCCGAACTCCAGGTAGGCCCGCTTGAGCCGGTCGTTGTCGACGTCGGCGTTGTAGACGAACGTCCGCCAGTGCACCGTCATCCCGAGTGGCGCCACCGCGGCGGCGATGGCGTTGGCGCCGTCACCGTGGTCGTACCCGAAGTCCTGTGGCCCCGGCTGGCCCTCGGAGTTGGCCTTGACGGTGAGTCCCATGAAGTCCGGGATCGCGGCCTGGATCTGCTGGGCCCGGCGGTGCCACCAGCCCCGGAAATCCGCACCGTACGGGTCGAGCTGGCTGTTGGTCAGCGTGTCCGGCGCGAACCGGCTGTCGGTGGGCGCGGTGTACCGGATCGACAGGCCCAGCCTGATGCCGTACGGCCGCAGCGCGTCGGCGAGGGCCGCCTCCTGCGCGATGCGCGCGCTCGTCAGGTACGCGTTGTCGGCGTTGACGTTGTTGATGGTGATGCCGTTGATGCCCAGTGACG
Organism: Micromonospora sp. NBRC 107095; assembly: GCF_030269705.1. NCBI lineage: Bacteria > Bacillati > Actinomycetota > Actinomycetes > Micromonosporales > Micromonosporaceae > Micromonospora > Micromonospora sp. NBRC 107095. The sequence goes on from NZ_BSTU01000007.1 coordinate 407,165, forward strand.
CCAGCGCGCGGGCCATGACGAGGTAACGGTCGAGGATGACGGGCAGGTTCCGGTCGGCGCTGGCACCGGTCGCGGCGAAGTTGAAGATCGCCCCGCTCTCCCCGTTCAGCCCGCCCAGCCCGGAGGCGTTGTTGCCCGCGTAGAGACGCTCGGTCTCCCAGTTGTTCAGCAATCGGTGCTTGATCTTCGGTGACTCCGCGACCCGGAGGTGGTCGATCGGTTTCCGGGTCTGGAGGAGCCGGAGGAAGGCGAAGGTGCCGTACAGCGCGCCGAGGTCGGTGTTGCCGGCGACGACGGTGAACCGTGCCCCGCCCCTCGACACCGAGCGGACGAGGTAGCCCTCGTCGCCCACCCTGGCCAGGTCGCGGGTCGCGATGGTGCGGCTCACCAGCGGTGAGCTCGCCGGTGTGCCGACGACCACCGCACCGTCCGGTACGCGGTGGCCGTCGACCGTCGTCACGGGGGTGGGTTGGCCGAGCAGCCCGCCAAGCCCGCGTACCAGCTCGTCCCGGGCCGCGCCGAGCGTGGTCTCCACCAGCTTCTCGCCGGACCCGGGCGCCATGGCGAGGTTCGGCGTGTGCCGGTGGACCTTCGTGGCGTCGGCGTTCTCGACCACGATGCCGGTGACCGTGCGGCGGTAGTCACGTAGCAGCTTCGGGTCGCTGACCGGTACGTACCGCAGCCACAGGTCGGAGCCGCTGTAGTCGTCGGGTGACGGGGCGGCGGCGACCGGTGTGGTGGCGACCGTCAGGGTGGCCGCGACCGTGGCGAGCACCGTTGTTAGCACGATGACCGTCCGTCGCAGCCGTGGTGTGGAGCCTCGGATCATCGCCGTCTCCTCGTTCGTCCGCTCGGCAAGTCGTGCGGTCCGGCGCGCACGACATTCGACAGATCGTGAAACGTCGATGCTGCGCGGTGCGACCGCAGCTCGGCAACGAGTTGTCGTTTCTTGCCGCGACCCGCGCGGCCTCCGGCCGTGCCGGCCGGTGCTTGCCGCCGCACCCGAATCGAGTAGCGCCGCCGGCTCCCTCGTGACACTGTCGCCGCGTGGCCCAACCGACTCTGCGCACCGCCCGTCTGCTGATGGTTCCCCTCGCCGATCGGCACTTCGAACTGGAGGTCGAGCTCGACTCCGACCCGGAGGTGCTTCGCTACATCACCGGGCGGGCGCGAACCAGGGACGAGGTGGCCGCGTCGCACGCGCAGAGGTTGGCACTGGCCGGCAAGGTGGACGGCCTGGGTTACTGGATGGCGTTCGGGTCCGATGGCGGTGCGCGTGGCACGGTAGCGCCGGAGCACGAGGACCAGGGCGATGTCATCGGGCTCATGATGCTTCCGCCGGCACACGGCCCCGACCAGCCCGACGATCCCACCGTCGCGGAGTTGGGCTACCGGCTCGCTCGCCGCTGCTGGCGGAGAGGTCTGGCCAGCGAGGCATCCCAGGCCCTGCTGCGGCATGCCTTCGACACGGTCGGGCAGAGCAGGGTGATTGCGCAGACCATGACGGTGAACGTCGGGTCTCAGGGCGTGATGAAGGCCGTCGGCATGCGCTACGTGCGCACGTACTTCCCCTCCTGGGACGCCCCGATACCAGGAAGCGAATCCGGCGAGGTGGAGTACGAGATGACCCGTGAGATGTGGGCGGCACGTCTGACTGCGTGAGGGCGTTCCGCTGCACCACAGACCGGGCCACCCGCTCAGGACAGGTGGGCCGCCGGGTCGGGTGCGGGCCGTTGAACCCACGGTCGGGCGCGACCCGTGCTCCGGCGGGTGGCCGTCGAGTCGCGGACCACGAGGCGTACCGGCAGGACCATCGGCCGGCCGGTATGGCCGGGCGCCCCCGCGATCATCGTGAGCAGGTGCCGGGTCGCGGCGGAGCCCTCCGCGTAGAGCGGCGCCGCGACGGTGGTGAGCCCGGGCGTGACGATGTCTGCGGCGAGGATGTTGTCGAAGCCCACAACGCTGACGTCACCCGGGACGTTGACGCCCATCCGGCTGAGGCCACGGATGATCCCGATGGCCATCTGGTCGTTGAAGGCGAGGACCGCCGTCGCCGGGCGGGCGCACAGTTCCCGTGCGGCCCGCTCACCGCCGGCCATGGTGGGGCTGAACGGCCCGATCTGACGGACCTTGATCTCCAGCTCCATGCCCGCCTCGAGCAGCGACCGCCAGCGGATGCCGTTGGGCCAGGACGCCTGCGGCCCCGCGACGTAGGTGATGTGGTCGTGCCCCAGCTCGCCGAGGTGCTCGGCGGCCCGCCGTACCCCACGGGGGTCGTCGGTGACGACGCACGGCACGTCGGCGAGAGCGCGGTTGAGGACCACCACCGGCCGTTGTTTGGCGACCATCCGGATGGCCGAGTCGGACATCCGGCTGCTGGCCAGCACGATGCCGTCGACAGTCGACATGGTGCGTTCGACAGCCGCCCGTTCCAGCCGGTCGGACTCCTGGGCGTCGATCAGCACAGTGGTGTATTCGCCGTCGGTCGCCGCCTCCTGCGCGCCGCGCACGATCTCCGCGTACACCGGGTTGGTGATGTCGGCGATGACCAGCGCGATCATCTGCGTGCGGGACGTGGTGAGGGCGCGGGCGAGGGGGTTGGTCCGGTAGCCCAGCCGCTCGGCGACCCGTCGGATCCGATCGGCGGTCTCGGAGTTGACGCGACTCGGTCGGGAGAACGCCCGGGACACCGTCGAGGGTGAGACGTCCGCCTCGGCGGCGACGTCGTAGATCGTGACTCTCTTTTCCGGCGGCCTGGTGTGGTCGGGCATCTGCATGCTCCTCCCGGCTACGCGCAGTGATCATGGTATGGCGGCCGTGAATACTCGGCAATGCCCCCGCAACAATCCGGCCGCCCGATCGCATTCGCGCGAGGCAATACATGGCAACCCGTTGCCGCCGTGGCGTGCCGGCTGAATCAATCAGCACCGATGACACCCGGCGGAGGGAACGGCTCATGGGTATGACGCGGCGCGGCGCTCTCCTGGTCACGGCATCGTCGCTGCTGGTGGGCGCGGTCGGGTGTGGGGCGCCCGAGGCACCCGGTGACACCACCGGCGACACCACCGGCGAGGTGCCACAGCGGCCCGGCAGGGCCGTCACCCTCAACGTCCTCGACGTGGCGGGCAACCTCCAGTTGACCCAGGGGATGATCGACGAGTTCGTCTCGAAGAACCCCGACGTCATCTCCCGGGTGACGTATTCGAAGGCACCGGCACCGGAGCTGGCCGGGAAGATCAAGGCCCAGCAGGGGGCGGACCGGGTGGACATCGGTCTCGTGCTGACCGGCGTCGACGGCCTGGCCGCCGGAATCGAGCAGGGGCTCTGGATCGACGTGTTGCCGACCTTCCAGGACCGCCTCGGCGGCATGCGCGACTACCTGGCACCGGCCGCCGCGATGCAGCAGCTCGCCGGAAACGCCGGCGTCACCGTCACCTACTACCCGTCCGGCCCGCTGCTCGAATACCTGCCGTCCCGCCTTCCGACGCCACCCACCAGCGCGGACGCGCTGCTCGCCTGGGCCAAGGCCAACCCCAGGAAATTCCAGTACGCCCGCCCGGCCAACTCCGGCCCCGGCCGGACCTTCCTCATGGGACTGCCCTACATCCTGGGCGACGCGAACCCCAAGGACCCCACCGCGGGATGGGACAAGACGTGGGCCTTCCTCAAGGAGCTGGGCCAGTACGTCGACTACTACCCGTCCGGCACCACCGAGACGATGAAGAACCTCGCCAACGGCACCGCGCACCTCATCGTCAGCACGACCGGTTGGGACATCAACCCGCGGGTGCTCGGCACCGTGCCCAAGGAGGCCAGGATCACCCCGATCGACGGCTTCCACTGGGTCACCGACGCGCACTACGCCGTCCTGCCCAAGGGCGTGTCGACCGACACCCAGGCCGCGGTGCTGGCCCTGCTGGCGTTCATGCTCACCCCCGAACAGCAGGCGAAGGCGTACGACGAGGGCTACTTCTACCCGGGCCCGGCGATCAAGGAGGTCCAGCTCTCCTCGGCCCCGCAGAAGAGCCAGGACGCGATCCGGGAGTTCGGTCGCCCCGAGTACGACGCGCTGATCGCCGGAAACCCGACCGAGGTCCCGCTCGACGCGAAGAGCCTGGTGGCGGCGTTCAGCCGCTGGGACCGTGAGATCGGCGGCGGGAAGGTCAAGCAGGGATGAGCGCCTTCTCCCAGCTGCGGCTGGACGGGGTGTCCCGACGGTTCGGCGGCCAGGCCGCGCTCACCGAGCTGGACCTGACGATCGGGGCGGGGGAGTTCATCGCCCTGCTCGGCCCGTCCGGCTGTGGCAAGTCGACGGCGTTGAACTGCCTGGCCGGGCTGCTGCCGTTGACGGCCGGCAGCATCTGGCAGGACGAGCGCCGCATCGACACACTGCCGCCGGAGCGGCGCGGCTTCGGCATGGTGTTCCAGAGCTACGCCCTCTTTCCGCACCTGACCGTCCGGGCGAACATCGCCTTCGGCCTGCGGATGCGGCGGCTGCCCAAGGACGAGACGCGCCGGCGTACGGACGAGGCGGTGCGGCTGGTGCGGCTGGAGGACCACGTCGACAAGCTGCCCGGTCAGCTCTCGGGTGGACAGCAGCAGCGCGTCGCCATCGCCCGCGCCGTCGTGTTCGAGCCGTCCCTGGTGCTGATGGACGAGCCGTTGAGCAACCTCGACGCGAAGCTGCGCCTGGAGATGCGCACCGAGATCCGCCGGCTGCACCAGTCGCTGGGGCTCACCACCGTCTACGTGACCCACGACCAGGAGGAGGCGCTCTCCCTGGCCGACCGGCTGGTGGTGCTGCGGGAGGGACGGGTGCAGCAGATCGGCTCGCCGCGCGAGCTGCACACCCGGCCGGCGAACTGGCACGTCGCCGACTTCATGGGTTACCGCAACCTGTGGCGGGGGCGGGTGGAGGGGGTGGACGGCGCGCGGGCCACCGTCGAGTCGTCCGGGCATCGTCTGCTCGGCGAGGTGGTGGGCGGCGTCCAGGCCGACGCGGAGGCCGTGCTCGCGGTGCGCCCCGAGGACATCCGCGTCGACGGGCCCGGCGAGACCCGCAACGCCCTGTCGGCGACCGTGGAGGTGGTGGAGTATCAGGGCCGCGAGTTGGCGGCCGAGGCCCGCACCGACACCGGGCTGCTGCTGCACCTGCGGACCGAGCAGCGGATCGCCCCGGGCGACCAGGTGAAGCTCGGTGTCGACCCGCAGCGGCTGCTCGTCTATCCCGCCGACGCGGCGGCGCCGACCGACCGGGTCCCGCAGGGCTCGGGGGCGACGCGGTGAGCCGGGCTGGGCCCGGACGGCCGCTGACGCACTGGCAGCACCGCCTCGCCGAGCGGGGCGTCGACCGTCAGCTCTGGTTGCTGGTCCCGGCGCTGGTCTTCGTCATCGCCCTGTTCCTCTACCCGTTCTTCTACGGGCTGACGCTCTCGTTCCAGCCGACCACCGGCGGGCCGTTCAGCGACTACGCCCGGTTTTTCTCCGACTCCTACGAGCGGGGCACGATCGGGATCACCCTGCGGATCGCGTTGCCGGCCGCGCTCCTGAACGTCATCGCCGCGGTGCCGATCGCCTACCGGATGCGTGGCCGGTTCCGGGGCAAGCGGTTGGTCACCACCCTGCTGGTCGTGCCGATCACGCTCGGCACCGTGCTCACCGCCCAGGGGCTGTTGAACTTTCTCGGCCCGACCGGCTGGTTCAACCGTCTCCTGCTGGCCAGCGGCCTCGTCGACGAGCCGGTGCGGCTGACCCACAACTACTGGGGCGTCTTCTTCTCGCTGGTGATCACCGGCTTCCCGTTCGCGTTCCTGCTGGTGCTGTCGTACCTGTCCGGCATCGACCCGACCCTGGAACGGGCCGCCGCGACGCTGGGCGCGGACTGGCGTCGCCGGTTCACCCGGATCACCCTGCCGTTGCTGATGCCCGGTCTCGCCACGACCTTCTGCCTGACGTTCGTCCTGGCGTTCAGCGTGTTCCCGTCGGCGGTTCTGGTCGGCAACCCGGCCGGTGAGACCCGGGTCATCTCCCTCGCCGCCTACCAGGCGGCGTACGAGCAGTACGACTATCCGTACGCGTCGGCGATCGCCATGATCATGGGCTTCGTCGAGTTGGTCGTCATCGCTGTGGTGCTGGCCGCCCGCAGCCGCTTCTACACCGGCTCCACCGGAGGCAAGGGCTGATGGCAACGACCACCCAGGCGCCACCGGCGCGGCCCCCCGCCCCCACCACCGACCGGCGGCGGCGCATCGTCGCGCGGCCGGCCGCCTGGATCGTGTGGGGCGTCGTCATCTTCTTCTTCCTCAACCTGCTGGGCGTCGTGGCGTCCGTGCTGGTCAGCTCGTTCGGCAGGCGGTGGTTCGACACCTGGCTCCCGGACGGCTACACCACCGACTGGTACGTCCGGGCCTGGGACGAGTTTGCGCTGCTCCAGGTCATCGTCGTGACGCTGGAGGTCTCCGTCCTCGTCGTGGGCCTCTCGCTGCTGATCGGTGTGCCGGCCGCCTACGCCCTCGCGCGACGCTCGTTCCCGGGCAAGCGGCTGGTCTTCCTGGTGTTCCTGCTGCCCATCCTGATGCCCCCGATCACGTACGGCATCCCGCTGGCGACGGTCCTCTACAAGTTCGGCCTGGCCGGGCACCTGTCCGGGGTGGTGCTGGCCAACCTCGTACCGTCGGTGCCGTTCGTCATCCTGACCATGACCCCGTTCATCGAGCAGATCGACCCGCGGATCGAGAGCGCCGCGCGGATGTGCGGCGCCGGCCTGCGCACGGTGTTCCTCCGGGTCCTCACGCCGCTGCTGGTGCCGGGCATTCTCGCCTCCGCGATCCTCGTGCTGGTCCGGACCGTGGGGATGTTCGAGCTGACCTTCCTGACCGCCGGGCCCGACTCGCAGACCCTGGTGGTGGCGCTCTACTACTCGATGTCCGCGTCCGGGATCAGGGCCCAGCAGTCGGTCGACGCCATGGCGGTCATCTACACCTCGATGATGCTGGTCCTGCTCGTCGTCGCACTGCGCTACGTGAACCCGACCCAGCTCGTGGCGCAGGTCAAGGACGAGCCGGAGCACTGAGCCCGCTGCCGGTGTCGAGGATCTCGCCCAGGCGACCCGCGACCGTGACGAGCGCGGGCAGCCTGGTCCGCAGACCGCGGTAGGCCGTGGCGAGCGCCGGGTCGACAGTGACGCGGTCACCGCCGGCCCCCGGGTCGAGCTGGGTGACCGCCGCCTGGAGATCGGCGCTGTGGCCGATCGCGAAGAGTCCGAGCGCCGCCGCGCCGAGGGTGACCTGGTCGGCCGCGCCCGCCACGTGGACGGGGCAGTCCAGTACCGCCGCCATCACCTCGCGCCACAGCGGAGACCGGAAGGCGCCGCCGGTCAGCCGTACGCTGCCGATCGGCGTCAGCTCGGCCAGCCGGTCACGGACACCGCCGAGTTGCAGGCAGACACCCTCCACGGCGGCCCGGACCAGGTGGGCGCGCGAGTGCTCGCCGCGCAGCCCCAGGAACGCGCCGGGCGGCGCGCAGCCCTCCGACGCGGCCGGGTCGGCCCACAGGTACGGCAGCATCACGACCCCGTCGCTGCCCGGTGCGATCCGTGCGGCGAGATCCAGCAGTGCGGGGGTGGCGTGGTCGTCACCGAGAACCCGTCCCGCCCACCGCACCACGTTGCCGCCGTTACCGACCGCCCCGCGGACGACCCACGCGTCCTCGGTCAGCGCCGCACAGGAGAAGGTCTCGGCCGCGTCGGTGCGAGGTGCCCTGACGACAGTCCGCAGCGCCCCGGTGGCCCCGAGCGTCAGGCCGCCGACGGTGTGCTCGGTCGCCGCCGCGCCCACGCTCCGCAACGGACCGTCACCCGCACCCACCACGACGGGTGTGCCCGGCGGCAGGCCCACCGCGCGCCCGGCCGTCGGCGACAGCCGCAGCACCGCCGTGGTGGGCAGGACCGGGGGCAGTTGACTCTCGGACACTCCGGCGAGGTCGAGGACGGCGGCACTCCACGCCCGACGGTGTACGTCGAACATCCCGGTGCCGGACGCCGAGGACAACTCGGTCACCAACATTCCGGTGAGCCGATGGACCACATAGTCCTTGAGGCCGACCCACCACCGGGTCGCGGTGCAGAGGTACGGTTCGTGCCGGGCGAACCACAGGAGCTTGCAGAGCGGGTTCATCGGGTGCACCGGCGTACCCGTCAACCGGTGCAGCTCCCGGCTCTGACCGGACGACAGCAGTTCGCGGGCCGCCTCCGCCGACCTCGTGTCACGCCCGGTCAGCAGCGGCGTCACCGGCGCCAGCGCCGCGTCCAGCCCGATGAGGCCGTACCTGGCGGAACTCAGCGCGAGGGCGACCACCTCCGCCCCGGCGGTGCCGGCCACGCACGCCGACGTGGCCGCCAGGGTGGCCGCCACGAGCACGTCCGGCTCCTGCACCCGCCAGCCCGGAACCGGCTCCACCATCGGGTACGCCCGGGTAGCGACGTGTCGTGCGGTGCCGTCCAACGCGAACGCGACCGCCCGTGCGGCAGTGGTGCCCACGTCGACTCCGACGATCACCCGACGCTCCGACTGCATCCGCACATGGTCGAGCGGCGGTCAGCGGGCCGGCAAGCGGTTGCGCGCAGTTGTCGTCACGGCGGTGGCAGCCCCCGGTCGGGCCGGGAAAGACCGGGCACCGCCGACACGAGTCGTGACAGGATCGTCGGCATGTCTGCTCGGGCGCTGAGCTTCGGGATGGTGGCGAAACGATACGAGCGGTACCGACCGGGGTACCCCGTCGAGCTTGTCGACCTGGTCTCGACGTACGCGGGTCGGCCGATCCGTTCGGCCCTGGAAATCGGTGCCGGCACCGGCAAGGCGACCCGGCTGTTCACCGCCCGGGAGGTCACGGTCACCGCGACCGAGCCGGACGGGGCCATGCTCGCCGAACTGCGCCAGCACGTGCCCGCCGACGTCCGGACCGTACCTGCCGCGTTCGAGGACCTGCGGCCGGGCGCGGCAAGGTACGACCTGGTCTACGTGGCGGCGGCACTGCACTGGACGAGACCGGAGGGTCGCTGGCCGCGAATGGCAGCGCTGCTGGAACCAGGCGGCGTGTTCGCCTCGTTCGGCGGGCCAGTCCAGCTGGCTGACCCGGCCGTGGCGGACGCCGTCCGCGCCGTCCGGGCACCGTTCCTGGACAGCGACGAGATCCCGTCTCCCGACGGCACGCCCCCGGAAGATGCCATGCAGTGGCCGGGCACCGAACTGCGCCGCTCCGAATGGTTCACCGACGTCCAGCAGAGCGTGATCGAGCGGCGTCTGACGATGAGCGCGCGCGACTACGTCGGCTACCTGTCGACGGTCTCGGCGTACCTCGAACTGCCGACCGAGGCGCAGGGGCAGCTCTTCCGCCAGATCGAGCAGATCCTGCCCGAGACGGTCGAGCTCTGCGCCGACATCGTCGTGCACCTCGCGCGCCGACGCCCCGAGCGATAGCACCGCCGGGCGGTCAGACCAGGAACTCCTCCCGCATCCGCGCACCCAGGTTGATCCCGCCGACCGTCCGTGGACCGGCCGGATCGTGCACGGCGACGGTGTTGTTGCGGCGCATCAGCTCACGGACGGCAGGTGGCAGTCGCGGCGGGTCGTCCATGGCCACGAGAACCCGCCCGGCGCTGGAGATCAGTCGGTCGGCCAGGGCGGCGGCGTCGGTGTCCACCCGCACCCGGCCGTACTCCCAGCCGGAGGTGGTGAGGTCGAGCACCTCGAACACGCGGGTCAGCAACGGGTTCGGGTCGGTCACCCGGTCGAGCCGGGGCGCCCGGCTGCCGACCACCGTGACGGCGGCGGCCACCTGCGCGTACGGGTGGAAGCCGCACGGCAGCGCGAACAGCGGCCAGCGCAGGGCCGGGCCCGCCTCCTTCCACAGCGGCCGGTAGTTACGGCGGTGCACCAGCAGCCGCCGGCCCGTTCGCCGGTGGATCTCCTGGGCCTGGGCCTGGAGGTCCACATGGGCCTCGTCGGCGACCTGACTCACGATCCGGGTCGCCACCACCAGGCCGTCGTCGCTGTCCAGCGAACCGGTGAGCGCCTCGACCTGGTCGTTGAACCGGATCCGCGCGTGGGAGCCGTACCGGGACTGGACGTCGTGCAGCAGCGCCTGCTGGCGTCCCGGGTCGAGCTGGACCCGCCTACCGCCCAGCAACCGACGGAGCCAACGCATGTCGCCTCGATTCAGCAGAGCCGTCGCGGACGGCGGCAATGCTAGTGCGTCGCCTCTTCCCGGCGTCGCCAAGGGTGTTGATCGACTCCGCTGTCCGCGACGGCGCTCACCGGCGACGTGGCGTGATCAGCCCCGACTCGTACGCCCACACGACCAGTTGGGCCCGGTCGCGGCAGTGCAGCTTGGTCATCGCCCGGTTGACGTGTGTCTTGGCGGTCAGCGGACTGATCACCATGCGCGCGGCGATCTCGTCGTTGGTCAGCCCACGGGCGACCAGCTCGACGATCTCCTGCTCCCGGGCGGTCAGCACGTCGCGGCCGGCCGTCGGCTCGGCCGGCGGTGGACCGGCCACGAACTCACTGATCAGCGTGCGGGTGACGGTCGGCGCGAGCAGCGCGTCCCCGCGCGCGACGACGGCGACGGCGTGCAGCAGGTCGGCGGGGTCGGCGTCCTTGAGGAGGAAACCGCTGGCGCCCGCGCGCAGGGCGGCGAAGACGTACGAGTCGAGCCCGTAGTTGGTCAGGATGAGAACCCGGATGCCGGCGAGGTCGGGATCGGCGGCGATGCGCCGGGTGGCCTCGATGCCGTCGAGACCCGGCATCTGCACGTCCATCAGGACGACGTCCGGGCGCAGGCTTCGCGACAGGTGGACGGCCGAGCTGCCGTCGGTCGCCTCGCCGACGACCTCCAGGTGGTCCTCGGCGTCGAGCAGTGCCCGGAAGCCGGCCCGCATCAGCGCCTGGTCGTCGACGAGCAGCACCCGGATCATCCCGGCCTCCGCAGCCGACAAGAGCGGCGCGCTCCGGCCTGCCTCGGTCGGCCGGTCACGGGCCGTCAAACGGGAAGGTGGCCCGCACCGTGAACCCGTGATCGTCGTGCGCGGCGGCCCGCAGGGTGCCGCCCAGCGCGCTGACCCGCTCCCGCATGCCGCGCAAACCCACGCCCGGGGTCAGCGGCTCGCCCGGTGACGCCCGACCGTCGTCGGTGACCGCGACGGTGAGCCCCGCCGGGGCGTACTCCACCTGGATGTGCGCGGTCGCGGGGCCGGCGTGGCGGGCCACGTTGGTCAGTGCCTCCTGGATGACCCGGTATCCGGCCTGGTCGACCTCGTCGGGCAGGTCCCCACGCTGACCGGTGACGGTCACCTGCACCGGTACGCCGACAGCCCGGGTCCGCTCGGCCAGCTCCTCCACCCGGGCCAGTCCGACGCGATCGGCGTCGGTGGGCGCGCGCAGGACGTCGAGGGTGGTCCGGAGTTCCCGCATGGCAGCGCCGCTGGCCTCCTGGATCGCCAGCAGGGCGGCCGACGGCGCCTCGCCGTGTTTGCGGGCCAGGTGCACGGCGATCCCGGCCTGCACCTTGATCACCGAGATGCTGTGGGTCAGTGAGTCGTGCAGGTCGCGGGCGATGCGCAGGCGCTCCTCCCCGGCACGCCGCAACGCCATCTCCTCGCGGGTGCGTTCGGCTTCGACCGCCCGCTGCTCGACCTGCTCCAGGTACGCCCGACGCTGCCGCCCCACCAGCCCGGCGACGTTGGCCGCCACGAACCAGCCGAACAGCAGGGCCGTCCGCTCGAGGATCACCTGCCCCGGTTGGCCGGGCGGCGCCACCGAGACGTCGCGGGCCAGGAAGCCACCGAGGAAGGCGAGGCTGGCCACGACGGCGGCCGACCGGTGCCCCCGCCAGGCGGCGAGGTACACCGCGCCGAGGACGGGGAACGCGGCGGACACCCCGGGGTGCACCCGCAGGTGAACGGCCAGCATGGCGACGGTGACCACGCCCAGCGCCACCACCGGGTAGCGCCGGCACGCTGCCAGGGCCACCGCCATGGCCAGGATCAGGGCGACGTCGAGCACCTCGACCGTCGCGGCGTCCGGGGTGAGCGCGGCGTTGCCGAGCAGGAGGACGCCGAGGGCGAGACCGCCGAGGGCGTACGGGAGGTCACGGCGCATTGTCGCACTGTAGAACGGCCGCCGCCGGTGCAGCATCCCGCGCGCGTGGTACCTGCCGCGTACCACGGGCGCGGTATCGGCGACCCGGCAAGTGTCTGCGCCGGAACGACGCTTTCCCGGCCCGGCGGAACAAGCATCGAACCCATGACATACCGCTTCTTCACCCCCACGCCGACGAGGGCGGCCACCGGCCTCACCGCGGCGGTCTACCAACAGTTGCGCGACGACTTCCTCGGGCCGTTGCCGACCTTCCAGGCGCTGTCGGCGGTGCCGGAGGTGCTGGCCGCGACCTGGGCGTTGATGCGGGAGGCGCTGCTCGCCGGCGACGCGTCCCGGGTCGAGCGGGAACTCGTCGCGACCGCCGTGTCCCGGGCCAACCGCTGTCAGTTCTGCCTCGACGCCCACGTGCTGCTGCTGCACGCGCTGGGCGCGTCGAAGCTCGCCGAGGCCGTTGCCCGGGGTGAGACGCCACCCGAGCCGGGACACGCCCGGCTCGTCGAGTGGGCACAGGCCAGCCGCAGCCCCAGAGCCACCGACTGGACCAGCCCGTACCGGGTGGAGATCACCGGCACCCTGCTGGTGTTCCACTTCATCAACCGGGTCGTCTCGGCGTTGCTCGACCCCGATCTGCTCCCCGGCGGCCTGCAACGATCCCCACTGATGCGCTCGGTCGGGGGCCGGCTCTACGCCAGGGCGGCCCGGGAGCCGAAGGAACCCGGCCGGAGCCTCCCGCTGCTCGACGCCGACGCCACGGGGGCGCCGGCCTGGGCGGGGGACAGCCCGGTGGGTGTCGCCTACGCGTCGTTGCGCGACGCCGCCAACCGCGGTGGGGAGCTGCTGGGCGAGATGGCGCGCGAGACCGTCACGGCGACGGTGCGCTGGGAGGACGGGCGGTTCCCGGCCCGGCCCGCGGACTGGGCCGTCGATCTGGTGCGGGACGTGCCGGGCACGGACCGCATCGGGACGCGGATCGCCTTGCTGGCGGCGTTCGCCCCCAGCGCGATCAGCCCGGGCGACGTCGCGTTGTGGCGGCTCTCCCACCCGGCCGACGCCGACCTCGTGCGGTTGGTCGCGTACGGGGCGATCACTGCCACCGATCACGTCGCCCAGGCCCTGGCCTCGGCGCACCTCTAGGAGGTATTCCATGCGCAAGGCTCTCGTCATCATCAGCGCGCTGACGCTCGTCGCGTTCGCCCTTCAGTTCATCTTCGCCGCGGTGGGCGGGTTCACGAAACCGGCCGGTGACGGCGCGTACGCGTTGCACAGCGTCAACGGCATGGCGGTCATCCCGGTTCTCACACTGCTCACCGTCCTGATCGCCGCCCTGGCGAAGGCGCCGGGACGGCTCATCGGGCTGGCGGTGCTGCCGGTCGGCCTCGTCGTCCTCCAACCGCTCATCGCCATGCTCGCCAACGCGTTCGCTGACGCGTCGGGCGTGAGCACTCCACTCGGCCTCACCATCGGCGGGCTGCACGCGCTCAACGGAATCATCGCGGTGCACGTCGTGGTCGGCGTCCACCGGGCGGCCCGGAAGCTGGCCGGCCTGGTGCCGGCCGAGGCCGGGCTGCCCGCCCGGGAAGTGGAGCCGGCGTGAACACCGGATCGTTGCTCGCGGTCGACCTCGTGATCGCGGTCCTCGCGGCCGGCGCCTGGTTGGGTGCTGGTGCCGCGTCCGTCGCGCGACGTCGCCCGCTCGCGCTGGGACTGGCGGCGGTCGCGCTGGTCGCGACGCTCGCCCGCGCGATCACGATCACCGCCCTGGCTCGCGCCGGCTGGTGGTTCGCCGCGGAGAAGGTCCTCATCGCCGCACCCCTGTCGCTCGCGGCGGTGGCCGTCGCCGGTCCGTGGCTGTTGCGGGCCGCGGGTGACGTCCGGGCCGTCGCGGTTCCGCTCCTTTTCGCCGGGTACGCCACGGGCAGCGCCCTGCTCGTGACGATCCTGCACGGCTATCCGGCGTCGGCGGGGGCGGGGCTGCTCGCGGTCGCCGGGGTCGTCGCGGCGACGGTGATCTCGGGGCGTGCCCTCGGCGCGCGCCCGTCGCGGCCGGTGTCCCGGGTGGCGGTCGTGGTGGCGGTCGCGGCGCTGGTCACCGGAACCGGGCTGACCGTCGCCCCGGAGGCCGCGCCCGACGTACCGCACGAACATGGCCTTCCGGCGGCGGCCCGGATCTCCGCCGAACCCACCAGACGGTTCACGCTGACGGCCGGAACCGCCACGGTGAACGCGGGCGGCCGGGACGTGGCGGCGTGGGCGTTCAACGCGCAGGTACCCGGACCGGAGTTGACCGCCACCGTCGGCGACATCCTGGAGGTGACGCTGCGCAACCGGGACATCGGGCGCGGCGTCACGCTGCACTGGCACGGGTACGACGTGCCGAACGATCAGGACGGGGTGCCCGGCGTGACCCAGGCGGCGGTGCGGCCCGGGCAGGAGTTCGTCTACCGGTTCCGCGCCGACCAGGCCGGAACGTACTGGTACCACACGCACTCGGCCTCCGATGTCGGCGTCCGGATGGGTCTCTACGGTGTGCTGGTGGTGCGACCGGGGCCGGTGAGCGGCCTCGACGTCACAGTGCCGGTGCACACCCTGGCCGGGCGTCCGCTGCCCGCGCCGACAGTGCAGCGGGTGGAGGCCGGCGTGCCGGTGCGGTTGCGGCTGATCAACACCGACAGCACCACGCACCGGTACGCCCTGGCGGGGACCGCGTTCCTGGTGGCCGCGATCGACGGCGTCGACCTGCGGGGCCCGACACCGCTGGTGGACACCGCCGTGCTGATCCCCGCCGGGGGCCGCTACGACCTGGTCTTCAACGCGCCGGCGACCCCGGTGTCGCTGTTCGTCGACGGGCGGGCGGTCTACTCGACCGGCCCGGTGTCGACGGCGACCGGCGCCTGGCCGGTGCTCGATCCGTTCGGCTACGGCGCTACCGCAGCGGTGCCGTGGCCCCGGTTCGACCGGACGTTCACCCTCGTTCTCGACCGCGGCCTCGACCTGCGCGGATTGCTGCCGCGTTACGCCCACACCGTCAACGGCGCGGCCGACCCGGACATCCCACCGCAGGTCGTACGCCTGGGTGACGTCGTGCTGTTCACCATCGTCAACCGGTCGCAGGTGGTGCACCCGTGGCACCTGCACGGCCACCACGTCCTCGTGCTGGCCCGCGACGGGGAGCCGGCGGCCGGCAGCCCGCTGTGGCTGGACTCGTTCGACGTCCGTCCCGGCGAGGTGTGGAAGGTGGCGTTCCGGGCCGACAACCCCGGGATGTGGGCCAACCACTGCCACAACCTGGCGCACGCCGATGCCGGGATGACGGTGCATCTCACGTACTCCTGATCACGGATGCCGGTAGGTTTCAGCCATGACTGAGGACACCTTTCGCTCGGTGGCGATCGAGCGCACCAGCCTGGGCAACTACGTCGTGCGGAACGTCCGGGGCGGGTCGGTGTCGCTGGGCACGGGCGAGGACGGCAGTTTCACGCCGGTGGAGCTGCTGTTGGCCGCCATCGGCGGCTGCGCCGCTGTGGACGTGGACCACATCACCAGCCGCCGCGCGGAGCCGACCGGGTTCACCGTCGCCGTCACCGGTGACAAGATCCGCGATGAGGCGGGCGGCAACCGGATGAAGAACCTGCGGGTCGAGTTCACCGTGACGTTCCCGGAGGGCGCGGACGGCGACCAGGCCCGGGCGGCGCTGCCCCGGTCGCTGCAGCAGTCGCACGACCGGTTGTGCACCGTCTCCCGTACCGTCGAGCTCGGCACTGCCGTGTCCATCGTCGAGTCGCCCGCGCCCACCGCGGAGTGACCATTACTGAGCCCGGCTACTCAGGTCCCGGTGCGGTCGTTCGGGGGAGGGTGACGGCATGCGTCGACTACTTGTGCCACTGCTGATCGTTCTCGCCACAGCGGTGGCCTGCGCCGAGCCGAACGCCCGGCCGGGGCAGCCGGACCCGACGGTGGCGGAGCCGGTGCCCACCGAACTGCTCGCCGACGGCAGCGTCCCCTGGGCCGACCTGAAGATCACCGACGAGGACCTCAACGGCCGCCCCGCCGAGCCGAGGAGGCCGGCCAGCGGCAGCGAGCCGTGCCGCGCGGAGCAGCTGACCGGCCGGCTCACCAGTTGGACCCGGCCGGGCACCGGCGGTGAGAAGCCGCGCGGCTTCGACGCTGCCATCGGCAAGCTCATCGGCGAGGTGGACGTGCGGAACTCGTCGAAGGAGGAGTGCACGCTGCAGGGCGAGGTGCCCACCACGATGCTCATGGGCGGCCGCGAGGTCCCGATGCTCTACACCCACGGCATCAACGAGGAGGGCCGCACCCGGGTCGTTGCCGTACCGCCCGGTGGCCACGCCAGCCTGCGCCTGGACTGGTCCGGGCCGTTCTGCCAGCCCCTCGGGCTGTTGGAGCTCGCGATCGAGCTGCCGCACGACGGGGGCACCCTGCGCGCGCCGGTCACCGCCGATGAGCGCCCGGGCTGTCCGCAGGGGGAGGGGGTCAATCCCCGTGCCCGGGCGACGTTGTCCGCCAGTGGGTTCACCGAGCCGGTGGCGGTGTCGGAGCCCTCGTCCTCGCCGCTCGACCAGCTCACCGTCGCCGTCCAGGGGCCGCCAACCGCCGCCGCCGGGTCGCGGGTCTCCTTCCAGGTGACGCTCGGCAACCCGACCGACGGTCCCCTCGCGTTGGACCCCTGCCCCGCCTACCTGATGGAGCGGTTCTCGCTCGGCGACGCGACGAACGACGCGGTCAACTCGGCCCAGCTGTACCGGCTGAACTGCCGCGCGCTCACGCAGATCCCGGCCGGCGGCAACGCGGTGTTCGAGATGGTCGCCGAGGTGCCGGCCTCGATGCGGGCCGGGCGCGAGCTGACGGTGACGTGGAAGTTCTATCTGCCGCACTACGTGCAGCGCAGCGGCCAGTTCGGGGTGCTCACCCTCACTGTCCGCTGAGGAGCGTCGCTCCGGCTCGGTGGCAGCAGCGGGAAAGTCGACGGTGAACGAGAAGCAGGCATAGATGTTGTTGATGGTATGGGAGCGCTCCCGTAACATACCCGACGCGGCCTGTTAACGCTCACAATCAGTCGTTGAGCATTGATAACCACCACCGGGTAGGCCGCCGTCCCGTGAGGAGGGTGCAATATGGCCAGATCCAGAGCCACCAATGCCGGTCTGGTTGTGGCCGGCGTCGGTTTACTGCTGTCGTCGACAGTCGTCGCCGCGCTGCCGGCCGGTGCCGCAGCCGAGGGTTGTTCGGTGAGCTACGCCGTGTCGTCGCAGTGGCAGGGCGGCTTCGGCGCCAACGTGGCGATCACCAACCTGGGTGATCCGCTGACCAGTTGGACGTTGACCTGGTCCTACGGTGCCGGGCAGACGGTGACGCAGGCCTGGAACACGTCGCTGACGCAGAGCGGGTCGGCGGTGACGGCGAGGAACGTGAGCTACAACGGGTCGGTCCCGACCAACGGCACGGTGTCGTTCGGGTTCAACGGCTCGTGGACGAGCAGCAACCCGAACCCGACGAGCTTCGCTCTCAACGGCGTCACCTGCACCGGTGGCACGACCACCCCGCCCCCGACCACCCCGCCACCCACCGACCCGCCGCCGACGACTCCACCGCCGAGCCAGACGTGTGACCTGCCGTCGACGTACCGGTGGTCGTCGACTGGTGCGTTGGCGCAGCCGAGGTCGGGTTGGGTGTCGTTGAAGGACTTCACCGTCGCTCCGTACAACGGTCAGCAGCTCGTGTACGCCACCACCCACGACACCGGGACCAGGTGGGGTTCGATGAACTTCGGGTTGTTCTCGAATTACTCGCAGATGGGTTCGGCGAGTCAGAACGCGATGAATTCGGCGACGGTGGCGCCGTCGTTGTTCTACTTCGCGCCGCGCAACATCTGGGTGTTGGCGTATCAGTGGGGTGGGCCGGCGTTCTCGTACCGGACGTCGTCGGATCCGACGAACCCGAATGGGTGGTCGTCGCCGCAGACGTTGTTCAGTGGGAGTATCACGGGTTCGGGTACGGGGCCGATCGATCAGGCGGTGATCGGTGACAGTCAGAACATGTATCTGTTCTTCGCCGGTGACAACGGGAAGATCTACCGGGCGAGTATGCCGATCGGGAACTTCCCGGGCAGTTTCGGGTCGAACTACACGACGATCATGAGTGACACGACGAACAACCTGTTCGAGGCGGTGCAGGTCTACAAGCTGCAGGGCCTGAACAAGTACCTCATGATCGTGGAGGCGATCGGGTCGCAGGGCCGCTACTTCCGGTCGTTCACGGCCACCAGCCTGGGTGGTTCGTGGACGCCGCAGGCCACCAGTGAGAGCAACCCGTTCGCGGGTAAGGCGAACAGTGGCGCGACCTGGACCAACGACATCAGCCACGGTGAGTTGTTGCGGACCAGCGCTGACCAGACGATGACCGTGAACGCCTGCAACCTGCAACTGCTGTACCAGGGTCGGTCGCCGAACTCGGGTGGTGACTACGGTCTGCTGCCGTACCGGCCGGGTCTGCTGACGCTGCAGCGCTGACACGGTTGATCACGCTCGACTGACCGGGAACGGGCGGGCTCGGCAACACGCCGAGCCCGCCCGCGCCACGCCGAGTGCGGTGCACCCCTCGCGACCTGCACCCGGTCAGTTGCCGCCGTTCCGGACGGTGCGACACCCGTGCAAAGATGGCGCGTGAGCTGCGAATCCACGACGTCGCCGGCGGTCGATCCCACCGCCTTCCCTCTCGTTGTGAAGGGGGAGGGGATCGTGCTGCGCGACTGGCTCGACGCGGATCTGCCGTACCTGCCGGGTCTCTTCGACGCGCCGGACATGGCCGCGAACACCGACATCCCCTCGCCGTTCGACGCGGACGCCTTTCTCAGCAGAATCCGGCGGCGCCGCGCGCAGGGCGTCGTCGACCTGGCCGTGACGCGCCACGGCGGGGAGCCGCTCGGCCTCGTCGCGCTGCACGTGGCGATCGGGGTGCTCGGGTACGCCATCGGCCCGGCGCACCGCGGCCGGGGGATGGCGTCGCGTTCGCTGCGGTTGATGACGGCGTTCTGTCATCAGGAACTCGGTTTCAGCCGACTGCGGCTGAGCATCGTGCAGGGCAATGTGCCCTCGCAGCGGGTCGCCGCGTCCGCCGGATACCTCCGAAGCGATGACGAGGTCGTGGAGAGGACGAACGGGTTGGGGCAGTCGAAGCTGCTCGAAACGTGGCATTGGCTGGCTCCCGTGACGTCCGCCTGACAAAAGGCGGGATACGACACGCGTCACCGGGCCTGTCGGTGGTCGACGAGTTTGGGACGATGCGCCGGTCGACATCACCGACGCGAAGGGATCCCCCGCGATGGCAAAGGTCATTTCCACGCTGTTCATCTCGGCCGACGGCGTGGCCGAAATCGACCCTGACTGGCACTTCCCGTACTTCGACGAGAACATGGGGCGCGCCGTCACCGAGGACTACGACGCCGCCGACGTGCTGCTCATCGGCCGCGAGACGTACGACAGCTTCGCCGGGGCCTGGCCCGACCGGGAGGCCGCCGGTGGCGACGACGCACCGTTCGCCAAGCAACTCGGCGACATGCGCAAGGTCGTCGTGTCGCGTCAACCGCTGGAGTTCTCCTGGCGCAACTCGGAGCTGATCAACGGGGACCTCCTCGACGCCGTCAGCGCGCTCAAGGCCGATGTCGGCGTCCGGGGCATCCTCATCCCGGGGTCGATCTCGGTGGTGCAGCAACTGCTGGCGGCGGGCCTGGTCGACGAGCTGCGCCTGCTGGTGCACCCGGTGGCCGCGCGCAAGGGCCGTAGGCTGTTCGACGACGGCGACACGGCGTACCACCTGCGGCTGGTGGCTTCGGAGGCGTTCCCGACCGGCGTCCTGCGCGTGATCTACGCCCCGGGCACGGCGCCGACGCCGGTCGGTTACGACGAGGTCAAGGACCAGGTGCCGGCCGGCAACTAGGGCGTTTCGGGGCCGGCCGCTCGCGGACCGGGGTCGTCGTACGCCCGTGTGAAGATCTCGTCGTGACTGAGTGGACGTACAACGACCGCCCCGAGGGCGTCAGGTTCCTCACCGATCGGGTCCCCGAGCCGGGCCGCACCGCCGTCGACGACGAGCTGTGGGGTTGGGTGGTGCGGGGTGAGAGCGACCCGGACGAGTTCGTCGACGTCTTCGACGACCCCGACGAGCGGTGCGGTGCCACTGACGACGAGCTCAGGGCGGCGTACGAGGCGGCGTTGGCGGTTCGGCGGGAGCAGCAGCGCGGGTGGGGTGAGGTGCGCGGCAACCTCACCCGTGCCTTCGCCGAGCTCAATGAGCTGGGGGTGTTGGCCCGGGAAGACTTCAGTTGCTGCGGCACGTGCGCGAGCGCCGAGATCCACGACGAGCGGGACGACTCCCGCCACTGGCACGGGTTCCTCTGGTACCACCAGCAGGACACGGAGTCGCTGATCGGGAGCGAGGACGGCGAGGTCTACCTCGGCTACGGCGTCTATCCCGCGGCCGACTTCGACGAGGTCGCCTATGCCGCCCTGTCGGAGGCCGAGCAGCAGGCCAGCTACCAGGCCGACCTGGAACGACTGCTGGACGAGATCGCGTTTCCGGTGCTCCGCAAGCACGGCATGCGGGTGGAGTGGAACCGTAAGCAGTCCCGGCGGATTCGGGTCACCGGTGCCCAATGGTATGCACCGCTGGATTGACGGCTACCGATTCATCCCACACTCCGGACGAGTGTTTAGTGAGGTCTATCGATATTGACGGCGGCGGTCGGCGGCGACAGGATCTCGGGCACCACCACCCCTGATCCCTCCTGGGAGCCTCCATGACCCGTCCCCGCCTGCCCCTGATGAGGGCAGCCACCCGGTTGGCCGCCCTCGCCCTCGCCACCGCCGGTGTGCTGCTCACCGTCGCCACACCCGCCAGCGCGGCCGTGCCCACCGGCCGCTACGTCGCGCTGGGCGACTCGTACACCTCAGGTCCGTTGATCCCCACCCAGGTCGACCTCAACTGTCTGCGCTCCAACCGCAACTACCCGTCGCTGGTGGCGGCGTCCGCCGGCTCGTCGTCGTTCGCCGACGTGAGCTGCTCCGGAGCCACCACCGACGACATCCTCTACGGCGGTGATGGCGCACTGGGCATCACGCTGCCGCCGCAGCTCAACGCGGTCACCTCGAACACCTCGCTGGTGACGGTGCAGATCGGCGGCAACGACATCGGCTTCTCCGGCATCATCGGCGACTGTGCGGAGGCGAGCGTCAGCAGCCCGCTCGGCTCGCCGTGCAAGAACCGGTACACCGCCGGAGGGGTAGACCAGTTGCAGGCGCGGATCGCCGCCGCCACGCCGAAGGTCACCGCCGTGCTGCAGGCGGTCCGGCGGGCCGCTCCGAGCGCGCGGGTCGTGGTACTCGGGTACCCGGCGATCCTGCCGGACACCGGTTACGGCTGCTGGCCGGTCGTCCCGATCGCCTACCAGGATGTGCCGTACCTGCGTGGCATCGAGAAGTCGCTCAACGCCATGCTGGCCAACGTCGCGAGCGCCAACGGCGCCACCTACGCCGATGTCTACACCCCGTCGATCGGCCGCGACGCGTGCAAGAGCAGCGGCACCCGGTGGGTCGAGGGTCTGGTGCCGCAGAACTCGGCCGCACCGTTCCACCCCAACGCCCGGGGTGAGCAGGGCATGGCCACCGCCCTGCTGGCCAGGCTGAACAGCTGACCCGGCCCGGTTGAGCCGGCCCTGCCGGAAACGGCGGGGCCGGCGCCCCACCGTCGGCGCTGACGGTGCTTCCCGACGCGGCACCACCACCCGAGGCGACGTCGCGGTGCTTGAGATCGCGCAGTCCGGGGTACCGAACGTGTCATGCCGAGCGTGGGGCAAGTCATCGGAGGCCGTTACCGCCTGGTCGAGAGCATCGCCAGCGGTGGGATGGGTGACGTCTGGCGGGCGGTCGACGACACCCTGAACCGCTGCGTAGCGGTCAAGATGCTGCAATCTCGACTGGTCGCCGACGCCGGCTTCGGCGAGCGCTTCCGCCGCGAGGCGCGGGCCATGGCGGCCCTGCGTCACCCCGGCGTGGCCCAGGTCTACGACTACGGGGAGGTGTCCCAGGCCGACGCGCCGGTCCTCGCGTACATCGTGATGGAATGTGTGCAGGGACAACCCCTGTCGGAGCGGATCGCCGAGGTCGGCCGGTTGGGGGTGGCCGAGACGATGTCGGTCGCCGCGCAGACCGCCCGTGCGCTTCAGGCCGCACACGACGCCGGCCTCGTGCACCGGGACGTGAAACCCAGCAACCTGATCATCGAGCCGGACGGGCACGTCGTACTCGTCGACTTCGGCGTCGCGGCGACGCCGGAAGCGGCGAGCCTGACCGGTACGAACCAGGTCGTCGGCACCGCCCACTACATGGCCCCCGAGCAGATCACCAGGAACGAGACCACCTCGGCGATCGACATCTACGCGCTCGGTGCCGTCGTCTACCACTGCCTCGCCGGTAGGCCCCCGCACCAGGGCGAGCACGCCGTCGCCGTGGCGCTGCGGCATCTCGAGGAGGAGCCACCGGCGCTGCCGGAGGACGTTCCGGCGGCGGTCCAGCACCTGGTCGCCACCGCGATGGCCAAGGAGCCGACCCGCCGTTTCCCGACGGCGGCGGCGATGGCCACTGCCGCGCAGACGCTCGCGGAGCCGTCCGACCAGTTGGTGCGGACGGCCGTCGGCGCGCCGATCGCGGCGGCGGTCGAGCACTCCCAGGCCCGGCCCTCGGTTGCCGGCGGCGCGGCGCAGCGGTCGGGAGGTCCCGGGCCGAAGGTGCTCGCGGTGCTTCTCGGATCGATGGCCGCCGCGGCTGCCGTCCTGGTGTTCGCCGATCCCACCGGCATGATGCCGGGCCCGGCAGGGCGATCGTCGACGCCTCCCGGAGCGCCATCCTCGGTGTCGCCAACGGTGCCCTCGCGGCAGGAACCCGGCCCCGGTGCCGGCGGCGGTGAACCGGGAACCCGCGGTTCAGCGGGCATACCGGTCCGCGCACCCGGATCACCGACGGCCAGCCGTTCGGCGGGCGAGGGAGCGACGGGCCGACCGACACCGTCCAGTCCGAACACGTCGGACGCGCCCGAACCCACCACCTCCGAGAGCCCCGATGCGGAGCCGACGACGGAGCCGACCCGTGGAACAACGGCGCCCGCGACGGTGGCACCGACCGAGGCACCAGCGGCCGACACCGAGGAATCGGACGACACCGAGGAGTCATCGGAGCGGGAGACGGTGGCCGGCGAGAACGCCGCGCCGCCGGTCTAGCTGACGGCGGCGACTGTCACGGCCGGGGCGCGCCCGTCAGGACCGTCGAGGCGTGGCATCCACCTCTGGCGCGGCACCGCCTCTGGCGTGACGGCCGAGGCCGCCACGCCAGAGGCGGTGTCAGATGATGCTCGGCGTCAACTGGTACGGCAGGTGACCGTCGGCCAGGTCCAGTTGCCGTTGGCCATGATCGTCACACCGAAGTTGTTGCCGTTGCCGTTCGGCGTCGCGGTGACAGTGCCGCTGTTGCCGTTCACTGCGGCGTTCCAGCTGTTCTGGATGCTCTGGCCGCCACCGAGGCCGAGGCTGACGACCCAGTTGTTGGTGCCGCTGACCGCGACATTGAGGTTGAACCGGTCACCCCACTGCTGACCGGCGGAGAGCGTCGCGGTGCAGTTGCCGGTCCCCGGGTTACCGGTGGTGGGCCCGGACGTCGGGTTGCCGCTACCGCCCTCCCGGACGGTGATGTCGGAGCTGCCGCTGCTCTGGTAACCCTCGGTGGCCATGATCTGGTAGCTGTGGTTGCCGAGGTTCAGGCCGGCGCGGGCCCAGGCGTCGAAGTGGTTGGCGGTGGTGATGGTGCCGCTCGAGCGCTTCTGCTGACGGACGCTCCAGTACTGGTAGAACGTCTGGGTGCCGTCGATCGACGGGGCGTTGACCCGCTGGCTGCGGAGAATGTCGTAGGTGCCGCCGTCGGTGGTGACCGTGCCCAACCGCTGGGCGCCGCTGCTCGGGTTGTAGCTGCCGAAGTTCTCCACCACGTAGTACTCGATGAGCGGGTTGCGGGTCCATCCGTACAGGGCGAGGTAGGTGTTGTTGTTGCCCGGGTTGTAGCTGCCCGAGTAGCTGACCGTCCGTCGGTTGCCGGTGGCCCAACCCTTGCCGCCGACCCAGTTGTTGGTGCTCCTGTCCCAACTGCTGGTGTAGCGGCCGTCGGCGCGCAGCGTCATGCTGGCGTTGCCGCTGTCCTTCCAGAACGAGAAGTAGTACCCGTTGTGCGTGCCGGTGAGGTTCGAGGTGAGCGTCCGGTCGGCCTCGGCGTACGCATTCGTGGCCGTCATCGTGCCGGCGACGGCCAGGACGGCGGTGCATGCGGCGCCGAGGAGCAACCGCATACGGCCGCGATTCCTCGGTCTGGTGTGGCTGGTGTCGGTCATGGAACTGTTGCCTCCTCGTGACGGCTGGCGGGGGCCAGCGGCGCGGTACGCCTCGGCAGGCTGCCGGTGGTCGGGTAAGGGCCACGGGCGTCATACCGCTCTGGTGGTGGGGCCGGTCGTCCTGCACGACGACCGGAGAAGTGGGTCGTGGTGGTTGGTGCTGACGACGATTGAGCGCCGTCGATGGCGACCGTATTGACCGGTCCTCGGCTTGTCAACAATTTTCGGAAACAGAATGGCAACACGGCTGTCGTCGTTGATCCCACATTCATCCAGGTCAGTAGTCGATCAGAGCGCAGGGGAGTCATCGGACGTTCACAATGGCGGAGTGAGGGCTCGGCGGAAGATCGCTGAAACTTCCGGAGACTTTCCGGACCGCCCTGCGCCGGCAGTGGCACATGGCGCGCAGTCGGCCCGTGGTGCGACCGGTCAGCGACGCCCGAGCGCGTTGAGCCGGGCGGCCTGACGGGTCAGGTGGTCGCGCTCGGCGAGGTTGGGGGCCTGCCGGGCTGCTTCGGCGTACCGCCGCGCCGCCGTCGCCGGGTCGCCGTCGCGCTCGTGCAGGTACGCCGCCACCGCCGTGTACCGGGGCAGTGTGTCGTCCACCGCCGCGAGAGCCCTCAGGCCGGCCCGGGGACCGTCGGCCTCACCGACCGCCACCGCCCGGTTGAGTCGGACGACCGGGCTGTCGGTCAGGCGCACGAGTTCGTCGTACCACTCCACGATCTGCACCCAGTCGGTCTCCGCGGCGGTGGGCGCGTCGGCGTGCAGCGCCGCGATGGCGGCCTGGGCCTGGAACTCGCCCAGTTGGTCGCGGGCCAGGGCCGCCTGCAGGATCTCGACGCCCTCGGCGATCAGCCGGGTGTCCCAGCGGCTGCGGTCCTGCTCGGCGAGGGGCACGAGGCTGCCGTCGGGCGCGGTACGGGCGGCGCGCCGGGCGTGGTGCAACAGCATGAGGGCGAGCAGCCCCGCCACTTCGGGGTGGTCGATCGTGGCCGCGAGCTGTCGGGTGAGCCGGATGGCCTCGGCGGCGAGGTCCACGTCACCGGAGTAGCCCTCGTTGAAGACAAGGTAGAGAACGCGCAGCACGGTGGCGACGTCGCCGGGTCGGTCGAACCGCAGCCCGGAGACGGTGCGTTTCGCCCGGCTGATGCGCTGCGCCACGGTCGCCTCGGGCACCAGATAGGCGTGCGCGATCTGGCGGGTGGTCAAGCCGCCGACGGCGCGCAGCGTGAGCGCCACCGCCGACGACGCCGTCAGCGACGGGTGGGCGCAGAGGAAGTAGAGCGCAAGGGTGTCGTCCACGGTGAAGGCAGGCCCCGGCGCCGGCTCCTCGTCGACGAGATCCTCACGTCGACGGCGGGCGGCGTCGGCTCGGGCCGCGTCGAGGAACCGCCGCCACGCCACAGTGGTCAGCCAGCCCTTCGGGTCGCGCGGCGGGTCGACCGGCCAGACGCGGACCGCCTCGATCAGGGCGTCCTGCACGGCGTCCTCGGCCGCCGCGAAGTCGATTCCGCGGCGGACGAGGATCCCGATGACGCTCGGCGTGAGGCTGCGCAGCAGCGTCTCGTCCATCGGAGCGGTCACTCCGTGATGGTCGGCGGCTCGCTCAGGAACGGGCGCAGCTCCAGCCACTCGTGAATCGGCTTCCCGCCGGCACCGGGAGCGGCCGACAGCTCCCCGGCCAGCTCGACGGCCCGGTCGTAGCTGTCGACGTCGATCACCATCCAGCCGGCGATGAGATCCTTGGTCTCGGCGAAGGGGCCGTCGGTGACCGGCGGGCGGCCCGGACCGTCGTACCGGACGAACGTCCCCTCCGGGGCGAGTGCCTGGCCGTCGACGAACTCGCCGGTTGCCTCGAGTCGGGTCGCGAAGTCGCGCATGTACTGCATGTGGGCGGAGATCTCCGCCGGCGTCCACTGGTCCATCGGCACGTCGTGCACCGCCACCGGACCGCCCCGGTAGTGCTTGAGCAGCAGGTACTTGGCCATCGTGATGCTCCTTGAAGCTGGCTGCGACCCATCGTGGTCACGTTCACCCCGGGGACGGAGCCGGTCGGGACTTCTCGACATGGCTGACCGCTTTTTCTTCCCCCGAAGGTTAACCTCGGGTGAATCGTCCGCCGTTGGGCTACCTCGGGTAGGCCCAAAACTTGATTCGTTCCAAAAAAGTGAGCTAGTGTTCGTACCCGTGATGTCCGACTTCGAGGCGCAGCTGCGGGCTGTCTCGTTGCGCGTGACCCGGCCCCGGTTGGCGGTGCTCGCGGCGCTGCGCGACCACCCGCACATCGGTACCGAGGCGGTGATCTCGCTGGTCCGGGCTGGTCACCCCACGGTTTCCCATCAGGCGGTGTACGACGTGCTGCGCGTGCTCACCGACGCCGGGCTGGTGCGGCGCATCCAACCCGCCGGGGCGACCGCCCGCTACGAGTCCCGGGTCGCGGACAATCACCACCATGTCGTGTGCCGCTCCTGCGGCACGATCGCCGACGTCGACTGCGCCGTCGGTCACGCCCCCTGTCTCACCGCCTCGGGTGACCACGGTTTCGTGGTCGACGAGGCGGAGGTCGTCTACTGGGGCACCTGCCCCGACTGCGCGACCGAACGCACGCCCCAGAGATCCGCAAGCTCGGAAGGAAGCACATGAGCGACACCCAGGAGAACCGCCCCACCAGTGCGCAGGGCGTGGACCAGAAGGCAGCGGCTGGCTGCCCGGTCGCGCACGACTCGGTGACCGCGCACGGCAGCGAGAGTGAGAACCCGGCGATCGACTCGCCGACCCCGAAGACGGGCGGTCGTCCGCGCACCAACCGGGACTGGTGGCCCAACCAGCTCGACCTCTCGGTGCTGCACGCCCACTCGTCCAAGGGCAACCCGCTGGGCGCGGACTTCAGCTACGCCAAGGAGTTCGCGAAGCTCGACGTCGAGGCGCTCAAGCGCGACATCGTCGAGGTGCTCACCACCTCGCAGGACTGGTGGCCGGCCGACTTCGGCCACTACGGCGGCCTGATGATCCGGATGAGCTGGCACGCCGCCGGCACGTACCGCATCGAGGACGGCCGGGGCGGCGCCGGTGACGGTGGTCAGCGGTTCGCGCCGCTGAACAGCTGGCCGGACAACGCCAACCTGGACAAGGCCCGCCGGCTGCTCTGGCCGGTCAAGCAGAAGTACGGCCAGAAGATCTCCTGGGCCGACCTGCTCGTGCTCGCCGGCAACGTGGCCCTGGAGTCGATGGGCTTCAAGACCTTCGGCTTCGGCTTCGGTCGCGAGGACGTCTGGGAGCCCGAGGAGATCTTCTGGGGTCCGGAGGACACCTGGCTGGGCGACGAGCGCTACGCCTCCGAGAAGGAGATGGCGGCCGGCGTCGGCTCGACCGAGATGGGGCTCATCTACGTCAACCCGGAGGGCCCGCGCGGTAACGCCGACCCGGCCGCGGCGGCGCACTTCATCCGCGAGACCTTCCGCCGGATGGCGATGAACGACGAGGAGACCGTCGCCCTCATCGCCGGTGGTCACACCTTCGGTAAGACCCACGGCGCCGGCGTCGCCGACAATCACGTGGGCCCGGAGCCCGAGGGCGCCCCGCTGGAGGCGCAGGGCCTGGGTTGGCTGAGCACCCACGGCAGCGGCAAGGGCCGCGACACGATCACCAGTGGTCTCGAGGTGACGTGGACCGACCTGCCGACGCAGTGGAGCAACCGCTTCTTCGAGATCCTCTTCGGCTACGAGTGGGAGCTCACCACCAGCCCCGGTGGCGCGAAGCAGTGGGTCGCCAAGGACGCCGAGGCGATCATCCCGGACCCGTTCGACCCGGCGAAGAAGTACAAGCCGACGATGCTCACGACCGACCTGTCGCTGCGCGTCGACCCGGAGTACGAGAAGATCTCCCGCCGCTTCCTGGAGAACCCCGACCAGTTCGCGCTGGCCTTCGCCAAGGCGTGGTACAAGCTGCTGCACCGCGACATGGGCCCGGTCGAGCGCTTCCTCGGGCCGTGGGTGGCCGAGCCGCAGCTGTGGCAGGACCCGGTGCCGGCCGTCGACCACGAGCTGGTGGGTGACGCCGACATCGCCGTGCTCAAGGCGAAGGTTCTGGAGTCCGGGCTCACGATCGACCAGTTGGTCTCCACCGCCTGGGCCTCCGCCGCGAGCTTCCGTCACACCGACAAGCGCGGTGGCGCCAACGGCGCCCGCATCCGCCTCGAGCCGCAGCGCAGCTGGGAGGTCAACCAGCCCGAGCAGCTGGCGACCGTCCTGACCGCCCTGGAGGGCATCCAGCAGGAGTTCAACGCGGCTGGCGGGGCGAAGATCTCGCTCGCCGACCTGATCGTGCTGGCCGGTTCGGCCGCTGTGGAGAAGGCGGCGCGTGACGCCGGCGTCGAGGTGACCGTGCCGTTCCGGCCGGGCCGTACCGACGCGACCCAGGAGCAGACCGACGTCGAGTCCTTCAAGGTCATGGAGCCGCGTGCCGACGGGTTCCGCAATTACCTGCGCGCCGGCGAGAAGACCCAGCCGGAGGTGCTGCTCGTCGACCGCGCCTACATGCTCAACCTCACCGCGCCGGAGATGACCGTCCTCATCGGCGGTCTGCGTTCCCTCGGCGCCAACGTCGGCGGCAGCCGGCACGGTGTGCTCACCGACCGGCCGGGTGTGCTCACCAACGACTTCTTCGCCAACCTGCTTTCCCCGGGCACCCGGTGGAGCGCGTCGAAGTCCGAGGAGCACGTGTACGAGATCCGCGACCTGGCCACCGATGAGCTGAAGTGGACCGCCACCGCGGTCGACCTCATCTTCGGGTCCAACTCGCAGCTGCGCGCCCTCGCCGAGGTCTACGCCAGCCAGGACGCCCGCGACAAGTTCGTGGCCGACTTTGTGACCGCCTGGACCAAGGTCATGGAGCTGGACCGGTTCGATCTCGCCTGACAGGTAGCACCGAGAGCCCCGGTCGATCCGCTGTGATCGACCGGGGCTCTTTCGGCATATACCACCCGGTATGGCCGTTTCATCGTCGGTCAGGTGGCGGGATGGGTACCCCCGGGGGTATGGTTGCCTCCAGGAGGTGCCGATGAAGCTTCGACCGGAGATGACCTCGGATGCGCTGACCCGGCTCAAGCGGGCGCGTGGGCAGCTCAACGCGGTTATCGAGATGATGGAAAACGGTCAGGATTGCCGCGAGGCGCTCACGCAACTGGCGGCGGTGTCGAAGGCGATCGACCGCGCGGGTTACAAGATCATTGCGTCGGGGATGCGGCATTGTGGGGCCGCCCGTGACCGTGGCGAGGAGCCGGAGATGACCGAGGAGGAGCTCGAGAAGCTCTTCCTGGCACTCGCCTGAGACGTCCCCGGGTCCGCCCTCCCGGGGGTGGGCCCGGACCGTCCCGTCGAGGTATGGCGCGGCGGGTGCGGGCTCATCGTGCCCGACGGCCCGCCGTGCCGACTGGTAACGGCGTGACCGGGTAACAGCGTGGGTGAAGAACCGCGCAGCAGTGTGTCGTCTACATACCCCCCGGGGTATTTTGGAAGGAGCTCAGGACATGTCAGTTGAGGTTTCCGTCGTCGCCACGTCCGCCCTCGGCGATCGCAGCTACCTGGCCTCGGACGGGCAGGTAGCGATCGTGGTCGACCCCCAGCGCGACATCGACCGGATCATGTACCTGGCGGGGGAGAAGGGCGTGCGGATCACCCACGTCCTGGAGACGCACCTGCACAACGACTACGTTTCCGGCGGGCTGGAACTCGCGCGGATCACCGGCGCGCACTACCTGGTGGCAGCGGCCGACGAGGTCGGCTTCGCGCGGACGTCGGTCGCCGACGGCGACCAGGTGACCGTTTCCGACTCCCTGCGGCTGCGGGTGGTCGGCACGCCGGGTCACACCTTCCACCACCTGTCGTACGTCCTGGACGTGGCGACCGACGGCCGCTGGGAGGCAACCGGTGTCTTCACCGGCGGGTCGCTGCTGTTCGGCACGACGGGCCGTACCGACCTGCTGGGCCAGCAGCACGCCCACGAGTTGGCCCAGCGGCAGCACGCCTCGGCGAAACGGCTGGCGGATCTGCTGCCCGACGGTGCGCAGGTGTGGCCCACGCACGGGTTCGGCAGCTTCTGCTCGGCCAGTCAGGCCGACGCTCCGGAGTCGACCATGGGCCGGGAGAAGGAGAAGAATCCCGTCCTGCGACTGGCCGCTGACGACTTCGTCACCGAGACCCTCGCCGGCCTCGACGCCTACCCGGCGTACTACGCCCACATGGGGGTGGCCAACGCCGCCGGCCCGGCCCCGGTCGACCTCACGCCGGTGACCCGCGCCGACGCCGCCGAACTACGCGAGCGGATGACCGCAGGGGAGTGGGTGGTGGACCTGCGCCACCGCAAGGCGTACGCCGCCTCGCACCTGGCCGGCACCGTCAGTCTCGGTCTGGACGGTCCGATGGCCACCTGGCTCGGTTGGCTGATCGAGTGGGGGGTGCCGATCACCCTGCTCGCCGGGACACCGCAGCAGGTCGCCGACGCTCAACGTGAACTCGTCCGCATCGGTATCGACCGCCCCGCCGCGCAGGCCACCGGCGACGCCGCGCGGTGGGCGACTGACCCCGGTCAGCTGCGCGAGTTGCGGATGGCGGACTTCGGAGCCCTCGCGGCGGCCCGGAAGGGCCACGTCCCGGCCGGTCTGCCCGGCGCGGACGTGATTCTCGACGTGCGGATGACCAACGAGTGGCGGGCCGGCCACATCGACGGCGCCGTGCACGTCCCGCTGCCCGACCTGCCCCGCCGGCTGGCCGGCGTACCGACGGGGACCGTCTGGGTGCACTGCGGCTCGGGCTACCGGGCCACCGTCGCCGCCTCTCTCCTGGCGAACGCGGGCCGCGAGGTGGTCGTGGTCGACGACGCGTTCGGGCACGCCCAGGCCGCCGGCCTGGACCTGGTCACCGCTGCCTGACCGGAACAGTTCGCACCACCGGCCGACGCCACCGCCGCCGCCGGCCGGCTTCCCCTGCCGTGACAGCTGCCACCTCATCCAAGAAAGAAGAGAAATGAGTACTCCCGAGACCGCGCGCCCTGCCTCGCTCGACGCCACCGGCCTTCGCGAACTGATCGAATCCGGTCGTGCGCCCCGCGTGCTGGACGTGCGTACCCCGGCGGAGTTCGAGACGTCGCACATCCCCGGCTCCTACAACGTGCCGCTCGACCTGCTCAAGGAGCACCGCCGGGAGTTGCGCGACCAGGTGGACGAGGACGTCGTTCTGGTCTGCCGCTCCGGTGCCCGCGCCCGCCAGGCCCAGCAGGCCCTGGCGGGGGTCGGCCTGCCCAACCTGACGGTGCTGGACGGCGGCATCATGGCCTGGCAGGCGGCCAACGCGCCGATCACGCGAGGCGTGCCCCGCTGGGACCTCGAACGTCAGGTCCGCCTGGTGGCCGGCTCGATCGTGCTGGTCAGCATTCTCGCCTCGGTGTTCGTGCCGCAGCTCAAGTGGGTGGCCGGGGCCATCGGCGCCGGCCTCACCGTCGCCGCCGTCACCAACACCTGCGCCATGGGGATGTTGCTCGGCAAGCTGCCCTACAACCGGGGTGCCAGCCGCGACCTCGACACCGTCATGGGCCAGCTGCGCGGGAGCGCCGTGGAGCGGGCATGACCGCCACGGTGGTGCTGACCGTCGGGCTGGCCGTGCTGATCGGGGTCAGCCTCGGGCTGTTGGGCGGGGGCGGCTCGATCCTCGCCGTACCGCTGCTGGTCTACGTCGCCGACCTGCCCGCGAAGGAGGCCATCGCGACGTCGTTGCTCGTCGTCGGGGCCACCAGCCTGGTGGGCGTCATCCCGCACGCCCGCGCCCACCGGGTGCGCTGGCGCACCGGCCTGATCTTCGGTCTCGCCGGTATGACCGGCGCCTACGCCGGTGGTCGCCTGGCCGGGCTCATCCCCGCCGGAATCCTGCTCACCGGGTTCGCGGTGATGATGCTGGCCACCGCGGTAGCGATGATCCGTGGCCGACGCGAGGCCGCCGGCGCCGTGGTGCCGCATGAGCTGCCGGTACCACGGGTGATCCTCGACGGTGTGGTGGTCGGCCTGGTGACCGGCCTGGTCGGCGCGGGCGGCGGCTTCCTGGTGGTGCCCGCCCTGGCGTTGCTCGGTGGCCTGCCGATGCCGGTAGCGGTCGGCACCTCGCTGGTGGTCATCGCCATGAAGTCGTTCGCCGGCCTGGCCGGCTACCTGGCCAATGTGGACATCAACTGGGGCCTCGCGGCAACGGTCACCGTCGCTGCCGTCGCGGGCAGCCTGGTCGGTGGACGACTCACCGAGCGGATCCCGGCGGACATCCTGCGCAAGGCGTTCGGCTGGTTCGTGGTGGTGATGGGCGTCTTCGTCCTCGGTCAGCAACTGCCCGACGACCTGCGGACCAGGCCGCTGCTCTGGGCCGGCGTCGCCGTCGTCGCCGCGATCACCGTGACGCTGACCGTCCTGCACACCAGGAGAGCGTCCGAACCGACCGGATCGTCGCCGCGCCCCTGACATCCGGCCGGCCCGGGCGCGCGGGCTGTTCATCCGCTGGTCGACCCGGTTTCACAGCCGTCCGCGTAGATGTCATCCGGATGGCATGTCACGAACCACGAATCCCACCGATGATTTTTTTGTCTGGATGATCGGCTGGCGGACGGGTCCGTTCGTGGCAAGGTGTTGATCTGCCCGGGCGCGGGCGCGCACCTAGTCACGCAGGGAGTCATCGTGGCCTACCCCGACCTGCAGACCGACAATGTGGACCAGGGCACCGGACATTCTGCGATTCCCCGGCAGCGGGGCGAGGGTGTCGCGGCGCGGCAGGCGCTCGACGGCTGGGCCACCGGACGGGACAGCGCCGCAGCGGGCGCGGGCTGGCGTCCGCTGCGGATCGCGATGATCGGCCAGAAGGGGATGCCGGCGACCTACGGCGGGATCGAACGGCACGTGGAGGAGATGGCCAGCCGGCTCGCCGGCTACGGGCACGAGGTCACCGTCTACTGCCGCCGCAGCTACGGCGAGACATCCGCCGACGGCTACCGGGGGGTCCGGCTGCGCCAGACCCACACGATCGCGAGCAAGCACCTCGACGCCATCGTGCACGCGGCGACCTCGACCATGGCGGCGATGACCGCGCGGCCCGACATCGTGCACTACCACGGGCTCGGGCCGGCCCTGGTCGCCCCGCTTCCGCGCGCCCTGTCCCGGGCGCGGGTGGTGCTGACAGTGCACGGACTGGACAACCAGCGGGGCAAGTGGGGGCTCGCCGCCCGGGCGGTGCTGGGCAGCGCCCACTGGTTCAGCGGGTACGTCCCCCACCAGCGGGTGGCCGTCTCCCAAGGGCTCGCCGCCCACTACAGCACCCGGTTCGGCAGCCCGACGACCTACATCCCGAACGGCGTGAACCCGGCCCGAACGGCACGGACGCGGCAGATCCAGGACCGGTTCGGTTTGACCCCCGGCGGCTACCTGCTGCTGGTCGGGCGGCTGGTGCCGGAGAAGGCGGCCGACCTGCTGATCCGGGCCTTCCGGCGCACCGAGACCCCGATGCGCCTGGCGATCGTCGGTGGGTCGTCGTTCACCGACGACTTCGTGGACCGGCTGCGCCGTGAGGCCGGGGCGGACGACCGGATCGTCTTCACCGGCTTCGCCTACGGCGACCTGCTCGCCGAGCTGTACTCCGGTGCGGCCGGCTTCGTCCAACCGTCCCGGTTGGAGGGGCTGCCGTTGACGTTGCTGGAGGCCGCCGCGTACGGGCTGCCGATCGTCGCGAGCGACATCGCGCCGCACGTCGAGGTGCTGAGCGCCGACGCCGCCGGGGGGCGGTTGTTCCGCGACGGCGACGAGGACGACCTGGTCCGGGTGCTGACGGCGCTGCTCGCCGACCTGCCGGGTGAACGGGCCGGTGCCGTGGCGCTGGGCGAGCGGGTCACCGGCAGGTACAGCTGGGACACCGCCGCCCGCGAGTTGGAGCAGCTCTATCTCCGCCTGGC
Organism: Micromonospora sp. NBRC 107095; assembly: GCF_030269705.1. Lineage (NCBI taxonomy): Bacteria > Bacillati > Actinomycetota > Actinomycetes > Micromonosporales > Micromonosporaceae > Micromonospora > Micromonospora sp. NBRC 107095. Next base: position 441,742 of record NZ_BSTU01000007.1, read on the forward strand.
ACCGGAGCCGGGCCGACGGGGCAGGGTACGACGCGCGGCGGCCGCCGACTGACCGGGCGGTGTTCGCCGGGGAGCGGGGGATCAACCCGGTGGAGGACGCAACAGTCGGCGCAACGGCCCCTTCTACCGTCGAGGGGACAGGGCTAGATTGAACCGATCTTGTGCCGGGAGGACATCGGTTGGCCGCGCCCGGCAGCGGCCGGGCAACGCCGATTCAGTTCAGTGGGATCAGTGGAACAACACACGCAGCAGGTCAGTCCGCTCATGACCAGGCGGCTCGACCCGACCCGCCTCCTCACCGGCGGCGCGGCGCTGGCCGCCGCGGTGGTGGCGGTGGTCGCCGGTGTCTCCATGGCAGCCGGTGACCGTCGGGGCATGGTGCTGCCGCTCGCGGTGGTGGCGGGGATCGCGGTGGCCGTGCTCGCGTTGACCCGGTTCGCCGGGTACGTGCTGCTGATGCTCGCGGTGCGCTCCTGCGTCGACCTGTTCAAGCTGACCGGACCGAGCGCCGGCCAGGCCAACTCCGCCGGAACGGCCCGGGCGGCGGACCCCTCCACGCTGCTCGCGGTGCTGTTCCTCCTCGCCGCCGGGCTCTGGCTGGCCGCACAGCTCAGCCGGCACGGCCGGCTGCGCGGCTCCCCGCTGAGCTGGGCGATGCTGCTTGTCGGCGCCAGCAGCGTGGTCAGCGCCCTCGGTGCCAGCCGACCGGCGAACAGCCTGTTGGAGGCGCTGCGGATCCTCACCGTGGTGGTGATGTTCGTGGTGCTGGAACAGCTCATGCCGGACACCGCGGCGATCCGTCGGGTCCTGCTCGCCTGCTATGCCTCGCTGGTGCTGGCGTTGGGCTACACCGTCGTGATGTCGCTGCTGGGCAACCCGCCGGCCGAGGTGAAGGGCGACTTCACCCGGATCAGCGGCACGTTCAGCCAGTCGACCACGTTCGGCCGGTACCTGATGTTCATGGTGATCTTCGGGTTCGCGGTGTACCGCTTCCTGGACCGTCGACTGCGGGCGTCCCTCGGCGTGCTGCTCGCGCTCTCGCTGCTGTTCCTGCTGCTCACCAACACCCGAAGCGCCCTGCTCGGCGCGGCGATCGGCCTGATCGTGGTCGCGGTGCTGCATCGCAGCAAGCGGATGCTGGTCACCCTCTGCGTGGTGGCGGTCGCCGGGGTGGCACTGGTGCCCGCCGTCGGCGAACGGTTCGCCCAACTCGGCGCGTCCCGCGCGGTCGGCGGCGACCCGACCGGGAACACCCTGCAGTGGCGGATCAGCTACTGGACCGAGATCGTCACGCTGGCCGACCGGAACCCGGTGACCGGCATCGGACCGAACATGACCCAGCGCGAGACCGACGAGGCGAAGAAGCCGCACAACGACTTCCTGCGGGCGTACGTGGAGACCGGGCTGCTGGGTCTCGGGGCGTACCTGCTGATGCTGTTCGCCTTTCTGTACACCGCCCGGAGCGCGCTGCGGCGGGCCCCTCCGGGCAGCTTCGAGCGTGGCGTCGCGGTCGGGTTCACCGGCTGCGCCGCCGCCTTCGTGGCGGTCAGCGCCGCCTCCAACGTGATATCCAACGTGGTCACCCTCTGGTACTTCGTCGCGTTCGCCGCGGCGGCCAGTGTGATCGCCCGCCAACCGGCTCCGCACCTGACCGGCGAGCAGCCACGACGCACGTCCGTCCCGGTTTGACTGAACGACAGCATTGGGGAAAAAGTGGAGATCGTCGACTACCTGCGGGTCGCCCGGCGGCGCCTCTGGGTACTCGTGGGGGTGCCGGTACTCGCCACCGGTGCCGCGGCCGCCATCGTCCTGCTCGCGCCGCAGCAGTTCAGCGGGACCGCGTACGTGGCGGCGCCGGCCCTGGTGGGCGGCACGGCCGGGACGCAGTACACCGGTACGCAGGCGGCGAACCAGTTCGTCGCGGCGTTCGGCGCGGCGGTCACCTCACCCCGGGTCCTCGCCGACGTGGGCGCGGACACCGGGGTGCCGCCGGAGCGGCTGCGCGACGGGCTCGCCATCAGCCAGGTCGGCGCGAGCAGCCAGTTGGAGGTGACGTACACCGCCGGTGACCGGGCGACTGTCGCGCCGGTGCTGACCGCTACCACCACCCGGGCGCTGGCGTTCCTCTTCTCCTCCCAGGTCGGCATCGCCACCGGTGAGGTCGAGGCGGCCAACGCCGACGTCACAGCGGCGACCAGGGCGATCGGCGAGTGGGAGAAGGCGAACAAGGTCTCCCAGCCGGACCGGATCTACCAGGCGACGCTGGGCGAGCTGACCAGCCTGCGCCAGCAGCAGCTCTCCATGCAGGCGGTCGGCAACGGCCGAGGCGTCGACGCGGCGACGACCGCGATCACCGCCGCCCAGAAGAAGCTCGACGAGCTGGGGCCGAAGCTCCCCGACTACCAGGCCCTGCTCGCCCAACGGGACGCGGCGACCAACGCGCTGTCCCAGGCGCGGGAGGGGTTGCAGGCGGCGCGGGCCCAGGCCCAGGCCGCCGATCCGAAGCAGGTGACCAGCATCGGCGAGGCGCACGAGGTGAGCCGGCTGGCCGAGCTGGCGCGTACCGCCCTGCCGGTTGGCGGTGCGGGTCTGCTGCTCGGCGTGCTGCTGGTGGGCGTACTCGAACTGCTCTCGCGGGGTCGAGCCGCCACCCGCCCGGCGGCCGCGAGCAGTGCGGCCCCCGCGCTGCCGGCGGAGACCGTGACCGCGGCACGGCCGTGACCATCGGAGAACGGCCCGCCGGGTGCGCGAGGTGACCGGCCGGCCGCCGGCCGCGCCGGAGGCCGGCGACCAGCAGGTACGCGGCATGGCCCGCGGCGGTGTGCTGAACCTGGTTAGCGCCGTGTTCAGCCAGGTGGCGCTCTTCCTGGTCATGCTGTTGCTGGCCCGGGCCCTGGGGGTATCCGAACTCGGCCGGTACGCCCAGGTCTACGCGGTGTTGTCGCTGCTGGGGTTGCTCTCGCTCTCCGGTTTCCGGGCCGGGCTGACCCGGTTCGTGGCGGTGCATCTCGCCGACGGCGAGCCGGCCGCCCTGCGGGGAGCGATCCGGCTCGGGATCGGCATCTCGGCCGCCGCGTCCACGGTGATCGCCCTCGGCCTGGCGGTCGGCGCTCCGTGGCTCGCCGACGCTCTGCACGACCCGCAGCTCACCACCGGGCTGCGGCTGGTGGCGCTGTGCCTGCCCGCCAGCACGGTGTGCGAGGCAGCGCTCGCGGCCACCCGGGGCTGGCGCACCCAACGGGCCTACGCGCTCATCGGCCAGGGCTACGAGCCGGCCGCCCGGTTGGCGCTCACCGCGCTGGCGCTCGCCCTCGGGGCGGGCCTGACCGGCGCGTTCTGGGCGCTGGTGGTGGCGAGCTGGAGCGCCGCCGCGTTCGCTCTGGTGGCGCTCGTCCGGATGGTGCGCCGGGTGCCCGCTGCCCGGCCCGCGTACCGGCCGGGGGAGCTGTTCCGGTTCTCCACCGTCAGCTGGGTCTCCTCGCTGTCGTCCACCGGGCTGATCTGGGTGGACGCGTTGCTGCTCGGCTTCTTCGACTACGGTGCCGACGCGATCGGCGTCTACCACGTGGCGACCCGGCTGGTCACCATCGCGGTGTTCGTGCTGGCGCCGGTCAACGCCTCGTTCGGTCCGCACCTGGCGCACCTCTACCACCAGGGTCGACTGGACGAGGTGCGCCGCATCTACCGGGTCGCCACGGGCTGGGTGCTGCGGCTGTCGCTGCCGGCCTTCGTGGCGTTGCTGGTCTTCCCGGAACAGTTGCTGCGGTTGGTCGGCGGGCCGGGCCTGGCCGGCGGCGCGGCGGTCACCGTGGTGCTGGCGCTCGGTCAGCTCGTCAACGCCGCGACCGGGCCCTGCGGGACGTTGCTGAACATGTCCGGCCGGGTCTCGGTGAACATGATGGACAACCTCGCCGCCCTGCTGCTCAACGTTCTGCTCAACCTCTGGCTCATCCCGGCGTACGGCATTCTCGGTGCGGCGGTGGCCTGGGCGGTGTCGTTGGCGGCGGTGAACATCGCCCGGGTCTGGCAGGTGCGCGCGCAGGTGCACACGGTTCCGGTGACGGCGAGCATGGTCAAGGGCCTGGTCGCCGCGCTGGCCGCGATGGGTGTCGGGTTCGGTGTGCGCTGGCTGGTCGAGGGGTGGACCGCGCAGCTCGTGGTCGGCCTGGCCGCGATCGGGGTGGCGTACCTCGGCGCGGTGCTCGCGCTCGGGCTCAGTCGGGAGGACGTCATGGTGCTGCGTGCGGTGACCCGCCGAGGCGGTCGACGGGCCGCCGCCGACCCGGCTGGCCCGGCCGACGGCGTGGGTGCCGCTGCGGGTGCCGGCCAGCGCGGAGTCCACTCGTGAGCGGCGGCGCGCGGCGTCAGGTTACCGACCGGCTGCGCCGGGGGGTACGCACGGCGCGGGCCTGGGGACGCGCGGCGCGACCGGGAGAGCCAGGGCCGCTGCCCGACTTCCTGGTGATCGGCGGGCAGCGCTGCGGCACCACCTCGCTGTACCACCACCTCGCCGCGCATCCCCGGGTCCGGGTGCCCACCGGCAAGGAGTTGCAGTACTTCAGCGTCCACCACGCTCGGGGGCTGCGCTGGTACCGGGCGCACTTCCCGCGCCTCGCCCCGGGCGAGCGCACGTTCGAGGCGAGCCCCTACTACCTGTTCCATCCGAGCGTGGCATCCCGGGTCGCGGCGGCCCTGCCGCAGGCCCGCTTCGTCGTCCTGCTGCGCGACCCGGTGCAGCGGGCCTACTCCCACTACCTGCACACCCGCTCGTACGGCGCGGAGCCGCTCTCCTTCGCCGACGCGCTCGACGCGGAGCAGGAGCGGCTGGCCCGGGCGACCCGCGGCGGCCCGGACACCACTGTCGCCCACCTGGCGTTACGCAATCACTCGTACGCGGCCCGGGGTCGCTACGCCGAGCAGTTGGACCGGTGGTTCGCGCAGGTTCCCCGGGAGCGGATCCACGTCGCCCGCACCGAAGACCTGCACGCCGACCCGGCCGGTACGTACGGCGACATTCTGCGTTTCCTCGACCTGCCGGCTTTCACCCCCGAGGCGTTCACGCGGCACACCCGCCGGGTCGACCCGGGCGTCTCCGAGCTGACCCCGGCCCTGCGGAAGCGCCTGAGCGAGCAGTTCGCGCCGCACAACGCGCGCCTGGCCGCCCTGTTGGGCTGGCCCGACCCCTGGCCGCACTAGCGGACGGCGGCGAGGATCCGGTCCACCGGTTGGTCGGCGCGGAGCACGACGGGCACGTCGGTGACCGTGGTGCCGCCGCCGGCCACGCCCAGCGGGGAACCCACCGCCCCGGCCCGAGCGCCCGGTGCCGCCGGCACCGTCACCGGCGTGTTCGACGCCGACCAGAGCACCAGCGTGCTCGACCCACCCCGGACGAACGCGACCCCGTTCAGCCTGCCGGCCACCGAGGCGGGTAGCGGCGTGACGGTGGCGTCCCGGGCGGCGTCGGCCAGGGCCGCCAGCATCCGGCCGGCCTCCCGTTCGGTGCCGTCCGGGTCGAGCAGGCCGTAGCGGACCTCGCTGCCGGCCGCGTTGTTCGGGTTGTACGCCAACGGCAACCAACTGATCTCGCCGATCCCACCGGCCGCCAGCAGGGTGACCGTCTTGACCATCTCCGTGGCCCGGCCGGCGGGGTCGCCGTCGCCGTCGCGCCAGAACTGACCGACCTCCCACGCCTGGATCGGCGTGCCCGGCGGTGTGGTCGCGCGCAGGTAGTCCAGCAACGGGGCCACCCCGCTGAAGTGCTCGTAGAAGTGGACCTGCCGGACGTCGACGGTGCGGTCGGTCAGCAGCGACTCGGTCACCGCCAGAAAGCGCAAACTGCGGCTGTTGGTCTCGGTGCCGAGCGCCCGGCGTAGCTGCGCCTCCCCGGTCACCGCCGGGATCTGCTGCCCCCGGGTGCCGACCCGACGCTGGAAGTACGCCTGATAGGCGGCGACGGCCTCGGGCACCCGGTCGGCGCGCAGCAGCCGGTCGGCGACACCCATGCCGTACGCGACACTGCTGATGCCGGAGTCGACAACCAGCGCCTTCGGGTCGGTCGCGCGGATCGTCCCGGCGGCGGCCCGGACCAGCCGCGCGTAGTCCTCGGGGCTGCCGGCCCAGTAGCTCGGCGCGTTGACCTCGTTCTCGATGGCGTACTCCCGCACCCCGTACGGACCGTAGCGGCGCACCACCTCGCTGACGAACCGCTGGTACGCGCCGAGGTCGGTGGGCATCGCCGACTCGGTCTTGTTGGCCGCGCCCCGGGTGTAGCGGGCGGTGCCACCGGTCGCCCAGCACACGCCGGTGCGGATCTTCAGGTGCAGGGTGATGCCCAGCTCCCGGCTGCGCGTGGCGATCTCGTCCAGCCCGGCCCAGTCCGCCTGCCCCGGGGTCCGTTCGATCTCGCACCAGGAGATCTCCTCGTACGTCGCCGAACCGGCGAGCCGGCGCAGGTACGGCCCGAACTGCTGGAACCGCGACCAGTCCCAGTGCGCGCCGAACGGGTTGCTCACCTGCTCGCCGGTGCGTGCCGGCGCGCCGGTTGCGGGTGCCGCCGTCGCGGAGGGGGTGGCGGCCGGCGGCGGATCGTCGTCGCCGCCGGTGCAGCCGGCGGTGAGCAGGAGGGTGGCGGCGATGGCGGCGGCGGCGATCGCGCGCCGCCGGCCCGGGCGGGTCACCGGTAACCCAGGGCGCGCAGGGTCGGACCGGAGAAGACCCAGACCAGCAGGCGCAGGAACGGGTCGAGTTCGCGGCGGTAGGTGCCCACCCGGGAGCCGTAGATCGGTTCGGTGATGCTCGCCGCCGCCCGTCGTCGCTCCGCCTCGGTGGTGTACTTCTGGGCCACGTCGTGCTGCTTGCTGTCGTAGTCGAGGATGCCGTCCTCCCACGGTTCGCCGAGGAACTCGAACAAGGCCCGCATCGTCTTCTCCGGCTCGCTGACCGCCTGCTCGTAGCGCAGCTCGTAGTAGCGGTCCGCCGGCAGGGTGGCGCCGACCGCCCGCGCGGCCCGGATGTAGCGCGGCCACTTCACCACGCACTTCACGGCGGACCAGTAGCCGAACCGTTTGCGGTGCGAGACCACCACGTCGCGGCCGTCCCGGATGAGGTGCACGATCTGGGCGTCCGGGAAGACCTCGGTGACGAAGTCCAGCGACATCGCGTACAGCGGGGTCTTGTCGGCCCACCGGGCCTTGCCCCGGGCGGCGGCGTAGTCGGCGTGCACACCGCCGAAGAAGTCCCGGATCCGGCGCAGCCAGTCCTCGCGCGGAAACCCGAAGCGGGCCAGCCGTTCCCAGTCCCGGCCGACGATCCGTCGCAGGTCGGGCAGGAACCGGGTCTCCGGGCCGCAGCTGATCCGCGAGTGTGAGTCCAGGACGAGACGCACCATGGTGGTGCCCGACCGCTGGCAGCCGACCAGGAAGATCGGCGCGGTACGGGTTCCGGTCTCAGCCACTGTCGGCCGCCTTCGTGGTCTCGGGTCGGGCGTCGGCCGCGGCGCGGTCGAGCCGGTCGGTCAGCTCGTCGCAGCGGGCCCGCACGCGCCTGTCGATCGGCAGCCGCCGGTGGTCCGCCGCACCGTGCGACCGGCGGGGACCGATGTGTGCGTGCAGCCGTGGGTGGTACGGGAAGTCGAGGAAGGCGCAGAGCCGCCGGAGCTGCTCGGCGGGGTCCGCGACCAGGCTGTCGTATCGGCAGAGCAGCACGTCGGTGCGCCGGTCGAGGCCGAGCTGGAAGACCAGCGAGTTGCGGACGTACCAGAACAGCGCCGCGCCGCTGTGCGGATCCAACCGCTGCGGGTCGTGGGCCCGGATCAGCTCGACGGTGTCGGCGTCGAGGCGCTGCCCCTGCCACCGTCGCCCGATGCTGCCGTCGGCGATCGCCCGCAGCGCCAGCAGGTTGGCGTCGCCGAACTTGGCGACCTCGGAGCGGGCCCGGTCGTCGACGTCGCGGTAGACCCAGAGCGCGCGCCCGGGGGTCAGCCCGGGCAGGGCCAGCAACTCGTCCACCCGGTGACTCTCGCAGAGCGGCTTGACCAGCACGTACGCGTGACGGCTGCGCTGGATGGCGGCGGTCAGCACCGGGTCCGGGCGCAGTTGGAAGCGGTGGAAGAGGGTGCTGTCGTTCTCGTTGCGGACCTCGACCTCGGGTGCGGCGTCCAGGCCGCGGACCAGCATGTTCGTGCCGGAGCGTTGCAGACCGACCAGGTAGACCGGCATCGCCGAGCCGGGCGTCCGGCCGGCCCGCCGCCGCCAACGTCGCTTCGCCACCGCCGTGCCGATCCGGTCGACCGGGTTGAGGCGGTCCTCCTCGATCAGCCGTCCGATCCCCTCGGTACGCGCCCAGCGCAGATGCCGCCGGACCCGCCGCGCGGTGTACGCGAGCGCGGAGACCTCGTCGTCGGCTGCCACGGGTCCTCCTTGTCGGGGCACCGGCCCGGCCCCGCATGAGAGCGGGTACGACCGGCGGCAGCCAGGCTATCGGGAGATCATGGTGGGAGGCCAGGCTGCGGACCGCACGGGCAGACGAAGATCACCCGTTCAGCCACATGGCTAATGTGAACTGGACTCGCTGACCCGGCCTGCATACCGTGGGCCGTGGCCGGGGCGGGCGGATCCCGGTCATCACCCCCGGGCCCGGTTCGCCCGATCGACGTGAGCAGGCCGAGTCGATGCGCGTGCTGCATGTGAACAAGTTCCTCTACCGCCGTGGCGGTGCCGAGGGTTACCTGCTCGATCTCGCCGACCTGCAACGGGCCGCTGGCGACACTGTCGCCTACTTCGGCATGAGCCACCCGGAGAATGAGTCGCCGCTGCCGTACGCCGCGCGGTTCCCGTCCGAAGTGGAGTTGGAGCCGGCGCCGAGCGGGGTTCGGCCCCGGGCGGTGGCCGTCGGGCGGATGCTCTGGTCGCCGACGAGCCGGCGCGGGCTGGCCCAGGTGATCGACGACTTCCGGCCGGACGTGCTGCACCTGCACAACATCTACCACCAGCTCTCCCCGTCGGTGCTCGCCGCGGCCCGCGCCGCCGGGGTGCCGTGCGTGCTGACCATGCACGACTACAAGCTCGCCTGCCCGAGCTACCAACTGCTGGACCGGGGCCGGACCTGCCAGGCGTGCGTCACCGGTGGCCCGTTGCAGGCGGCCCGCCGCCGCTGCAAGGACGGCTCGCTGTCGCGCAGCGGACTGCTCGCCGTCGAGTCCTGGTTGCACCGGCGGCTCGACGCGTACGACCCGGTGCAGCTCTTCGTCAGCCCGAGTGGGTTCCTGGCCGACGTGATGCGCCGCGCGGGCGTCTACCCGGACCGGTTGCGGGTGGTCAACCACTTCGTCGACCTGACCGGTGTCACCGCCAAGCAGACGCCCGGCGGCGGTGTCGTCTTCGCCGGCAGGCTGGCACCCGAGAAGGGCGTCGACGTGCTGATCGAGGCCGCCGCCGCGCTGCCGGACGGAGTCGGCGTGGACGTGGCCGGGGACGGCCCGGCCCGACCGGAGCTGGAGGCGCTCGCCGCGCGGCGGGTGCCCGGCCGGGTCCGGTTCCACGGTCGGCTCGACAAGCCTCGCCTGCACGAGCTGATCCGGTCGGCGGCGGTGGTCGCCGTCCCGTCGCGGTGGCACGAGAACCAACCGATGGCGGTGCTGGAGGCGTTCGCCTGCGGCGTCCCGGTGGTGACCACCGATCTGGGTGGGCTGCCCGAGCTGGTCGAGTCCGAGGTGGACGGGCGTATCGTCGCCGCCGACGAGCCCACCGCCCTCGCCGCCGCGCTGACCGACATCCTGGCCGACCCACGGCGGGCGTACCGGATGGGCCGGGCCGGCCGAGCGAAGATCGCCGCCCAGTTCGCGCCGGACCGGCACCTGGAGCGCATTCGCGGGCTGTACACCGAGGCCGCCGCGGCGCTGCCGGCGCGGCGGACCGGCCGCGCCACGGCCGGTGGGGGAGCGGCCCGGTGAGTCGGGTGCGGGTGCTCTACCTCGCTGGCACCGGTCGCAGCGGCAGCACCCTGGTGACCACCGTCCTGGGCCAGTTGCCGGGCTTCGTCGCGGCCGGCGAGCTGCGGTACCTGTGGCGACGCGGCATCCTGGAGAACCGGCAGTGCGGGTGCGGTTCCCCGGTGGTCGACTGCCCGCTCTGGGCCCGGGTGCGCGCCGACCTGAGCGACGCCGACCCGGGCGGGATCGCCGCCCGCTTGGCCCAGCGGCTGCGGCTGCGGCGGCTGCCCGCGCTGCTGCGCCGCCACCGTCACGGCCAGCCGCCGGTCCCCGGCCACCCCGACGACAGGCACCTGGCCCGGCTCTACGCCTCGATCGCCGAACACGCACTGCCCGGCCGGTCCGACGGTGTCATCGTCGACTCCTCCAAGCTGCCGCCGTACGGCGCCCTGCTCGGCAGCCTGCCCGGCATCGACCTGTACGTCCTGCACGTGGTGCGTGACCCGCGAGCGACCGCGTACTCCTGGCGTCGTCGGCGCCTCCTGGACGGTCCCGCCGACGACCAGCTGATGAGCCGACCACCCGTCGGCAAGGCCGCGCTGCTCTGGCTGGTCTGGAACACCGCGACCGTACGCCTGTGGGGTGGTCGCCGCGGCGCGCCGGGCCGCTACCTGCGGGTCCGGTACGAGGACTTCGTGGCCGACCCGGCCGGCACCACCGCCCAGATCGCCGGCTTCGTCGGCGCGACCCCCGACGAGCTTCCGTTCCCGACGCCGGCCACGGTGCGGCTCAAGCCCACCCACTCGGTGGCCGGCAACCCCTCACGGCACCGCACCGGGCTGGTCGAGGTGGTCGCCGACACCGAGTGGCTGACCGGGCTCAGCACCCGCGCGTACGCCGTGGTGACCGGGCTGACCGCCGTGGCCCTGACCCGGTTCGGCTACCCGTTGCGCCGCCCGGCGGCCACCTCGTCAGCCGTCCGCAGCGCCGTAGACCCGGCCGTCTCCCCGTCACCCGCCACCCGGCAGGAAGGCTGAACGATGCTCTCACTGGTGGTGGGCACCGGTCGCTGCGGTTCGACACTGGTCCAGGAGTTGCTCTCCCGGCATCCCGCCGTCGGCTTCGTCTCCGGCCTGGACGACAAACTCGCCCGGCTCAACCCCAAGGGCAGGTTCAACGGCCCGCTCTACCGGCGGTCGGCACCGCGCCCGGCGGGGATGACCTCGCTGCGGCACAGTCGACGGTTGCTGGAGCGGGGTCGGCTCCGGGTCGCGCCGTCCGAGGCGTACCACCTGCTCGACCGGCAGGTGCTCGCCGGTTTCTCCCGACCGTGTCGGGACCTGGTCGCCGAGGACCTGACGCCGTTCGTGTCCAGGCGGCTGCGGGCCTTCTTCGACGAGCGGATCGCGCGGCAGGGCTGTCACCAGATGGTGCAGCACGTCACCGGGTGGCCGCGCACCGGTCTGCTGCACGCCGCGTACCCGGATCTGCGGGTGGTCAACGTGGTCCGCGACGGCCGGGCGGTGGCCAACTCGTGGCTCCAGATGGGCTGGTGGGACGGGTGGCGCGGGCCGGACAACTGGATCTACGGCCCGCTCCCGGCCGACCTGCGGGAGGAGTGGATCGAGTCCGGCCGTTCGTTTCCGGTGCTCGCCGCGCTGGGTTGGAAGATGCTGATGGAGGCCTTCGCCCAGGCTCGGCTGCGGCACCCGGCCGACCAGTGGCTCGACGTGCGCTACGAGGACCTGGTCGAGCAGCCGCGTGAGCAGGTCGCCCGGATGCTCGACTTCCTCGGGCTGGGCTGGTCCACCGCCTTCGAGAAGGGCTTCTCCCGGTACGACTTCACCGTGGGCCGGGCGGAGGCGTACCGGGACGAACTCAGCCCGGCGCAGGTCACCGCCATCGAACGGGTGCTGGAGAAACCGTTGGCCGAGTGGTGCTACCCGGTCTAGCGGTTCCTGCCGACACGACAGTGCCGGTGCGGTATCGACGGTGCTATCGACGGAGGTCACGAGGGGCGGCTAATCTTTGGCCCCACCCCATCGATGCGAGGAGATGCGATGGCGCGCCGCACCGGCCGACCCTCCTACCAGTTGGACACCGCCGCTGTGGGTCGTCGCCGCACCGCGCGGTTCGCGGCTGTCGCGGGCGTGATCGCCCTGGTCACCGCGTTGCTCGGAGGGCTGGTGGGCTACCAGGTGGGCCGTCCGGACGCCACCGAGGCGACCATCGCGAGCATCAAGCAGGCCGAGGCGAAGCGGGACGCCCAGCAGATCGTGGAATTGACCGAGACGGCGCGGCGCGTCCGCGACCAGGTCGCCCCGGTCCTGGCCGCCATCAAGACGGAGACGACCGACGGACGCGCGCCGGACGCCGCGCAGGCCCGCCAGTGGCAGGATGTCATGCGCCGGGCGGCCGAGCCGTTCGCCGACCCGCCGTCGGGGACCACCGCCACCAACGTGGCGCGCGGCGGGCTGCGCGCAGCGGTCCAGCAGGCGTCGCTGGCCGTCGACGCGTACGCGCTGGCCGCTGGCGTTCCGGTCGCGCAGCGGGCGGCCGTGCTGGATGTCGCGGCACGGCAGGCGGCCGAGGCCGCGACGATCTGGTCGGTAGCGGCGACCCAGCTCGACCAGGTCAGCGTCGATGCCGGCCACGGCCACCAGCACGTGTTCCTGGACACAGATCCGCACGGTGGGGCCCTCACCCCGGACGGGGCGGCCGAGGGAACCGGTGGTTGAGGCAGGTTGCTGCCTGTGTGTCCGGTTCGCCGGCGGTGACCCGAGTGTCGCGCCGCCCGGGTGGCCACGGCGTGATCTGGGGGCGACGGGCCGGATCGGGTACGGTCGCTTATCGCAAAGTCTATGAACCAGATTGGCTTTCTGTGCAAGGGAAGCCGAATCGGAGGGACACAGCCGTGAGGTTCCCAAGCGCCGTCCGTCAGGCCGGCCTCGTCGTGGCCGTCGCCGCCCTCGCGCTGAGCGCGGGTTGCGCGAAGAAGGACGACAGCGAGGTCCAGGCCAGCGGCGTCAAGCTGGTCGCGGCGGGCAAGCTGACCGTCTGCACCCACCTGCCGTACCCGCCGTTCCAGTCCAAGGACGCGAGCGGCAAGGTGACCGGCTTCGACGTGGAGATCATGGACCTGGTCGCCAAGGAGCTCGGCGTCGAGCAGACGATCATCGACACCCCGTTCGAGGGGATCAAGTCCGGCCAGGACCTCAACACCGGCAAGTGCGACGCGGCTGCCGCCGGCATGACGATCACCGAGGAGCGGAAGAAGGTGATCGACTTCTCCGATCCCTACTTCGACGCCACCCAGGCGATGCTGGTGAAGACCGGCAAGACCTACAAGTCACTGGACGACCTCAGGGACAAGAAGCTCGGCGTCCAGGCGGCCACCACCGGTCGTGACTACGCCAAGAAGCTCGAGACGGAGAAGGGCCTGAAGCTCGTCGAGTTCGAGGACCTCGCCGCCCTGCAGCAGGCCGTCGCCAACGGCCAGGTCGAGGCCGCCATCAACGACCTGCCGGTCTGGACCGAGTACCTGAAGAAGAACCCGGGCGGGTTCGAGGTCGCCGCCGAGTTCGACACCGGCGAGCAGTACGGCTTCCCGGTGAAGAAGGACGCCAACCCGGAGCTGCTCAAGAAGATCAACGAGGTGCTGGCCAAGGCCAAGCAGGACGGCACGTACGACACGATCTACGAGAAGTGGATCGGCAAGCGGCCGAGCGCCTGAGCCGCACAGCGGCCGAGCGCCTGAGCACCACGTAGTACCGGAGGGCGCGCGTCCCGCGCGCCCTCCGTGTCGGTAACCCTCCGGGAAGGCAACGAGCCAACGTGAAGCTGCGACGCCGCCAGCGGGAGCGGCTGTCCCTCGGGATCCAGTACCTGGTCTTCATCGCCGTCATCGCCGTGGTGGCCTTCGCCGCGGACTGGGGCAGGCTGGCCGACGCGTTCTTCCGCGTCGACATCATCACGTCGATGTTCCCGACGATCATCACCGTCGCGCTGCGCAACACGGTCCTCTACACGCTCGGCGCGTTCGCCTTCGGCCTCGTTTTCGGCACCATCCTGGCGCTGATGCGGCTGTCCCGGGTGGCGCCGTACCGCTGGGTGGCAACGGCGTACATCGAGCTGTTCCGGGGTCTGCCCGCGCTGCTGGTGCTCTTCCTCGTGGGGTACGGCATCCCGATCGCCTTCCCGGAGCGCGAGATCCCGGGCGGGGTGTTCGGGTCGATCGCGATCGGCCTCGGGTTGACCGCCGCGGCGTACATGGCCGAGACGATCCGGGCCGGCATCCAGGCCGTGCCGAAGGGGCAGATGGAGGCGGCGCGGACCCTCGGCATGTCGCACTTCACCGCCATGCGCACGATCGTCATCCCGCAGGCGTTCCGGATCGTGATCCCGCCACTGACGAACGAGCTCATCCTGCTCACCAAGGACTCGTCACTGGCCTACGTGCTCGGCGTGACGGCGCAGACCATCGAGATCACCAAGTTCGGTCGGGACATGCTCAACGACCGGGTGAACGCCACGCCACTGCTGGTGGCCGGCCTGGCCTACCTGGTGATCACCCTGCCGCTGTCGCAGGTCGTACGACGCCTCGAACTCCGCTACGCGAAGGCTCGGTGACCCAGATGACGACCGAACCGTCCCGCCCCGCCGTGGAGATCCGCGACCTGCACAAGTCGTTCGGGCCGCTCCAGGTGCTCAAGGGCATCGACTTCGAGGTGGGCCAGGGCGAGGTGGTGTGCGTCATCGGGCCGTCGGGCTCCGGCAAGTCGACCCTGTTGCGCTGCGTCGACCTGCTGGAGCAGCCGACGGCCGGCACGATCTGGGTGAACGGGGTCGAGATGACCGACCCGGACGTCGAGATCGACCAGGTCCGCCGCGGCATCGGCATGGTCTTCCAGTCGTTCAACCTGTTTCCGCACCTGACCGTCCTGAACAACCTCACCATCGCCCAGCGTCGGGTGCTCCGGCGGGGTCGGGCCGAGGCCGAGCGGATCGCCCGGGCCAACCTGGAGCGCGTCGGGCTGACCGACAAGGCCGACGCCTTCCCGGCCCAGCTCTCCGGTGGGCAGCAGCAGCGCGCGGCGATCGCCCGGTCGCTGTCGATGGAGCCGAAGCTGATGCTGTTCGACGAGCCGACCTCCGCGCTCGACCCGGAACTCGTCGGCGACGTGCTCACCGTGATGCGCAAGCTGGCCGAGGACGGCATGACGATGATGGTGGTCACCCACGAGATGGCGTTCGCCCGCGACGTGGCCGACCGGGTCGTCTTCATGGACGGTGGGGTGGTGGTCGAGCAGGGGCCGCCGCAGGAGGTGCTGGGCGCGCCGAAGCACGAACGGACCCGCGCGTTCCTCTCCCGGGTCCTCGACCCGACCCACGTCGCGCAGCTCGGCCAGCCGGACCAGTCGCCCGAGCCACCGCAGGCCCCGAGCCTGCCTGCGGACGACCGCCACCAGATCTGACCCACATCTTCCGTACGCCTGACGCCGGGTTGCCGCATTGACGGCAGCCCGGCGTCTGCTTGTGTGTCAGCTTCATGTCAATCGACCGACGTCGTGATGTCAAGGTAATCTTTTTGCAATCAGAGCTGTACTTTCGTCGATGGATTACATAAGTTGCTGTCATCCATCGAAAGCTTTGAGTCTTCCGAGCAAAGTACGCGACGAGCCTCACCCTCAGTCGTGCCACCGCCCCCGTGCTCGGGCCGATGCACCCTGTCCTCGTCGCGTCTTCGCCCGGTCGGGAACGGAGACCAATGGACGATCACGCTGGTGGCCCTCACCGCCACCTGTCCCGTAGATCGCTGATCGCCACCGGTGCGCTCGCCGCCGGGGCACTGGGCGCGTCCGCCCAGGCGATCGGCAGCACGTTCGGCGGCAGCCCCGCCCGGGCTGCCGCCGGTGTCACCAAGAAGATCACCATCTACGCCGAGCAGTTGCCCGGCAACCTGTTCGGCTACGGCCTGGCACCCGGTCAGGCCACCGTTCCGGGCCCGGTCCTGGAGATGTACGAGGGTGACACCCTGGAAATCACCCTGGTCAACACCACCAGCCAGCGGCTGTCCATCCACCCGCACGGGGTGGACTACAGCACCGAGTCCGACGGCAGCCCTTTCAACGCCTCGTTCAACAACCCCGGTGAGACCCGGACGTATGTCTGGCGCTCGCACGAGATGGTGGCCGCGGCGGGCCGGCGGTACATGCCCGGCAGTGCCGGCTACTGGCACTACCACGATCACGCGATGGGCACCGACCACGGCACCGGCGGTGTCGCGAAGGGACTGTACGGCGCGCTGATCGTCCGGCGGCGCGGCGACATCCTGCCGTCGAAGCAGTTCACCGCCGTGTTCCACGACATGATGATCAACAACAAGATGGCCCCGGCGACCCCGATGTTCGAGGCGAACCTGGGCGAGCGCGTCGAGTGGATCGCCATCGGCCACGGCAACCTGTTCCACACCTTCCACCTGCACGCGCACCGGTGGGCGGACAACCGCACCGGGATGTTGGAGGGGCCGAGCGACCCCAGCCCGGTGGTCGACAACAAGGACCTCAACCCCGGCAGCTCGTTCGGCTTCCAGGTGCTGGCCGGGGAGGGTGTCGGACCCGGCGCCTGGATGTACCACTGCCACGTGCAGACGCACTCCGACGGCGGCATGGCCGGGATCTTCCTGGTGCGCAACGCCGACGGCAGCATGCCGCCGGGCGCCGAAGAGGCCATCCACCGGTTCCAGGGCCACACCCACACGCACGGAAGCTGACCGAACCGAAAGTGGGGACGGGCATGACCAGAAATTTACGACGAACCCTCGCCGCGGTAGCGGCCTTCGCGACACTGATCCCGGCGACGACGGCCGCAGCCGCCGCCGCACCACGAACGGCGGCCGCCCCGCAGGCGGCGCAACCCCAGAGGACATCTGTCCTGGTGTTCCACGGGCCGGTGGCCGAACAACAGGACCCGGTGTCCCGTGCGGTGGACACCATCAAACAGCTTGCTGCCGGTCATGACATCGATGTCACGGCCACCACCGACCCCGGTGTGTTCACCACGGCAGGGCTGTCCGCGTACCGCAGCGTGGTTTTTCTCTCCGCGACGGGCGCCGCGCTCAACCGCGACCAGGAGTCGGCGCTACAGAGCTACATGAAGGCCGGCGGCGGCTTCGTCGGCATCGCCGACGCCGCCCGCGCCCAGGTCGACTCCACCTGGTTCACCGGGCTGATCGGCACCCGCCCAGCCGGCGCCATCCCGGTGGCCGAGCCGGTGGCCCGGGTGACCGCCAGCGGCGAGAACCCGCCCAACGAGACCAAGGAGAAGCTGACCGACGGCGACGCCAACACGAAGTGGCTGGTCCGCACCCCGACCGGCTGGGTGGCGTACGAGTTGGCCGCACCGAAACGGGTCACCGGGTACGCGCTCACGTCGGCCAACGACTCCGCCGGCCGGGACCCGAAGGACTGGACCCTGCAGGGCTCCACTGACGGGCAGAGCTGGACCGACCTGGATCGTCGCACCGGGCAGACCTTCCCGGACCGCTTCCAGACCCGCCGGTTCGACATCGCCACGCCGCAGGAGTTCACCCGTTACCGGCTCAACGTCACGGCGAACAGCGGGGAGCCGCTGGTCCAACTCGCCGACCTGCGCCTGTTCACCGGCAGCACCACCGCCCCGGAGCCGCCCGCGGTGAATCGCGCGGTGGTGAACATCCTGGACCGCAAGCACCCGGCCACCGCGTCGCTGCCGATGACCATCACCCGGTCCGACCGCTGGGAGAACTGGGACCCGAACCCGATCGGCACGGTGCACACCCTCGCCCAGGTGGAGGAGCGGCACTACAACCCGGGAGCGGCCGCCAACGGCCCGTTCCACCCGGTGTCCTGGTGCCGGGACTACGACGGCGGCCGGTCGTTCTACACCGGCATGGGCCACACCGAGGGCAGCTACGGCGAGGAGGCGTTCCGCACCCACCTCGCCGGCGCGCTGAACTGGACCACCGGTCGGGTACGCGGCGACTGCCAGGCCACCATCGCGTCGAACTACAAGGTGGAGCGACTCACCGCCGCCAACCAGACCGGTCAGCTGGACCAGATCGGCGAGCCGCACGGGCTCACCATCTCACCTGACGGCACCGTCTTCTACGTCGGCAAGGCGGCCTGCCCGAGCGGCCCGATCGCGGACTGGAACAACCCGAAGGTCGGCCTGGGCTGTGGCACCATCCACTCCTGGGACCCGCGCACCAAACAGGTCAAGCTGCTCACCACCCTGGAGGTGATGGGCAACCGGGGCAGCGGCTCCGAGCTGGTGAAGAACGAGGAGGGCCTGCTCGGCATCGTGCCCGACCCCGCGTTCGCCGAGAACGGCTGGCTCTACGTCTACTGGATGCCGCACGACTCGGTCGACCGGGTGAAGCGGGTCGGTCAGCGCACCATCTCGCGGTTCACCTACGACCGCCAGGCGCAGACCATCGACCAGGCCACCCGCAAGGACCTGTTGCAGTTCCCCGTGCAGGTCCACAGCTGCTGCCACGCCGGTGGTGGCATGGCGTTCGACGCCAAGGGCAACCTCTACGTCGGCTCCGGCGACAACAACTCCTCCGAGGGGTCGCAGGGTTACGCCGGCAACAACTGGACCCAGGAGTACGAGGGGATCTCGTTCCAGGACGCCCGCCGAACGTCGGGTAACACCAACGACCTCGCCGGCAAGATCATCCGGATCCATCCGGAGCCGGACGGCACGTACACCATCCCGGAGGGCAACCTGTTCCCGCCGGGCACCGAGAAGACCCGCCCGGAGATCTACGTGATGGGCGTGCGCAACATCGCCCGCCTCCAGATCGACCCGAAGCACCAGTGGCTGACCGCCGGCTGGGTCGGCCCGGACGCCTCGTCGCCCAGCCCCACCCTCGGCCCGGCGAAGTACGAGACGGCGACCATCATCACCTCGGCCGGCAACCAGGGCTGGCCGTACTGCATGGGCAACCGGCAGCCGTACCGCGACCGCAGCAACACCGATGCCGCAGTGCTCACCGGCTGGTACGACTGCGACAACCTGAAGAACACCTCGCCGCGCAACACGGGACTGGAGGACATCCCGGCGGCCCGGGACAACATGATCTGGTACTCGCCGGACGGCGGCGGCCCGGTCTTCCCGAAGCGCACCGACGGCAGCGGCCTGCCGACCTACGTCGCGGCCGACGCCACCTACACCCAGCCGTACCTGCGCGGCGGCGGCCAGGCCATCATGTCCGGTCCGACGTACCACCGCGACCTCGTCGACACCGACAGCGGCGTGGCGTGGCCGGAGCACTGGGACGGCAAGTGGTTCATCGGCGACCAGTCGAACGCCGCCAACCGGGTGGCGGTCACCGTCGACCCGGCCGGCGTGCCACAGGCCGCCCCACCGGTGTACGCCGAGTCTCTGCGGGCCATCATCCCGGGCGGTAACGGCGACACCAGGTTGCAGAGCTGGATGGACGCCAAGTTCGGCCCGGACGGTGCGCTCTACCTGCTCGACTACGGCGGCGGGTTCTTCAGCCTGCACGCCAACCAGAAACTGCTCCGGATCACCTACACCGGTGGCGCACCAACCCCCGTGCCGGCGGCCAACTCGGTAGCCGTGCAGAACAAGCCGCTGACCATCGCGTTCGACGGCTCGCGGTCCGGCGGCGTCAGCCACCGGTGGGAGTTCGGCGACGGCACCACGTCGACCGAGGCGAACCCCCGGCACACCTACGCGACTGTCGGCACCTACACCGCGAAGCTCACCGTCACCTACGCCGACGGTGAGACGGCGACGGTGCAGAGCACTGTCACCGTGGGCTGCGCGGTGCCCGACGACCGGCCCACGGTGTGGCTCGGCGACACGGACACCGGGGTACCCAGTCGCACGGTCGGGCAGGGCTGCACGGCCAACGACCTGATCGACGACGAGAGCACCTGGGCCGACCACAACGGTTTCGTCCGGCACGTGACCGCCGTGGCCCGCTCGTTGCAGGACGACGACCTGCTCAGCACCCGCGAGTCGGGCACCCTCACCCGCCTGGCCGCCGCGTCGGAGATCGGCCGGGACGGCCACACCGGGTACGAGCCGCTCTTCGACGGCACCGCCGAGTCGCTGCGCGGTTGGCAGCAGGCGCCGACCGGGGAGTTCGGCATCCAACCGGACGGGTCGCTGCGTTCCAGCGGTGGCCTGGGCATGCTCTGGCACACCAAGGAGCTGGGCGACTTCTCGCTGAAGGTGCAGTTCCGGGACATCGCACCGGGCACCGGCCGGGCCAACACCGGGGTCTTCATCCGGTTCCCGGACCTGCGAACCCCCCTCGACCAGCGACCGCCGGGCAGCTGCGGCACCGTCGGGTCGGCCCGGACCTCGCCGGCCTGGATGGCGATCTACTGCGGACACGAGATCCAGATCTACGACGGTGACACCGGTGAGCCGCAGAAGACCGGCTCGGTCTACAACTTCGACCCGGTGCCGCTGGCCCAGGCCGGGGTGACGCCGAAGAACGAGTGGAACGACTACGAGATCCGTGCCGTCGGGCAGCACTACACGATGATCCGCAACGGTGTGGTGATCAACGAGTTCGACAACACGCCCGGCAAGCAGTCGTCGCGTGCCGGCGACCCGCCGACCGACCTGCGGCAGTTCCTGCGCGGCTTCATCGGCCTGCAGAACCACGGTGACAACGACCTGACCGAGTTCCGCAACATCCGCGTGCGGGAACTCTAGGAGTGACGATGACCCGACGACTGAAGGCCGCGCTGGCGGCGCTCCTGCTCACGGTGATCCCGTTGGCAGCGGTGCCCGCCTCCGCCGCCCCGCGCGTCGCCGCCGACCAGGTGCTGACCTGGACCGCCGACGACAGCATCACCCGCTACAAGTCCGCGCCCACCACGGCGGTGGCCGGGGCGACCACGATCATCTGGGAGAACAGCGCGGCCACCGGCAACACCACCGGGATGCCGCACACCCTGACCTTCGACACCAGCACCGAGGGCTACAACCACGACGTCACAATCAACATCCTGGCCAGCCCGTTCGACGCCAACGACGGCCGCCACCAGGCGACAGTGACGCTGACCCCAGGCCGGTACCGGTACTTTTGCTCGATCCCCGGCCACAGCTCGATGGTCGGTGAGCTGGTGGTCACCGACGACGGTGGGGGCGGTGACACCACCGCGCCGACGGTGACCGGCACCGTCTCCGGCGACCAGGACCAGGACGGCAACTACCTCGGCGCGGCCACGGTGACCGTGACGGCCACCGACGCCGACTCGGGGGTCGCGACAGTCGAATACCAGGTCGACGACACCAGCTTCCACCCGTACACCGAACCGGTGCGGGTGACCGCGGTCGGCGACCACGCGGTGCAGTTCCGCGCCACCGACCAGGCCGGCAACACCAGCGCGGTCGGCTCGGTGCAGTTCCGGATCGTCGAGGCCGGGGAGCAGGACACCACCGCGCCGGTCGTCACGGCCGAGGTGGCCGGCGACCGCGACGACGACGGCAACATCATCGGTACGGCCACCGCCACGTTGACCGCCACCGACAGCGGATCCGGTGTCGCCACCATCGAGTACGCGCTGGACGGGGCGGCCTTCACCGCGTACACGAACCCGATCGTGGTGACCGCGGTCGGGATGCACATGCTGCACTACCGGGCGACCGACGTCGCCGGCAACACGTCGGCCGAGCAGATGGAACACTTCACCGTCGTCGAGCCGCAGGCCGCTGACACCACCCCACCCACCGTCGCCGCCACGGTGACCGGTGACCGCAACGACGACGGCGCGTACGTCGGCGGCGCGACGGTCACCGTCACGGCCACCGACACCGAGTCGGGCGTAGCGAAGATCGAGTACGCGCTCGACACCGGTGCCTGGACCGCGTACTCCGCTCCGGTCACCGTTCGCGCCCCCGGAGCGCACACGGTCCGCTTCCGGGCGACCGACACGGCGGGGAACGCCTCCGCCGAGCAGTCGACCACGTTCACCGTGGTGGCCGACGGCAGTGACCGGTGCCCCGACTCGGACACCCGGGCCACCGTGATCATCGACGGCGGCGACACCGGTGTGGCCAATGTGGACAGCGGCGACGGCTGCACCATCAACGATCTGATCGACGAACACGCCGACTACCCCGGCCACGCCGAATTCGTCCGGCACGTCGAAGCGGTCACCGCCGCGCTGGTGACCGCTGGGACGCTCGACCGGCGGCAGCAGGGCGCCATCGTCCGGGCCGCGGCCCGATCGGAC
The DNA here is from genome assembly GCF_030269705.1 of Micromonospora sp. NBRC 107095. Classification (NCBI taxonomy): domain Bacteria; kingdom Bacillati; phylum Actinomycetota; class Actinomycetes; order Micromonosporales; family Micromonosporaceae; genus Micromonospora; species Micromonospora sp. NBRC 107095. The sequence continues at coordinate 463,933 of NZ_BSTU01000007.1, forward strand.
GTCGGCGCATGAGTCCTCGAACCTCATCGACAGGGAGAAACACGATGCCCGGACGTACCGTCGCCAAGCTGGCCACCGTGAGCGCCGTCATCGCGGCCTCGGTGCTGGCCGTGGCGCCCACCGCACACGCCGACCTGGTCACCCACTGCATCGGTACCGGCGGCGCGGTCACCGTGCCCAACGACCTGCTCGTGCCCGCCGGCGAGTCCTGCGCGCTGACCGGCACCACGATCACCGGCAACGTCACCGTCGCGGCCGGCGGCAACCTGGTGGTGACCGGTGGCCGGATCAGCGGCGAGGTACGCGTCGCGGCCGACGGGTACCTCGACGCCACCGAGACGACAGTCGCCGGTCAGGTGGTGCTCGCCGCCGGGGGCTACGGGATCTTCCTGAAGGACGCCAGCACCGGCACCGTCACCGTCCGGCCGAAGGGCTCCACGACCATCGACAGTTTCCTCTTCGCCGAGGCGACGACGGTCAGCGGGCACGTCAACGTCAGCGCCGGTGAGGTCCGGCTGGACCAGGGCACCCAGGTGCAGCGCAATCTCAGCAGCACCGGCACCTACTACACCGACCTGCACGACTCGTTCGTCGACGGCACGCTGTCGGTGCTCAACAGCGCCACCGGCAGCGTGGTGTGCGGCAGTGCCGTCCAGGGCCGGGCCACCTTCGCCGGCAACCTGGGTGGTGTGCAGCTCGGCCCGAACGGCACCCTCGACAGCTGCGCCTCCGGCGGTTACTGGGGTGGGGACGTGAGCGTCACCAGCACGACCGGTGGCGTCACGGTCGACGACAACATCATCAACGGTCAGCTGGCGGTGACGTCCAACGACCCGGCCGCCCAGGTGGCCGCGAACAACCGGATCCGTGGCGGCGTGACCGGTGACCAGGCCACGGCCACCGCCAACCGGGCGGCGCGGGTGGCAGGCCCGGACCGCGAGGAGGCCGGCGACCAGCGCGCCGAGGTACGCCGTACCTCGGCGGTGCAGGAGGCCACTGAGGCGGGCGCGGCCCGGCTCTAGTAGCTCCACCCCGCACGCTGGGCCGGACGCCATCCAGGCGTCCGGCCCAGCGGCATGCCGAAGGGTCGGGCGTCGGGAAGCATGAGCAGTGCCGCGTCAACCACCACGACGGTGATCGATCGGATGTACCCGAGTCGCTACCGGTTGTGGTTCCGTAAATGCCGTGGATGCGGAGGTAGCCATCGGGGCGTTGAGCGCGGCCCTCGCCGTTCTGGGGACCGTTGCCGCTTTCCTGCAATTGCGACGGACGCCCGCCTCGTCTGTGTCGACCCCGCCCGCACCGGCGGTGAGGGGCAATCGGGGTTCACGCGGTCCGCTCGTCGTCGGTGACGTCCCGCGTGAGCCGATGTCGCACATGCGTCGCGAGGAGTTGTTGGCTGAGGTCGCGACGGTCCTGGCGACCAGCAAGGTATGCGTACTGATGGGAGGGCGTGGGGTCGGGAAGACGCATCTCGCGGCCACCCACGTGCGCGACCAATTGCGCGTGAACGTCCCCCGGGTGGTCTGGGTCGTCGCGGATGACGTCGCTGCCGTGGTCACGTCGCTTGCTGACTTCGCGCGGCAGGCGGGCGCGGTGGACGAGGTCGTCGACACCGAGCCGGCCGCGCGCACCGCCCTCCGCTGGCTTGAGAACGAACCGGATCGGTCCGTGATCGTGTTCGACAATGCGCTCGATGCCGACGCGATCGCTCGATGGATGCCACAGCGCGGCAATGTCCACACGCTCATCACGACAACGAATCAGGAGTTCGCTGTCTTCGGCGTCACGGTGCATGTCGAGGTCTTCACGCCCGTGCAGGCGGTGACCTTCTTGTGCTCGCGGGCGGGCCTCGACGACCCGGGGGCCGCGGCGCTGGTCGCGCGAGAGCTGGGCCAACTGCCGCTCGCACTAGCGCAGGCGGGTGCCGTGATCCGCCGCCACCGGTGGTCGTTCGCCGAGTACCTGGCCGGTTTCCGATCGATGCCACTGAGGTCGCTACTTCCCCGGGTGCCCGGTGACGAATATCCACGCACTCTGGAAGAAGCCACGCTGCTGTCGGTCAACGAGGTTGAGGACAGCGATCCGAACGGGCTGGTCCGCCGTCTGATCGATCTCATGGCCGTGCTGTCGGAGGCGGGAGTTCGTCGTGACCTACTGCGCAACCTGCACACCGAGCCGGCGAGCGTCGATGAGGCCTTGGGCGGGCTGGCGAACGCCTCCGTTGTTGGTTTCGACGTCACCGGCACACGGGTGGCGATGCATCGGCTCACCCGCCAGGTGGTGTTGGCGCGGGCCCGAGCGGAGGGACGAATCCGCGACGTGGTCCGGGATGCGCTGACGCTGTTGACCCGTGCCACGGAAGCGCAACCCGCGTCCGGCGTCGACCTGGTGGACCACATCGCCGAGGTCTGGGCCGAGACGCAAACGGTTCTGGTGAGCGACGGCGGGGACGATGAGATGTGCGTTGAGCTGTTACGGCTGCGGCGGTGGAGCGTCGAGGGGCTGACCGGCATGGGGGAGTTCAGCCGTGCGGTGACCATGGGCCTCACGGTGTTCACCGAGCACCGGGCGCTCGCGCCGTCCGACGACGAATCCATCGCCCTGGCGCGACAGGCACTGATGGATGCCTATGTGGCCGCCGACCGTCACAGTGAGGCCATCCCTTACGCTGAGCAGGCCTTGGCGGACCGGATACGCCTGGCCGGCCACGACCATCCGAGTACGGTAAGCGCCCGCAACCGCCTGGGCTACTGCTGTGAATGCGGGGGTCAACTGGACCGCGCCTTGACCATCCATCGGTACAACCTCGTCGAGAGCATTCGTGTCTGCGGCGAGGACGCGCCGTCCACCATGGGCGCGAGGATCAATCTCGCCAGCACCTACCGCTCGATGGGCGACCTCGTCAAAGCCGTCCCGTTGTTCGAAGAGAACCTCGCGGAGAACCTGAGGGTCTATGGCCCTGAGCATGGATCGACGATCAACGCTCGCGGTGAGCTGGCACGCAGCTATGTGCGGACGGGACGGGCCGACGAAGGCGTCCGACTGCATGAGGAGAACGCGACACTCGAGACCGACGAGCAACGGGCCGACATCCGCCTCAGTTGGTGGCCGCAGTACCGGGCGGCCGCGTACTCCGCCGCTGGTCGGCACGATGAGGCGATCAACCAGCTCCGTGCTCTCGTGCAGCGTATGGACGATGTTCTACCGCATGACAACCCGCGGGCGATCCGACTCCGCTTGTTCCTGGCACGGGCGCTGCTCGCCGGTCGACGTCACACCGAGGCACTAGCGCTGTTCGAGCGAACGGTCGTGGACCGGGAGCGCGTCCTCGGCATCGATCACCCGTCGTCGCTCAACGCCCGGCGCAACCTCGGCCTGGCCCTGGCAATCACCGGGCGGCGTCGGCGGGCCCGCCTGATCCTCAGCGCCGTCGTGTCGGACTACACCCGTGTCCTTGGGCCGGAACATCCCTACACGCGCGGGGCTCAAGCGAACATCGCGAGCCTGCCGAAGTCGCGCGGGTTCATTTGGGGCTGACGTTGCCGTGTGCTCCATCGATTCCGAGTAGTCGGAAGTACCGTCGACTGTGGTGGTCCGTAGGCGTAACGGCTGGTGGTCCGCTGCCCAGACCGCTACCTGGGAGGCGATGATGAGCGACTCCGCGACCTTTGGTGCGCGCCTGCGGATGTATCGCGAGCGTGCGGGAAAGGCTCGGCCGGTTCTTGGCGGGCTGGTCGGGCGTAGCGCGGCGTGGGTCAAGGCGTTGGAGAATGGCCGGCTACTGCCGCCCCGCCTGCCCATGCTGCTACGGCTGGCCGAGGTGCTCGACATCCCGGATCTTGCGCAGCTGACCGGTGATCAGTCGTTGCCGGTGGCGTCGGTGACCAGAGCGGGGCATTCCGAGGTCGGCAAGGTGGCTGCGGTGATGCAGCGGGCGTCGGAGCCGGTGGGCGCGATGACGCCAGTCGCGGTGATGCGCGACCTGGTGGATCAGGCGTGGGGGCTGTGGCATCGGTCGACGACCGAGCGTACGGCGGTGGCGGCGGTGCTTCCCGGGTTGCTGACGGACGCGCAGCGGAGTGCCCGGATGCTTGACGGCGGGGACCGTCGGCTGGCGTTGGTGGAGTTGGCGCGGGTGTATCACCTGGTGCAGTTGTATCTGGCGCACCAGCCGTTGCCGGAGCTGGTGTGGCTGGCCGCCGACCGGGCGATGTCGGCGGCCAGGGACGCGGACGACCCGGCGGCGATGGCGGTGGCTGCCTGGTACTACGCGCACGTCTATCGGGGCGCGAATCAGGTGGACGCCGCCGAGCAGGTGCTGGTCGAGGCGGCGGGTCTGGTTGACCCGGCGGCGGGTGGCGAGCAGTTGGCGCGGTGGGGTCAGGTGCAGCTCGGTATCGCGTTGGGCCACAGCAAGGCTGGCCGGGCCGGTCGGGCGTGGCGGGCGTGGGATGCCGCCGACTCGGCCGTGCGCCGGCTCGGTGACGGCTATGTCCATCCGTGGCTAATGTTTGAATCGGCGGCGTGAGCCGTCGCCACCGCCCGGGACCGGGCAGCGGTACCAGGACGTTGAGCAGGCAGCGGCTACTCGACCACGCGAGGCAACTGCGGCGGTGCCCGGGCCATCACGAATCAGCAGACCAGCTCGGACTGGGTGACCAGTCGGCAGGCACGGGCGAGCACGGATCGCTTCCTGGCGGGTGTGCGGTGACCGTGCACGGTCCGGTCATGCCGATCTGGAGCTGCGGTGGCTGCGGGGAGGACATGCCGTGGACACCGGCCGGGGTGCTGCACCGCCGGTTCCTCGGCTGGACCAGGGATGCCGAGCTGCCGAATCCGGCAGTACCGCAACAGTGCCGGTCCGCCCGAGCCGAGCCCTAAGGCCTGTTTCACAAGAACTGGCCGGCCTGCGGCGGGCCCGGACGACGACCGGCGGCGTTGCGGTTGCGTCCGGATACAACACCGGTATCCGGACGCAACCGCGCCTTGCCGGATCGCCGCCCGGACTCCGCCTCGGCTCGGCCGCCCTTATGAAACAGGCCTTAGTCGACCGACGCCCTGGCCGGACCCGTGCCGCCGCCACCCGGCCTGTGCTTGTGTGGCGGTGCCGGCATTGGAAGAATCGCCGGTCGTGTCGGAAGATCATCAGCCGGAGCCCGGCGAGGACGAGGCGGACATCGAGAGCTGCGTCGCCGAATGCCCGATCGACGCGGAGTTGGCCGCTCAGCTCATCGGGCTGGCCGACCTGCCCTGGCACGATCCGGCCGTCACCGGCCGGGCGATGCGGGGCCTCGGCTGGTCCACCGACGGGGTGCCGACCGACGAGGCGCGATTCGTCACCGCGGCCGGTCACGCCGTCTACACCGACTACGGGCTCTACCTGCCGTTCGTCCACTACTACGTGGTCGGCGGTGAGCTGTGGCCGGACGATTTCTGGGGCTCGCAGCCCGGCTGGACGAGCCAGCGGGGCGCCGGTCGCGAGGAGTTCGAGGCGTGCCTCGACGTGGCCATCGACAGGTTCGCCGAACAGCTCGGTCCGCCGGAGTGTGACGTCCGGACCGAGGGCAGGTACCTCGCCATCGGCAGGTACTCCTGGCGGTACGCCGCCTGGCGGCGGGGCGGCACCATCCTCGTGGTCGGACCGGCCCTGGACGGCTACTCGTACGGCCAGGACGAGGAGGCCGTCGTCTACGTCGGCGAGTTCGCCCAGGACAGGCCGTTCCCGGCGGCCGCCGACTTCCTCAGCCTGCTGCGTAAGTAGGTCGGCGCGTCGACGGGGTTGAGGTCATCCCACGGCCGGATACCCTGACCCGCGGTGTCGCGCACCAAAGCGGAGGAGTCGATGCGGGTATGACGACTGGGCGACCGATCCCGACACAGGACGACGTGCTCGGATACTTCGACGCGCTGTCGAACTGGGGACGGTGGGGCGACGACGACGAGCGCGGAACGCTGAACCACATCACCGACGACGTCCGGCTGGCGGCGGCGCGCGCCGTACGCCACGGCAGAAGCGTGTCCTGCGCGTGGGAGGTCGCCGTACCGGGCGACATGGACCGGTCGACGACGGTCTGCCCGTGCGCGGCCGACATGCCGGGCGCCGAGAACATGCCGGCGCACTTTCACGCCGACCGGCACTGGGGTTTCTCATCCGAGCGGCTCGGCATCACGTTCCACGGCAACACCCTCACCCACCTCGACTCGCCGTGCCACATCTTCTGGGACGGCGCCCTGTACAACGGACGGCCGCACTCGTCTGTCGACGCCGCGACGGGTTCGACGTGGGCGGCCGTCACGGCGGCGTCGAACGGGATCGTCACCCGGGGTGTCCTGCTGGACGTGGCTGCGGCCCGCGATGTGCCGTGGCTGACGCCGGGGCAGGGGGTGTTTCCCGACGATCTCGACGAGGCCGAGCGTCGCCAGGGCGTGCGGGTGCGACCCGGCGACGCGGTACTTCTGCGCACCGGCTACGGCCGTTTCCGGCACGAGAACGGCGCGGCCAGCGGTTTCACCCAGGCGGGCTGGCACGCGTCCTGCCTGCCGTGGCTGCACGAACGCGGCGTCGCGCTGATCGGCGCCGACACACCCCAGGACGTTCAGCCGTCGGGGTACGACGCCGTGTTGATGCCGGTCCACGCCGTGAGCCTGGTGGCGATGGGCCTGTGGCTGCTCGACAACTGCGACCTGGAGGCGTGCGCGGCGACGGCCACCGAGCTCGGCCAGTGGGATTTCCAACTGGCGGTCGCGCCGGTCCGTTTCGCCGGCACGTCTGGCAGCCCGGTCAACCCGATCGCCACCTTCTGACCCGGCTGGCGGGAGGTCTCCGGTGTCCGGTTCGGCAGGGCCGCTGAACCGTCCACCGGAGACCTCGCCGATCGCCGACCCGCGAGGTTCGGCCGGGCCAGGTCAGCTCAGAAGTTGCCTGCCGAGTCGCACTTCACGCCCTGGTCGAGACAGTTGCGCACCCGTGCGGCGAGCGCCTCGTCCCGCCACGCGTTGAAGAAGTCCGCGTGCATGGAGAAGGACGTGCCGGAGGCGAGGGTGATGCCGTCAGTGTTCGCGCTCAAGGGGTACGAGATCACGAAGGACACCGACGGCACGGGCACCGGGTGGCTCTTCGGGCAGGCTCCGGTGTGGTCCCCGTTGGCCATGTGTGCCTTGTGGTCCGGGCTGTCCAGGTGCTTGCCGTCCCAGCAGTCCGGGAAGGTGATCTGCCGGACGATGTTCGCGGTCTTGGCGCAGACCGGGAACGTCCTGTCGGCGCTGCGGCCGATCTCGCCGCCGATGCCGGCGCACCAGAAATGGTTACCCTGCTTGTCCGGGGTGTCGACCTGGTTCTTGGCGTCACCGGTGATCATTCGCAGGCCGAACGGGAAGGGCTGGGTTCTGCTCGGGTCCTTCAGGCGGGAACCGTAGTAGACGGTCACCTCCTTCGGGTCCACGACCTTGCCGTTCTGGTACATCGTCGGCACCCAGTAGGCGGACTGGTCGTCCGGCGAGTTGCAGGTGGTCGCCTTCGAGGCCCGCAGCGACTCGGCGGTCGAGGTGGCGTCGGTCGACCTGTTGCCCCAGAACGTGTGGTTGTGCGAGGCACCCACCAGGTTGGGCAGCACGATCGGGTCGTCGCTGTTGTGGTGACTGGTCGTACAGCCGACGTTGAACTCGGGCACCGTGACCTGGTTTCCGGTCACCGGCCTGGGTTTGCGGGCGAAGAACGCCTTCGTCGCGGCGGCCTGCGCGGCCGCGTCGATGGTGATCCAGCCGCCGGAGGCGGTGGGTGGGGCGGCGCTGGTCGCCGGGGTCGCCGGTGTGCCCGGCGCGGACGGGGTGGCGGACGGGCCCGGGGCGCCCGGGGTGGCCGACGGGCCGCCCGGTGCGGCGGCCGTCGGCGCGTCCGGGCCGGGCGAGCTGGTGCCGCTGGACGGGCCGGACGCGCCAGGAACGGCAGGCGTTTCCTTGCAGCCGGCGGCGAGCGCCACGCCCACCACCAGCAGGGCGGTGACCCAACGGCGGTGTCGAGGAGTGGAGGGGTGATTCATCAATGGGGGCGCACCTTTCTTCCGAGCCCGAAGAATACGAGTCGGCCCCCTGCTCGTTTCCCACTGAAACGATTAATTCTCGCTTAAATAGCGCTCAGCGACCGCCTGTTCGGCTTTGTGGAGTCGTTGCGATGTCGACTCCATCTCGATTCTCTGTTTCTCTTCGAAAAACTGTAATCGCGGCTGCGGCGGCACTCCACCTTCCGGGCCGGTCGGCGGGGCCCGGTCAGCAGCTGTCGCGTGCCTTGCGTAGGAACGTGTCCCGGGAGACGACCTTCGTCGAGTCACGTCCGTGCGGCGCGAGCACCTGGTCCGGCCCGATGCGCGGCAGGTCCGCGAGGGTGAAGTCCACCGAGATGGCGTCACGGCGACTCGTCCCGCTGACGCTGTAGGTGACCTCGGGTCGAAGTTCGGTGAGCGGCTCGACGTCCACGTCCATGCCTGCCTCGGCCGCCGGGAGGTCGACAGGGTCGGCGACCTTCCAGCCCTGCGGCGGTTGGCCCAGCAGGGCGACCTCCACGACCTCGGTCGTGGGCCGGCCGGTGACTTTCCACCTGATGAAGGGGCGAGCGGACGCATCGTCGGGGTGGTCGCTCTCGAACACGTCGAGCGAAGCGAAATCGTCGTCGCAGGTGACCAGGACGCCGACCGGTCGGCCATCCTGGACGGCGAGAGCGACCAGCGGCTCATGCGCCGGAGTGCAGGCGGTCAGCAGGAGGAGGGGGAGCGGTAGCAGAATCCATGAACGTCGTCTTCTCCGCATGTCGGCAGCATTCCACGACACCATCACGCTTCGCTGTCCCGCGGGTCACGAAAGGGCGGCGCACCGGCGGATCCGCGTCGGGTGTCTCGCTGCGGCACGGTCCCACCTTCGTTGCGTGATTCCCAAGAAACAGCGCACCGCGTCGACGGCGCGGAGAGAATTGCCGCCACGGAGAACACGAAGGCCGGGGGACGTTGGATGGGGATACGAAAGCGCGTGGCGCTGGTGGCGGTGACCGTCGCGGCGACACCTCTGGTCCTCGGCGGGTGCACCGCCGAGCGGAAGCCTGCCGCCCGCCCCGCGGAGCGCGTGGTCCCGGCGCCGGAGTTGACCGTCGCGCCCGCCGACCTGTCCCGGGACGTGCCGCTCAGCGCCGAGGTGGTGCCGCTCGTCAGGGGCGGGAAGATCACCGCCGTACGTCTGGTCGACGACACCGGCACGCTGGTCCGCGCGGAGCCACGGGAGGACCATTCGGCCTGGGTGCCGACCGCTGCGCTGCGGCCCGGGCACACCTACACCGCGATGGTGACCGCCACCGCCGAATCCGGGCGGACCACCACCCGCACCACCACCTTCACCACGGCGGCGGCGTCGACGAAGCCGCAGGTGACCAGCACGTTGTCCATCGCCGACAAGCGGACCTACGGCACAGCCATGCCGGTGACGATCAGCTTCGAGCCACCTGTCGCCCGGGAGGCCCGCGCCGACGTGCAGCGTCGGTTGTTCGTCACCACGGACCCACCCCAGCCGGGAGTGTGGTCCTGGGTGGAGGACGGCAGCCAGGTCTACTACCGGGCTCGTGACCTCTGGCGGCCGGGCACGACCATCAGTGTCCGCGCCGGCCTGGCGGGGCTGCCGATCGGCGGGAACCACGTCGGTGACGCCGACCGCACCGCGACGTCCCGGATCGGACGGCAGGTGGCGCTCGAAATCGACAACGCCAGCAAGCAGATGCGCGTGCTGCGGGACGGCAAGCTGATCCGCAGGATCCCGGTCAGCCTGGGCAAGCGGGGCACCCCCACCTCCAGCGGCAAGATGGTGATCATGGAGAAGCACCAGCAGACCACGTTCGACACGCGCGGCGAGCCGAACGGCGGGTACGTGGTGGACGTCGCGGACGCGCAACGGCTCACCTGGGGCGGCGAGTTCATCCACGGGGCGCCCTGGTCGGTGTCGGATCAGGGACACCGAAACGTGTCGCACGGCTGCACGAACATCTCGCCGGCCAACGCCGACTGGCTGATGGGCGTCACCCAGGTCGGTGACCTGGTCACCGTCACCGGCACCGAGGTCCGACTCCAGCCGGGCAACGGCTGGACGGCCTGGAACACCAACTGGGGCCAGTTCATCAAGGGCAGCGCACTACCCGTACCCACGGATCTTCGAGCGGCGCCGCCGGCCCGCGCGGCAGCGGACGGTGCACCGACGCCGGGGCCGTCCGCAGCCGGCGGCTGAACCCCCGGCGTCCGGCGGCGGACGCACCGCTTGTCCGGCGGCCCTACCCTCCGGGCCATGACGTACGAGCCGATGATGGTGCCCGGACCGAGGTCCAACCGGACGCTTCGCACCGTCCTGATCGTCGTCGGCGCCCTGCTGGCGGTGTGCTGCGTGGTCGGCACCTGCGTTGGCCTCTGGCTCTACCGCTCGGTCAAGGATTCGGTCGAGCCGGCCCGGGCGGCCACGACGGCGTTCCTCGACGACGTGCAGGCCGGCAACTACCCGGGCGCGTACGGGCAGCTGTGCGACCGGGTGCGCGACACCATGACGCAGGAGGACTTCGCCCGGATCCAGGGTGCGCAGTTGAAGGTCCGCAGTTACGAGATCACCGGGGTGAACGTCAGCAACTACAACGGGCGGGTCACCGCGACCGCGCACGTCGAGGCGGTCCAGGAGGTCACCGGCGCACAGTTCAGCCAGGTGATGACGCTGGTCAAGGAGGACGGCGAGTGGCGCGTCTGCCAGTGAGTGACCGCGCCGTCGCGGGGTCTGCCTGACGGCCTCCGGGCCGGTTGGGGAAGAGCCGTACGCGAGCTACGGTGAAACCTGACGTAAATGTGAGGGGCGAGGTTGGCTGACTGGGGTCACCAGCCGGGGGAGGGGCCCATGCGGATCGGGGAACTCGCCACGAAGACCGGGGTGTCGGTACGAGCCCTGCGCTACTACGAGGAACAGGGCCTGCTGACTGCCGCCCGAAGCGGTGGCGGCCAGCGCCACTACCTCGACGAGGCCATCGACCGGGTGTACCTGATCCAGATGTTGTACGCCGCCGGCCTGTCCAGCCGGACCATCCTGGACCTGCTGCCCTGCGTCGACGCGAAGGTCAACACACCGCAGTCGCGGGCCATGCTCCGCGCCGAACGCGACCGCATCGAGCGGCAGATCAGCCAACTCCGGCAGGCGCGTGAGCGGCTCGACGCGGTCATCGCGCTCAGCGAGAGCCCGGCCAGCGGTTGCGTCCACACGGACACCGACACGTCGGTGTCATAGCGACCCGGCAAGGTCGTCCGCCGACGCAGGGGCCGGCGGGACGGTTTATGACCAGTTCGCCAATGTGCCGTCCGAGGTCCCCGCCCTAGAGTGTTTGACATGATTGTGCGGACCGGCTGGGTCATGCCACATCCGCCCGCTGTGTTGTGGCCGGCACTCTGTGACTCGCGCCTGGAACTGCAGCCGCGCTGCCCGGTGTTCTACCTGGGCACGCCCCGACCCACGTCGTGCCGGCTGCCCGACGGGCCCGGTGAGGTCGGTGCCACCCGGCAGTGCGTTTCGGAGCAGGGCGTGGTGCGGCAGCGGATCACCGTGTGGGAACCGCCGAGCCGCCTGGCGTTCCACATGGAGTCCACGGACCTGCACTTCCACCGCTGTGTCGACCATCTCGGGGACCTGTTCGAGTTGACCGAGGTGAACGGTGCCACGCAGGTCACCCGGACCACGACGGTGACAGTCCGTGGGTATGGCCGCGTCGCATTGGAACCGGCACTCTGGGTCGGGCTGAAATCGGTGCACCGCTTCGTCTTCCGTAACTGGCAAAAGATGGCGCTGTCACCGCCCGCCGCCGTCTGACCTCGCGGCGATCGGTGGCAGCTCAGCAGGGCGTCGCTCGGCGCGTCGAGCTGCTCAGCTGCCAACGATCAAGGAATGGGCCAGCGCCGGGATGCCGTAGTGCTGGTCGAGGACCTGCATCGCGGCGCCCGCGGCGATCACGTCCGCGCCCAGGCTGGACACTGTCACCCTCGTGCTGAGCCAGGCCGCGCGCCGCGCGTCGTCCTGCACGGCCCCGGTGACCGCCGAGAGGTAGGTCTGCGGGTGCCGGAGGAGGTCCGCGCCCGCCAGCACCACGTGCGCGAGGTCGAGGGTCTGGAGCAGGTTGACCACGCCCACGGCCAGCACCCGGGCGGCGTGTGCGACGTCCCCGGCCTCGGCGGCGTGCTGGTGCACGATCTCCAGGCACCCGTGCCGGCCGCAGACGCAGCGGGGCCCGGCCAGGTCGACGACGGTGTGGCCGAACTCGCCCGCGTTGGTGTGCGCCCCCCGGTGGGTCGCGCCATCCAGCCAGAAGCCCGCGCCGATGCCGGACTCGACCATGATGAGGGCCGCGTCGCCGAACGTCGCGCCGTGCCGCCAGGCCTCCGCCGTGATCCCGGCGGTGACATCCTTGTCCAGGTGGACGGGGAGACCCAGGTGCTTCTCGGCGATCTCGCGCAGCGGTACGTCGTGCCAGTGCCGTAGGCCGTGGGCGTCGCGGACCAGGCCGTTGGCGTGGTCGAGTGGGCCGATCATGCCGATGCCCAGCCCGGTGAGCCGGTCCCGCAGGTCGCCGACGCCGGCCATCGTGTCGACGCCGGTGGCCAGGGCGTCGAGGAGCTGCTCCGGGGTGAAGTCGCGGGGCAGCGGGCTGACCGCCGAGTGGTGCACGGTGCTGGCCAGGTCGACCAGGACGAGCCGCAGTGTGCGCCGGGCCACGTGCGCGCCGATGGCGTACCGGCTGTCCGGGACGAGTTCGTAGACGACGGCGGGCTTGCCGATACCGGGACGTCGGACACCGGCGGGGCGGATCAGCCCGTCGGCGGTCAGCCGGGCGATGACCTTGGAGACCGCCTGTGGTGTCAGGCCGGTGGCCTCGACCACCGTGGCCCGCTCGAAGGTGCGGGCGGTACGCCCCACCGCCATGACCAGTGCCTGGTTGTAGCCGCGGAGGAAGGTGACGTCGGCAGTGACGCGAGTCATCTCACCACCCTATTACGCAACGCTGTTGCTAAATTTTTTCGGTGATCGAGTTGAGCAGAGGTCGGCGGTTGGCGGCACTGGCCGCGCTGGCACTGGGTGGCGTCGCGGTCGGCCTGACCGAGTTCGTGGCGATGGGGCTGCTGCCTGACATCGCCCGCGGTCTGCTTCCGCACGAGTACGCCCAGTCGTCGTCGGACGCGGTCGCCCGCGCCGGCTGGATGATCACCGCGTACGCGCTCGGCGTGGTCGTCGGCGCGCCGCTGATCGCCGCGTTGAGCGCGCGCCTACCCCGCAAGAAGCTCGTCCTCGGGCTGCTCGTGCTGTTCGCCGTCGGCACCGTCGCCTCCGCGATCGCCCCCACCTTCGACCTGGTGCTGGTGGCCCGGTTCGCGGCGGCGCTGCCGCACGGCGCGTACTTCGGCGCGGCCGGTCTGCTCGCGGCGACCCTGATGGGCCCCGGCAACGAGGCGCGTGGGTTCGCCACAGTGCTCGGCGGCCTGACCGTGAGCAACCTGGTTGGCGTACCCCTCATCACGCGGCTCGGGCAGGCGACCGGCTGGCGGGTCGCGTACCTGGTCATCGCCGGTTTCTTCCTGCTCACCCTGCTGGCGGTGCTGGCGGTCGTGCCGGAGGTCGCGGCGGCGGTCGACGGCTCGCCGGCGGCCGAGCTGCGGGCGCTGCGGACCTCGCAGGTCTGGCTGGTCGCCGCGACCGGCGCTGTCGGTTTCGCCGGCTTCTTCGCGGTGAACACCTACATCGCGCCGGTCACCACCGACGTCACCGGTCTCTCCGCCGCGACGGTGCCGTGGGCCCTGGTCGCGGTGGGTCTCGGGATGACCGTCGGCAACGCCCTGGGCGGTTGGTTGGCGGACCGCGACCTGCGGCGCAGCATGGTCATCGGCTTCGTGGCGATGATCGTGAGCATCGGCGTGTTCAGCCTCGTGGCGTCGACCCGCGTCGGTCTGTTCGTGGGCGCGTTCCTGGTCGGCGCGACCAGCCTCTATCTCGGTCCGGTCCTCCAGGCGCGCCTGATCACCGTCGCACCGGGAGCGCAGTTGATGGGCGCGGCGCTCAACCAGTCGGCAATGAACATCGCGAACAGCCTCGGCGCCGCCCTGGGCAGCGTCGCCATCGCCGCCGGCCTCGGTTACCTCGCGCCGGCCCGGGTGGGCGTCGTCCTGGCGGTCGTCGGGTTGGTCCTGGGGTTGGTCAGCTTCGCCGTCGGGCGACGACAGCGGGCGCGGGTTCCGGCCACCGTCTGACGACCCAGTGGGCGGGCCGGCCACCCTCGCGGTTCGAGGTGGCCGGACCGCCCCGGGGGTCGCCGTCAGAAGTCGTCCACGGTGACCGTCACCCGGTCGGTGCTCGATCTCCAGTTCGGCACGTTGATCACCTCGTGGCCACCACCGCGTTGACCCACGGTGATCTGCACCAGGCCGAGGTGTGCCGGCGTCGCCGGGATGAAGACGTCCATGCCGGTGATGAAGGTCTGGCTGAAGAACTCCGGCAGCGGGGCCGTCAGGTCCGTCACGCCGTCGCTGCCGTCGTCGAAGGCGAAGATGCCGATCGTCCGCTTGGCGCGCGGGGTGTTCGCCGCGTTCAGGACATCCCTGCCGTTGATCCGAAGCTGGTCACCGGCGTCGCCCTGGTCGCCCCACCACTCCTTCTGCCGTTGGATGGTGAGCGCCGTGTGCCGGTCGCTGGTGTCGACCAGGGCGCTGAGGCCCTCGCCCGGCACACTGGTCGCGAGGCGGACGAACGAGTCCGAGCGCAGGAACGGCTGGAAGTAGAAGTGGTGCGTCGCCGCGCCGGGGCGCACGATGGCGAACTCGTAGCGGGCCGTGGCGAACACCGGGAGCGGGCCGAACGAGCCGTCGCCACCGAGCGACAGCCGATGCGCGGGCCGGTGTGACAGTCGGCCGCCGGTCAGCGGGCTGACCGGGTAGACCTCAAGCGTGGCACCGGTGACGCCGACGTTGCTCGGGAAGAGCACCGCGCGTCCGGAGACCCGGGCGGTGCCGAAGAACTGGGGCACGATCCGCGTCGTGTGCGGCGCGCGGCCCCGCAGGAACCGGAAGACCTCGGTGAACGACTCCGCCGACGACACGGTCTGGGTGTGCGACTGGTCCGGCAGGTGCACGTTGGTCGCGCCGACGATGGCGCGGGCCGGATCACCCTCGCCCCAGATCGCCAGGGTGGGAACACCACCCGGCGGGGCGGCCGCGGTGCGCCCGTCCAGGTTGACGTAGTGCGCGACCCGGGCGGCGCGCTCCGGCGAGCTGGTGAGGTAGCCCTGTGTGACGAAGGTGCCCAGCGAGTGCGCGAGCAGGTCGACCCGGTCCGCGCCGCTGGCCGCCAGCAGGCGGGAGATCCGCGCGTCGAGTCCCGCGTACAGCTGGGGCAGGATCGCCGCGACGTTCGGGGAGTCGTACTCGTGGGCTTCGATGATGTCGATCGGGTAGCCGTTGCTGGCCAGTCGTTTGGCCTGGGACTCGAACTGGGCCGCCGATCCCGCGCTGCCGTGGATGAAGATCACCGGACGGTACGTCGGTGCGGCGGCGGCTTCGGCGGCGCGGGGGACGGCGACGGCGGTCAGGGTGGCGGCGAGGGCCACCCCGACCCCGACCAGCACGGAGGGCAGTCTCCGGCAGGATGTGTGCATCGATCCTCCATCTGACGGACGAAGTATTTGCACTGCTAGCGCAAGTATCGTGGCAGGGTGCGGCGCAATGGTCCACACCGCACCATCGGCGGACCCCGGTCGGGCACCCCGCCCGTACACCGAGCCCCGGGACGTGTCGGTCGACACGGCGTCAGCTGGCAGACACACGGCGTTGCTGTTCGTTCGGTTGTGCGACGATCGGCGGGCATCACGTCGAACGCCCTTCCACCGGTCTGCCCGCGCACGGACGCGGGCAGTGACCGGGGAGGGCACACATCTCGTTACCCCCTTGGAGAGCACGATGTCCCTCTCCCCATCCCGGGTCTTCGCTGAGCTGAACGCGGCTCGACCCCCTGACCAGCCGGCACCCACGATGGGAACGGCTGTCGTGGTCGGCGGCAGCGTCGCCGGTCTGCTCGCCGCCCGGGTGCTGTCCGACCACGCCGACACCGTCGTCATCATCGACCGGGACGACCCGCAGGTGACCGGCGCGCGTCCCGGCGTACCCCAGGGGACGCAGCTGCACGCGCTGCTGCCCGGCGGCCTCTTCCAGCTGGAGCGGCTGTTTCCCGGTTTCCGCGACGAGGCACTGGCACGCGGCGCGATCGAGGCGCCGCCCACGGCCCGGCGCAACTACCTCGACGGGCGACTGAAGGTCGTCGTCCCCGACGACGCCGACAGTCTGGCGGGCAGTCGGCCGCTGCTGGAGGGCCTGATCCGCCAGCAGGTGCTCCGACTGCCCAACGTCAAGACGATCACCGCCCGCGCGACCGGCCTCGTGTTCGACGACAACGCGGTCACCGGGGTCCGGTGCGAGGTCGGTGGGGTGCCCGGTGTCGAGCGCGGCGACCTCGTGGTGGACGCCATGGGGAGGTCCAGCAAGCTGTCCGACTGGCTGGAGCGGGCCGGCTGGGAGCGCCCGGTCACCCGGCGGATGACAGTGCACCTCAACTACGCGACAGCCCTGTTCCGTCGTCCGGAGCCCACACCGGCCTCCACCGTCGTGCTGGCCCTGAACACGCCGGGAACAGGGCTGGACGTGGCCGGGGCCGCGTTCTTCGCCATCGAGGACGGTCGGTGGATGGCCATGATGGCCGGTTACGGCGACGACCGTCCGGGCCGCACCGCGGAGGACTTCGTCCGCCGCCTGCGGGAGCAGTTCCCACCGGAGTTCGGCGAGGTCGCCGACCAGGAGATGATCGGCGACGTCCAGACCTACCACCACGCCGACAGCCGGCGACGGGACTTCCACGCGCTCAAGCGGTTCCCGGCCGGTCTGATCAGCGTCGGCGACGCCGTCGCGTCGTTCAACCCGGTGTACGGGCAGGGCATGACGGCGGCGGCCCTGCACGCGGCGTGCCTGTCGACGTACCTCCGGTCCCACCCGGACCTGCGGGCACCCGCGCGCCACTACCTCGCGCTCCAGAAGGTCGTCGTCGACGCCGCCTGGTCACTGTCGACCTCGGCGGACCTGGCGTTGCCCCACGTCGACGGGCCCTACCCGCGTGGCCACCGGCTCTCCAGGTGGGCCAGCAGGCAGGTCATCGCCGCGACAGTCACCGACGTGCCGACCGCGCGACGGTTCAACGACGTCGTCTCCATGCGCGAGCACCCCAGCTCACTGGCCCGGCCAAGCGTGCTGCTGGGCGCACTGCGGGCCAACCGTCGCGCACGCTGAACGGTGCCCGGCGGCCTCCTCGCGAGGCCGCCGGGACAGCCCTTAGGGCCTGTTTCGTAGGAACTGGCCCTAGCGGGGAAGCTTGCGCAGAATGTCGACCACGAAGCGGTGGTCGTCCAGCTGCGGCAGCCCGGAGACACCGACCCAGCCCACCACGCCGGTGCCGCGCACCCGCAGGGGCACCGCGCCACCGGCAGCCGCGTACCGCGAGGCCGGCAGGCCGAACCGCTCGGCCAGCGTCACCTGCTTGTCCTGGCACAGTCGGGCCATGTAGAGCGAGGAGTGCTCGAACCGCATCACCACCCGCCCCTTGCGGCGCAGCCACGCGTCGTTGTCCGCCGTCGACCCCGGCAGACCACAGTGGAACAGCTGCCGTCCGGCCCGCCACACGCCCACCGAGACCGGCAGCCGCTGCTCGGTGGCGGCGGTGACGGCGAGTATCCCCAGCTCGTACGCGTCGGTCTCGGACAGGCCCGCGAGCTCCAGCTCGCTCTCCTCGCGCAGCAACTCGTCGAGCGTCGGCCACGATGCACTGTCAGCTGACATGTCTCTTCTCCTCATGGTGCAGAGGCGATCATCGGTCGATCACCAGGCGCAGGGCGCGTAGTCCTTCAGGAAACAGCCGTACAGGTCCTCGCCCTGCTCGCCGCGGACGATCGGGTCGTACACCCGGGCCGCGCCGTCGACCAGGTCCAGCGGGGCGTGGAAGCCCTCGTCGGCCAGCCGCATCTTCGTCGGGTGCGGGCGTTCGTCGGTGATCCAGCCGGTGTCGACGCTGGTCATCAGGATGCCGTCGGTCAGCATCTCCTCGGCGCTGGTGCGGGTCAGCATGTTCAGCGCCGCCTTGGCCATGTTGGTGTGCGGATGCCCGGGCCCCTTGTAGCCGCGGCCGAACTGGCCCTCCATGGCTGACACGTTCACCACGTACTTGCGCCGGGCCGATGCGGCGGCCATCGCCGGCCGCAGCCGGCTGACCAGCACGAACGGCGCGGTGACGTTGCACAGCTGCACCTCGAGCAGTTCGACCGGATCGACCTCCTGCACGCGCTGGACCCAGCTGTTGACCGAGTCGAGGTCGGGCACCAGTCCGCCCGCGTCGATGGCGGTGGACGCCGCGATCCGGTCCGGTGAGGCCGAACCGCTGGTCAGTGCCAGCGCGGTGAGCGCGTGCGGGGTGAGCGCCGTCGACTGTGGCCCGGCGGTCAGGCTGCCCACCGGGCCGCCCGGGCCGTCCGGCTTGGCGAACGTGATCAGCTCCGGGAGCGGACCGTCCGGCAGGGCTGCTGCCTCCGCGGCGATGAGCTGCGCGTACGCCCCGGGGGACCGGCGGACGGTCTGCGCCGCGTTGTTGATCAGGATGTCGAGCGGGCCCTGGCTGCTGACGTCGTCGGCGAGGGCGATCACCTGGGCGGGGTCGCGCAGGTCGATCCCGACGATGCGCAGCCGGTGCAGCCAGTCCCCGCTGTCGGGCATCGCGGTGAAGCGGCGGACCGCGTCGTGCGGGAACCGGGTCGTCACCGTCGTGTGCGCGCCGTCGCGCAGCAGCCGCAGCGCGATGTACATCCCGATCTTGGCGCGTCCGCCGGTGAGCAGCGCGCGCCGGCCGCTCAGGTCGGTACGGGCGTCGCGGCGCTCCCGGTTGAGCGCGGCGCAGGACGGGCACAGCTGGTGGTAGAACGCGTCCACCTGGCGGTAGCGCTGTTTGCAGACGTAGCAGCCGCGTGGGTTGTGCAGGAAGCCCGCCGTCTCACCCGCCACCGAGGACGCCAACGGGATGCCCTGCGTCTCGTCGTCGATCCGCCCCGGAGCGCCGGTGGCGGTGGCCTCCGTCACCGCCCGGTCGGCGGCGAGGATGGCGTCCCGCCGCTCCTCGCGCCGCCGCTGCTTGATCACCTTGTAGAGCCGGGCGGTGGCCCGCTGCACCCGCACCACGTCGGGATGGTCGGAGGGAAGTGCCTCCAACTCGTCGAAGACGCTGAGGCAGGCCTCCAGCCGGCTCCGGTCAATACCGTTCTGACCGTTTTCGGTAATGTTGTCCACCGTCATGCGTCGTTGTCTCGTCCCGTATCCCGTGCCGGCTCCAGCCGGCCCGCCCCAAGTCCGACCCGAAACGGTACGCGCCTCACCGCCTCCGACGCACCTCGCGCCTGCCCGGCCGGTGCGCGGCGCGGTCAGCTGACGTCGGCCTGGCCGAGACGCCAGTAGCCCATGAAGGCCACCGCCCGCCGGTCCAGCCCTCGCTCGGCCACCAGGTGCCGGCGCAGGGTACGGATGACGCCGGCCTCCCCGGCCAGCCACGCGTACAGCGGCACCGGGGCCATCTCCTCCGGCACCTCCCACAGGATCTCCCTGTCCACGTCCACGTCCGGCACGGGCTGGGCGGCCCTCGACGCGTCGCCGGCCAGCAGTTCCCCGGCCGCGGCGACGACGGCGGGCACCAGCCGGCTGCCGTACCCGTCGGTGCCCCGGGGCAGCCAGCGGACCTCCACGCCGGGCGGCGCGACCAGCGGCAACACGTCGGCCGCGTCCGGCACCTCCAGCACGACCGTGCCGCGGGCGTCGAGGGGGAGCCGGGCGCAGATGCCGCTGATCGCCGGGACGGCGGTCTCGTCCCCGGCCAACAGCAGGGTGCTGCCGGCCGACTGTCGAAACTCGACCCCGCCGTGGTTGCCGTCGTAGCCGGCGTCCGGCCCGACGAGCGCGATCTCGTCGCCGATGCTGGCCCGCCGAGCCCAGCGCGTCGCCGGGCCACCGTCGCCGTGCAGCACCAGGTCGACGTCGACCTCGGCCAGATGTGGTCGGACCGCCCGCACCGTGTAGGTACGGATCGGGTTGCGCAGGTGCTCCGGCAGGGCCCGCCACTGCGCGTACCAGTCCGCTCCGTGGGGCAGGGTCGCCCCACGCTGACCGGCCAGCGGCAGCGCCAACTTGATCCGCTGGTCGTAACCGTTGTCGGCGAAACGGTCCAGGTCCGCCCCGGTGAAGGTCACCCGGGTGAAGGACGGGCTGAGTCGTCGTACCGCGCGGACGGTGACGGTGAACACGCGCCACGGGGCGATGGGCAGGGTCTCGGTCATGGTGCCTCTCTCGACTCGGGTCGGCGTGCTAGCGGGTGGTGCTCGCCACGGCGCGGGAGCGCCACAGCAGCCAGATGAAGTACGGGGTGCCGATCATGGCGGTGACCAGGCCGGCGGGGATCTGGGCCGGAGCGATGACCGTCCGGCCGAGGGTGTCGGCGATGCTGACCAGCGCCGCGCCGAGCAGGGCGGCCACCGGGAGCACCCGGGAGTGTCGGCCGCCGACGAGCGCCCGCGCGGCGTGCGGGGCGACCAGCCCGACGAAGCCGATGACCCCGACGGCCGAGACGGCGGTGGAGGTGAGCAGCGCCGCCGCGCCGAGCGCGATCAACCGAGTGCGTTCCAGGCGGACGCCCAGCACCCGGGGGGTGTCGTCGTCCAGCGTCATCAGATCGAGTTCCCGGCGGGCGGCGACCACGGCCGGGGTGAACACCAGCAGCGCGATCAGCACCGGCAGCACCTGGGCGGGCATCCGGCCGTAGGTGGAGCCGGACAGCCAGGTCAACGCCTTCCCGGTGTTCCACGGGTCGAAGGCGACGACCAGGTAGGTGATGACCGCCAGGCCGCCCTGCCAGGCGCCGAAGCCGATCAACACCAGCCGGTCGGAGCTCAGCCCGCCGCGCCAGGCCAGGCCGTAGACCAGCGCGAACGCCACCATCGCGCCGAGCCCGGCGACGCCGGAGACGGCCCACACGCCGGCCAACGGCACGAAGGTGAGCAGCCCGACCGCCCCGAGCCCGGCCCCGGCGGTGATGCCGAGGATGCCCGGTTCGGCCAGCGGGTTGCGGCAGACGGCCTGCACCGTGGTGCCGGCGACCGCGAGCGCCGCGCCGGCCAGGACCGCCGCGGCGACGCGCGGCCACCGCTGGTCCAGCACGAAGGTGTACGCCGGCCCGGTGCTGCCGTTGACCCAGTTGAGCACGTCGCCGAGCAGCACCCAGGTGTCCCCGGCGAGCATGCCGACGGTGACGGCGGCGACGGTCAGGACGGCGGTGACGGCGACGACGCCACGGTGGAAGGCGGCGGAGCGGACCGCCGCGTGCCCACCGGGTGGACGACGGGTGGGACCCGCGTCGCGGTGCCGGCGGGCCAGCCAGATGAGGATCGCCGCGCCGAGCACTGTGGTGACCACGCCGGTGGGGATGTCGACACCGGCCTGCCCGCCCAGCGCGGCCCGCAGCAGCACGTCGGAACCGAGCACGATGATGACCCCGGCGATGCCGGACAGCGGCAGCAGGACGCGGTGCCGGTGCACCCCCGGCACCACTGGCGCGAGCAGCCGGACGATCACCGGGGCGCACAGGCCGACGAAGCCGACCGGGCCGGTGAGGGTGACGGCCGCGGCGGAGAGCAGCACAGCGAGGACCAGCACGGTGAGTCGGGTGCGCCGCACGTCGAGGCCGAGCACCGTGGCGGTGTCGTCGCCGAGGGCGAGGATGTCGAGGCGGTGCCCGAGCAGGACGAGCACGACGACGGCGCCGACGATCACCGGGGCGAGTTGGGTCAGCGAGGTCAGGTCGCTCTGCACCAGCGAGCCGTTGCCCCAGGCGAACAGCCCGATGGTGGCCTGCTCGAACAGGAGCAGCAGCAGTGTCGTCACCGACCCGAGCGCCAGCGCGGTCGCCGAGCCGGCGAGGATCAGTCGGGTGGTGCCGGCCTGCCCACCGGAGGACATCGCCATCACCAGGCCGGCGGCGGCCAGCCCGCCGCAGAAGGCGAGGCCGCCGGCGGGCAGCGCGGGCAGCGAGACACCGAACGCGGCGAAGAAGACGATCGCCAGGTGGGCGCCCGCGTTGACAGCGAGGGTGTCGGGGGAGGCCAGCGGGTTGCGGGCGATCGACTGCAACGCCGCCCCGGCGCAACCGAGCGCCACCCCGATGGCCAGCCCGGCGAGCAGCCGGGGCAACCGGGAGGCGACCAGGACCCGGGCCGCCTCGTCGTCG
Source organism: Micromonospora sp. NBRC 107095 (assembly GCF_030269705.1). NCBI lineage: Bacteria > Bacillati > Actinomycetota > Actinomycetes > Micromonosporales > Micromonosporaceae > Micromonospora > Micromonospora sp. NBRC 107095. Next base: position 486,325 of record NZ_BSTU01000007.1, read on the forward strand.
GCGCCGGTGGCGAGCCGCAGCAGGTCGAGGGCGCCGACGTTCGAGGTGCCCTGGGTGAGGTGCACCGCGGCGACCACGAGCAGCAGCAGGACCGCGGCGACGACGAGACCGGCGACGCGGGGCACGGCGGGGTGTCCGCCCGGAGCCGGCCGGGTGGCCGGCTCCGGGCGTGGTGGCGCGTTCAGCACGCTCACACCGCGTACGTCTTGACGAGTTCGTCGATGTACTGCTTGCCGGAGAGCGGACCGCCGAAGGTCCAGATGCCGTTGGGCATCCTGTGCAGGTTGCCCTGCTTGACGAAGGGCAGCGACGTCCAGATGGCGTTGCCGGCGAGCCCGTCGGCGAACACGTCGTCGCCGTCGGAGGCGTTGTAGAACAGGTGCGTGTTCGGGTCCTTGAGGACGGTCATGCCCTCGACGTCGGTCTGGCCCAGGCCCCACACGTCGTCGGTCTTGCCGGTCCAGGCGTTGGTGAGGCCGAGCTGGATGCCGATCTGGGAGACCAGCGCGCCCTGGCCGAACATCCGGATGCTGACGGTGCTGCCCTCCTTCCAGCCGTCGGCGATGGCGAACGGGCGGCCGGCGGCCCCCGCGTCGGCGATCTTCTTCTTGCCGTCGGCGATGGCCGTGTCGAAGTCGGCGAGCAGCTTCTGCGCCTCGGTGGTCTTGCCGACGGCCTTCGCGATCATGTTGAGGTCGGTGCGCATCCGGCCGAGGTTGTCGGTGGCGTCGCTGCCCTTGGCGACCAGGACGGGCACGAACTTCTCCAGCTGACTGACCATGGTGGCGCCCCGGTCGTCCTCCATCACGACGAGGTCGGGCTGGAGAGCGACGATCGAGTCGACGCTGGGCTCGCCGCGGACGCCGACGTCCTTGACGGTCGGGTCGAGCTTCGCGGAGGTGACCCAGGTGCCGTAGCCCTTGGGGTCGGCGACGCCGACCGGCATGACCCCCAGGCTGACCAGTAGTTCCACCTCGCCCCACTCAAGTCCGACGACCTTGCTGGCCGGTGCCTTGAGGGTGATCTCCTTACCCCGGCTGTCGGTGACGGTGACCGGGCCACCGGACGCCGGGGCGGAGGCCTCGGGGGCGGCGGCGTTCTCGGTGGTGCCGCAGGCGCCGAGGGTCAGCGCGGCCACGATGGCGATGAGGGCGGTGAAACGGGTACGGGTCATGACGGTCTTTCTCTGCTGGGGATGAGGGGTGTTCAGACCAGGGCGCGGATCTGGTGCCGCCCGACGGGGCGGGTGGTGACCAGTCCGGTGACCGGATCGGTGGTCACCTCGATGCGGATGCCGTAGGTCTCGGTGAGGGCGTCCTCGGTGAACACGGTGGCCGGGGTGCCGGTGGCGCGGACCCGGCCCTGGTGCAACAGGACCACCTCGTCCGCCACGGCCGCCGCCTGGTTGAGGTCGTGCAGCACGACGCCGACGGCGACGTCGTGATCGTCCGCGAGGTCACGGACCAGGTCGAGGATCTCCACCTGGTAACGCAGGTCGAGGAACGTGGTGGGCTCGTCGAGGAGCAGAACCGGGGTGTCCTGGGCGAGGCAGGTGGCCAACCACACCCGCTGCAACTCGCCTCCGGACAGTTCGTCGACCGGGCGATCGGCCATCGTGGCGACGCCGGTGACGTTCATGGCGCGTGCGACGGCGGCGGGACCGTCCGGGTCCTCCGTGCGCCAGCGCCCCCGGTAGGGGTGGCGGCCGTAGCCGACGACGTCGCGGACGGTGACCCCGCTGGGCACCGGCCGGCTCTGGGCGAGCAGGGTGACCCGCTGGGCGAACTCCCGGGCCGCGAGAGCGGCGGCCGTGACGCCGTCGGCGAGGTGCACCGTGCCGGCCTCGATCGGGTGCAGCCGGGCCAGGGCACGCAGCAGGGTCGACTTGCCGCTGCCGTTGGGCCCCACGAGCGCGGTGACGGCGCCCTTGCGGAGATTGATCACGGCACCGTGCACCACCGGCACACCGTGATAACCCAGACGGAGGTCGACGCCGGCCAGGCGGTGATCCCCGTTGGCCGACGCCAACTCGTTCTGCATGAGGTTAGGCTAACCTAACCCAACGATCGCCTGTCAAGCCGGTCGCGGGCCGTGACCAGCCGGGCGCACCGGTGGTCATCGGGCCCGTGGGCACGTGGGGGATGCTGGGTCCGTGCAGATCGCGACCCTCGGCCCCCTCGCCGTCGACGGCCAGCCCGTCCGGGGTGAACGGCTCGCGGCGGTGCTCCGCGCGCTCGTCGACGCGCGGGGGCGGGCGGTCTCCGTCACCCTGCTCGTGGACGCCGTCTGGGACGGCGCGCCACCCGACGACGCGACAGGCGCCGTGCAGGCGCTCGTGTCCCGGGTACGCCGCCTCGGTTTGCCAGTGGTCGCGGTGCCGGGCGGATACCGGTTGCCCGCCGAGGAGATCACCGTCGACGCGGTCGAGGCGCGCGCGCTCACCGACCAGGCGCGCACCGTGCTCCGGTGCGGTGACGTCCGGACCGCCCGGGGCCTGGCCGATCAGGCCCGTGCCCTGTTCCCCGAGGTGCCGGAGTTGGTCGGCGCCGAGGACACCCGCCTGTTCGCCGACGTCGCCGCGCTGCGCGCCGAGGCGGCACTCGCCGGCGTTGGCCCGTTCGACGAGGCCGACCTGGGCCGGCTCGTCGCGCGTACGCCACCGGACGAGCCGTCCGCCGCCCTGCTCGTGCGGGTGCTGGCCGCCCAGGGACGGGAGGCGGAGGCGCTGGAGCTGGTCGAGCGGCTGCGCACCGACCTGGCCGACCGGTACGGCACCGACCCGTCACCGGTGATCACCGCCGTGCACCTGGCGTTGCTGCGCGGGGAACTCACCGCCCCGCCCGTCGCCACGCCACCCCGCCAACCGGCGCGGATCACGCTGCCCGCCGCGTGGCGTCGTCCGATGGCCGCCCTCGTCGGGCGCGAGGGGGACGTCGAGACCATCACCGACGCCCTCACCGAGGCACCCGTCGTGACGATCGTGGCGACCGGCGGGGCGGGCAAGACCCGGCTCGCCGCCGAGGTGGCGAGGCGTACCGCGGCGGCCGGGCGGGCGGTACGCGTGATCGAACTCGCCGGTCTGCGTTCGCCGGACGAGGTGCTGCCCACGGTGCTCGCCGCGCTCGGTGGCGCGGACACCACGGCGACCGGCGGGAACCTGGGTCTGGAACGTCGGGTCCTCAACCCCGAGGAGCGGCTGCGCGCCGTCGCGCCGGACCTGGACGGGCTGCTGGTGCTGGACAACTGCGAGCACGTGCTCGACGCGGTGGCTGTCGTCGTCGCGGACCTGGTGGCCGCGGCCTCGCCGGAGGTCGCGGTGCTCGCGACGAGCCGCGCCCCACTGGGCCTGGTCGGCGAGTTGGTGCACCGGCTGACCGCGCTGCCGGACACCGACGCGCTCGCGCTCGTCGAGTCGCGGGCACGGGCCGGCGGCGCCGTACCCACCTGGGACACCGAACGGGCGCTCGTCCTGTGCCACCGGCTCGACAACCTGCCGTTGGCGCTCGAACTGGCCGCCGCGCGACTGCGGCACATGCCGATCGACGACGTGCTCGCCGGGCTGACCAACCGGTTCGCGCTGCTCGACGACGCCCTGCGTGGCCTGCCCGAGCGGCACGCGAGCCTGTGGGCGCTGGTCGACTGGAGCCGGGAACTGCTCGCCGAGGACGACCGCGACCTGCTCCAGCGGGTCGCGGTCATTCCCGCGCCGTTCACCACGGACCTCGCCGCCGCCGTCGCGCAGGTCCCGGACGTCCGTCGCGGCCTGGCGACCCTTGTGGAGCAGTCCCTGTTGACCCTGGTCGAGGGGGACGGTCCGCCCCGCTACCGGATGCTCGAAACGGTCCGTGAGTACGGCGAGGCCCGGCTGGACGCGGCCGGTGACCGGGGCCGTGCCATGGCCGGCCTGGTCGACTGGGCGCGGAAACAGGCCGTCGCGCTCGCCGGCCGCTTCATCGGACCCGACCAGGTGGAGGCGCTGCACCGGTGCGCCGCCGAGCAGGACAACCTGGTCGCGGGCCTGCGCTGGGCGATGCGGGAGGACGACGAGCCCGCCTCGGTCGACGTCGCCACCGCGCTGTTCCACCTCTGGTCGGTGCGCGGTCTGCACCTTGAGGTCCTGGGCTGGGCGCGCGGACTGCTGCACATCGACGACCCGCGGCGGCGGCTGCGGTCGGCGATCCTGCGGGGTGCGGCCAGCGGCCGGCCACTGCCCAACGCCGACCGGCTGGCCTGGACGTGCCTGGTGATCAGCGTGAACGCCGGTATCAGCGCCGACCTGCGGCCCGCCGTGCTCGCCCGCCGGGCCCTGCGGTTGGTCCAGGCCGAACGACCCACCGAGGTGTCCTCCCGGCTGACCGCCCTCGCGGCGGCGCTGCCCGGCTTCGACACGTCGGACCTGGAGCAGAGCCTGAAGCACGCGACCGAGCTGATCGCCCACCCGGACCCGTACGTGCAGGGGCTCGGGTTGTTCGCGCGCGCGGCGGTACGCGAGAACGGCGGCCAGCCGGAAGCGTCGATCAGTGATGCCGAGCAGGCGTACCACCGCTTCGAGGCGGTCGGCGACCACTGGGGCATGGCGATGGCGGCCGGCGCCGTCGGGCAGTTCCTGGTCCCGGGTGGGGACGCCCGGTCGGCCGAGTGGCTGACGCGCAGCGTGCACCACATGGAGCTGGTCGGCGCCGCGCAGGACGCGCGGTCGATCCGGCTCCGGCTGGACGTGCAGCTCGCCCTCACCGGCGACGCGGAGGCGGAACGGCGACTGGGCGAGACCGCCGCACCGGGCCAGGCTGACCAGATGGACGCCGCGCAGGCGTTGCTCGGCCTGGGGCACCTCGCCTGGCAGCGCGGGCGCTACGACGAGGCGCTCACCCACGTCGACGAGATGACCCGCATCCTCGCCGGTTGGACCGGGCCGCAGCCACAGCCGCGGGCTATGCTCCGGGCCGCGGCGGCCGTCCTCTGCCTGCGGGTTGCCGAGGCTCGACCGGTGTCGGGTGACGACCCGGCCGTCCAGGCGACCGCGATGCTGTCGCTCACCCGCGACGACGCGCTGACCTCACGGGACCTGCCGGTGATCGGGGCGTGGGCGTCGGGCGGCGCGGAACTCGCGGCGTACCGGGACGACGCCGACACCGCCCGCGAACTGTCCGTACTCGCCAAGCGGATCGGCACCCACATCGAGATGTTCTTCCCCACCGGGATCAGCGAACGGCTCAACGCCATCCTCGGGGACGAGGAGCAGCGTGAGCCGTTGCTGACCCGGTGGCGCGAGCGGCCGCCCGCGGCGGCCGTCAACCGGATCCGCGACCTGATGGACGACCTGCTCGCCTGATTCAGATCTTCCTGCGGTACGCCCGCAGCGCCAGCGGCATGAACAGCGCCACGAAGCCGGCGCACCAGCCGAGCGTCCACCACACGTGTGAGCCGAGCGGGGTGCCGAGGAACAGCCCGCGTACCGACGCCACCAGGTGGGTCATCGGGTTGACGTCCACGAACGTCCGCATCCAGCCCGGCAGGGTGTCCGCGTCGACGAACACGTTCGACGCGAAGCTCAGCGGCATGATCAGCGCGAACATCAGACCCTGGACGGCACCCGGCGTGCGCACCTTCATCGACACCAGCACCGGCAACCAGCTCAGGCAGAGCGCGAACAGCACCGCGAGCAGACATCCGGCGACCGCCCGGAACGGGTCGGTCTCGATCCGGAAACCCATCACGTAGCCGATCGCGAGGGTCGACACGGTGACGATGACGTACCTGACGACGTCGCCGAGGACCGCGCCGACAAGTGGTGCGGAGCGGGGGATCGGCAACGACCGGAACCTGTCGAAGATGCCCTTGGCGATGTCGGTGTTGAGGTTGACGCCGATCGCGATGGCGCCGGTGGCGATAGTCTGCGCCAGGATGCCGGGCAGCAGGAACTGCAGGTAGTCATGGGTCGAGCCGGCGACCGCGCCGCCGAAGATGTACACGAAGATGACGAGGAACAGCACCGGCTGCACGGTGACGTCGATGAGCGCCTCGGGCGTACGCCAGGTCTTGATGAGGCTGCGCTTCGCGAGCGCCAACGAGTGCCGGACCAGCCGCAACGGCCGCGGGTTCGGGGCGGTCGTCGACAGCCCGCGGCGTGTCGTGGGCGGTGTGTCGGTCAGGGTGCTCATGCCGCGACCTCCGTGGGGCGGGTGGTGTCGTCGTCGGACGCCGTACGCCCGGTGAGGGTGAAGAACACCTCGTCGAGGCTCGGCAAGTGCAGGGAGAGTTCGGTGACGGCGATGCCGGCGGTGGCGAACCGCGCGACGCTCTCGGTCAGGGCCGCGTCGTCGCTGACCGGCACCGCGAGCACGCCCTTGCGGATCTCGTCGGCCTGCGCGCCGGAACCGACCCGGGTCAGGATCTCCGCGGTACGGGGCAGGTGCGCCGGGTCGGACGGACGGACCTCCAGGGTCTGCCCGCCGACCACCCGCTTGAGCCCTTCCGGGGTGTCGTGCGCGATGACCCGGCCGTGGTCGATCACCGTGATCGCGTCGGCGAGCGCGTCGGCCTCCTCCAGGTACTGGGTGGTGAGCAGCACCGTCGAGCCGTTGTTGACAAGCGACCGGACCACGTCCCACATGTCCTCGCGCTTGGCCGGGTCGAGCCCGGTCGTCGGCTCGTCCAGGAAGATCACGTCGGGGGAGCCGACCAGGCTGGCGGCCAGGTCCAGCCGCCGCCGCATGCCGCCGGAGTAGGTCTTGGCCGGCCGGTTCGCGGCGTCGGTCAGGTCGAACCAGTCGAGCAGTTCGGCGGCCCGCCGCCGGGCGCCGGCACGGCCCAGCTCCAGCAGGGTGCCGAACAGCTCCAGGTTCTGCCGGCCGGTCAGGTCCTCGTCGACCGAGGCGTACTGGCCGGTGAGGCCGATGCTCTGCCGAACGCGCTCGGCGTCGCGGACCACGTCGAAACCGCCGATCCGGGCGGTTCCACCGTCCGGGGTGAGCAGGGTGGAGAGGATGCGCACGGCGGTGGTCTTGCCGGCGCCGTTGGGGCCGAGCACCCCGAGCACCGTCCCGCGGGGTACGGTGAGGTCCACGCCTTGAAGCGCCCTCGTCTTCCCGAATGTCTTCACGAGGCCCTCGGCCTCGATCACCAGGTCAGCTGTCATGCGCCGAGTCTGCGTGGGCCGGCTGACACCGCCCCGACACGCCACCGACACGGGCTGACACCAGGCGCGGCGGGTGAGGGCGGCCGGGGGCGCACCGCCACGCCGACGGTCGGCGGCACGATATGTTGACCACGGCAGAACGCCTGCCAGTGCCCGATGTGGTGGCCCACGCCCGACCGCATGCCCGGGGCCAAGAGTCTCCGACTCCGCGCCGATCTGTCGACTCCCGGCGTGCCGGTCGCGCCGCCAGTTCGGTGGAGTGCGTGGGGCTGCAGCGGAGGCGTCATGTCTGATCCCATCCCCGACGGACCCCGGCCCCGGGACGCGCCCGCAAGCGCGCCATCCGCGAACATGCCGCCCGGGCCGGCGTCGCCTACTCGGAGGCCGCCCGGCAACTGGACTCGGTCGGCCTCCGGCCCGGCGAAACCCTCTCCAGGTACGGGCGGACGATCTATCCGATCGGGTTCGACCCGCATCGCCAACTGCTCGTCGAACGTCGTGAGCGGCGGTCGTTCAATGCCCCATGCCGCGATCTTGCACTTTCTGTCCCGACATAGGGGTCGTTCCACGCGTATCGGCAACCGAAACTGCAAGATCGGCGGGACGTGGGACGTGGGGGCACGGGTATGGGCCGGCCGGGCTCCCTCGCGGGGAGCCCGGCCGGTGCGGTCGAGGCCGTCGTCGAGCTGTCCGGCCGGCAGTCGGGGGGTGCTGCGGCGGGAGAGGTACGCACGGCGCGACCGCGCTCCGCGCGGTGGTCCACCTGCTCAGCTCGGCAGGCGGCCCCGCGTGGAGACGAAGTGGTACGACATGACGGCGAACCCGGGGTCGCGCAGCAGCCGCCGGAACGCGTTCAGTTGCTGGGCCGACAGCCCGGCGGCCAGCAGGCCCGGTTCCAACTGGCGGGAGTTGGTCTCGTACAGCGACGTTCCGGTCGACCCGCCGGCCCAGCTCTGCGAGTGGGTGATGGTGTCCAGGTCGGTCAGACCGGCGAGGGCCATCTCGGTGTGCACGTCCTGCGCCCAACCCAGGTCGGCGCCGTGGTCCTCCAGGACACCCATCATGGCGTCCATGACCTGCGCGAAGAGCTTCGCGGCGTCGTCGGTCGGTGCGGTGAGCACCCGCTGCGGCGAGGTGCAGTCGAACTCCTCGACCACCAGCCACCCGCCCGGTGCCAGCGCGCCGGTGAGGGTGCGCAGGACCCGGCGGCGATCGGGGAGGTGCAGCAGCACCAGCCGGGCGTGGATCAGGTCGAACGCGTCACCGGGTGGCGGTTCGGTGCGCACGTCGTGCCGGCGTACCCGCAGGTTGCCCTCGGCCACCAGGTGGGTGGGGTCGATGTCGGTGGCCAGCACGTGACCGTCGTCGCCGACCGCGCGGGCGATCCGTCGGGCCATCGAGCCGCCGCCCGCCCCGACCTCCCAGCAGGTCGCGCCCGGTCGCAGCACCGGGCCGGCCAGCCGACGCGTGGTGATCGGATCCAGGAAGGACTCCAGCGCGTGCATCTGGGCAACGGCGTCCGGTGCGCCGTTGTCGAACGTGTACGTGTCGTCGCTCGTGACGGTTGTCATCGGTGTCCACCTCTCCGAGAAGGGTCGGGTTGACTACGGGGTGTCGGCCCAGAGCCGAGGGGTCGGTCGGTTGCGCGGGGACGGCGCGACGGCGGCGATGCTCACCATCGCCGCCAACGGGGTTGGATCGCGGCGGGCCTCCACTGTCGGCCGGTCGTAGACCACCCGGCCGTACTCCAGCACCGCCACCCGGTCGGCGATCTCGATGGCGTGCTGGAGTTGCTGCTCCACCAGCAGCACGGTCAGGCCGTCGGCGGCGAGACTGTTGACCAACTCGCGGACCCGCGCCGCCAGATCGGGCGAGAGGCCCTCGCACGGTTCGTCGAGCAGCAGCACCCGGGGCTGGCCGAGCAGCGCACGGGCTATCGCCAGCATCTGCTGCTCGCCGCCGGAGAGTTCGCAGCCGCGGTGCCGCAGCCGTACCGCCAGCCTCGGCAGCAGTTCCAGGGTCCGGGCGACCGTCCAGCCCTCGCCGCCGGAGGTGCGGGCCCGCCACGGCGCAGCCGCCAGGTGCAGGTGCTCGGCCACTGTCAACCGGGAGAAGACCCGCCGACCCTGCGGTACCAGACCGACGCCGGACTGGGCGATGCGGTGCGGTTGCCGGCCGGCGACGTGCACCCCGCCGACCTCGATCCGACCGCTGGACGGGCGAACCAGCCCGGCGATGGTGTGCACGAGCGTGCTCTTGCCCGCCCCGTTGCGGCCCACCACGGCCTGGATGCTGCCCTGGCCCACCCGCAGGCTGACCTCGTGCAGGACGGTTCCCCCGCCGTAGCCGGCGTAGAGACGATCCACAGTGAGCATCACGCCACCCCGTCCGCGTAGGCCTGCCGCACCAGCGGCGAGGTACGGATCTCGTCCGGTGTGCCGGCGGCCAGGGTCCGACCGTCGCGCAGCACCGTGACCGTGTCGGAGAGGGCGTACACCAGGTCCAGTCGATGTTCGACGAGCAACACCGCGACGGCCCGGGGCAACGCCTGGAGCAGCTCGACCAGTCGGCCGACCTCGACGGCCGACAACCCGGCCGCCGGTTCGTCGAGGAGCAGGAGGCGGGGGCGCCCGGCCAGGGCCATGGCGATCTCCAACTGGCGTCGTTGCCCGTGCGCGAGGTGCCCGGCGGGCACCTCGGCGACGGCGGTGAGCCCCATCTGCTCCAGCAGCGGACCGGCCAGCTGCTGCGCGGCGTGCCGACGTCCAGCCGGCCACCACCGGCGGCGGGGGATGACCCGTGGCAGCGCGGCCACCACCACGTTCTGCGTCGCGGTCAGCGTCGCGAACACCGCCGGTCGTTGGTGGATGCGGTTGATGCCCCGCTGCGCCCGGGCCGCCGGGCCGAGCCGACCGATGTCCCGTCCGGCGAACCGCACCGTGCCGCGCTGCGGCCGCGTGGAACCACTGAGCACGTCGAGCAGGGTGCTCTTGCCGGCCCCGTTCGGGCCGATCAGCGCGTGCCGCTGACCGTCGTGGACGCACAGGTCCACGCCGTCGAGCGCGGCGAGTGAGCCGTACCGCACGCTCACCTCCTGGGCGTCGAGCAGGCCGGTCATCGGCGCAGCTCCCCGACGGTGGCCCGCTCCTGGGCGGCGGGCGGGTCCGACTGTGGCGGCGGGGCCGCCGACAGCCGCAACCGGGCCCGGTTGAACCCGGTGGGCAGCAGGTAGACAGTCGCCACGAACAGTGCGCCCAGCACCAGTGGCGCGTGGCCGGGCAGCACCCCGAACAACCAGTCCCGGACGGCGATGACCAGCGCCGCGCCCACCAGGGCGCCGCCCACCGACGCGGTGCCCCCGATGACTACACCGAGCAGCAGCAGCGCCGACGTGTCGAAGCCGAAATCGGCGGGGGAGATGTACTGCTGGGCGACGACCAGGAGTGACCCGGCGGCTCCGGCTATCGCCCCGGCCGCGATGTGCGCGCCGGACAGGTGCACCGCCACCCGGTGACCGCTGGCGCGCAACCGCGTCTCGTCGTCGCGGCCGGCCCGCAGTACCAGCCCCGCGCGGGTACGCAGCAGCACCAGCACCGCGCCGACAAGCGTGGCCACGACGACCAGGGCGTACAGGTAGCGGCCCTGGTCGCTGGCGAGCGCCGGGAGCCCCCAGAACGGGCGGACCGCGGGGACACCGGCCAGCCCGTCCGTGCCACCGGTCACCGACCGCCAGCGCCCGAGGACGACAACCACGAGTTCGCCGATGGCCAGGGTGATCATCAGGACGATTACCCCCCGGGCGTGCACGACGAGCGGCACGGTGAGCGCGGCCAACAGCGCCCCGGCGCCCGCCGCGACGACGAGCTGCACCACGCCGATGTCGGAGACCCGGCTGCCGACCACGGCGCAGGCGTAGGCGCCCGCCGCGTACGGTGCGGTCTGCCCGAGGGTGGGCATGCCGGCGACGCCGGTGAGCAGCGCCACGCTCACCCCGACCAGGGCCAGCGCCAGCGTCCGGGCGAGCAGCGCCGTCGTGTAGTCGTCAACCACCCAGGGCGCCACGACCAGGCCCACCAGGACGAGCGCCGCGACGGCACCTCGGGCCCGTCGGATCACCTCGCCGCTCATGCCGTCCGCCACCTGACGGCCAGGCCGCGCGCCCGCGCCGCCAGCACCGCCGCCATGGCGGCGAACAGCAGGAACGGCGCGGCGGACGGCAGCAACGCCACGCCCAGCGTCTGGATCTCGCCGATCGCGAGCGCGGCCAGCAGGGTGCCGGCCATCGACCCGAGACCACCGAGGACGACGACCACCAGGGAGAGCAGCAGCACGGTGTCGGCGGTGTCCGTGCCGGGGCCGATGATGGGCGCGCCGAGGACCCCGGCCGCACCGGCCAGCGCACCGGCGGCGGCGAGCACACCGGCCCGGATCCGCGCCGGGCTCACGCCCAGACAGGCGACCATCTCCGGGTCGTCGACGGCCGCACGGACCAGCATCCCGGCCCTGGTGCGCCGCACCACCAGGTAGAGCGCGGCGGCGAGCACCGCCGCGACGACGATGAACCCCAACCGGTACGCGGCGTAGCGGTGACCGGCGACCACCACCGACCCCTCCAGCGCGGCGGGCACCTGGACCTGCGGGTCGTCGGGTCCGAAGCCGGCGACGAGCAGGCTGCCGCCGGCCAGCGCCACCCCGAACGTCAGCAGCGCCTGACTCAGATGATTGCCGGTGGCGACCGGTGTGAGCAGACCGGCCAGCAGCACCCCCGCCGCGGCGGCGGCCAGCACCCCGACCGCCAACGCCAACGCCAGGCTCGCCCAACCACCGTCGAGCAGCGCCGCGGCGGTGTACCCGCCGATCGCGTAGAGCAGGCCGTGCGCCAGGTTGAGGATGTTGGCGACGCCGAAACAGAGGACCAGGCCCGACGCGGCGACGAAGACCAGCAGCCCGTAGGCGACTCCGTCCAACGCCGGGATCAGGTACGGGTCGATCCGGTTCGTGCCGACCGCCACCGCTGTCACCGGCCGACGGTCGCGAGGTCACCCACGACGGTGTTGGACAGCGCCCGGCCGTCCTGGCGGACCTGCCGCAGGTACCACTTCTGCACCGGGGAGTGCGTGGTGGTGGAGAACTGCCAGGTGCCGCGCGGGCTGGCGATCTGGCCGAGTTGGCCGATGGCCGTGTTGATGGCCTCGGGGGTCGGGTCGCTTCCGGCGGCGCCGATCGCGCGGTCCAGCACCGCTGCCGCGTCGTACGAGGCGAGCGCGTAGGTCGTTGGTGAACCGTCGTGCTTCGCCTTCCACGCCGCCACGAAGGCGCGGTTCTCCGCGTTGTCCAGGTCCGGCGAGTAGTTGAGCACCGAGTAGATGTCGCGGGCGGCGTCGCCCTGCGCGTTGAGCACCCCGCCCTCGGTGAGGAACCCGGCCGCGTACAACGGGATGTCCTTGATCTCGGACTGCGCGTACTGCTTGACGAAGTCGACGGCGGCGCTGCCGGCGTAGAAGGTGTAGACGGCCGCCGCGCCGGAGGCCTTGATGCGGGCGAAGTACGGGAGGAAGTTCGTGGTGGCCGGGAACGGCGTGAAGGTCGTCTTGCCGTCGGCGTTCGCGAGCTTCCCGCCGATCTTGCTGAACGCGTCGGTGAAACCGCGCAGCTCGTCCCAACCACCCTGGTAGTCCGGGCCGATCGCGTACACGGAGCCCTTCACGTTGTCGCGGACGTGCTGGGCGATCGCCGCCCCGGGCTCGTCGGACAGGTACGAGGTGTGCCAGATGCGGGAGACGTCCTTGAGTTCCGGCCGACCGTTGGAGCCGACCAGTGGCACCTTGGTCTCGTTGAGCACCGGGGTGACTCCGGCGACCGAGCCGCCGCCGACGATGCCGGTGAGCGCTGACACCCGGTCCTGCTTGAGCAGCTTGGTCGCCGCCGGGACGGCGGTCTGGGCGCCGTTGCCCTCGTCGGCGACGATGAGGTCGACCTGCCGGCCGCCCAACTTGCCGTCGTGGGTGTCCAGGTAGAGCTGGAAGCCGTCGCGGATCTCCGTACCGACGGCCTGGTACGTACCGGACAGCGACGCGAGCAGGCCGATCTTTATCGAGCCGCCGGCGCTCGGCCCCGGCGCGTCGTCGCCGCAGGCCGTACCGGTGGTCAGCACGGCCGCGAGCAGTGCGGCGGTGAGGGCACGGCTGCGCCAAGGCGTGGTGAGAGGCATGTCTGACTCCAGAGGAAGGGGAAGGGGTCTCCGGCGTGGGGGCGCCGGGGTGGTCAGCGGGTGCGGGCGAGCGCCGCTCGGGCAGCGGGGGTCAGCGCGTCCCCGATCCGGTTTGCCAGCTCGGTCATCTCGTAGGAGACCTTGCCCACGTCGCACTCGGGGGCGGCGAGCACCAGCAGCGAGGCGCCGTCGTTGAAGGCCATCGAGAACATGAACCCGCCCTCGAGCTGCGTCACGTTGGAGATCACCGCGCCGGCGTCGAAGAAGGCTGCCGCCCCGCGCAGCAGGCTGACCAGCCCGCTACCCGTGGCGGCCAACTGGTCGGCCCGGTCCGGTGGCAGGTCGCGGGTAGCGGCCACCATCAGGCCGTCGCTGGAAATGGCGATCGCGTGGCTGACCTCGGTCGCGCGCGCCGCGAAGTTGTCCAGCAGCCAGCCGAGATCCTGTTGGTCGCTCACGTGCTCTCCTGTCGCGTCATGGGTTGCCGCTGTTGATCGGGGTGCGCCGTCGGTTCGCCACGCCCCGCGCGTACGCGGCCATCGCTGTCGCCACCTGCGCCGGGTCGCGGTACTCGGACCGTTGCTGCTGCTGGGGCACTGTCACTCCGCCGGGCACGAGGTGCCGTTGCGGCTGCCGTTTGGGCAGGCCGGAGTTGGTGGTCGTGGCGACCTCGGGGGTCTGCGCCCGGGCGGCGGTACGCCAGGCGTCGTCGGCGGGGCTGGACCACTGCCGGCCGCTCTGGCCGCTCTGGCCGCTCTGGACGTTCTGGCCGCTCTGGCCGTCGACGACGTCGCTCTGGAACCAGTGGTTGACCTGTTCGAAGATGAGGAGTTCCTCGGTGGGCGCATCACCCCGGTCCGGCGGTGGAGGAGCCGGTCGGAACACCGGTGCCGCCGGCAGGGTCCGCTCGGCCGCCGGGCGACCGGCGGTGGGTTCGGGGCGCGGCTGGTACGGCGGCGGCGGGTGGGGCGTGCGCGCCGCTCGCCGCGACAGGCGTCCGGGTGCGAGCAGGTACTCCTCCGGTGGCAGGGACCGGATGATCGCCGCGGGCAGTGTCGCCTCGGCGAGGACCCCGCGTCGGGGGCCGCGTCGCAGTTGGACGGTGGCGCCCAGCCGGGCCGCGAGCTGACCCACCACGACCAGCCCCATCGCCCGTACGGCGGCGACGTCGATGGCCGGTGGGTGGGCCAGCAGCTCGTTGAGTTGCTGCATCCGCTGTGCGGACAGCCCCACGCCCTCGTCGCTGATCTGGACGATGACGCGGTCGCCCAGGCTCCGACCGCTCACCCAGGTCTCACTGCCCGGCGGCGAGTACGTCGTGGCGTTGTCCATCAGTTCGGCGAGCAGGTGCACGACCTCGTCGACGGTCTTGGCGGCCACCGCGACGTCCCCGTCGATCATGCCGAGCCGGACCCGCGCGTAGTGCTCGATCTGAGACAGCGCCGCTTGGAGCACCTGTTGCAGCGGGACGTCGCGCTGGCGTACGCGGCCCACGCCGACACCGCCGAGCACCAGCAGGCTGGCGTTGATCCGGCCCATCCGGGTCGCCAGGTTGTCCAGCGTGTACAGCTGGTCGAGCCGGTCGGGGTCGGTCTCGTCCCGCTCGACCAGGTCGACCTGGGCCAGGACGGCGTCGACGAGTCGCTGCTCGCGGCGGCTCAGGTGGATGAAGATGTCGGCGGTGTTGGCGCGCATGACGGCCTGTTCGGCGGCGGTCCGCACCGCCGCCTGGTGCACGGCGTTGAACGCCTGGCCCAGCTCGCCGATCTCGTCGTCGCTGGACGGTTCGAGGGCGGCACTGGATTGCTCGTGGGCCAGCTTCTGTGGGTCGACGGTGGCGCTGCCGGGCTGTTGGAGCTGGGCCACCACGGCGGGAAGCTGTTCGAACGCCACGGCGTTTGCCGCGTCCCGGAGGCGGCGTAGCCGTCGGGTGATCTGCCGGGCGACGGCCCAGGTCACCAGCGCGGTCAGGATCAGGGCCAGGATGACGCCGGCCGCCTCGGCCACGGCCCGACGGCGCTGGTCCGCGTGCGCGGCCCGGACGTCGTCGCGGACCGCGTCGTCGACCCGGGCGCGCAGGTCGGCCAGCCGGGTGGCACGCGTCTGGGTGGTGGACACCCAGTCTCCGGTCTCCAGTTTCAGCTGCGACCCCGGCTGGGCCCGGGACACCTCGTCCTGCATCCGTTGCAGGGCGAGCGCCTCCTTGCCGGTGCCGGCCTGCTCCCACCAGAGGCTCCACTCGGGTGGGGCCAGCGCCAGAAACGACAGGCTCGACTCGGTGTAGCTGGTGCGGGCCGCGGTGATGTCCTGCTGCATGGCCGGGGTCAGCTCGCCGCCCGCGACGGCGCGCAGCACCGCCACCTGCTGCTGACCGATGGCCTCGGCCGTCTTCGACAGCGCTGCCGAGGCGCGGATCCCGTCGGCGAGTTGTGCGTCCACCACGCCGTGGGAGACGTTCTCCCGCAGGTTGATGAGGTCGGCGATGGCGATGCGGTAGCTGAAGGTCATCGCGGACACTGACGCGTGGGTGGCGGTGCGGACCTGGGTGCGCAGCGGGGCGAGGCCGTTCAGCGCCGCGTCGATGCGCCGCATCAGCTCGGGGTTGGCGTCGTTGTCGGCGGACAGCCGGTCTCGCTGCGCGCGGTAGCGGGCGACCGCTTCGTCGGTGGCGGCCACCTCCGCGACGAAGGCGTCCTGCTGCTCCGGCCGGGCGTAGGTGAGCAGGTCGGCGGCGGCGATGCGTTCGCGTTGCAGCCGGTGGGCCAGGTCGCCGGCCTCGGCACCGACCTGTGTCAGGAGCTGCAGGTCGCTGGCACGGGCCGTCTGGCGGGCGCTCTCGGTCAGGGCGAGACCGGCGAAGCCGATCACGGCGATGAGCGGGGCTGCCACGATGAGGCGCATCCGACCGGCTATCTTCCAGCCGCGTCGGCGCGTCGGGTAGGGTCTGGCCGCGTGGGACCGGGTGCTCGACGCCAAGATTGACTCCCACGACTCGTCGATGACGGTCTATCCGCACGTTGCCGAATGCAAGTCCCATTCGGCCGGAAGCCGCGCTCGTAGACCAGACCTGGCCGTGGTACAAACTGCCCGTACCAGCATCTGTACCCAAAGTCAGCGACCGGTGACGCCCCGCGGTCGTGGCGGATCGGCCGGGTCAGTGCTGGTTGTCGGGAGGCCCGACCGGCGGGTGCCGCCGCTGCGGGTCGTCCGGTTCGGGTTGGCCGTTGAGCACCTGGCCGATCAGTTCGCGCAACTCGTCGATCGCGTCCACGACGGCATCCGGGTCCCGCGCGTCGCGCCGCCCACGCTGACGCGGCACCCGCCGATCCAGCCGGCCCGGCTCCGGCCCGCGCGGGCCCCGGCGACCGTCGGCCGCCAATTGCTCGGCCGCGACCTGTGGCCAGAGTGCGGCCAGTCGTCCACCGGTGCCGAGCACGTCGTCGCAGCGCAGCGCGAACTCGTGGCTGCCGAACCGGCGACCCGACTCGACCGCGGCGACCGTCTCCCGGCTGAACCGCACCAGATCCGCCAGGGCCCGTTGGGTCAGGCCCCGCTTGACGCGACAGTTGCGCAACTCCCACCGGAACCGCTGACTGGCCGCGGAGTGAGCCGAGCTCGACGGGGACGTGTGCTCCATGCGCTCACCTTCGTGGAACGGACATTCAGCGTCCGGTACGGGATCGAGGCCGGCCAATGAGCTGGACATTCGCAGAGAGCAATTCTTAACCCAGGACGCGATGGGTGTGAAGACGTTCGCCGGCATGGATCGTCGGGCAAAGCATGAACGGCGCGTGCCGGACCGGTGTCGGCACCGAGATGCGTCGGGTGGAGCGGGCAACCCTCGCATGTCTCACCCCTCGACCGTCGGTAGGTCGACATCGCCGGCGCTCGGGGCGTTCAGCAGGCGCGCACTTCGGCCGTCGCGCCACCGCGTGCCACCGGCTCGTCCGAGGACGCCGGGATATCGATTGTCGCGAGCAGTCTGTGGTGCGCACGAAACGCGACATTGGGTTTGTATGAACGATGTTGCTCCGGCGACAGTCGGAGGCCGGGAATGGTTTGGGCGAGCCGGCTGAGGGCGATGCCGGCCTCAAGTCGCGCCAATCCCGCGCCGATGCAGAAATGTGGGCCGTGACCGAACGACAGGTGGTTGCCCACATCGGGTCGATGTGGGTCGAACCGGTCGGGGTCCTGGAATGCCGCGGGGTCCCGGTTCGCCGCACCGATCAACAGCAGACACCGTGCCCCGGCGGGGATCGTCACCGCACCCACTGTGACGTCTCGGGTGGTCACCCGGAGCCAGCCGTCGATGGCCGGTGCGAACCGGAGCGTCTCGGCCACGAAGGCGGGGACGAGCTCCGGGTCCGCGGCGATCGCCGACCACCGCCGGGGATCGGACAGGGCCTGGTCGAGAGCGTGGGCGAGCAACCCGGCGGTGGTCTCGTGCCCCGCGACCAGGAGGTTGAAGGCAAGGCTCGCCACCTCTGGCACCGTCAGGACGCTGTCGTCGTCGTCGCGGTAGGTCAGGGCCCGGCTGATGAAGTCGTCACCCTGCTGTCCACTGTCCACCCGCCGGCGGACCAGCTCTTCGCAGTAGTGCCAGAACTCGAGCAGGCCCTGCGCCAGGCGTACCTGCTCGGCGGGGTCGGGCTGCCCCCAGATGAGGGCGATCTGGCCATCCGCCCAGCTCCGGATCCGCCCGATGTCCGCGTCGGGCACCCCGAGGATGTCCAGGACCACCAGCAGGGGAAGCTCGGTCGCGAAGTCCGGGATCAGGTCGACCTGCTCGCCCTGACGGGCGGCGAGACGGGACACCAGCTGGTCGACCCTTCGCCGCACGATCGCCCCGTACTCGGCCTCGACCCGCTCGGCGGTGTTCGCGAAGGTCGCCCGCAGGGCCCGGCGGGTGCGTGGGTGCGTCGGTGGGTCCGCGGCGGCCGTCGTGGGTGGCGCGTCGATCTGCATGATCACGCTCAGTGCCGCTGGGCACACCTCGTAGACCGGGACGAGGGTGAGGGCATTGGCGAATGTCGCGGCGTCGGCGAGGGCCCGCCGGACGTGTGCGTGTCTGCTGATCAACCACAGGCCCAGATCTTCGGCGTAGTGCGCGCCGTCGGGATCGTCGAGAATGCGCCGCCACACGCCAGCCGGGTCGGTGAGATAGACCCTACTGAAGGGATTCAGACGCATGGAAAACCTCCTGACGCACGCGGCGCGAAACCGGCAGCGCCCCTATTTGGCGATCCACTTCGGCGATGCCGATAATGGCGCTCATCTGCCTCTGGCCCTTTACGGTGCGCTGGCCAGGCGTACAAGTCAAGATTGGTTTTCGTCTATTTATTGCTTGGTCTGATTGCGTGTTGCAACAGCCGGGCGAACCTGGCCGGATGCAACTTGCGGCACGGCCCTTGCCCGGAAAAACCGACCCGGTCGGACGGTGCAATCGACTCGCCGATTCCCCTCATGACCGGGGAAACGACCCCCGGGACGACGAGTGACGCCGCCGGACCGGCGACAACGGTGCGGGGGTCCGGCCCAGGCCGGACCCCCGTACGTCGGGTCGTGACGACCCGGTCAGGGCGCCCACGGAGCGGCGATGCTCCAGGTGCTGTCGGCGGTCCACAACGTCGGCGTGTTGTACGCGTCGCCGCCGGTGCCGTTGCTGAGCCAGACCTCTGCGTTGTAGTGCCGCAGGTACCTACCTCGGAAGTTGTACGACTCCAGCGACACACCGGTGCCGCTCAGCCCGGTACGGGCGCACCAGGTGGCGTCGGCGCGCAGCAGCGCCGAGCCGTCGTCCGGCGAGTTGCGGACCCGGGAGTTCTGGTGGCGCAGGTACTGCCCGGGGAAGTTGACCGACTCGAACGAGTAGCAGGCGGCGTCGGCCAGGCCGGGCCGGATGGTGTACGTGGCGTCGGCCTTGAGCAGGCTGGAGCTGGCGGCGTCGACCACCTCGGTGTAGGCCAGGCTGTCCTGGTGACGCAGGTACCGGTTGGTGAAGCCGGGCGTGGTCACCTGCAACGATCGGCGGGTGTTCGTCGGCAGGACGACGGGAGCCGAACTGCCGATGGTCTTCGAGGCGTTGATCAGTGCGGTGTTGACGGCGCGCACCCGCGCCTGGTCCATCTTGATCACTCGCCGGTCGTAGGTGAGGAAACCGTTCAGCTCACCCTCCAGGTCGGTGATCTCGGTGTAGATGGAGGCACTGAGCCCCTTGCCGAGCATCAGGTTCTGGCTGCCCTGCACCAGCCCCACGTAGCGGTCCGTGAGCACTGTGGCGTTGGCCTGCCACTCGTAGGCGAAGAACTGACCGTTCGGGCTGTACTCGTGCCCCGGCGTGTGCAGGCCCAGGCCGCCGAACTCACCGAGCACCGCGATCCGGGTGCTCGACGGTACGGGGGAGTCCGGCCCGAGGTAGACGTGCCAGTCGTCGATGTCGCCGTTGCCGGGGTTCCCGAGGGACTGGCAGCAGTTGTGGCCGCTGTGCGGGTTGACCAGACGGGTCGGGTCCTGGCTCTTGATGTTCTGCGCGACCCGTCGGGTGTCGGCGAGGGACCGCTCACCCCAGCCCTCGTTGTACGGCGTATACGCGATCACGGCTGGTGAGCTGCGGTGCTCGTCGACGATCTCGCGCGCCTCGGCCTCGAACTGCGCCTGCTGCGCGTCGGTGGGGTCGACGTCCTGTGCGGTCAGTGATGGGATGTCCTGCCAGACCAGCAGGCCGAGCCGGTCGGCGTGGTAGAACCAGCGCTGCGGTTCGACCTTGATGTGCTTGCGCACCATGTTGAAGCCCAGGTCCTTGTGCTTCTGCAGGTCGAAGGCGAGTGCGGCGTCGGTCGGCGCGGTGTAGAGCCCGTCCGGCCAGAAGCCCTGGTCGAGAGTGCCGACCTGGAACACGAACTGGCCGTTGAGCTTGGGACGCAGCACGCCGTTGACGAGGCCGGTGGTGATCTCCCGCATGCCGAAGTAGTGCGTGGTCCGGTCCACCACGGCGCCGGCCGCGTTGCGCACCGTCACCCGGAGGTTGTAGAGGAACGGATCGTCGGGTGACCAGCGGCGCGCGTTGGGCACGGGCACGCTGAACTCGGTGAAGCCGCCGGTGGCCGACCCGACCACGGTGGCGCCGTTCAGCGCCTCGGCGAGCACGCTGTGGCCGCTCACGTCGCCCCGGGTGAAGACCCGGACCCGCACCGTGTTGGTGGCCAGGTTCGGGTAGAGGTCCACGCTGCTGATCGAGGCGGCGGGCACCGGCTCCATCCACACCGTCTGCCAGATGCCGGAGCTGGGGGTGTAGAAGATCCCGCCGGGTGTCTTGGTCTGCTTGCCGATGGCGGGCAGGCTGCCGTTCTGCCGGGTGTCGGTGGGGTCCCAGACCTTCACGACGATCTCGTTCGCCCCGGCGGTGAGCTGGGGGGTCACGTCGAAGGTGAAGGCGTCGTAGCCGCCGGTGTGCGCACCGACCCGGACACCGTTGACCCAGACGGTGCTCTGCCAGTCGACGGCGCCGAAGTGCAGCAGGGTCCGCCGGCCCGACCAGTTGGCCGGGATGGTGACGGTGCGTCGGTAGAACAGGTAGTTGCGGTTGTCGTTGGCGGCCCGTTGGATGCCGGACAGGGCGCTCTCCACCGGGAACGGCACGTTGACCCGCTCGGGCAGGTTGGTGCCGAACTGCGGGGCGTCGTCGGTGGTCGACTGGCGTAGCTGCCACTCGCCGTTGAGGTTGAGCCAGTCCGGCCGCGTCATCTGCGGTCGGGGGTACTCGGGCAGTGGAGTGCCGGCGAGGGCCTGGCTGGTCCAGGGGGTGGTCAGTGGCGGCGTCTTGGCCGGCGCGGCGGACGCCGACGAGGAGGGCGCGGCGAGAAAGCCGGCCACCATCGCGAGAACGAGTAGCAGTGGCAGGGCGGGGCGGATGGGGATGTGACGTGTCATGCCGTCTCCGAGGGGGCGGGTTGCCACGGGCGGTGCAGCCAGGCCCGAAGCGCGT
Organism: Micromonospora sp. NBRC 107095; assembly: GCF_030269705.1. Lineage (NCBI taxonomy): Bacteria > Bacillati > Actinomycetota > Actinomycetes > Micromonosporales > Micromonosporaceae > Micromonospora > Micromonospora sp. NBRC 107095. The sequence continues at coordinate 507,658 of NZ_BSTU01000007.1, forward strand.
GGGTGGTGGGCATCGGGTGGTCGTTGACGGGGGACGGGCGCCAGCGACGGATGTCGGGTGGGATCTCCACCCGCCGACGGTGGTCGACATATTGACATCTGTCTTCGCCTGTATAACGTTATAGAGCCGCGTTGGGCGTCCCGTCAATGCTTGTTCGTCGATGCCCGACCGGCCCGCCGGTCGACGTCGCGAGGGGGTGGTGGATGGGCGTCAGCCTGAAGGACATCGCCCAGCGCGCCGGGGTCTCGCTGGCCACGGTCTCGAACGTGGTGAACGGGTACCGCCCGGTGGGGGAGCGGACCCGACAGCGGGTGCAGCAGGCGATCGACGAACTCGGCTACAGCCCCAACCTCGGCGCCCGGCACCTGCGCCGCGGTCGCAGCGGACTGATCGCCCTGGCTGTCCCGGAGCTGACCAACCCCTACTTCGCCGAGCTCGCCGAGATCGCCATCTCCGAGGCCGCCGGGCTCGGCTACACCCTCGTCATGGAGAACACCGCCGCCGACCGGGAGGTGGAGCTGGCGCTCCTCGACGGCACCCGGCAGCGCGTCATCGACGGTCTGATCCTCAGCCCGGTGCGCATCGGCCGGGAGGAGGTGCTGGCCCGTACCGCCAGTGGGCCGCTCGTGCTGATCGGTGAGGGCGTCTACGACGTGCCGCACGACCACATCGCCATCGACAACGTCGCGGCCAGCCATGCGGCGATCCGGCATCTCGTGGCGATCGGCCGTCGCCGGATAGCGTTCATCGGCGCCACCGCTGGCGGCGACCGGCAGTCGGCCCACCTGCGGGTCCGGGGCTACCGGGAGGCCCTGGCGGCGGCCGGCCTGCCGTACCGAGCGCGATTGGTCGCCCGCACCGACGCGTTCGGCCGGCTCGACGGCAGGCGGGCCATGCACGACCTCCTCGCTCGCGGTGACCGGCCGGACGCGGTGTTCGCCTACAACGACCTGGTCGCCATCGGCGCGCTGCGGGCGCTGGCCGAGGCCGGCCACCGGGTTCCCGAGGACGTCGCGGTGGTCGGCATCGACGACATCGAGGATGGGCGGTTCAGCGCGCCGACCCTCACCACGATCGCCCCGGACAAGAGGGAGATCGGCCGTCTCGCGGTACGCCGTCTCGTCGCCCGCATCGAGGGCGCGGAGGTCGTGGGGCCGCTGAGCGTGCAGACACCGTTCCGCCTCATCCGCCGGGAGAGCACCGGCACCCCGGGCGGCTGACAACCGGTCGCACCGCAGCCCTGCGGCGCACCGCGCGAGATCCATAACTCCGGTGGTACGACCCAGAGAGGATGGCCCGCGAGATCCATAGCGCTCAATATGATGACCGCTATCTCGACTGCGGTGCGCTCACGAGGCGCGCCACCCTGATGCGGAGGAATGCATGGTTCGCTGGCGTACCCTCACTGGCCTGCTGGCCACCGCGTTGGCCGCGGTGACCGCGGCCAGCCTCACCCTCACCGCGCCGGCCGCCGCGGCCGACAGCCCCATGACGCCGACCGTCGTCGGCGGCACCCGCGCCGCGCAGGGCGAGTTCCCGTTCATGGTGCGTCTCTCGATGGGCTGCGGCGGGGCGCTGTACAGCGCCCGGCTGGTGCTCACCGCGGCGCACTGCGTGGGCTCGACCGGCACCAACACCAGCATCACCGCGACGCTCGGGACGGTCGACCTCCAGTCGTCCAGCCGGATCACCGTCCGGTCCAACTACGTCTACCGGGCCCCCGGCTACAACGGCGCCGGCCGTGACTGGGCGCTGATCCGCCTGGCCAGCCCCGTCACCGGGCTGAGCACGCTGCCGATCGCCACCACCACCGCGTACGACAGCGGCACCTTCACCGTCGCCGGCTGGGGTGCCGCGCGGGAGGGCGGCGGCCAGCAGCGGTACCTGCTCAAGGCGACCGTGCCGTTCGTCAGCGACTCCGTGTGCAACGCCAACTACGGTGGCGACCTCATCCCCGCCCAGGAGATCTGCGCCGGCTACGCCAGCGGCGGCACCGACACCTGCCAGGGGGACTCGGGCGGCCCGATGTTCCGCCGCGACGCCAACAACGCCTGGATCCAGGTCGGCATCGTCAGCTGGGGCAACGGCTGCGCCCGGCCCAACTACCCCGGCGTCTACACCCAGGTGAGCTACTTCGCCTCGTCGATCGCCTCGGCCGCGGCGAGCCTCGGCGGCTGACCGTACGACCGCGGCAGCCTCGGCGGCTGACCGCACGCCCACTCGGGCGGCCCGGACGGCACGGTCCGGGCCGCCCGTTCGCGTCGTGCCCACGGACGGGCGGCGAGTGGGCCACCCGACAGATACGGCGGGCCGTCAGTGCGACGCCGGCCGCAGCGGCGATGATGGGCCGGTGAAGATCCTGTCCATCCAGTCGTCGGTCGCCTACGGCCACGTCGGCAACTCGGCGGCGGCCTTTCCGCTGCAACGCCTCGGGCACGAGGTCTGGCCGGTCCTGACTGTGCACTTCTCCAACCACACCGGGTACGGCGCGTGGCGGGGCCCGACGCTCCCCGCGGCGGACGTGGCGGAGGTGATCGCCGGAATCGGGGACCGCGGGGTCCTCGGCGACGCCGACGCGGTGCTCTCCGGCTATCAGGGCGACCCGGCCGTGGGCGCGGTGATCCTGGACGCGGTGGCGACGGTGAAGGCCGCCAACCCGGCCGCCGTGTACTGCTGCGATCCGGTGATGGGCGACGCCGGCCGGGGCATGTTCGTCCGGCCCGGAATTCCGGAGTACCTCCGGGACACCGTCGTGCCCCGTGCGGACATCATCACGCCGAACCAGTTCGAGCTGGACTTCCTCGCCGGGCGCACGACGACATCGCTGGCCGGGGTGCTCGACGCGGTCGACGTGGTGCGCGCGAAGGGGCCACGGCACGTCCTGGTGACCAGCGTGCTGCACGGCGACCTGCCGCCGGACTCACTGGAGGTGGTGGCGGTCTCCGACGAGGGTGCCTGGGCGGTGACCACACCGTTGCTGCCGATCAACCCGAACGGTGGGGGCGACGTCACCGCGGCGCTGTACCTCGCGCACCTGTGGACGACCGGCTCACCCGCGACCGCTCTGGAACGCACCATCGCCTCCGTCTACGCCGTGCTCGAGGCGACACTCGCGGCCGGCACCCGGGAGATCCAGCTGATCGCGGCACAGGGCGTGATCGCCGACCCGCCGACCCGCTTCACCGCCCGCCGGCTGCGCTGACGGCGGGTCGGGCTACACGGGTCGGCGACGGTCAGCGGCCCTCGGGGACGGCCATCTCACCGAGCAGCGACCAGTCCTCCTGTGGCACGGTGGCGTTCACGATGCGCGGGGTCTCGGCCAGGTGCGGCGGCAGGGTCTCCTGGGCCGCGCGGAAATGGGCGGACTGCACGTGGGCCGCCCCGGCCTGGTCGTCGCGGAACGCCTCGACCAGCACGTACTCGGTCGGGTCGTCCAGACTGCGGGACCAGTCGAACCACAGACAGCCCGGCTCGGCCCGGGTCGCCTCGGTGAACTCGGCGGCGATCTGCGGCCACCGGTCGGCGTGCTCGGGCCGGATCCGGAACTTGGCGGTAATGAAGATCATGGCCTCAGGCTACCCAGCCGGGCGGGCCCGGGCGACGACCTCCTCGGGGGTCAACGGCGCCTTCGGGTGGTGGGTCAGGCACAGCGGGGTGCGGACCTTGACGAATGAGAATCCCTCCCCGGCGGCGTAGAACTCACCGCTGTTGAGAAGGCCGATGTCCGGCAGCCGTCCGCCCTTGGCCTCGGCGAGCTGCCGGGCCGCGTCGATCTGCGCCGGAGCGTTGAGCAGCCCGAAGAACTGCGTGGTCGCGTTGCCGGAGATCTGGTTGTGCAGACCCTTGGGCGCCTGGGTGGCGAAGACCAAACCGAGCCCGTACTTGCGGGCCTGCGAGGCCAGCGCGATCGTGCTGGCGGTGCAGGCCGTGGTGGCGGTCGAGGGCGCGAGCGTCTGCGCCTCGTCCATCACGAACAACCCACCCAGCGGTCGGTCACCAGCGGGGTGCCGTTTGATCCATGCGAAGAGCGCCATCTGCAACTGGTTGACGAAGCTCTGCCGCTCCTGGTCGGAGGTGAGGCCGACGAAGCTGATCACCGACACCCGGGCCCGTCGCCCGGCCGACGGCGTCAGCAGCAGCCCTGGATCGGCAGGTGCGCCCACCCCGCCGAAGAGAGGATCGGTGACCATCGCCGCCTTGAGCGCCTCGGCCAACTCCTCGGCGAGCTTCCCGGCGCGGGCCAGCCGACTGACCCCGTCGGGCAGGTCGGTGAGGAACTCGGTGAAGCCGGGCAGACCCACCATCCCGCTTCGCGCGTACGCCTGGAGAGCCTCGGTGAGGACGGCCTTGCCCTGCTGGGCGAGCCGGCTGGAGCGGTCCACGCCGGCCCGGGGCGCGAGCGCCTCCACGGCGGAGCGGACGGCCTGGTCGAACTCGTCCGGCCAGTCCCGCAGCGAGGTGAAGTCGGGCAGCGGTTGGAAGCTCAGCGGCCGACCGGCGGTGACCCGGGGCGTCCAGACCACCACCTCGGTGTGCGCGAGGTAGTCGGCGGCCCGTTCGGCGTCGCCGGGGCCCCAGCCGGCGGGCGGGTCGGGCCAGGCGTCACCGAGCCGGGCCAGGTCGTTGTTGGGGTCGAGAACGATCGCGGAGACACCCGCGCGGGCGCACTCCTCGACCAGCCGACGGATGAGCACGGTCTTGCCCGAGCCCGAGCCGGCGAACACGACGGCGTGCCGGCGCAGCGACTCCAGCGGCACCGTGAACGGGTGACCACCGTCGACGGCGCGCCCCAGCCCGACGGCCGGACCGCCGGCGTCGACCGCGAGGTCGGCCGGGTCAGCGGGTACCGAACCGGTCGACGGACCACCTGCCACGTCGGCGGCCGACACGCTCGCCGGGTCGGGCTCTGGGCCACCCGACGGTGGCCCGCCGTCGTCGGGCGTCGTCGACGGGGCCGCACCGCGCGTCCCGTCGGGCCCGGGCAGGACCGTCCGGAACAGTTCGGTGCCGCTGGCCGGACGGCGGGCCACCAGCCACTCCTGCAACGCCGTGGACGGCTCGGCCGCCATCACCCGCAGTGCCGCGAAGATCCGCAGGTCCGCCTCCGGCACGGCGCACCGCAACCCGCCGGCCGCGTCGAAACCCGTCAACACCTCGGTCGTACGCTTCCCGGTCGGCCACGGACCGTTGCGCAGCAGGACCAACCGCCGTTGGGGCAGGTCCCGGTCCAACCCGGCCAGGGTGCACGCGGCCTTGACCCGGGCGGTGACGGCGATCGCGTTGGGGTGCGCGATGGCCCGGAAGCACCAGTGCGCCTCGTTCTCGGTGGCCTCGTCGAGCACCTCGATCAGCCGCCCGTGCAGCGCGGGCTTGCGACCGGGCGGCGGATCGTACTTGTACGTGGCGCCGGTCGGCGCCTGCTCGGCGATCCAGGCGGCCAGGCCGGCGGCGAGCAGTTGCGGCATGTGCTCGTCCTCGCCCGCCGGGTCGACGGCGGCCGACACGTCCGCGGCCTCGACCAGCTCGGCGAACCGCGCGTCCAACTCGTGCAGGCGGCGCTCGTCGGTCGGCGGGTCACCCGGCGTGCCACGGACGGCGCTCACCGTCGGCGTCGATTCGGTGCCGTCGATGAGCCGGTCCAGCTCGACCACCTCGTCGCGGTCCCGGCACCAGGCGATGTGGCGGTCCACCCGGCGCAGCAGCGCGCGAGGCGTCAGGGTGGGCGCGTCGGCGAAGGCGGCGGGGGCGATCGGCCAGGTGGGGTGCGGTGGCCCGAAGAACATACCCGCGAACGCTGCGGAGAGGCGCTTCGCCACGATCGCCTGCCCGATCTCCGGGGTGGGGATCCGGTCCGGCAGGGTCGCCGTACGGAAGCGGTCGGCGACCGGAGTGGGCGCTGCGCGGGTCATCAGCTCCCAGGTGTCCGGCAGGCACGAGACGACGACCAGCGTGCGGCGGGTGATGTCGCGGAGCTTGAGCAGGCCGTCGGCGATCGGGCCGAGCACCTTGGCCTGGGCGTCCTCCAGCCCCTGGTGCTGGTTGAGCAGTGAGGTGCTGGTCTGGGCGAACAGCGTGTCGAGCTGGTCCACGGCGATGACAGTGGGATCCAGGGCCAGCGCCATCAGCCGGGAGATGTCCTGCACGACCTGCTGCGGGGTACGGATCGCGGCGCTCAACCCCCACGCCGCCCGCGCGGCCGGGTCACCCGGTTCGGAGATCAGGTGGGCGTACCCGACGTCCTGCGCCTCGAAGTCGACGGCACCGTGCAGGACGAGCGCCCGAGCGGTGTCCTGGGCGTCCCGCCCGACCTCCCGGTCGCGCTCGCGCAGCGCCCAGATGAAGGTGTCGAGCTGGGCGCGGGTCACCGGTCGGGCGCCGGCGACCGCATCGCGGACCTCCACCGGCAGGCCGAGCTGGGTGGTGAGTCGACGCAGAAAGGTCTTCAGCTGGGTGCCCCAGCCGACGTGCGGGCGGCCCATCCCCTCCACCAGGGCCAGGGCGACGCTTTCCCAGAACGTCTTGCCACTGACCATGTCGACCAGGAAGAAGTAGCCGCCGTCGCGCTGGATCTGTTCGCGGACCGCCCCGAGCAGGTGCGTCTTGCCGGCGCCCGCGCGGCCCTGCATGGCCACGCCGAGCGGCATGCTCGTGTCGTCGGTCCGGGCCCTCGCCACCCCGCGCAGGATCTCCGCGGCCACCTTCTCGTGCAGCTCCGGCACATTGTGCGGGCTCGGTCGCCAGACGTCGTCCGGGGTGACCGCCGGGTTGAGACTCACCGCTTCCAGCGCGGTCCGCTGGTCGTCCGAGATCATGCCGGTCCGATCGCCAAAGCGTGGTTGTCCTCGTTCCCGATGCGGACGGCCGCGGCCCGGTCCCGTGCGGTCAGGGACTTGGTGTTCGCCACCGGGATGATGCGGACGTCCTCCCGGCCGACCATCGCCCGCAACGCGGCGTCCAGGGTGGCCCGGTCGGTGTCGGCAAGTTGGTCCCGGACGTCGGCGAGGCCGACCCAGGCGCCCGGCGCGGGGGCCAGGTCCCGGTACGCCGTACGCACCAGCGCCTCCACCTGAGCAGCGGACACCGGTGCCGCCGCAGCGGCTGCCGGTGCTTCCTGCCGGGACTCGCCGGTCACCGACGCCGTCGCGCCGGTCTGCTTGAAGAAGTCGCCGTGGCTGACCCGCAGCCGGTCCAGCGAACGGTGCAGGTTGGACAGCACGACGAAGAGCGACCGCGTGGTCGAGCCGCCCTGCTTGGGCGGCGCGGTGGTGTGCAGCTGACGGGCCACCCGCCAGCCCTCGTCGGTCAGCTCGTGGGCGAACGGCCGGTGCGTCCGATCGGTGTCGACCAGGCCCAGGGCGACGAGCTTCGTGTTGTCCTTGCCGGTCAGCGTGAAACCGGCCAGCTCCTTCAGTTCGACGTTGGTGAGTCGGCGCGCCTCGACCATCAGCACCACGAGGGCGTTGATCTGGTTCGGCGTCAGGTGCGGGACGTCCGCCGGGCTCGTCATGATGTCTCATCTCCGTCGGGGTGCGTGCCGCCCGCGCGTCGCCGGGCCAGCAGCCGACGGATCCCGTCGACCACCGCCGGCGCGTCGGTGAGCACCTGCTCGTTGGTGAAGCGGAGCACGTCCAGCCCGAGGAGTTGCAGCTGCACGTCTCTCCGCCGATCGTTGGCGAAAGCGATTCGCCCACGATGCTCCGGGCCGTCCACCTCGACCGCAAGACCCTCCGTGGGCCAAAACAGATCCAGTCGGTACGCCGTACCCAGGACATGCCACTCGTAGGTCTGGTTCCAGCGCCGGCCACGGGCCCAGTCGTACGGTGCGAGCGCGCGTTCCAACGCCTGCTCGGCGGCGCTGTCGCCGCGTGGCACGCCCGCGATCGGCGGCCAGGCCAACACCGTCGACCCCGGTTCGGCGGCGGTGGCCGGAAGCCGTTCGATCGTGCTGGTCAGCTCGGCGAATCGTGGCGGCAGCAGCAGCGGCACCGACCGCACCCGGTCGGCGTGGCGCAGTGGCCCGCCGGCCAACCACACAGTGACGTCGCCGTGCCGCACCAGCCACTCGGCGGCGGCCACCAGTGTCCGCTCGGCATCCGCCTCCAGATCGGGCAGGGCCACGATGAGCAGGAAACTCTCCCGGTGGTACGCCTCGGCGATCACCCGCGCGAGCCCGGCGGCGCGTACCCCTGGGGCGAAGCGGGACCGGCCGGCCCGGTGGCGCGGACCGCGCAGCCCTCGCTCGGCGAGGTCGGCCAGGAACGGGCCGAAGTGTCGGGAGCGGGCGGCGGTGCGGGCCGCGAGGGCGCGCACCGCCGCCACGCCGAGGCTGCCGTCGCTGTCGAAATGGTCGGCCCCGGTCAGCCAGCGGGGGAACATCGTGAGGGCCGCGGTGTCGAGTTGGTCGAGCAGGGCGTCCACGAAGTCGCCGAGGCGACCTACCCGGGTGGGCCGGTAGTGCACGATCGCGGGTGCCGCCGCCGGCAACGGGTCGAGTGCCACCCGCAGCAACTCCGGGTCGACGCCCGGCAGGTGACTCACCCGCCGCGTCGGTGGGGCTGACCACCAGGCACCGATGGCGTCGCCGTCGGCCCGGACGGGGTGCGCCATGCCGGCACCCTACGACAGTGGCGGGCCCGACCGGGCCCCTCGGTGTGCTCGCCGTCAGCGCAGCCGGCGGATGTCGCCGTACGCGCGGTAGTAGCCGCCGCGGCTGGACTCCCGCACCTCGGTCACCAGGTAGCGGGCACCCGGCTCGCGGATCCCCTTGGGGAACTGCACGGACCAGTCGCGCCGGTAACCGTCGGACAGCACCTGAACCCGCAGCCGCCCGCGATCGTCCAGGCACTGCACCACCACGCCCGCGCCCGCGTCGCTGGTCACCTCGACCATCGTCGGTTGCACCGGCTGGGGCGCCTGGCGGGGGGCCTTGATGTCGCGCACCTGCGGCACGTCCCCGGCCTGCGCGGCGCGGATCGCCGGCTCGCTCGCGTCGATGCAGGCCAGGTGGCCACCGGTGGTGACGACGTAGAGCCGGTCGTCGTGGTACTGCATGGAGTACGCCGAGCCGCAGCCGGTGCCGAGCTTCCACAGCCGGGTGCCCGCCGAGTCGAAGCAGTAGATCGAGGACTGGCTGTCGCCGGCGAAGACGTACCGGCCGCCCTGGGCGGTGGCGCAGGAGAAGACCGGGGCGTCGCAGCGGTAGGTGCGCTCGTGCCGACCCGACTTGGACAGCCGCACCACCTCGCGGGTGCCCGTCCCGGCGAACACACTGCCCTGCTCCTGCCAGCCGAAGAGCACCGAGCCGGTGCTGGTGTGCCACAGTTCCCCGCCGGTACGCCATTCGTAGCCGGTCACGCCCTGCGAATGGCCGTGGTAGATGGCGTTGTCGTCGCAGCGCACCATCCAGGCCGAACGCCCCCGCCCGGGGCGACGCCACAGGAACTCGTCCTCGTGGTCGACTGCGGTGATCCCGCCGTCGGCGTCGGAGACGCCGAGGACGCCGTCGTGGATGTCGAGCCAGTAGATGTCGATCTCCGGGGCGATCGCGTACGCCACCCGGGGCACCTTGCCGGACAGGTCGTAGACGTTGCCGTCGTCGCAGCCGGCGTAGATCCAGGCGTCGTCGGCGACGATGCACTTCACCCCGTCGGGCAGGCGGACCTGGCCGCGCACCTGGGCGTCGTGGTCGAGCGTGGTGATGACGCCGTGCTCGTTGCCGACCATGCAGTGCTGCCCGTCGACGAAGATGCCGAAGGCGGGGGCGCCGGAGTCGTAGCGCCAGAGCACCGGGGCGGTGTGGGCGGTGGAGCGGGTGCTCACGATCTGCCGCCGGGACACGGTGCGCTTCTGACGGACGCCGGGGACGGCCGGCGCGTAGCCCTTGCGGATCTTCTCCCCGATCTTCTTCGCCGCGGCGGCCCGGGCCCGGGCGTTGTCCGGATAGGCGCTCGCCTTGATCTGCCCCTGGTCGCCGATCCGGCCGTAGCGCACCGTCAGCGTGGCGTTGTCGACGATGACCTCGTAGAACTTGTGTGCACCGTCCACTTCGGACAGTTCGAGGTAGGTCGTCTCCTGGGACATGGGGGGCCTCCGAGGGTCAGCGAGCGGCCAGATCCGGCCGGCGCGGCGACAGTGACCACACGTTAACGGCGACCTCCGACAGGATCGGCGTGCGGAAATCGGAGCGCGTCGTCGCGGAGGACGGCGTGCGCGCCGACGCTCTGGTTGACGATCTGCGTCACCCGCACGTCGACGGCGACGCTGGCCAGCGCCACCGCGTCCGCGCGGCTGAGGCCGTGCAGCCGCTGCATCAGTGTCAGCATCGACTCCAGGGCGGTGAAGGTGGCGTCGTCGAGGGAGGCACCGACGCCCAGGGTCAGCCACGCGTCGGGGGTGCGGGCCACCGGTCCGCTGACCGGGAAGTCGTCGCGCACGTCGAAGGTCAACGTCACCTCGTCCATCGGGCACTCGATCGCGGTGCCGCCGACCTCGCCGTCGCCCTGTGCGGCGTGACCGTCCCCGACGGAGAACAGCGCGTCGTCCACCGGGATCGGCAGCAGCAGGGTGCTGCCGGCGGTGAGGTCCCGGCAGTCCAGATTGCCGCCCCAGGGCCGCGGCGGGATCGTCGAGTGTCGTCCCGGCTCGGCGGGTGGCATGCCGAGCACTCCCATGAACGGCCGCAGCGCGATGGTGTGACCGTGCTGGTTGCGGCCGGTCATCGTCTCCGGGTCCAGTGTCCAGGCGTGCACCACCTGCTGGTCCTGCACGCCGTAACGCTCGTTGAACCCGCTCGGCCACCCGCCGGCCACGGTGGTTCCCCAGGTGGCCGGGACGACTGCGTCGATGCGTACCGCGAGGGTCTGGCCGGCGCGAGCACCGCGGACCGCGACCGGACCGACCAGGGCGTGTCCGTGCTCGGGCCGGTGCTGCGCGACCCGGGGCCGGTCCCGGTTCGGTCCGCCGGGGTACGGGCCGGCGGACCACCAGCAGTCCAGGGTGCGGTAGGCGACGGTGTCGCCGGGGTCGATGGTGAGCACCGGCGGGAGATCGGGGGAGAAGTGGCCGTGCAGGCTGTCGTCTGAGGGGGTGAGGGTGTGTCGCATCAGTGCAGGCTAGTGGCGGCTGGTCCGCGCGCCGGGCGGCCAGGTGCGCGGTGGGTGCCGGGCGCACCCACCGCGCACGTCTCAACCTGGGCGCGACGTCAACCCGAGGTGCAGGAGCGGATCTGTGGGCGGGCGCTGCTGTTGCCGTTGGTCATCGTGGTGAAGCCGAAGGTGTTGCCGCTGCCGTTGGACCGCATCGTCATGACGGTGCCGCTGCTGTCCCAGGTGGCGGTGCCGTTCCAGACGGTGGAGATCCGTTGGGGTGAGGTGATGGCCACGACGACCGTCCACGTGCTGGCGCCGCTGACAGTGACGGACGTGTTGTACCGGTCGCCCCAGACGTTGGTGGTCGCGGCGGTCGCGGTGCAGGTTCCGCCGGTGGGCGGCGGGGTGGTGGTGGGCGGCGGGGTGGTGCCGTCCGGCGCGACGGCGCGGCCGGTGGACGACGAGATCATGCCGGGGCACAGGTTGCGGCTGGTCAGGTTGGCCATGATCTGGGGGATCGCGTCGCGGGTGTTCTGGATCCCGTCGTGCATCAGGATGACCTGACCGGCCTGGAGCCGGCTCGCGTTGGCCACGATCTGGCTGACGCTGGCGCCGTTCCAGTCCTGGGAGTCCACGTCCCAGAGCACCTGGCGCATGCCCAGCGAGGAGGCGACGGACTGCAGGGTGGAGTTGGTCTCGCCGTAGGGCGGCCGGAAGAGAACCGGTCGGCTGCCGGTCGCCGACTGGATCGCCGAGCTGGTCTGGGACAGGTCCGACTGCATCTGCGCCTGGGACATCGAGGTCATGTGGGCGTGGTTCCAGCTGTGGTTGGCGACCCACATGCCGGCGGACACCTGGGCCTGCGCGGCCGACCGGTTGTTCTGGACGTTCTGTCCGACGTTGAACATCGTGGCCCGTACGCCGTTGGCGCGCAGCACGTTCAGCAGCGCGCTGGTGCTGCCGGTCGGACCGTCGTCGAAGGTGAGGCCGACGTAGCCGTTGCAGGTGGCGGCGCTCGACGGGGTCGAGGTGGCCGCGAGGACGACACCACACATGGCGACCGCGGTGGCGAGGACGGCGAGCGCTGCGCGCAACCGCCGGGACCACAGGGCCGTGCGGGGGAAGAGCCTGCTCATCTGGTGCCCCTTCGCGCAGACCCGGACACGCCCTGGGTGCGGGCAGCACAGTCCGGACAGGTGTGGATGAGTGGGTAGCTGGAGTCGGTACCACAGCGAAGCCGATCGCATTGACCTCAATGGATCGGAGTATTACAGCGAGAATTCCAACACGTCAACAAGTTCCGGAAAGTCCCCGGAACAACTCAGGCGCGGGTTCGGGTGCTGGCCAGGCGTGCCGCTGTCGCGTCCGCTTCCTTGCGGCATCCCGATCTCGGAGGTCTACACGGTCAGAGGTGGGGTGATCCGGAAAGTGCCTGGAAGTACCGGTCGCCGGTCGCCGGGTCTGCCCTCGCCCGACCGTCACCGGAATAGTAAAGAGTGTGAACAGAAGATGTTACAGTCATTCCGGTCGATGTCCGTCCGGATCTCGGCCGGTGAGGTCCCAGGAAGGAGTGATCACATGACAAGACTGCGCGCGCTGGTCGCGCTGGTGGCACTGATCGTCGCCGGTGGACTGGTTGCGGTCATCCCGGCCACCGCCGCGTCGGCAGCGGCCTGCTCGGCATCGTGGCAGGCCTCGGCCGTCTACTGGGGAGACGCCCAGGTCTCCCACAACGGCCGCAACTACCGGGCGAAGTGGTGGACCCAGAACGAGGCCCCGCCGGGTACGACAGGCGTCTGGGAGGACCTCGGAGCGTGCGGCGGAGGGACCACGCCACCCACCGGGGGGACGTGTAGCTACCCGAACTGGACGGCCGGAACGTGGTACGCCGCCGGGGCGATCGTGCGGTACACCAACGGTCTCTACTACATCGCCGAGCACGACAATCCCGGGTACGACCCGATCGTCAGCACCTGGTACTGGGAGCCCTACACCTGCGGCGGTCAGCCCCCGACCACCCCGCCGCCCACCAACCCGGGTGGCTTCGTGGTGACCGAGGCCCAGTTCAACCAGATGTTCCCGGGTCGCAACTCGTTCTACACGTACTCCGGACTCGTCGCCGCGCTCAGTGCCTATCCGGCGTTCGCGCGCACCGGTAGTGCCACCGTCCAGCGGCAGGAGGCCGCCGCCTTCCTGGCCAACGTGTACCACGAGACCGGCGGGCTGGTGCACATCGTCGAGCAGAACACCGCCAACTATCCGCACTACTGCGATCCCGGCCAGTCGTACGGCTGCCCGGCCGGGCAGGCCGCCTACTACGGGCGGGGGCCGATCCAGCTCAGTTGGAACTTCAACTACAACGCCGCCGGTAACGCCCTCAACCTGCCGCTGTTGACCAACCCGTGGCTGGTGCAGACCGACGCCGCGGTGGCCTGGAAGACCGGTATCTGGTACTGGATGACCCAGAACGGGCCGGGCACCATGACCGCCCACAACGCGATGGTCAACGGCGCCGGGTTCGGGCAGACGATCCGCAGCATCAACGGCTCGATCGAGTGCAACAACGGAAACCCCGCCCAGGTGCAGAGCCGTGTCACCAGGTACCAGCAGTTCGTCGGCATCCTCGGCGTGCCCGCCGGAGCCAACCTCTACTGCTGATTCGTGCCCGGGCCTCGGCGTACGTCCTCGGACGGGGTCGAGGCCCGGCACGTCGGCCGCCGGGCCCGGTGCGGGCGGTGGCCGTTTCGAGGCGGTCAACCCGTTGACACGGCCGTGTTGCGCCCGGAACTATCAGCGGCAGTCCACTGCCCCGATCTTGTTGCTCACGACGTCTGATGACAACGATGTCAGGGCCCGACCCCCACCTGCTCCACACTGCCCAGACGTTCGACGTACTCGACCCCGTTCGAGTCGAAAGGCCCCGTCCCTCATGTCGCACAGACCACTTGCGAGCCCCCGTTCGCCCCGCCTGATCGCGGCGACGACAGCCGCCCTGCTACCGCTGGGCCTGCTCGTCGCCGCGCCCCTGGCCAACGCCGCGCCCCCGGCAACGCCGGGCACCTTCGCGTCCTCGTTCGAGTCCGCCGACCCCAAGCCCGCCACCAGCACCGTCGAGGTCGGCGCGAACGGAAAGCCGATCCAGGCCAACCTGAGCGGCACGGTCGCCACCCTGCCCGGCAGCCTGCTCGGCCAGGTCACCGCAGTGACCGCGAGCGACGAGTACCAGCCGCGAGAGATCGCCGCGAACCTCACCGACGACGACCCGTCGACCAAGTGGCTCGTGTTCGCCACCACCGGCTGGGTGACCTACCAGCTCGCCAAGCCGGCGAGGGTGGTCCGCTACTCGCTGACCGCGGCCAACGACGCGCCGACCCGCGACCCCAGGGACTTCGTCATCCAGGGGTCGAACGACGGCAGCACCTGGACCGACCTGGACAAGCGCACCGGCGAGAAGTTCAGTGGTCGCTTCGCGACCAACAGGTACAGCTTCACCAACCCGACCGCCTACAGCTTCTACCGGCTGAACGTCACCGCGAACTCCGGTGACACGCTCGTGCAGCTCGCCGACTGGAACATCAGCGACGGCTCGGATGTCCGCCCACCGACCACCCCCATGGTCAGCGTGGCCACCGCCGGCCCGAACGGCGGGTACACCACGAAGCCCGACGTCGGCTTCACCGGACTCGCCGCGCTGCGCTACGCCGGCGGCGCCCTGGCTGACGGCCGCTCGTACGGGACCAACAAGCTCTTCGACGTCACCATCCCGGTCGGGCCGAAGACCCGGCTGTCGTACAAGATCTTTCCGGAGTACACCGGCGGGGACGCCGGCTACCCGTCCACCTACGCCGCCGTCGACCTGCACTTCACCGACGGCAGCTACCTCAGTGGCCGCTCGCCCGCCGACCAGCACGGCAACCTGCTCACCGGCGCCGGGCAGGGCGCCTCGAAGGCGCTCTTCGCCGACCAGTGGAACCTGGTGCGGGCCGACCTCGGCACCATCGCGCGCGGCAAGACGATCGACCGCATCCTGCTCGCGTACGACAACCCCACGGCCACCGAGGGCACCCGGTTCCAGGGCTGGCTCGACGACATCGAGGTGGAGGGCTCGCCAGCGGCGATCGACGGCTCGAAGCTGACCAACTACGTCGACACCCGGCGGGGCACCAACTCGTCGATCGGCTTCTCGCGCGGCAACAACCTGCCGATCACCGCGGTCCCGAACGGCTTCAACTTCTTCACCCCGGTGACCGACGCGACCTCCGACTCGTGGGAGTACGAGTACCACCGCATCAACAACGCGGCCAACCTGCCGATGTTGCAGGGCCTCGCGATCTCCCACGAGCCGAGCCCGTGGATGGGTGACCGCAACCAGATGTCGGTGATGCCGGTCGTCGGCGGCGGTTCGCTGACCGGTCAGCCGGCGAGCCGCGCGGTCGCCTTCAGCCACGACGACGAGACCGCGCAACCGGACCTCTACCGGGTCACCCTGCAGAACGGCCTGGTCGCGGAGATGACGCCCACCGACCACGCCGGGATCATGCGGTTCACCTTCCCCGCCGGGCAGGCGGCCGGAAGCCTCGTCTTCCACAACGGCACCTTCACCATCGGCGCGGACGGCACGTTCACCGGATGGGTCGACAACGCGAGCGGCCTGTCGGCCGGCCAGTCCCGGATGTTCGTGTCCGGCGCGTTCGACCGGGCGCCGACGGCGAGCGCCGCGACGTCCGCCACCTTCGACGTCACCAAGAGCCGGGAGGTGACGATGCGCCTCGCGACGTCGTTCCTCTCCGTCGACCAGGCGCGCAAGAACCTCGACCTGGAGGTCACCGGTAGGAGCTTCGACCAGATCCACGCCGCCGCCACCGCCGCGTGGCAGGACCGGCTGGGCCGGGTCGAGGTGCGGGGCGCCAACGAGGCGCAGCTGGTCTCGATGTACTCGAACCTGTACCGGCTGAACGTCTACCCGAACTCGCAGTCGGAGAACACCGGTACCGCCGCCGCGCCGCGCTGGCAGTACGCGAGCCCGGTCTCGGCCCCGACCGGCACGTCGACAGCCACCCATACCGGCGCGAAGATCGTCGACGGCCAGATCTACGTCAACAACGGCTTCTGGGACACCTACCGCACCGTGTGGCCCGCCTACTCCCTGCTCTACCCGGACATCGCCGCCAAGATCTCCGACGGCTTCGTCCAGCACTACCGCGACGGCGGCTGGATCGCCCGCTGGTCTTCGCCCGGTTACTCCGACCTGATGACCGGCACCAGCGCCAACGTGGCCCTGGCCCAGGCGTACCTCACCGGGGTCAAGCTGCCCGACCCGCTCGCTGCGTACAACGCCGCCGTCAAGGACGCGACCGTCGCGTCCGGACGCCCCGAGGTCGGCCGCAAGGGCATCGAGAACTCTCTGTTCCTCGGCTACACGCCGACCTCCACCCCGGAGTCGGTGTCGTGGGCGCTGGAGGGCTACATCAACGACTACGGCATCGGCAACATGGGTGCGGCCCTGGCCAAGGACCCGGCCACGCCGAAGTCGGAGCGCGCCCGGCTCAAGGAGGAATCACGCTACTTCCTGGAGCGCGCCCGCAACTACGTGCACCTGTTCGACTCGAAGACGAAGCTCATGCAGGGCCGCGACGCCGCCGGCAACTTCCTCGCCGGTGACCCGTTGGACTGGGGTGGCGTCTACACCGAGACGAACGGGTGGAACTTCGCCTTCACCGCGCAGCAGGACGGTCAGGGCCTGGCCAACCTGCTCGGCGGGCAGAAGGCGCTGCGCGACAAGCTCGACACCTACTTCTCCACCCCGGAGAACGCCGACCGTCCCGGCGGTTACGGCGGCATCATCCACGAGATGGTGGAGGCCCGCGCGGTACGGATGGGGCAGCTCGGCATGAGCAACCAGCCGTCGCACCACATCCCGTACATGTACAACTTCGCCGGCGCGCCGTCGAAGACCCAGGAGGCGGTCCGGGAGATCCTGCGCCGCCTCTACGTCGGCAGCGAGATCGGCCAGGGCTATCTGGGCGACGAGGACAACGGCGAGATGTCGTCCTGGTACATCCTCAGCTCGCTGGGCATCTACCCGCTGCAGGCCGGGTCGTCCGAGTGGGCCATCGGCTCTCCGCAGTTCACCAGGATGACAGTGCACCGCAGCACCGGCGACATCGTCGTCAACGCCCCGAACAACAGCGTCGCGAACGTGTACGTGCAGGACGTCAAGGTCAACGGCAAGAAGCAGCGTGGCCTCTCCCTGGACGTGTCGGCGTTGGCCAGGGGCGGCACCATCGACTTCCAGATGGGCCCCAGGCCGTCGTCGTGGGGCAGCGGCAAGAACGACGCGCCGCCGTCGCTGACCAAGGGTGGCGAGGCGCCGAAGCCGTTGCAGGACGTCACCGGCCCCGGTCTCGGCACCGCGACCGCCACCGGCGGTCAGGACGCGTCGAAGCTCTTCGACGACTCGTCCACCTCGCAGCTGACCTTCACCTCGGCGACCCCGCAGATCACCTGGGCGTTCCGCGGTGGCAAGCAGAAGCCGACGTACTACACGGTCACCTCAGGGGCCGGCGCGGGCGACCCGGCGGACTGGCGCCTGCAGGGCTCCAACGACGGCCTCACCTGGACCACTGTGGATTCCCGTACGGACCAGGTGTTCGCGTGGCGCAACCAGACCCGCCCGTACTCGATCGACAAGCCGGGACGGTTCGCGCAGTTCCGCCTCGCCGTGACGAAGACCGTCGGCGCCGCGCAGACCAACCTCGCCGAGGTGGAGCTGCTGGCCGGGGGAGACCTCGACCTCGCGGGCGGCGACATCACCGTCACCGCCACCCAGGGCGTGCACGCGACCGCCGGCGTACCCGTCTCGGTGCCGCTGGCCACCGTCACCGGCGGTGACGCCAACGGCTACCAGGCCACCATCGACTGGGGTGACGGCACGCCGGTCACCGCCGGCACCGTGACGTTGAACTCGCGGGCCGTCTACCGCATCGGTGGGTCGCACACCTACAGCACGCCGGGTTACCACCAGGCGAACGTCACGGTGACCGACGGCGAGAGCCAGAGCTCCGCGACGGTCGGCGTCGAGGTGGCGTACGCCCCGGCCTCCGGTCTCACCGCCGCGTTCGACAACGTCTGCGTCGGTGACGAAGGGGTCCTCGCGGCGGACTGCGACGCCAAGTCGTGGGCGTACTCGCGGGCCGCCCTGGCGGCCGGCGGTGTGACCCAGGGGCAGCCGCAGCAGGTGCCCGGAACCGCCCTGCGGTACACCCTGCCGGTGATTCCGGCCGGGCGGCCGGACAACGCCACCGGTAACGGGGCGACTGTCGTGCTCGACCTTCCGCAGGACGCGAAGAGCATCTCGTTCATCGGCACCGGCACGCAGGGCAACCAGAGCACCACCGGTACGGCGACGTTCAGCGACGGCAGCACGGCCAGCGTTCCGATCCAGTTCAGCGACTGGACGCTGGGCGGCAACGCCAACGGCACCCCGTCGTACGGCAACGTCGTCGTCGCCCGGACGGCGTACCGACTGCACGGCACGAGCCGGGACGGCGCCCAGCCGTTCCTGTTCGCCACCGCGCCGTACCAGATTCCGGCGGGCAAGACGTTGGTGTCGGTGACCCTGCCGACGCAGACCGGCGATCCTCGCTCGGCGGGTCGGATCCACGTGTTCGCCGTGGCCAACGACGGCACGCCGGCCCCGGCGCTGGCGACCGTCGCCGGGAAGAACCAGACGGCGACCGCCGGGCAGGTCCTCGCGGCGAACCTCGGTACGGTGACCGGCGGTGTTCCCGGTACGACGGGCTACCGTGCCCGCGTCCAGTGGGGTGACGGCACCGTTCCGCAGGACGTGACGATCGGCGCGTCCGGCGCGATGAGCGGCACGCACACTTACGCCCGGGAGGGCACCTACACGGTGCGCGTCACCGCGTGGGACACCCTGTCGAGCAGCGCCGCGTCCTTCACCGTGACGGTGGTCCGGGGCGGGTCGCAGCCGGCGATCGCGCTCTCCGCGTCCGGCACGGTCAGCACCGGTGGTGCGATCACCGTCGAGGGCAGCGGCTTCGCCGCCGGCGAGCAGGTGACCGTCAGCGTCGGCACCGACCCGGGCCGGACCGCGAAGGTCGCGGCCTCCGCGACCGGAACGGTTCGCGCCTCGGTGCCGACCTCCGGTGATGCCGAGCCCGGCCGGTACGCCGTCACCGCGACGGGCGCGTCCTCGCGTACGCCGGCCACGGCCACCGTCCAGGTGACCGAGCGGGCGCAGGCGCGGACCTACCGGCCGAGGGTGGCGCTCCTGACCACCTCCGGGCCGCGCGGCACGTCGATCATGGTCGACGGTTCCGGGTTCGCTCCGAACGAGACGGTCACGATCACCTTCGGCGACGGGCTCGCGGTCAGCACCGTGCGCGCGAACGGTGACGGCGTCGTCTCCGGCGCGACGGTCAGCGTCACGGGTGCGGCGAAGGCGGGCGCGACCAGCGTCACGCTGAACGGCGTCACGTCGGCGACGACGGTGTCCCGACCGTTCACCGTCACCGGCTAGCACCGAGCCGGCGACAGCGCAGCCGGGTGGGGCGGGCCGTGATCACGGCCCGCCCCACCCCACTGTTAGCGTCGTCTGTCATGGCCGATCACGCGCTGCTCGCCTCGGGACGCGACGCCGATGTCTTCGCGCTCGACGAGTCACGGGTGCTGCGCCGCTACCGCCGGGGCGGGGAGACCGCCCCGGAGGCGGAGGTGATGGCGTATGTCGCGGCGGCCGGCTACCCGGTGCCCGTGGTGTACGACGCCCAGGGGCCCGATCTGGTGCTCGAACGGCTCGACGGAGAGACTCTCCTGGCGTCGATGCTCGCCGGGCGTACCGCCGTTGGCGCGGCGGCCGACCTGCTCGTGGGTCTGCACGAGCGACTGCACACCCTACCGGCCCGGTTCAGCGCCGATCCGGCGGATCGTGTCTTGCACCTCGACCTGCACCCACAGAACGTCATGATGACCTCGCGAGGGCCGGTGGTCATCGATTGGCGCAACGCCGCCGAAGGGCCGGCCGACCTGGACGTGGCCATGACCGCTCTCATTCTCGCCGAGGTGGCCGTCAGCCCGGACGCGCCGCTCGCCGATCGTGCCCGCGACGGCCTCGACGCCTTCGCGCGGCGGGTGCCGCGGCCTCGGGCCAGCCAACTGCGGGTGGCGCTGGACCGACGCCGGGTCGATCCCGCGCTCTCGGTGGTCGAGAAGTCCGCCCTGGACCGCGCCGCCGCACTGGTGCCCACCCGCGCGGGCTGACTCGGGGCCCGGACGCCGTGGCGCTCCGCGGCGGTGCGGTGAGCGGCGGAGGGTCGGTCGCGGTCAGCGGGGTGGCAGCAGCGCGTCGACCAGGTCGCGCAGCGGGGCGATCAGGTCCTGTTCGGTGGCGGAACTCAGGGGTTCCAGTCGGATCGACGATCGCAGCACCGCGACTCCGATGCCGGCGGCGAGGGCCATCTGGGCGCGCAGCAGGATCTGTTCGTTTCCCGGCTCGCCGGGCCGCCACCCGCGAGCCGCCGCCAGTTGTTCGCTGGAGCGGACCAGGACACCGCGCCGGATCTCGTCGGCCCCCGCGTCCCCGGATGACCGCAACAGCAGTGAGAGCTGGCTCGACAGGCCCGTCGCGCCGAGGTCGGCGATGTGTCGGGCGATGGCTTCGGGCATTCGGTCGGCGGAGGTCTGGCCGGTCGTTCGGCGCAGCTCGTCGCCCGCGGCCCGCAGGCACGCCTCGAACAGGCCTTCCTTGGACGTGAAGTAGCGGCTGATGAGCGCCACGTTGACGCCCGCGTCGTCGGCGATGTCCCGGACGGTCGTGGCGGCGTAACCGTCGCGGGCGAAGCGTTGCCGGGCGGCGTAGAGCAGCAGCTTCCGGGTCTCGGCCGCGTCCCGACGGCGACGCTGGGCCGGTTCGCCGGCGGTGTTGCCGGTCGCGGGGACAGGCGGCTCTGCTGTCACGACGCGGTACCTCCGGTTCGGTGCCGAGGGCGGCGGTGGTGCTGGCGACGGTGGTGCTCCGGAGCAGCCGTCCGGGTCAGTCGCGGGCTCCAGAAAGTAAACATATGTTGACTTGGTGGCTGGCGCAAGGCTCGGCGCGGGTCGCCATGGTGACGTAAACAACCGTTGACATGGCTCCTCGGCGGCGGATACTGGCAAGTCAGCAAACGTTTACATCTAGCTTCGGGGATTTCATGACCCACACCATCGAGGAGCCGACCCACCTCGACTCCGCGCCCGGCGTCGCCCCGCGCGCCAACGGCACCCTTCTGGTGCTGTACCTGTCGCTGGGCGGCCTGGCCTTCGCGGTGCTGCAGTCGCTGGTGGCGCCCGCGCTGTCGACAATCGGCAGGGACCTGGACGCCTCGACCGGAGAGATCAGCTGGGTCCTCACGGCGTACCTGTTGGCAGCCTCGGTGCTGACGCCGATTCTCGGCCGCCTCGGTGACATGGTCGGCAAGCGTCGGGTCCTCATCGGCGTCCTCGCGGCCCTCGCCGCGGGCACCCTGCTCGCCGCACTGGCCCCCAACCTGACCGTGCTGATCGTCGCCCGGGCGCTACAGGGAGCCGCCGGGGCGATCCTGCCCCTGTCGATCGGCATCGTCCGCGACCAACTGCCCCGGGAGAAGGTCGGCGTCACCGTCGGCCTGCTGTCGGCGATCTTCGGTGTCGGCGCCGGTGTCGGCATCGTGGCGGCGGGACCGATCGTGGAACACCTGTCGTGGCACTGGCTGTTCTGGCTGCCGCTGGCCCTCGTCGTCGTCGCGCTGCTCGGAGCCATCTTCGGGATGCCCGAGTCGCGGGTGCGCACGCCCGGCCGGCTCGACATGTTCGGCGCGGCCATCCTGTCGGTGTCGCTGGTCTCGCTGCTGCTGGCCGTGAGCAAGGGGCAGGGCTGGGGTTGGACCGAGCCGAAGACCATCGGCCTGTTCGTGCTCGGTGTTGTCGCGATGATCGTGTTCGTCCAGGTCGAGCTTCGGGTACGCGAGCCGCTCATCGACATGCGCCTGATGCGGATCCGCGGCGTCTGGGCCACCGACCTCGTCGCACTGATTCTCGGCTTCGCGATGTTCGGGACGTTCGTGCTCGTACCGACCCTGCTGCAACTCCCCGCCGCCACCGGGTACGGGTTCGGCAAGACGGTGTCCCAGGCGGGCGTCTTCCTGCTGCCCACCGTCCTCATGATGGTGGTCTTCGGACCGCTCGCGGGTCTGCTGGACCGTCGCTTCGGCCCCAAGGTCCCGATGTTCCTCGGCACGGTCCTGGTCGTCGTCGCATTCGCGCTGCCGGCACTTGCTCACGGCGCGACCTGGCAGGTGCTGCTCTCCGGGGTGCTCACCGGCGCCGGCATCGGCCTGGCGTTCGCCGCGATGTCCAACGCCATCATCGAGAGCGTCCCGGCCGGGCAGACCGGCGAGGCGAGCGGCGTCAACACCATCGCGCGCACCATCGGCAGCAGCATCGGCGCGGCGGTCGTCGCGGCCGTCATCACGTCGAACAGCACCCCGCAGGGGCTGCCCACCGACACGGCGTTCACCGCCGGCTTCTGGGTGTGCGCGGGCGTTGCCGTCCTGGCCGTCTTCGCGGCACTCGCTCTGCCCTCGGCGCGCCGCCGCCACGAACAGGCCGTCGCCGCCGGTGTCGACGACCTTCCGCCCGAGCCGGTCGAACTGCACCTGCCGCACCGGCACCACTGAACAGTCGCCCGACCCGCGAGGCCGTGTCCACCGTCTGGTGGGCACGGCCTGCGCCGTCGACCTCAGCTCAACCTGCTGCCGGCCCGGCCAGTCGGAGCTGCCAGCGGGTGCCCTGACTGGTGAGCCGGACGATCGCCAGCGGCTCCACGTCCACCTGCCGGTACGCCCCCGTCGGCAGGCCGAGCGCGTGCACCACCGCGACCCGGATCACCAGCGGGTGGGTGACAGCGACGATGCGCCGACCGGCGTCGCGCTGCCCGTCCAGCCAACGACCGACCCGGTCCCGCACCGCCGTGACGGACTCGCCGCCGTGCGGTGCGCTGTCCGGTGTGGACAGCCAGTCACGCAGCGCCTGCTGTCGCGTGCTGGCGATCTCCTGGAGCGGCCGGCCGGACCAGTCGCCGTAGTCGCAGTCGGCCAACGCCGCCTCGATCGTCGGCAGCAGACCGAGGGCGTCGGCGGTCTGTCGGGCCGCCGCCGCCGGGCTGGACAGGCAGGTGTCGGTCACGCCGAGGTGCCCACGCCGGTCCGGACCGGCCTGGGCGAGAGCGGCGCGCAGGCCGCCCTCGTCCAGGCCGTCGTCCGGTCCGCCGAAGTGGGCCCGGCGCAGCGCGGCGGTGTGACCGTGGGCGACCAGCCGAAGGCTGGTGGCCCTCACGTGCCCGGCAGCGCGGTGGCGGCCCGGCGACGCCGCTCGTGGTGCATCAGGGCCGCGAAGAGCAGGCCGATGCCGGTCCAGAGCACGACCTGGGTGCCGAGCGAGGCCATCCGGAAGTTCCACAGCAGGGTCGCGGGGAAGGTCGCCGGAACCTCCTCGAAGGACGGCATCACCACGTACGCCACTGCCGTGACCAGCAGGAATCCACCCACCGCCGCAGCGGCGCGCAGCCACGGCGGGGCCTGCGCGCCGACCGACCGGTAGCCCAGCGAGCCGGCCCACACGGCCACCAGCCCGAGCACCACCATCAACAGGTAGGTGACGGTCCGTTGGTCGATGGTGGCCGGATCGCCGACCGCCGGTGGGTTCGCCGGGTACTTGAGGAACGGCACGATCACCACACCGAGCAGCGCCGCACCGGCCAGCAGCAGACCCGACCGACCGTCGTCCTCGGCGCGCCGCCGACGGGACAGCAGAACGTACGCCGTGGCCAGCAGGCCACCCATCGCGGCCCCGAACAGGCCGGTGGCCAGGAACAGACCGCCGCGCTGACCCGTCCGGCTGACCAGGGCCTCCCCGTGATCGTGGGCACCCACCGCGGGCTCGGCGTGCGTCGCGGCCTCCTCGATGGCGATGGCCGCCTCGACGTGCGGCTCGCCGGCCACGTACGCGAACCCCCCGGCGAGCAGGCCGGCGATCAGACCGGCGAGCAGACCGCGGACGAGGACGGCGAGGAACGGGGGAGTGGTGGGGTTCAGTGGCACGGGACGCCCAGCAGGTGCCGGCCGTCGTGCATCAGCTCGTGCAGGTACGTCCCGCTGCGCGACACCGCTCCCTGGTCGAAGGCGACGAGATAGGTCACCAGGGCGAGTACGGCAACGGTTGCCAGGGCCGTCCACAGTAGACGGGTGCTGCCGGCGGGGTGCACCACCGGCTGGCTGGAAGCGGAGCTGGACATGAATACACGAACCTCCCCGGGGATGACGCGTCCCCATCGCAAGGCTGCGGACGACCGAGCGTCCTGGCTCGCGGCCCCCGTCGGGGAGCCGCTCACAGTGGCGCGACCGCGCCGGATTCACACCGGCTTCCCTCGCGTCGCCGCAGATAGTGGCTCGACGGTATCGGTGCGACCCCGGGCGGTCAACCCGGCCCCTGGGCACCGACGGTGTCACCGAACCGGGGTGTCGATTGGGTCGGAGCGATAGCGGGGCAGGGGGGATTCGTCAGACCAAAAGACGACTGTGTCGGGAGCTGGCCGTACCGCGCGAGCGCCATCTGTGAACAGTCTGTTACCGCTAACATGGTCAATCTGCCAGATCGGTGGTGTGTCTCCGGGTGACCCGGTGGGGTTCGATCAGTGGCTGGGGCGGGGTGTGGGCTGGACGTGACGGCACCGGGACGGCTCCGATGACAACGGGCGCCGCCACCTGGTCCAGTCCGAACCCGACCCGACCTATCTCGACCGTCCCGAGGTACGGCGGGGCATCGCCGCTGTCGGTGCCGCCGGTCTCGCCTTCGACCTCCTGGTGCGTCCGCACCGGTGCCGGCGGCCACCCGGCTCGCCCGCGACCTTCCCCCGGTGCGGTTCGTCCTCGACCACCTCGGCAAGCCCTCGCTCGGGCGGGCCGATCTCAATGACTGGCGCCGTGACCCACGGGCTCTGGCGGCCGAGCCCAACACGACGGCGAAGCTCTCCGGCCTGGTGACCGAGGTGGAGGGTGGTTCCTGGATGGCCGCCGACCTGCGGCCCGCCGTCGAGCACACCCTCGACGTGTTCGGGCCGGACCGGCTGATGTTCGGCTCGGACTGGCCGGTGTGCCTGCTCGTCACCTCGTACGTCCGCTGGGTCGCGGTCCTCGGCGACCTGTTGGCCCCGCTGTCCGACGACGAGCGGGCGGCGAACTGGCAGCGGACCGCCTCCCGGGTGTACCGGTTGGCCCCGTCCTGAGTTGAGCAGTGGCTTCCGAGCTGGCGACATAGCGTGTTATCGATAACATGCTAGCGGCGGCGGCCGATGTCGGGTGGTCAGATGTATGCCTCCGGCTGTGCAGGTAACGATGACAAAACATGCCCGCAAGACCTTGGCAACATACGTGAATGCGTGGCAAGGTAACGCCTGATCGTGGGAAACATCCGATCTATCTCTGAGGTTGTGCGGGCACTTGGCCGTACCGACAGCTGAGCGGGTCGGTCGCTCACAGGCGTTCGGCTCGTCGGCGGGGTCCTCGTCGGGGGCCGGCGCCACGCTTGGGGAGGTCAGGTCCGACGATGAGTAGCGTCGAGGCAACCGCCGGCACGCAGCGCGGCGAGCTCAGCGACTGGTTTCGCGAACGCGTCTCCCACGCCGTCTCCGAGTTCACCGCCGCCACCGCGTTGGTCGTCCTGTTCATCGCCCTGACCTTCGCGAGCCCATACTTCCTGACGGCTGACAACCTCTTCAACATCGGGGCGCAGACGGCGGTGATCGCCATCATCGCCACCGCCCAGACGATGGTCATCATCACGAAGGGCATCGACCTGTCCGTCGGGTCGGTCGCCGCCCTTGCCGGCGTGCTGGGCGCGATGGTCGTGCGTGACCTCGGCTTCTCGCTCTGGGCGGCCACGGCGGTCGCGATCGGCGTCGGCGCGCTGGCCGGACTGCTGAACGGGCTGCTGGTGACGGTGGCCCGGATCCCGCCGTTCATCGCGACGTTGGGAACCATGTCCGTGGGCCGCGGCCTCGTCTTCATCATCACCGGAGCGGTCGGCGTCTACGGTCTGCCCCGATCCTTCCAACTGCTCGGCAACGGGGAGATCCTCGGCATTCCGTTCGCCGTGGTGATCACCATCCTGGTCGCGGTCGGGGTCGCCTTCCTGCTCTCCCAGACCCGCTTCGGTCAGTACACGTACGCGATGGGCTCCAACCTGGAGGCGGCCCGCCGCTCCGGCATCCGGGTGGGGCGGCACCTGACCGGGGTGTACGTGCTGGCCGGCGTGCTGGTCGGGCTGGGCGGCATGATCGCCGCCTCCCGGGTCAACTCCGGTCAGCCCAACTACGGCATCTCGCTGGAGCTCGACGTCATCGCCGCCGCAGTCATCGGCGGAGCCAGCCTGTTCGGCGGGCAGGGCCGGATCGTCGGGACCATCATCGGCGCGTTCCTCATCGCCCTGGTCCGCAACGGCGCCGTCCTGCTCGACATCAGCATCCACTACCAGCAGGTGATCGTCGGCGTGATCATCTGGGCCGCCGTCTACTTCGACCAGTACCGCCGCCGGCGGCTGGAATCACGGGGTTGACATGCCATTCCGAGAGTCCGAACGAGGAAGGACACACACCATGGCACACACCACCACCAGCCGGCGGACGCGAGGCCGACTCCTGCGCGCGCAGGCGATCCTGGCCGCCGCCGCGGCGACCGCTCTGCTCAGCGCCTGCGGCGGGGTCGAGGTCCGCGACGGCGGCGGCGACGGCGCGACCAAGGACGCGAGCGGTCCGTTGAAGCTCGCCGTCGTGCCGAAGGCGGTCGGGGCCGACTACTGGAACACCGTCAAGGCGGGCGCGGAGTGCGCCGCGCAGCGCGCGGGGGACGTCACCGTCCAGTGGGACGGGGTGACCACCGAGACCGACGTCGAGGGCCAGGTCAACCTGATCCAGAACTTCGTCACCAAGAAGGTCGACGGCATCGTCTACGCGGCGACCGACTCCAGCGCGCTGGCGCCGGCGACCGACAAGGCGCTCGGCGCCAACATCCCGGTCGCCATGATCGACTCTGGCACCAGCCCGCAGCCGTCGAGTGTGCCTCTCTTCGCCACCGACAACCGGGCGTCGGCGACCGAGGCGGCGAAGATGCTCGCCACCGAACTCGGGCCCGGCAACCACGAGGTGGCGCTGGTCGAGTTCCAGCCCGGATCGCAGACCAACACCGAGCGGGTCGACGGCTTCAAGGCCGGCCTGGCCCAGTACCCCAACCTGAAGCTGGTCGGCCAGCAGCCGAGCAAGAGCGACGTCAACGAGGCCCGACGGGTCACCGAGAACATCCTCACCGCCAACCCCAACCTGAAGGGTGTCTTCGCCGCCAACGAGCCGAGCGTGCTCGGTGCCGCGCAGGCCATCCAGGCCGCCGGCAAGTCCGGCAAGGTGGTCATCATCGGCTGGGACGCGGCCCCGGACGAGATCGCCGGGGTACGCAACGGCCAGATCTCGGCGCTGGTCGTGCAGAACCCGTTCAAGATGGGCTACTTCGGCGTCGACAAGATGGTCAAGCACCTCCGGGACAAGGCGCCGCTGGCATCGGCCGACACCGGCGTCACGTTCGTCACCAAGGAGAACATCGACTCGGCGGAGATCAAGGCGGTGCTCGAGCCCAGCTGCGCCAACCCGCCGGTGCAGTGATGGGCGTGAACCCCACGGCCACCGCGACCAGCGACCAGCAACCCACCGACGCGGAGCCGCCGGTCCTCGAAGCCCGCGGCATCGTCAAGCGGTTCGGGCACGTCGAGGCGTTGCGGGGGGCCGACTTCACCGTCCGCCGGGGCGAGGTCGTCGCGTTGATCGGTGACAACGGCGCCGGGAAGAGCACCCTGATCAAGACCTTGTCCGGTGTGCATCCGCCGGATGAGGGCGAGATCCTGATCGGCGGCCGTCCGGTCCAGTTCTCCACCCCGGTCGATGCCCGCCGGGCCGGGGTGGAGACCGTCTACCAGGATCTCGCCGTCGCCGACGACCTGAGCGTGGCCGCCAACCTGTATCTCGGCCGGGAGATCCTGCGCTCCGGGCCACTCGGTCGGCTCGGCCTGCTCGACAAGCGCGCCATGCGGCAGGGTGCCGCCGCCGCCCTCGACGAACTGGGCGTACGGATTCCCCGGGTGACCACCCCGATCGCCATGCTCTCCGGTGGACAGCGGCAGTGCGTGGCGGTCGCCCGCGCCATCATCTGGGCGACCAACGTGGTCATCCTCGACGAGCCCACCGCGGCGCTGGGAGTGGTCCAGACCGGGCGGGTGCTCGACGTGGTCCGACGGGCCCGCGACGCCGGCATGTCGGTGGTGCTGGTGAGCCACAACATGCCGCAGGTGCTCGACATCGCCGACCGGGTCGAGGTGCTGCGCCTCGGCCGGCGGGCCGCCCAACTGCGCGCCGACGAGACCACCACCGACGAGCTGGTCGCGGCGATGACCGGCAGCACCGGTGTGGATCGGGGTGAGCGGTGACGGCGGCCGTGCACCGGGGTGCGCGCGGTCGCACCCGGTGGGCGGGCTGGGCCGCCGCCGGGTCGCAGCCGCGGCTGAGCGCGCTGGGCTTCGGCGCCGCACAGGGCGGCAACCTGTACCGGGCGACGTCGGATGAGCAGTTCGCCGCCGCTGTGGACACCGCCTGGGCGGGCGGCATCCGGTACTTCGACACCGCGCCGCACTACGGGCTGGGGCTGTCGGAGCGGCGGTTGGGCGCCGCCCTGCGCTCCCGCCCGCGCGACGAGTACGTGGTGTCGACGAAGGTCGGCCGGCTGCTCGTGCCGTCACCGGAGGCGGCGCACCGACGGGACCCGGAGGGTTTCGACGTTCCCGCCGATCATCGCCGGGTCTGGGACTTCAGCCGGGACGGCGTGCGCCGTTCGCTGGAGGCGAGCCTTCGGCGTACTGGCCTGGACCGGATCGACGTGGTGTATCTCCATGATCCGGACGAGCACTGGGAGCAGGCCGCGTACGAGGCCCTCCCGGCGTTGGTGGAGCTGCGCGAGCAGGGCGTGATCGGTGCCGTCGGTGCCGGCATGAACCAGTCCGCGATGCTGGCCCGGTTCGTGGCCGAGACCGACGTGGACGTGGTGATGTGCGCCGGTCGGTACACGCTGCTGGAGCAGGGCGCGTTGACCGACCTGCTGCCTGCCGCGCAGGCCCGCCACGTCGGTGTGGTGGTCGCCGGGGTCTACAACTCCGGGTTGCTGGCCCGGGACATGCCGCCGACCGACGCCGTCTACGACTACCGGCAGGCGCCGGCGGAGGTGATCGACCAGGCCCGCCGGATAGCGCGGGTCTGCCAGGCGTACGGCGTCACGTTGCCCCAGGCGGCGCTGGCGTTCGTCCGTCGCCACCCGGCCGTGGTGTCGACGGTGGTCGGCATGCGGGACGAGGCCCAGGTGACCGAGACCCTGCGCCGGGCTGACGTCGACGTCCCCGATCAGCTCTGGGCGGCCCTGTACGACGAGGGGTTGCTCGACGTGCAGTCGTGAACGGTCACGAGCGGGCCGTCTCGATGGCCGCGTCGGTGTCGTCGGGCAACCCCTGCAACGACTCCTCCACGCCGATCAGGTGGTTGGCCATCCTGGTGCGGGCCCGCTCCGGGTCGCGCGCCACGAGGGCCTTCAGGATCGCCACATGTTCGTCGTGGGTCCGCAGGTCCGCGCCCTCCTCGTGCAGGCTGCGCCAGAGCCGGCTGCGGATGGTGCGCCCGGCGAAGGCCTCGATCAGGCCGACGAGCACCGGATTCTCGGCGTGCACGGCGATGATCCGGTGGAAGGCGATGTCGATTTCCATGATTCGCTCGTGGTCCTGCGGCGACTGGCCGACCAGCCGGGCCGCCTCGTCGAGCAGGTCCCCCGCCTGAGCCAGCGCCTCGTCGGTGATCCTGGTGGCCGCCAACCGGGCGGCCTCGCACTCCAACAGTCGCCGGACGGTGTGGATGTGCCGCGGGTCGCCCTGACCCTGGAAGTCGACCACGAAACCCATCGGGGCCAGCAGTTGCGGGGCGTCGAGGTTGGTGACGTAGGTGCCGTCGCCCTGGCGGATGTTGACGATGCCGAGGATCGACAGCGCCGACATCCCCTCGCGCAGCGAGCCCCGTGAGACGCCGAGCGACTCCGCGAGGTCCTTCTCGATGGGTAGCCGGTCACCGGGCCGGAACTGCCCTTCGAGGATCATCCGTTTGATGCCGTTGACCACTTCGTCTGTGCGAGACATGCTTCCCCTAGCGGCCGACGGGGGTGGCCTGTCCACCCGCGATCACGTACGCCTCCGGAGATGACACGGTAGTCGGGTCCGCCGCGGCCCAGTAGTGGCCGTCGGGAAACCGGTAGAGCGTGACCGACTCGGGACGCATCCGGGTGGAGTAGCCGGGTTGGCTGGGCAGGACGTAACCGCTTCCCGAGCCGGTGTCGCGGATGATGCACGGGTCGGTGAAGTGCTCGTGCAGGTGGTCGACGAACTCGGTGACCCGGTTGGTGAGGTCCCCCGAGATCGCCACGTAGTCGAGCACCGAGACGTGTTGGACCATCTCGCACAGCCCGACTCCGCCGGCGTGGGGGCACACCGGGATGTCGAACTTCGCGGCGAGCAGCAGCACGGCGACGATCTCGTTGATGCTGGCCAGCCTGCCGGTGTCCAACTGGCAGAAGTCGATGGCCTCGGCCTGGAACAGCTGCTTGAACATCACCCGGTTGTGGCAGTGCTCGCCGGTGGCCACGCCGATCGGAGCGACGGCACGGCGGACGGCGGCGTGGCCGAGGATGTCGTCGGGGCTGGTCGGCTCCTCGATCCAGAGCGGCTTGAACTTGGCGAGAGCGGTGACCCACTCGATGGCCTGGCCGACATCCCACACCTGGTTGGCGTCGATCATCAGGTTGCGGTCCGGGCCGAGGATCTCCCGGGCGATCGCGCAGCGGCGGATGTCGTCGTCGAGGTTGGCGCCGACCTTGAGCTTGACGTAGCCGTAGCCGCTGTCCACCGCCTCCTGGCACAGCCGGCGCAGCTTGTCGTCGCCGTAGCCGAGCCAGCCCGCCGAGGTGGTGTAGGCGGGGTAGCCGGTCCGGTCGAGCTCGGCGAGGCGGTCGGCCTTCGTGCTCTCCTTGGCGCGCAGGATGGCCAGCGCCTCGTCCCGGGTCAGGGCGTCGGACAGGTAGCGCAGGTCCGCGATGTCGACGAGTTGCTCGGGGGACATGTCGGTGAGCAGTCGCCACAGTGGCTTGTCGGCGACCCGGGCGGCCAGGTCCCACGACGCGTTCAGCACGGCCGCCAGCGACAGGTGGACGACGCCCTTCTCGGGGCCGAGCCAGCGCAGCTGAGAGTCGGAGGTCAGGAGGCGGTAGACGGCGCCCATGTCCGCCGCCATCGTCGCCACGTCCAGGCCCACGAGAAGCTGTGCCTGGTGGACCGCCGCCGCCGCGACGATGTCGTTGCCACGGCCGATGGTGAAGGTCAGCCCGTGCCCCGCGAGCGGCGCGCCCGCGCCGTCGACGCCGTCGGTGTGCAGCACGACGTAGGCCGCCGAGTAGTCGCCGTCCTTGTTCATGGCGTCTGACCCGTCAGCGGTCAGGGAGGTGGGGAAGCGGACGTCCTCGACGGTGACGGCAGTGATCTGCGGCATGCGCTCCTCGCCCGGCTAGGCTAAAGATCAGATGATCACTGGGAGTATACGGACGGCTCCTCGGGTGCGTCAACGTTGTCGATCACTACGGACGTGCAGACATATGATGTTTGCGTGGGGTGTCGACCCACTGACCATTGTCGACACCGACGCGGAGAATCGTGCCCCCGGTGTCGGCGTCGTCCGGCGCGGCGCGCGCGGCCCGGGTGGTGACGGTGGTCACCGCGCTGGCCGCCGACACGCCCGAGACCGACATGTGGGGTGTGACAACGGCTGCGTCCCTATATATGGTGTCGAGCGCAGCTGGTTCGGCCGCTCATCCGGCGCGGTCGAGGCAACAGGGAACCCGGTGGAAATCCGGGACTGTCCCGCAGCGGTGAGTGGGAACGACCGCCGTCATCAGCACTGGGCCACCCATCGGCCTGGGAAGCGACGGCCACTAGGAGACCGGCGAGCCCGGTCGTGCCCGCGAGTCCGAAGACCTGCCAGCGCGCCGCGTACCCGCATCCGGGTGCGCGGCGGTCCGAGGCCGCGTGGGACGGCTGACGCCACCTGATCCCACGCCGCGCCGGCGTGGCGTCCGTCGGTGTCTGTCTCCTCGCGTCCGGGCCACCAGGTCTCGAACTCCGAGGAGCGAGTGGTGACAGTCACCCAGGTAGTCCCGGTCAGCGCCGACACGCCCGCGCGGCGGACGCCGATGCGGGTCCGCAAGCGCGACGGCGCGGCCGAACCCGTGGACGTGAACAAGATCGTCCGGGCGGTCGAGCGGTGGGCCGACGATCTGACCGACGTCGACCCGATGCGGGTGGCCACCCGCACCATCAGCGGCCTCTACGACGGCGCCACCACCGCCGAACTGGACCGGCTCTCCATCCAGACCGCGGCCGAGATGATCGGTGAGGAGCCGCAGTACTCCCGCCTCGCCGCGCGGCTGCTGGCCGCCTACGTCGACAAGGAGGTACGCCGGCAGGGCATCACCTCGTTCAGCGCGGCGATCCGGGTCGGCCACGCCGAAGGGCTGATCGGGGACGACACCGCCGCGTTCGTCGCCGCACACGCCACGACCCTCGATGCCGCCGTCGACCCGGACGGCGACCGCCGGTTCGAGTACTTCGGACTGCGCACCGTCTACGACCGCTACCTGCTGCGCCACCCCACCAGCCGACTGGTGCTGGAGACCCCGCAGTACTGGCTGCTGCGGGTGGCCTGCGGTCTGTCCCGGACGCCGGACGAGGCGGTCGGCTTCTACCGACTGATGTCCAGTCTGGCCTACCTGCCCAGCTCACCGACCTTGTTCAACTCCGGGACCCGGCACACCCAGATGTCCTCCTGCTACCTGGTCGACTCCCCGCTCGACGAGTTGGACTCGATCTACGCCCGGTACGCCCAGGTCGCCAACCTGTCCAAGTTCGCCGGTGGCATCGGCATCGCGTACTCCCGGGTCCGCTCCCGCGGCGCGCTGATCCGGGGCACCAACGGGCAGTCCAACGGGATCGTGCCGTGGCTGCGCACCCTGGACGCGAGCGTGGCGGCGGTCAACCAGGGCGGCCGGCGCAAGGGCGCGGCCTGCGTCTACCTGGAGCCGTGGCACCCGGACATCGAGGAGTTCCTGCACCTGCGCGACAACACCGGCGAGGACGCCCGGCGCACCCACAACCTGAACCTGGCCAACTGGATCCCGGACGAGTTCATGCGCCGGGTCGAGGCCGACGAGATGTGGTCGCTGTTCGACCCGAACGAGGTGCCCGAGCTGCCGGACCTGTGGGGGGATCGGTTCGACGCCGCGTACCGGGAGGCCGAGGCGCAGGGCCGCTACGTGCGGCAGGTTCCGGCGCGGGAGCTGTACGGCACGATGATGCGCACCCTCGCCCAGACCGGCAACGGGTGGATGACCTTCAAGGACGCGTCGAACCGGCTGTGCAACCAGACCGCCGAGGACGGCAACGTGGTGCACCTGTCCAACCTCTGCACCGAGATCGTCGAGGTGTCCAGCGACACCGAGACCGCCGTGTGCAACCTCGGCTCGGTGAACCTCGCCGCCCACCTCACCGACGGCGGCATCGACTGGGAGAGGCTGCGCGCCACGGTGCGCACCGCGGTGACCTTCCTCGACCGGGTCATCGACATCAACTACTACCCGACCGCGCAGGCGGCGGCGAGCAACCCCCGCTGGCGGCCGGTCGGGCTCGGGCTGATGGGCCTACAGGACGTCTTCTTCGCACTGCGGCTGCCGTTCGACTCGCCGGCCGCCCGGGAACTGTCCACCCGGATCAGCGAGGAGCTGTACCTGACCGCGCTGGAGACCTCCGCCGACCTGGCCCGCGACTTCGGCGCGCACCCGGCGTACCCGCAGACCCGGGC
This sequence comes from Micromonospora sp. NBRC 107095, assembly GCF_030269705.1. Lineage (NCBI taxonomy): Bacteria > Bacillati > Actinomycetota > Actinomycetes > Micromonosporales > Micromonosporaceae > Micromonospora > Micromonospora sp. NBRC 107095. The sequence goes on from NZ_BSTU01000007.1 coordinate 541,813, forward strand.
CGCGCGGGGCCAGCTCCAGCCCGACCTGTGGGGTGTCGAGGGCACCCAGACGGCACGCTGGGAGGCGCTGCGCGAGCGGGTCGAGGCGTACGGGCTGCGTAACTCGCTGCTGGTGGCGGTCGCGCCGACAGCCACCATCGCCTCGATCGCCGGATGCTACGAGTGCATCGAGCCGCAGGTGTCCAACCTGTTCAAGCGCGAGACCCTGTCGGGGGAGTTCCTCCAGGTCAACACCGCTCTGGTCCGGGAGTTGAAGGCACGCGGTCTGTGGACCGAGCCGATCCGTTCGGCGATCAAGCGGGCCGAGGGGTCGGTGCAGGACATCGCCGAGCTGCCGGCCGGCGTACGGGAGTTGTTCCGCACCGCCTGGGAGCTGCCGCAGCGGGCGCTGATCGACCTGGCCGCCGCCCGCGCCCCGTTCATCGACCAGTCCCAGTCGCTGAACCTGTTCCTGGCCGCGCCGACCATCGGCAAGCTCTCCTCGATGTACCTGTACGCCTGGAAGGCCGGCCTGAAGACCACGTACTACCTGCGTTCGCGCCCCGCCACCCGGATCCAGCAGGCCACCGTCGGCGCTGTCGCGCCCGCCGCTGTCACGGTCGCCGTCGACGCGGAGGCGCTGGCCTGCTCACTGGAGAACCCCGAATCGTGCGAGGCCTGCCAGTGAGCCCCGCCGACGCCATCACCGACGCCGCCATCACCGACGCCGCCACCATCGACACGAGGACCACGCACATGCTGCTCGACCCCGGGATGGACCTCACCCTGCGCCCGATGCGCTACCCGCACTTCTTCGACCGCTTCCGCGACGCCATCCGCAACACCTGGACCGTCGAGGAGGTCGACCTGCACGCCGACCTCGCCGACCTGGACAAGCTGTCACCGGCCGAGCGGCACCTGGTCAGCCGCCTGGTCGCGTTCTTCGCCACCGGCGACACGATCGTCGCCAACAACCTGGTGCTCAACCTCTACCAGCACGTGAACAGCCCCGAGGGTCGGCTCTACCTGTCCCGGCAGCTGTTCGAGGAGGCGGTGCACGTCCAGTTCTATCTCAACCTCCTCGACACCTACGTTCCCGACGAGACCGAACGTTTCGAAGCCTTCGCGGCGATCGAGAACATCCCCTCGATCCGGCGCAAGGCCGAGTTCTGCTTCCGCTGGATCGACTCGCTGGGCGACCTGCGGGAGTTGCGGACCCGGGACGACCGGCGGACGTTCCTGCTGAACCTGATCTGCTTCGCCGCCTGCATCGAAGGGTTGTTCTTCTACGGCGCGTTCGCCTACGTCTACTTCCTGCGCTCCCGCGGCCTGCTGCACGGCCTCGCCTCCGGCACCAACTGGGTGTTCCGCGACGAGTCCATGCACATGGCGTTCGCGTTCGACGTCGTCGACACGGTCCGCGCCGAGGAGCCGGACCTGTTCGACGACGACCTCGCCGACCAGGTCCGGCAGATGCTCACCGAGGCCGTCGAGTGTGAGGTGCAGTTCGCCGAGGACCTGCTGGGTCACGGCGTACCCGGTCTGACCCTGGCCGACATGCGGGAGTACCTCCAGCACGTCGCCGACCGCCGCCTCGCCCAGCTCGGCATCCCGGCGCACTACGGGTCGAGCAACCCGTTCGGTTTCATGGAGTTGCAGGACGTGCAGGAGCTGTCCAACTTCTTCGAGCGGCGGGTGTCGGCGTACCAGGTCGGGGTGAGCGGCACCGTCGCCTTCGACGACGATTTCTAGGCGGCAACCGATCCGGGGGCCCGGCGTCGTTTGGTGAGCCACCGCATCACGTGCAGGGGGTGCGACGCCGGGTCCTGGATCGGGTGGAAGACGTGTTCGACAACGCCGTCGGCGATGATCAACGTCAGCCGTTCGTAGAGCGTCATGTCGCCAGCGGTACGGGTCGGCAGACGCAGCGCGGCGGCCAGGGTCAGCCTCGGGTCGGGGATCAGCGGGTAGGGCAGCCGCAGCCGGTGCGCGAGTTCCCGTTGGTAGCCGGTCGACTGCGCGGACAGCCCGTACACCCGGGCGGCGCCGGCGGCGCGCAGCTCCGCGTGGTGGTCGCGGAACCAGGCGGCCTGCTCGGTGCTGCCCCGGGCGCCGTGGATCTCCAACAGCCCGTTGGGCAGGTCGACGCCGGGTCGCCCGGTCAGCGGGTAGACGAAGATGACGGTGCGCCCGGCGCCGAGCGCGCCGAGGTCGACCGGGCGGCCGTCGGTGCCGTAGAAGGACAGCGGTGGCAGGCTGGTGCCGACCAGCGCGGCGGGGTCGCCCCCGACCGCGCCACCGCCGGGTACGACCTGGCTCGCGGCGGCGTCGAGGCGTGCGTCCAGGGCGTCGCGCTGGGCGGTCAACCTGCCGATCCGTTCCTGCAGGTTGGTGATGGTGCTGCGGTACGTGGCCACCGCCGCCGCGCACACGTCGGCGTCGTCGGCACCCCCGGCGATCGACTCGACGAACGGGCGGGTCTCCTCGACGGTCAGGCCGAGTGCCATCAGCTCGCGGATCTGGGCCACCAGCCGCACCGCGATCGGGTCGTACTCCCGGTAGCCGTTGCTCAGCCGCCGGGGCACGACCAGCCCGGCCGACTCGTAGTACCGCAGTGCCCGGACCGTGGTTCCGGTCCGTCGTGCCAACTCGCCCACCCGCATCCCGCGACCCTAAACCCGCACCCCGGGGTACGGGTCAACGTGTCCATCGTCGCGGTGTCAGGGCCGCCGTTTCCTGCCAGTCTGGCGGTGAAACAGCAGCTTGAGCAGGGAGTGTGCGATGACGGCAATCAGTCGGGTGCGGGGTCGGCAGATCCTCGACAGCAGGGGCAACCCGACGGTGGAGGCCGACGTGGTCCTTGCCGACGGGTCGACCGGACGGGCCGCCGTGCCGTCCGGCGCGTCGACGGGGGCCAACGAGGCGGTCGAGCGGCGCGACGGGGACCGGACGCGTTTTCACGGCAAGGGGGTCAGCGCGGCCGTCGCCGCGGTCAACGGGGAGATCGCCGACGCGGTGCGCGGGCTCGACGCGGAGGACCAGGCCCTGATCGACGAGACGATGATCGACCTCGACGGTTCCAAGGACAAGGGCCGCCTGGGCGCCAACGCGATCCTGGCGGTGTCCCTGGCGGCCGCGAAGGCGGCGGCGTCGGCCCACCGGCAGCCGCTCTACCGCTACGTCGGTGGCGTCGGCGCCCGCCTGCTGCCGGTGCCGATGATGAACATCATCAACGGTGGCGCGCACGCCGACAATCCGCTCGACTTCCAGGAGTTCATGATCGCCCCGGTCGGCGCGCGGACCTTCGCCGAGGCGGTCCGGATGGGCTCGGAGGTCTTCCACACCCTCAGGGCGTCCCTGGCCGCGGCGGGGCACAACACCAACGTCGGTGACGAGGGTGGCTTCGCCCCGAACGTCACGGACGCCGACGAGGCACTGCGGTTCGTGCTACGCGCCATCGAGGACACCGGTTACCAGCCCGGTTCCGACGTGCTGATCTGTCTCGACCCGGCCAGCTCGGAGTTCTTCCGCGACGGCGTCTACGACTACGTCGGCGAGGGACGTCAGCGCACCGTTGACGAGCACATCGACTACCTGCTGGACCTGGTCGCCCGGTACCCGATCAGCTCGATCGAGGACCCGATGGCCGAGGATGACATCGCCGGCTGGCAGCGGCTGACGGCGGCGGCGGGGGAGCGCGTGCAGTTGGTCGGCGACGACGTGTTCTGCACCGACGTCGACCGGCTGCGCGACGGGATCGACGGCGGTTACGCCAACGCGATCCTGGTCAAGGTCAACCAGATCGGCACGCTCACCGAGACCCTGGCGACGGTGGACGCCGCCCACAAGGCCGGGTACCGGGTGGTGATGTCGCACCGCTCCGGAGAGACCGAGGACACCACCATCGCCGACCTGGCCGTCGGCGTCGGTTGCGGACAGATCAAGACCGGTTCCCTGTCGCGCTCGGACCGCACGGCCAAGTACAACCAGCTCATCCGCATCGAGGAGGAGCTCGGCGACCGCGCCCGCTACGCCGGTGGCCGCTGACGGCGGTGCGGCTACCGTCGACTGGCGCACGCCACACAGGTACGCGCTGACGGGCGGGCGACGAGACGCTCGGCGGGAATGGGACGCAGACACCGTTCGCACACGCCGTAGCTGCCGTCGTCCACCCGTCGCAGCGCGACGTCCAGCTCGGCCAGGCGTCGGCGGGTGGCGTCCAGGACGGCGATGAGCTGCGCGCGTTCGAAGGCGATCGTGCTGCCCTCGGGGTCGTGTTCGTCGTCGGCGTTGGACGACCGGGACGCCTCGAAGAGGCCCCGCAGGTCGCCCTCCAGGGCGGTGGCCTGAGCCTCGGTCTGCGCGCGCAGCCGCAGGAGCGCCTCGCGGACCGCGCCGGATTCGCTGGTCATTGTCGCTCCAGCGTACTGCGCGCCTACATGAAGTTGCGGGTGTGCAGCGCGGAGAGCGCCGCCGCCTCGTCGGGCTGGAAACCCAGCCGGACGAGGCGGCGCTGGCGGCCCTGATCCATGGCGTGCTGCAGAGCCCGCACCCGGTCGAAGCCGGCGGACACGTCGTCCGGATGCCACCCACCCGCCGCGAGCACCACCAGCGCGTCGAAGACGTCCGCGTTGAGCCCCGCGGTGTCGACCAGCGCGTCGTGGCGACGGTGGATGGCCGCGCGCAGCCGGTCACGCAGCAGCGGATCGAGGTGCGCCTGATGTTCCAGGTGCGCCATGCCGAACACGACGTGCCGCCGTTCGTCCTGCATGGCGAGCCAGCAGATCCGACGCGTCACCGGGTCCGGGGCGTTCTCGTGCAGGAACGAGAGCAGATCGACGAAGCTGCCCTCGCCGAGCACGGAGAGCAGAAACGACGCCAACGCGAAGTCCGACTCCGCGACCAGCGTGAACAGCGACTGCCGGCCGCCGGCCGACGAGGTGCCCAACTCGGCGCCCCGCAGCAGCGCCCGCCGGCTGAAGACCTCCATGTGCCGGGCCTCGTCGGCCATCTGCACGGCGAGCAGCTGCACCACCTCCCGAAAGTGCGGGTGGATGCGCCCCACGAACCGGGCCGGCACGACGAGGGCGGCCTGTTCGTTCTCGACCAGGTAGGTCATCACCTGCACCACAGCGGCTTCGACGTCGGCCGGCAGCGCGAACGGGTCGTCCCACGGCACCGCGGTCTGCGGGTCCCACTGTCGGGCGGCGGCCTGCGCGTACAACTGCGGGGCGATGTCGGCCCAGACCAGGTCGCGGTCGTCCAGGTCGAAGCGGGCCTGCGGGCCCCCGGCTTCGAGGAGCGCGCCCCGCGCGCCGAGCCCCCACCGCGCCGGTGGACGACTGCTGAGCGACGTCGGCAGGGCCGGCCCGGCCCGCTCGGCGCCGGACCAGCGGTCGTCGTCCGCCGACCCCCGGACCACGACCGCCACCAGCTCGCTGCGGTCGCACCGATCCGGCCATTCGACCCGGTGGCCCCGAGCACGGCACCAGGCGGGCAGGTGGACGCGCAACGCCGGGTCGTGGCCCGAGACCGCCAACCGGCCGCCGGGTGGCAGCCCGGTCAGCGCGCGTTGCACGAGCAGGTGCGCACCCCGGGCGAAACCCAGGTCACCGAGGTCGACCTCGGCGACGGGCGCCGCGCTCACGGCCGGTAGTCCGGGGCCGTCACCCGCCCGTCGGGGGAGTAGAAGCCCGCGGCGTCGACCGCCTCGGCCAGGGCTGCGTACCCCGTGGCGCGGCCGTCCCGCCAGGCCGTCAACCCCTCCAGGTCGAGCAGCGGACGCACCTGCGGATCGGCGTACGACATGCCGAGCAGCAACGCGCCGAAGAGCCGCACCCCGTCGGACTCCGGCGCGCGGACCGTCATGTTGCAGTGGTCGTAGGGTGCGGTCTGCGCCACGATCCGGGTGCCGTCAGGCGGTAACGTGCCCTCCTGCACGAACCCCAGATGGTTGGCGTCGATCATGCAGGCGGCGTCGACCTCCCCGGCCACCAGGGCGCGGGCCGCGTCGCGCTCACCGCCGAGGTGATCGCCGTGCAGGCCGACACCCACGTCGAAGCGACGGACGTCGACCGTCACCCCGGCCGCCGCGAGGTGGCCGAGCGGAATCAGCGTCGCCTGTGGACTGTCCAGTGCGCCGACGGCGACCACCCGCCCGGCGAGGTCGGTGACCTGGCGCACCGGCGACTCCGCGCGAACCACCACGACCGAGGTGAGGTCCTGGTCGGTGTCGCGCATGGTGAGCGCGCGTACGGCAGTGCCGTGGGCGGCCGCCAGCCGCTCGGCGCGCAGCCAGGCCAGGGGAGAGTTCCAGGCCGCGTCGATCCGCCCGGCGACGAGGTCCTCGACCTGTCGCTCGTAGTGGGAGTAGAGGACGAAGTCGAAGTCCAGGCCCCGCCCGCGCAGCCAGGCGCGGAAGCCCTCCCAGATGGTCACCACCTTCGGGTCGTACGCGACCGCGCCCATCAGAACGCCGGGCGCGGGCATCAGCGGTTCGCCTCGTCGAGCAGTGGCAGCCCGGTGGCGACCCGACCGACGAAGTCGTGCAGCGCGTCGGTGGTGGGTGCCATCACCCGGGCCGCGCGGGCGTCCCGGAAACGGCGCTCAAGGCCCAACTCCTTGCGGAAGGCGCTGCCGCCGCAGAGTTGCATGGCACCGTCGGTCACGTCGGCGACGGTCTCGCCAGCGAGTGCCTTGACCTGGAGCACCCGCAGCATCGCGTCGTCCCGGCCGGTCTCCAGCGCGGTGAGCGTGTCGCCCAGGAAGGCGCGCAGCGCGTCGGTGCGGATCATCAGGCGGGCGAGGTCGCGTCGGGTGACGGGCGCGTCGCGCAGGGCCGCTCCGGTGTGCGCGAGCGTGGTGCCGGTGAGGTGGCGGCCGGCCTCGGCGACCGCGCTGGCCGCCAGACCGAGGCAGAACGCGGCGTTGAGCACCAGGAACCAGGGCAGGATCGCGCCGAGCGCGGTGTCGAGCCCGGCGCCGTCGGCCGCCATCCGTGCCGTCGACGCAACCCGGAGCCCGTCGGCGGTCATCGGCCGGGAACCGTTGCCGCGCAGGCCCAGCCCATCGAAGTCCCCGGTCACGCTCAGGCCGGCGCTGTCGGCGGGTACGAGCCACAGCGTCATCGGGCCGGCACCGGGGGCCAGCGGAAGGCTCGACCAGACGTAGCTGTTGGCCTCACCGGCCGAGGTGACCCAGCTCTTGCGGGCGTCGAGGCGGACCGTGTCGTCGTCGGCGGCTGTCGCGGTGCCGGTCGGCGACCAGAAGTGGCTGCGCGAGCCGTACTCGGAGAAGGCCAGCGTGGTGAGGTGGTCGCCGGCGGCGATGGCGGCGCGGACGTCGCGGGGGCCGTGGGCCTCGATGACGGCGGTCGCCGCGTAGTGCATCAGCACCACCATCGCGGTGGACCCGCACTCGGCGGCGAGCCGCTCGATGACCTCGGCGACCGCCCGCATGCCGTGGCCGCCGCCACCGATCTCGGTCGAGGACGCCAGGCCGAGCAGGCCGGCTGCGGCGAGGGCGTCGACACCGGGGCGGGGGAAGGCGCCGTCCCGGTCGACGATCGGCGCCTGCGGGCGGATCACGTCGTCGATCACCGGGCCGAGAGCGTCGGTGGGATTGGTGGCGGTCGGGGCGGTGTCCACACTCGTCGTCATGCCGGCACCTCTTTCGGAGGCCGATGGGACCGCCGTCGACACTATCCGCACGGGAACACGCAGCGCGAGGGTCGGATCACCGTCCGGTGCGGGCGTTGTCGCGGTGCGGTCGGCTGTGCCCGTCGTCCCGGTCGATGCGCAGCTCACGTTCCAATTCGGTGATGACCGCCCGCAGGTCGTCCAGCCGTTGGGTGAGCGCGATCCGGTCCACCTCGTCCGGTACGCCGTCGCCGTCCTCGTCGTAGCCGGGAGCCAGGCGCTCGGTCATCTCCAACCGGCGGGCCTCCTCCATCGAGTTGACGATGACCGCGATGAGAATGTTGAGCAGCAGGTTGACGGTGATGACGACGTAGCTGACGTAGTAGAGCAGCGTCCACGGTGAGATCGCCATGCCCTGCTCGATGAGGTCCGGCAGCGTCTCCAGCGACAACAGCACGAACAACGTCAGCAGCGACCGGCCGATGTCGCCGTACTCCTCCGGGTACCTGTTGCCGAAGATCAGCCAGCCGGCCATGCCGTACACGTAGAGCGTCACCACCGCCAGGGCGAGGAAGCCGGTGACACCCGGCAGGCTGCGCCACAGCGCGGACACGATGGTCCGCAGGCCCGGTGAGAACCGCACCAGGCGGACCATGCGGGCGACCCGCACGACCCGCAGCAGCGCCGGGTCGCCGTGCAGGCCCGGAATGAAGATCGCGGCGATCACCACGAAGTCGAAGACGTTCCAGCCGTGTCGGAAGAAGTCCTGTGGGCGCTTGCCGTACGCCGCCAGCCGGATGGCGATCTCGACGACGAAGACGGCCCGGAAGAACACCTCCAGCCAGTGCAGCGCGGTGCCCGCCGGGCTCAGGTTGTCGTAGGTCTCCAGGCCGAGAACGATGCCGTTGGCGAGGATGACCACGACGATGGCGATCTCGAAGGGGCGGGACCGGGCGAGTCGGTCGCAACGGTCGACCCAACCCGACTGGTGCCGCTGTGGGGCGGCCGGTCCACCCCGTGGGGCGGGCACGGGTGCGTCGCTCACCAGGTGGCCGGCTCGATCGGGCGCGCCGAGCAGGTGGCCCACCTCCGGCCGTCGTCATGGCGGTGCCGATGGTGTGCGGACATGCCCACCAGCCTAGCCAAGATCAATGACAGTGGTCGAGCACGCCGCCTCGCGGTGACGACCCGACTGGCGAACGGCGGTTGCCGTTTAGTGTGGATCGGTGAGTGACGTACCGCCGCGCGTCGGCGACGGCGACCCCGACCGGCGGCCGATCTGGAGCAGGCCCGAACGGGGCAGCCGTGGCCCCGCTCCGGCGCGCAGCCGGGACAGCATCGTCGTCGCCGCCATCGCGCTGGCCGACACCGAAGGGCTGGCCGCGGTGTCGATGCGCGCCGTGGCCGCCGCGCTCGGCACCGGCGCCGGCTCCCTCTACCGCTACCTGTCGTCCCGCGACGACCTGCTGGACCTGATGACCGACCGGGCGGTGCGGGACCTGCGCCCGTACCCGCGGGTGGAGGGCGACTGGTTGGCGACGATGGTGCTGTTGGGCCGCCGGCAGTTGGCGCTGTTCGGCGCCCATCCGTGGCTGCTCGACGTGTTCCACCGGCCGTCCGGCATCGGCCCGGAGACCCTGGCCTGGTTCGACTACTGCATCGAAGTCCTGGAACCCGTGCGCTGCCCGGTGGCCGCCAAGTTCGAGGCCATCGCGATGATGACCGGCGTGGCCAGTCTCTTCGCCCGTCAGGAGTCCGCCGCCGGGGCGTTCAGCTTCGCCGGGGTGGACCTCACGGCGTACCCGCACCTGGTCGCGGCGTTCGGCCAGCCCTCCGGACCGACGCCCCGCGCGGATCTCGTCGAGCGGACCCTACGCGGTCTGCTGACCGGCCTGCTGCTCACCGAGCCGACCCCGGCGGACTGACCGGGTCACGAAGCGGTGGTGAGGTACCGGCGGTAGCCGAGGGCCGACTGCGTGAAACCGACTGACGCGTAGAACTGGTGGGCGTCGGTGCGTGCGGCGTTCGACACCAGTTGGACCTTGTAGCAGCCGGCCGCCGTCGCATCGTCGAGCGCCGCCAGCACCAGGGCCCGGGCGACGCCGCGCCGGCGCCATCCGGGCGCGACCACCACGTTCTCCACCATCATGTACGGTCGCGCGCCGTGGGTGAGGTTGGGGGCGACGAGGGTGTCCAGGGTTCCCACGAAGGTGTCCCCGGCGACGGCCAGCAGGAGGCGGCGGCCAGCCTGCGCGTGCAGGTCGCGCCAGGCGCTGGCCAGCCGGGAGGAGTCCGGCCGCGCATCTCCGGGGGCGAGCTGCCACAGCACGTCGAAGACCCGCTCGGGGTCGTCCTGCTCGACGGCGACGCGGACGACGACGTCGCCGCTCACCGGACCGACCCCCGCCGGTCCACGGTGGACATTGAGGGGTCCCGACGTGGCGGCCCGGCGTGCCGGCGGAACCGGTCATTGACGTGCCTGAGCATGCCGTCGAGGATACGTGCCCGGCTGCACCAGGTGGCGGGCGGCGGGGACCTGCCCCGCCGCCCGCTTCGCTGGTGAGCGGTCAGGCCCGGGCGGCCCGGATGGCGTCGCGTAGCGGGGTGCTCGGCCGGCCGAGCAGCCGGCTGAGGTCGTCGCTGTCGGTCGTCAGCTCGCCGTTGGCGATCGACTGGTCGAGCGCGGCGACGAAGCCGGCGGTGCCCGCGTCCAGGCCGACGTTCTGCAGGGCCGAGGCCAGTTCGGCGGCGGACATGTCCTGGTGGACGACTGTGGTGCCGGTGACCTCGGTGACGGCCGCGGCCAGCTCGTCGAAGGTGAACGCGGTGCCGCCCAGCTCGTAGACGGCGTTGCCGTCCTCGTCGCGGGTCAGCGCAGCCACCGCGGCCCCCGCGTAGTCGGCCCGGGTCGCCGCGGAGATCGTGCTGCCGCCGGTGGCGCCGAGGATCGTGCCGGACCCCAGGTACTGCGGCAGCTGGTCGGTGTAGTTCTCGGTGTACCAGCTGTTGCGCAGCACTGTGTAGCTCAGTCCGGACGCGGCGAGGACCTCCTCGGTGGCCTTGTGCTCCGGGGCGAGCGGGTTCGCTGTGGTGTCGGCCTTCAGGATGCTGGTGTAGACGAGCCGCTCGACCCCGGCGAGCTTGGCGGCGTCGATGACAGCGGTGTGCTGCGCGACGCGCTGCCCGGGGGTGTCGCCGGAGATGAGCAGCAGCCGGCGTACGCCGGCCACGGCGCCGGGCAGCGTCGACGGGTCGTCGTAGTTGGCAGTGCGGATCTCGACCCCGCGTGCGGCCAGGTCGGCGGCCTTCTCCGGGCTGCGGACGATGGCGGCGATCTCGGCGGCGGGTACGCCGCTGTCGAGCAGCTGCTCGATCACCAGCCGGCCCAGTCGGCCGGTGGCGCCGGTGACGGCGTAGGTGGGCATGGGAACCTCCGAAGGGTGGTGACAAATCAGCTGGCACTTACGAATCTACAGCACTAACCAAGTGTGGGGCATGAGATAGGCTGGTGAGGTGAGCGACAGGCCGGCCCAGGATCCGGCGGGGCCTACCCAGGAATTCGTCAGCGATGTCTTCGCGCGGGGTTGCACCTCTCGTGCCGCCTTCGAGGACGTCACCTCGAAGTGGGCCTCGCTGGTGCTGTTGGCGCTCGGCGAGGGTCGGTACCGGTTCAACGCGCTGCGGCGCCGCATCGACGGGGTCAGCGAGCGGATGCTCTCCCAGACACTGCAGACCCTCGAACGTGACGGAATGCTCACCCGCGAGGTGCTCACCGCGATCCCACCGCGCGTCGAATACTCGTTGACCCCCCTCGGCGCCCGGGTCGCCGAGCAGCTGCGTGGCCTCGCCGATCTGCTGGAGGCGTCGGTGCCCGAGTTACGGACCGCCCGCGACAGCCACGAGCGCGACCGGGGCTAGCTCGGAGCCGACGAACGCCGCGCCGGACGGCGTGCGTGCCCGCGTGCGCCGTGTCGGCGGAGCAGGGTCGCGGCCTCAGGTGTTCAGCGTGATGCGCGGCGGCACACCGTAACTGGCCTGGTAGCGCGCGGTGAACCTGCTGTGGCTGGCGAATCCCCACCGACTGGCGATCGCCGAGACCGTCTCCTGGCGTGGGTCGGCGCGGACCAGGTCGTGGTGTGCCCGAGCGAGCCGGAGCCGACGCAGGTAGGCCATCGGGGTGGTGCCGAGATGACGGCGGAAGGCGAGTTGCACCGCCCGCAGGGAGACGCCGGCCGCGCCGGCGATGTCGGCCGCGCTGATGTCCCGGTCGGCGTGCTCCTCCAGAAACGCGATCGCCCGACGCAACGTGGCGGTGGTGGCGTCGTTCCGGTCCGCGGCGGTCGGTTCGGTGAAGGCCGTATTGGGAAAGACCGCGAGCGCCGCCGCGGCCAGCATCCGGGCGGCGTTGCCGATCACCAGCGGCTGCGCTCCGGCGACCGGGCTGTTCAACACGACGTCGCGGACGAAGCTCGTGGTGTTGCCCCACTGCCGGGCCAGGGCCGTACCGGCGGCACCCAGTTCGGTGAACTGGATCCGACCTGGCCGGCGGGCCGGCGCGGTGGTGGCCACCCGCGCCAGCACCGACAGGTCCAGTACGCAGAGCTCCACCTCACCCGGATGCCAGCGCACGGTGCACGGCTCCTCGGGCCTGGTGACGAGGAAGACCTCGCCGGGGCCGAACCGGTGGGCCGATCCGGCGCAGGCCCGGTTGACGCGCGCGCTGCGGGAGCGACCGATGACCAGCCCGCCGAGGCTGCTGGCATCGATCTCCAGGTGCCCGGTCTGGCTGGTGCTCGCGATGGCGAACGGACCGGTGTCGACGCGGCGGTGGGTGAGCCGATATCCGTTCCTGCTGTGAATGCGCAGCTTCGGGTCGTACGTGGCGGAGAGGAATTCCTGGATGGCCGCCGGGTCACGACTGTCGAACTGGTGGGTCTGCACTGGCGATGACGTCATCCGCTGTCTCCGTCCGGTGGAGGTGCCGCCGGGGTCGTGGAACGGGTGCCGACGGCAGGGATCGGGACGTGCCGGGGTGCGCGGCGGTGACCCGGCACGTCGGTGGCCGGCGGTGCGGTGAAGTGGAACGTCGCGAGCGGGACGGCAGCGACCGGTTGAGGGCGTCGGATCTGGTCTGACTTCCTGCAACCGCAAGGCGCAATATCTGTAGATGGGAATGTCACCATACGGCAATCACCGACGTGCCGCCCTGCAAATCACGTGCTGTGTCGGCAGCTCGACTTCGTTTTCCGGCTAACCCGGCGAATGGTTCTACGCCTGCTGTCCTAGCCACCCTCACGGAGGACAGCGAAATCTTGTTCATGATTCGTTCCGGGGGTGACCGGATCACCGCCGGGGAACCGGCCATCGAAGGGGGGAAGCGTTGGACAGTACTGATCCTGACCGCATCGTTCGCCTCGCCGTCGGCGAGGCGCTGGCCCGGGTGGCGGACGAGGACAGCCTGGGTCTGGGCGAGGGCGACGCGCTGGAAAGGCTCGGAGCGGGGCTGCGTGAGGTGCTGCGCCGCGCACTCGACGACCGGGTGCCACTGACCACGCCGGACTTCGTCGACCTCTGCCGTGACCTCGGTCTGCACCGGGACGCCTTCGACCTGCTGGGGCACTACCTGATGACCGCCCTGCTGACCCAGCACGTCGGACCGGATGTCCTGATCCGCGTCGGGGTGCTGCTCGGCACCGTGGGTCGCTACCTGCCCGGCGCCCGTCCGGCACCCCACCGCAACGAGAGCCCCGCGACCCGGCGTCGCGACGTGCGCTCGGACAACAGCGTCGTCGGCCGGTACCGCCGCGCCAAGCTGCCGGAACACCTGCCCAACCCCCCAAGTTGGACCTGCACCGGCTGCGGGCGAGAGTGGCCCTGCGCCACCAAGCAGAGCCAGCTGCTCGCCGAGTTCGGTGGCGCGCGCGCCTCCCTCGCGGTCTATCTCGGCTCCTGCCTCGTCGCCGCAGCCGAGGACCTGCCCACGCTGCCGCTGCCCCGGGTCCGGCACCGGTTCCTCGGCTGGTTGCCGCGCGCCCGGATCTGACCGGGTCGCTGGCACCCGCCCGGCTCCCACCGGTCGGAGCAGGGTGTTCATCGTGAGCACCCACTGCGTACGGCGGGCGTTCACCGGCCTCTTCAAGGCTCCTTGATCGAAAGAGCATTCGCTTGATCGAGGAGAGGCACCACGTGTCAGACAGGCATTCCGAAGAGACCGAGCACCCGCAGCTGTCCCGGCGCAAGCTGGTCAAGTACGCGGGCGTCGGCGCGACGCTGGCCGCCGCCAGCCCACTGGTCGGCGCCGGAGCGGCGTGGGCCGACGAGGACCGCCGGCCCGCTGACCACGACAAGCCCGACCGGGGTGACTCCAAGAACCGGGTGTGGCGGGCGGGCGACCACCACGTCCACTCCGAGTACAGCGGCGAGTTCGACACCACGAAGTCCCCGATCGTCTTCCACAAGGGCGCGGACGCGGTCTACCCGATCGTCACCAACGCCATCATGGCGAAGAACTTCGGCCTGACCTGGGCGATGTGCACCGACCACGGTGGACCCACCCACTCGAAGGTGAACATCGAGCAGGCGTACCCCGACCTGCTGCGGTCCCGCAAGCTGGTCCCCGAGGTGCTCCAGTTCTGGGGCATGGAGTTCGACGCGCCCTCGCTGGACCACCACACGCTGATGATCCCGCGTCACGACGACGAGGCGAAGCAGCTCTTCGAGTTGGAGAGCCGGTTCGCCAAGTACGACGCGTTCCCCACCGACCCGACCCGCGACACCGAGGCCAGGATGGTGGAGTTCCTCAAGGTCGCCCGGGGCATGCCGCACAAGCCGCTGGTGATCGCCCACCACGCGTCCCGTTCGGCGCCCGGCCTCGGCGTCTACGGCCAGGACACCCCGCGCGAGTTCCGCAACGGCAATAACGCCGCGCCGGACGTCTACATCGGCTTCGAGGGCGCACCCGGGCACCAGGCCGGCCCGCTCAACGGTGGCAAGCGGGGCGGGTACGGCAACCACCCCACCTACGGCGGCTTCGACCAGATGACCGCCCGGGTCGGTGGGCTGTGGGACTCACTGCTCGGCGAGGGCCGACGGTGGTGGATCACCGCCACCTCGGACTCGCACGTGCACTGGACCCGTGGTGGGTCCGACTTCTGGCCGGGGGAGTACAGCAAGACCTACGTGCACGCCCGCCAGGACTACGGCGACATCATGGACGGCCTGCGCAACGGCCGGATCTGGGTCACCACCGGTGACCTGATCCGCAGCCTCGACGTCACCGCCACGTCCCAGGGCAAGACCGCCGAGGTGGGCGAGACGATCACGGTGAGCCGTCGGAGCCGTACCGACGTCGATATCGAGATCACCTTCCGCCCGCTGGGTGGGGTGAACGCGAACGGCGACCGGCCCGAGGTCCGCCGGGTCGACCTGATCGTCGGCCAGATCACCGGCCCGAGCGCCAGCCTGGACGCCGACACCAACCCCACCACCAAGGTGGTGGCCCGGTTCGGCCCGCGCGACTGGCGTCGGCAGGGCGACAGCTACGTCATCCGGCACACCCTGCGCAACGTCGAGGCGGACACCTACGCGCGGGTGCGTGGCACCAGCACGGACGAGGCCGAGCCGCTCGCCGACGGCCTGGAGAGCCCGTGGGACGACCTGTGGTTCTACTCGAACCCGGTGTTCGTGCACGTTCGCTGACCGGGCGCGGTAGCGATACCGCGGGGTCGCCCGGCACCGCTCGACGAACGACGTCGGGTGGTGCCGGGCGGCCCGTCGGTCAGATATCCACTGGTCAACCGGTGCTTCGGCGGGTTCGGGGGGAGGCGGTTCGTCCGCTTCGCACCGCCGCGGCACCGGTCCGGCGGGCAGTGGGCGACGCCGGTTCGGCGTGCACCTCGGTCACCACCTCACAGAGGTCACGCAGCGGGTCCGCCGCCTGGGCCGAACAGGCGACCTTCTGCAGCAGGGACCGCAGCGTCGCCGACTCGGACGGCGTGAGGGCCCCCAGCAGATGCGACTCGACCTGCCGCAGTGCCGTTCGTCGCTGCTCCCACGCGGCACGGCCGGCGTCGGTGACCTCGATCAGCCGGTTGCGCCGGTCGGCCGGGTCCGCGCGACGGGCCACGAAGCCGGGCCCCTCCAGGTCATCGATCAGGTACGTGAGGACCGTGCGGTCGACGCCGATCTCCTCGGCGATCGCCCCCTGGTTCCGGGCGGGTCCGTTGATCGCCGCGGTGAGCAGCTGATAGCCACGAGGGCCACCGGGGAAATCGGTGAGCGCGTGCTCGGCCGCGCGGACGTAGCCGCGGAAGACGATCCCGAGCATCCAGCCCAGGTCGTCGTCGAGCGGATCGGGCCGGCCCGGCCGGTGAGTGGCACCCGTCATCCCCCGACAATAGCGCAGTAAGCCAGACCTTGATGGCAGCAGATGTTCTGTATGGCATAAGGTTAAGGTCACGACGCATCAGCCGACGCGTCGGGGTGAATCGGGAGGCTCGCAGATGAGCGACTACGGCCACGACCTGGTCTTCGGATCCTTCGTCACGCCCAGCGCTGACAATCCGGACCGTACGGTCGGGGTCGCCGTCCTGGCCGAGCAGGTCGGGCTGGACCTGGTCACCTTCCAGGACCACCCGTACCAACCGGCGTTCCTCGACACCTGGACGCTGCTGAGCTTCGTCGCGGCCCGCACCCACCGGGTGCACCTCGCGGCGAACGTGACGAACCTGCCACTGCGCCCGCCCGCGGTGCTCGCCCGCAGCGTGGCCAGCCTGGACCTGCTCAGCGGTGGCCGGGTCAGTCTCGGCCTCGGGGCGGGGGCGTTCTGGGACGCCATCGAGGCGATGGGCGGCCGGCGGTTGACCCCCGGCGAGGGCGTCCGGGCGCTGACGGAGGCCATCGAGGTCATCCGTCAGCTCTGGGACGTCGAGACGCGCGGCGGAGTGCGGGTCGACGGCGAGTTCTACCGGGTGATGGGCGCCAAGCGCGGGCCCGCCCCGGCCCACCACACGCCGATCTGGCTGGGCGCGTACAAGCCCCGGATGCTCCAGCTCACCGGCCGTCGGGCCGACGGCTGGCTGCCCACGCTGGGCTACCTCCAGCCCGGCGACCTGGCCAAGGGCAACGCGATCATCGATGACGCCGCGCGGGAGGCCGGCCGGTCCCCGCGGGACGTGCGCCGGCTGCTCAACATCGCCGGACAGTTCTCGGCCGTCGGGCGCGGCCCCCTGGACGGGCCCGCCGAGCAGTGGGCCGAGGAGTTGGCCGAGCTGGCAGTGGAGGACGGCGTCGGCACCTTCATCCTGGCCAGCGACGACCCCGACGACCTGCGCCGCTTCGCCGGCGAGGTCGCCCCCGCCGTCCGTGAGCTGGTCGCGGCCGAACGGAACCAGGGCGCGGCGCCGGGGCGTACGCCAGCGGAGCCGGAGCCCGAGCCGTCGGCGGTCGTCGCGGCGCCGGTGCGGGAGAGCCGTGCCACCGCGACCGGCGGCGCGTTCGCCGTGGTGCCGACCCCCGGCGACGGTGTACGACGAAGCGAGCGGCGGGTGTGGGACGAGTCGACCCGGCCGACCGGGCCCGCGCCCGACCCGGAGCGCACCTACACCCCGCAGGAGCAGGCCACCGGTGCGCACCTCGTGCAGATCCACGACGGTCTGCGTGCCGAGCTGGCCCAGATTCACGACCTGATCGACCAGGTGGCGGCCGGCGAGATCGACGCCGGCGCGGCCCGCTCCCACATCAACACCATGACCATGCGGCAGAACAGGTGGACGCTCGGCGTCTACTGCGAGTCGTACTGCCGCATCGTCACCACCCACCACACCATCGAGGACCAGTCGTTCTTCCCCCGGCTGCGGGCGCGCGACCCTCGACTCGGCCCGGTGGTCGACCGGTTGGAGCAGGAGCACCACGTCATCCACGACGTGCTGGAGGGTGTCGACCGGGCCCTGGTTGCCTACGTCGGGTCTCCGGACGGCCTCGCCGAGCTGCGGGCCGCGGTGGACCTGCTGACCGACGCTCTCCTGTCGCACCTCAGCTACGAGGAGCGGGAGCTGGTCGAGCCCTTGGCGCGGTTGGGCATCGCCTGATCAGCGGGGCGCCGTCGCGGCGGGCCGGGGGTTCCCTGATCTGATCTGAGAGGCTACTCTCGAAACATGTCTCTCAAGAATCCGTACGGGGATTTCGAGATCACCGAGCCGCAGGCGCTGCGGGCGCTGGCCCATCCGGTCCGGCTGGCCATCCTCGACCGCCTCCAGCGGCACGGCCCGGCCACCGCCACCGGGCTCTCGCCGCACGTCGGGGCCACCCCGTCGGTGGTCAGCTGGCACCTGCGGCACCTCGCCACGTTCGGCCTGGTCGTCGACGCGGAGGGCACCGCCAGCAAGCGTGAGCGCTGGTGGCAGGCGGCGGCCCGGGGCTTCCGCTTCGAGCTGCCCGACGATGCCGAGGGGCAGGCAGCCGGCCGGCAGCTCCGCGGCGAGATGTTCGCCAGGGCCGCCGAGGCGCCCCAACAGTGGCTGCTGCACGACGAGCCCCGACTGGACGCGCAGTGGCGCGGCGTGGCCGGAGTGGCCGACACCCGGTTCGTGGCCACCCCCGAGGAGCTGCAACGGCTGGAGGCCGCCATCGAGGAGTTGCTCGCGCCGTACGTGCGGCGCAAGGACGACGACACGTCGCCGGCCGACGCGCGAACCGTGCGGATGCTGCGCTACCTCCTGCCCGAGCCCGGCGACGACCCGGCCACGTCGTGACCGCCACCGCCACCGCCCCCGCGCCGCCCCTGCACCGCGACCGGCGGTTCCGCACCTTCTGGATCAGCGAGACGATCTCCCAGTTCGGCGACCGGATCAGCGAACTGGCCCTACCGCTGATCGCGGTCACCCTGCTCACCGCCACACCCGTGCAGGTGAGCGTCCTCACCGCGCTGATCTGGCTGCCCAACCTCCTGGGCCTCTTCCTCGGCGCGTGGGTCGACCAGCGCACCCACAAGCGGCGACTCCTGATCATCGCGGACCTGATCCGCGCTGCGGTGCTGCTCAGCCTGCCGGTGGCCTACCTGTTCGACGCGATCACCCTCACTCAGCTCTACCTCGTGGCACTGCTCACCGGCCTGGGAGCGGTGCTGTTCGCCATGGCCCGTCAGGCGTTCTTCGTCGCCCTGGTGCCCCGATCGGCGTACGTCGACGCGACCAGCAAGCTCAGCATGAGCCGGTCGCTGTCCTTCATCGCCGGCCCGGCCGTCGGCGGTGGGCTCGTCCAGGTCCTCAGCGCGCCGGTCGCGATCCTCGTCGACGCGGTGTCCTTCCTCGGCTCCGCGCTGCTGCTCAGCCGCATCCCGGTGACCGAGCCGCCGCCCCCGCCCCGTCGGACGTCGACGTTCGGCCTGGTCCGCGAAGGGCTGGTGCTGGTGCTGCGGCACCCGGTGCTGCGGGCCGCCCTCGGCTGCACCAGCACCGTCAACTTCTTCACCTTCATCGCCAGCGCGCTGCTGGTGCTCTACGCCAGCCGCGACCTCGACCTGTCGGCCGGCGCGATCGGCATCGCCTTCGGGGTCGGCGCGCTCGGCGGGTTCGCGGGCGCGGCCCTCGCCCCACGGATCTCGCGCACGATCGGCCTGGGCCGCACCGCCATGATCGGCGCGATGCTCTTTCCCGCACCGCTGGCACTGACCGCACTGGTGTCCGGACCCACCTGGGCGAAGGTGGCCATGCTGGCGGCCATCGAGCTGGTCTCCAGCGTCGGGGTGATGCTGATGGACGTGAACCTCAACGCCCTCCTCACCGCCGTGACACCCGACGACGCGCGAGGACGCCGGGCCGGCGCCTACAGCGCCGTCAACTACGGCATCCGACCGCTCGGCGCGCTTGTCGGCGGCGCGTTGGGCACCACCCTCGGCCTGCGGCCCACTTTGGTCATCGCCGGCCTGGGTGGCGTGCTCGCCGTGCTGTGGTTGCTCGCGTCACCGGTGCGCCACATCAGAACCCTGGACGACCAGACAGCCTGATCTCTGCTGTCGGAGCGGGTCACCACGGGGCGGCTCACCCCGATGAGGGTGATGCCTCAGAGGCATCGTGATGACTCTGAGGCATCACGCCCATCGAAGCGACCGCGCCATCGCCGCCCCCACGACCGGGCGATGGCGGCGAGCGGCGGCACCGCGCCGACATTCACGCGCCCGGCGCAGGTCAGCCGGCTTGCGCGACCAGGATCCGGGCCAACTCGGTGGGCTGGGAGAACATCGGCCAGTGGCCGGTGTCCATCGTGACCAGTCGCCAGTGGTCACTGGCCAGCAGCGTGGCCACGGTGTCGTTGGGCTCAGGCCCGTCGAGCAGGCACTTCACGTACGTCGCCGGCAGCTCACCCAGCGGTCGGCTCAGCACGGCCGGCTCGGTCAGCGTGGCGCCCGGGTGCGGGGTGGCCCCCTCGACCAGGCGCGCAATCTGCCCGTCGGTGAGACCCTGACCGTCGAAGTCGGTCACCGTGAGCGGCGCCCAGTGCCCGCCGTTGTCGGCGAGTTGCGCCTCGAAGGCGGCCTGGCCCTGCCACCAGCCGGAGGCGAACGACCCGCCGTCGACCGGCACCTCGGAGTCGACGAAGACCACCCGGATCAACCGGTCACCGATCCGTTCGGCGGCCTGACCCACCGGGATGCCCGAGTAACTGTGCCCGACCAACACCACGTCGCGCAGGTCGCGGCGCTCGATCTCGTCGACGATGTCCTGCACGTGGGTCTGCTGCCCGGCGGGCGCCTCCCGCCGCTCGGCGAGACCGGAGAGGGTCAGCGGGTGCGTGCCGTGGCCGGCCGCCCGCAGGGGCGGCACCAACTCGTCCCACGCCCATGACCCCAGCCACGCCCCCGCCACCAACACGAATTCAGCCATGGCGCGGAGCCTAACGGCGACCTGCGACAGGTCGGCGGGTCACGAGCAGAGCCGGGCATCGGCGTCGAGCCACCTCGCGCCCACCCGGCCCGGCGCTCAGCGGGACGGCGGCACCGTGGGGCCGACCTGCGCGGCGAGCCGCTTCGGGGCCAGGACGCAGTAGCTCTCGGTGAGCAACTCACCCACCTCCTCCCAGTCGGTGTCCCCGTCCACGATCATGCCCAGCACGTTCGGAGCCCAGTCCGGTTTGTAGAACGGATGGCCCATGCCGAGGAGCCCGGCGATCTCGTCGAGTGGCGACCGGAAGGTCAACAGGCAGGCGGGCCGGTCGAGGGCGGCGGCCCGGGCGTGGACCTGCTGACGGTCGGGGTCGACGGTGAGCACGTGGGCGAAGGTCCGCTTGCGGATGCGCCAGCGGATGCCCACCCAGGCGGGCTCTTCGTAGGTCTCCGGCAGCCCGAGGCAGATCGGCCGCAGCCGGTCGAGGACCTCGGGTGGGACGTCTCCGGGTGCGGTCACGGGCAACGACGCTAACCGGTGGGTGTGACAAGTTCCGCTCGTCGAACCCGGGCCGGGCCGGTGGTGCGGGTCCTGCCGATCGGCCAGGATGGGCGGGGCGACAGTGGGCCGTCGCCCCGCCCGCCCCCCGCGCCCGCTGAGGAGTGCCGTGCCGTCCACCCTGCTCTCCCGACGTGACCTCGACTTCCTGCTGCACGAGTGGCTGCGGGTGGCCGAGCTCGTCGAGCGTCCCCGCTACGCCGAGCACTCCCGGGAGACCTTCGACGACGCCCTGGACCTCGCCGAGCGGGTAGCCACCGAGCAGTTCGCCCCGCACAACCGGGCCGCCGATCTTGCCGAGCCCACCTTCGACGGGCAGCGGGTGCGGCTGATCCCGCAGGTCCGGGCGGCGTTGGACAGCTTCGCCGAGACGGGTCTGCTCACCGCCGGGCTGGACGCCACCGTCGGCGGCCTGCAACTGCCGCACGCGGTCGCCGCGGCCTGCTTCACCTGGTTCCAGGCCGCCAACGTGGCCACCTCGGCGTACCCGTTCCTCACCCTGGGCAACGCCAACCTGCTGCTGGCGCACGGCAGCCCCGAGCAGGTGGACACGTACGTGCGGCCCATGTTGGACGGTCGGTTCTTCGGCACCATGTGTCTGTCCGAGCCGCACGCCGGCAGCTCACTGGCCGACATCACCACCCGCGCCGAGCCGCAGGCGGACGGCACGTACCGGCTCTTCGGCACCAAGATGTGGATCTCCGGTGGCGATCACGAGTTGGCGGAGAACATCGTCCACCTGGTACTGGCCCGCATTCCGGGCGCGCCGCCCGGGGTCAAGGGCATCTCGCTGTTCATCGTTCCCAAGGTGCTGGTCGGACCGGACGGGTCGCTCGGCGACCGTAACGACGTGGTGTTGGCGGGGCTCAACCACAAGATGGGGTTCCGGGGCACCACCAACACCCTGCTCAGCTTCGGCGACGGCGCGCACACCCCAGCCGGTCGCCCCGGAGCGGTCGGGCATCTGGTGGGCGCGCCCCATCAGGGTCTGGCGCAGATGTTCCACATGATGAACGAGGCCCGGATCGGGGTCGGGGCCGGCGCGACCGCGTTGGGTTACACCGGCTACCTCAAGAGCCTGGCGTACGCGAAGGAGAGGCCGCAGGGCCGGCCGGTCGGCGCGAAGGACCCGGCCACCGCGCAGGTGCCGATCATCGACCACCCCGACGTACGACGGATGCTGCTGGCCCAGAAGAGCTACGTGGAGGGGGCGCTGGCACTGGTGCTCTACTGCGCGCGGCTGCTCGACGAGCAGAAGACCGCACCGGCCGAGGCCGACCGCGAGCGCGCGCACCTGCTGCTGGACGTGCTCACCCCGATCACCAAGAGTTGGCCGTCGCAGTGGTGCCTCACCGCCAACGACCTGGCGATCCAGGTGCTCGGCGGCGCTGGCTACACCCGTGACCACGACGTGGAGCAGCACTACCGGGACAACCGGCTCAACCCGATCCACGAGGGCACCCACGGCATCCAGGCGCTGGACCTGTTGGGGCGCAAGATGACCATGCAGGGCGGCGCTGGTCTCGTCCTGCTGACCACGACGATCGGCGACACGGTCGAGCGGGCCCGGCAGACCGGGGGCGAGGCCGCCGAGCTGGCGGGCCGGCTGGCGGCGGCGGTGGACCGGGTCATCACTGTCACCAGTCGACTCTGGGCCGACGGTGATCCGGTGCTGGCGCTGGCCAACGCCAGCGCCTACCTGGAGGCCGTCGGGCACGTGGTGATCGCCTGGATGTGGTTGGAGCAGGTGCTGGCGCTGCCGCCGGAGGGGGCCGGCGACGCGTTCCACGCCGGCAAGCGGCAGGCCGCCCGCTACTTCTTCACCGTCGAGCTGCCCCGCACCGGGCCGCAGTTCGACCTGCTGGAGAGCCGGGACCGGACCACGCTCGACATGCGGCCGGACTGGTTCTGACCGGTCAACGTCGTCGGGACTGGTGGCTCATGGCCTGCCGCCCCTTGACGACGCCCCAGACGATCACGATCACCAGCGCGATCAGACCGATGATGATCAGCCAGCGGACCGCTTCGAGGAGCAACCCGAGCAGGATCAGCACGCCGGCGACCACGCCGACGACCCAGAGCAGTGCACGCATGTCGACCTCCCGTAACCGGCCGCGCCTGGTGCGGCCGACCCGGGTACACGTTCCCCGTCCGGCCGACACCATGCCGATTGATCGACTCGGGTTCCCCGCGGTGGGGGGCGTCGACACCCCGACGTCCTGAGACGCGGGTCGACCCGGGGCGCTCAGCCGTCGGCGCGCGCCACGTAGACGGTGTTGGCCGACTCGCCACCGGTCAGCGGGTTGGCGAACGGCACGACGTGCGCCCGCACGTCCACGAACACCTCGCTGAGCGACGCGGTGAACTCGGCGTCCGGCGGGTCGTCCGACCAGAGCGCGAAAACGCCCCCGGGGCGCAGCCGGGCGGCCAGGCGGCGCAACCCGTCCGGCGGGTAGAACGCCGCGTGGCTCGGGTGCAGGACGTTGCGCGGGGAGTGGTCGACGTCGAGGAGCACGGCGTCGAAGCGTCGACCGGGCACCTCGCTGTCGAAACCGGTGTCACCGGCCACCGCCGCGAAGAAGTCGGCCTGCACGAAGCGGGTCCGGGGGTCCTCGGCGAGCCCCGCCGCGAACGGCAGCAACCCGCGCCGGTGCCAGTCGATCACGTCCTCGATCGCCTCCACCACGAGCAGTGAGCGCACCCGGGGGTCGCCCAGCGCCGCGCAGGCGGTGTAGCCCAATCCGAGACCGCCCACCACCACGTCGAGCGACTCACCGGTCACCTCGGCGAGGCCGAGCCGGGCCAGCTCGATCTCCGCGACCGGGAAAAGGCTGGACATCAGATACTCGTCGTCGAGCTTGACCTCGTACACCTCGACCTGGAGTGCCGGGTCCCGGCGTCGGCGCAGGCTGATCGCGCCGATCGGAGTCTCCCGCCAGGCCAGCTCTTCGAAACGCGCGCCCACGGGTGCCCTCTCGCCGCCGGATTCGTCCCCGGATGGTACCGGTTGCCCCGCCGCCGACGGCCACGCAGGGTCCACGGGACATCGACGCAGCGCATATCCTGTGCCCGGCCGATCCACCGGAGGGGACTCATGCCGTCGCGGCAGGACCAGCTGCACTCCTACCAGTTCAGCGTCCAGCGGGCGGTCGCCGCCCTGGTCATGCGGGAGACCGATCCCGCGCAGTCGCCGTTTCGGCGGCTGGCCGGTGCCGGCCTGGCCAGCGTTCTGGTGGCGGCGATCGGGCTCGGTGGTTTCGCCCTCTACGGGCTGTTCGCCGGTGGCGGCAAGGGGTGGCGCGACCCGGGAGCGGTGATCGTGGAGAAGGAGTCCGGCGCCCGGTTCGTCTACCGCGCGCAGAAGCTGCACCCGGTGCTCAACTACGCCTCGGCGCTGCTCATCGTCGGCGCGGACCGGTCGAAGACCGTGCTGGTGTCCCGGCGCACGATCGACGGGGTGCCGCGCGGGCTGCCGTTGGGCATCGCCGACGCCCCCGACTCGTTGCCCGCTCCCGGCCGGTTGGCCGCCACGGCGTGGACGGTCTGCTCGACGATCCCGGCCGGCGCGGGCGCCCAGGGGCCCCGTTCGGCGTTGCTGATCGGCACCGAACCCGACGGTGGCCGGCCGCTGGGCGACGACGCGCTGCTGCTGCGTCACCCCGACGGCGGGCTGCACCTGGTCTGGCACCAGCGGCGGTACCTCGTCCGCGATCCCAGCCGGGTGCTGGCGGCGCTCGCCACCACCCGGGCGCAGGCGGTTCCGGTGGCGCCGGCACTGCTCAACTCGCTGCCTGCCGGCGTCGACCTCGCCCCGCTCGACCTGCCCGCGCTGGGCCGGCCGGCTCGTCGGGTGCCGGGTGCCGCGATCGGCACCGTCTACCTGGTGAGCAACTCCGGTGGTGGCCGGCAGTACGCGGTGGCGCTCGACGCCGGCCTGGCCGGTATCACCGAGTTGCAGGCGGGGCTGTTGCTGGCCCGCACCGGGCAGGTCGCGCCGGTGCCGATGACGTTGGGCCGGTTCGCCGCGCTGCCCACGGTGTCCGATCTCGCCCCGACCGGTCCGAACGCCCCGCCGCCGGCCCCGCCCCGGCTCGCAACCGCCGACGGCGGCGCGCTCTGCACCCGCGTCGGCGACGACGGCGGGGTGGGTGAGGTGCGCTGGGGCGTACCGCTGCGGGACCTGACGGCCGTGCCGCGCACCGCGCCGACCGGTGGTGCGGTGCTGGCCGACCACGTGGTGGTGGAGCCGGGCCGCGGCGCGGTGGTCGAGGCAGCGGCGGCGCCCGGCGCGACCGGCGGCGCGGTCTCCGTGGTCACCGACCTGGGTCGACGGTACGTGCTGGCCGACCGGGAGGTGCTGCCGATGCTCGGCTACCGCGACGTGCGACCGGTGCGGCTGCCGGCCGGGCTGGTCAGCCTGGTACCCGCCGGCGCCACCCTCGACCCGTCCGCCGCCCGAGCCGTCGCCGCCGGAGACTGACCATCCGAAACCCCCAGCGGTGCGCCATGACGGCGGCGATCAAGAGGTTTGCGTCAGAATGTGGCGCGAGCCCGACGCAAACCTCTTGATCACCGGAATGATATGCGGCAGGCGGTGCTCAGCCGGCCGGGCGGCGCAGGATGGTGACCGCGAACGGGGCGTCGTCGCGCCACGGGCGCAGGTCCCAGGTGGCGAAGCGGTGCTCCACGCGCAGCCCGGCCGCCACCGCGTCGGCGTCGAACGCGGTCAGCGGGTAGCCCCGTTCGGTGCCGAAGCCCACGGTCAGCACCCCGTCGGGTCGCAGGTGGCCGGCGACCCGACGCAGCACCTCCGGTTCGGTGCCGACGGCGACGAAGGCGAGGACGTTGCCGGCCAGCACCGCCGCGTCGAACGGCTCCGTCTCACCCAGCGCAGGCAGATCGAGCTCGGCGAGGTCGGCGACCAGCCACGTCGGGCCCGGATAGTCGGCGCGGGCCGCCGCCACCAGCGCCGGGTCGGCGTCGACCCCCACCACCGTGTGCCCACGCTGCGCCAGCGCGGCACCGACCCGGCCGGTGCCGCTGCCGGCGTCGAGGATCCGGGAGCCGGGTGCCACCAGGGTGTCGACCAGGCGGGCCTCGCCGGCCAGGTCCGCTCCCTCGGCGGCCAGCTTGCGGAACCGGTCGATGTACCACTGTGAGTGCTCGGGGCCGGTGTCGGTCGCCCAGCGGGTCGGGTTGGCCATGTGGCCACCGTAACCGGGCCGCTGGGGGAGCGGTGTGGGAGTCAGGGGCGGCGGCGTGGGTCCACCCGAAGACCGTCGAGGACGAAGTCGGTGTGCCGACGCCAGGCGTCGGCGCCCGCCTTCGGGTCGCTCCGCAGGATGCCGGAGTTCGCCAGGAAGATCGCGGTGAGGTCAGCGGGGCCGAAGTCCTCGCGTAGCGAACCGTCTTCCTGGGCCGCTTCGAGGAACGACGACGCGTGCACGACGGCGTCGTCGCACAGGCGCGCCAACTGCTCCGAGCCCGGGTACCGCCGCGCCATGATGTCGTCGAGGGCGGGCAGGGTGGCCTGGAGCTCGAGCAGGCTCGTCAGGTAGAAGCGGAAGCGGCTCCACGGGTCGGGAATGGCCTGGGCCTCGGCAGCGATGATCGCCATCTGCTCGCCCGCGATGATCGGGACGACGGCGTCGATGAGCGCCTCCCGGGAGCCGAACCGGTTGTAGAGGGTGCCCGTGCTGACACCGGCCGTGCGGGCCACCTCCTCCAGCGGCGCGCCGAGACCGTGCGCACGGAACACCTCAACGGCGGCGTTAGTGAGCTTTGCGAGGTTCTCCCGTGCGTCGCGCCGCAGCGTCGACTTGCCCGTTGCACCCGTCCTCATCCGCGACGACCTCCATAAGTTGATGGCACCCTCAAGTTGGTGCTAGCGTCGGTCAGGTCAACTTGAGGCAGTCCTCAATTTATCACTCGACCTGGGGAGTACACATGTCCAAGACCGTTGCAATCTTCGGCGCGGGAACCGGCCTCGGCCTCTCGGTGGCTCGACGGTTCGGCCGCGAGGGCTACCGGGTGGCCCTCGTCGGCCGCCGGCCGGACGCCCTCGACCGGCTCGTCGCCGAGCTGACGACCGACGGCATCGAGACGGCCGCGTTCCCGGCCGACCTGACGCGGACCGCCGAGGTGCCCGCACTGCTCGCCGCGATCACCGCGCGATACGGCGGCATCGACGTCGTCGAGTACGCCCCGATCACCACCGCGCCGTTCATCCCGGCGGCGGAGCTGACGCCGGAGGTCGCACAGGAGTTCGTGAACCTGTACCTGCTCACCCCGCTGGAGATCGTGCGTCAGGTCCTGCCGGCAATGATCGAACGCGGCGACGGGGGCATCCTCATCACGCAGGGCGCTTCGGCGGTCAACCCGGCACCCTTCATGAGCGGCGTCGGACCGGCGATGGCGGCGGCCCGCAACTACCTGCACAGCCTGCACGGCGAGGTTGCCGGCAAGGGTGTCTACGTCGGCACCTTGATGGTCAACGCCATGATCCTGGGCAGCGCCGGACACCGGGCGATGACCGCTGGCGAGCTGGGTGTCGACATGCCCCAGGGCGTCGAGATCCCCACTGTCGACCCGGTCGACCTTGCCGACCTGCTGTGGAAGCTGCTCAGCACCCGCGACCGCATCGAAGTGCTGCACCCCGACGTCGACTACAGCAGCGCCCTCTGAGCACGCCGAGCGGGCGCTGAACGGCGGCGACACCGCTCAGCGCCCGAGGGTGTCCCTCACCCCTTCTCCGCGCCGCTGGTCAGCCCTTCGGTGAGCAGTCGTTCGCTGGCGAAGAACAGGATCACGATGGGCACGGTGAGCACCACCGACCCGGCCATCAGCACTGTCTTGGGCACCTCCACCCCGTCGGCGAGCAGGGACAGCCCCAGCGACACCGTCCACCGGTTGGGCTTGTCGACCAGGAACAACAGCGCGAAGAGGAACTCGTTCCAGGCGATCATGAAGTCGTAGAGCGCCACCGCCATGATCGACGGCATGGCCAGGGGCAGGCTGACGCGCCGGATGATGCCGAGCCGACCGGCGCCGTCGATGGCTGCGGATTCCTCCAGACTGACTGGGATGGTCTCGAAGTAGTTCTTCAGCATGTAGACCGACACCGGCAACGTCTGCGAGATGTAGACCAGCACCAGACCGAACAGCGAGCCGCGCAGCCCGGCCCGGGTGAAGACCACGAACAGCGGGATCGCGATGACGATCGACGGGAACAGATAGACCGCCAGGAACAGGAAGTCCACCTGCCGCCGGCCGAAGAACCGTAGCCGGGCCACCGCGTACGCGCCGGGGATCGCGACCAGCAGGGTGAGCACTGTCGCCGCGACGGCGACCAGCCCGCTGTTGCGGATGAAGGTGAGGAAACCCTGGCCGCCGTCGTCGGTGGCCTTCAACACCTCGGCGTACGTGGCCACTGTCAGCTCACCGAAGCCGACCACCAGCGCGCCGGGGTCGAGCAGCAGCCGCTCGATGGGGCGTACCGAGAGCAGCAGCATGTAGTAGAAGGGGAAGACGGTGATCACCAGGAACACGGCGATCACCAGGCGGCGCAGCCACCGCAGGCTCACCGTCTCGACGACGTCCCGATCCATCAGCTCACCCTCCGTCCGAAGAAGCGCAGATAGATCAGCACGAACACGATGAGCACCACGGCCAGCACGACGGCCTGCGCGGCGGCGGCCCCGATGTCGGTACGGGCGGTGAGGAACTCGTACACCCGCACGCTGACCACCTCGGTGCCGGCCGCACCGCCGGTGAGCAGGTAGACGTCGTCGAACTTGTTGAACGTCATGATGAAACGCAGCACGCCCAGCAGGGCGATCACCGGCAGGAGCTGCGGCAGCAGGATGTGCCGGAACCGCTGGGTGGGGGTGGCCCCGTCGACCCGGGCGGCCTCCTCCAACTCGCCGGGCACCGCCTGGAGCCGGGCCAGCAGGAACAGGAACGCGAACGGGAAGTACCGCCACGCCTCGAAGATGATCACGGCGGCCAGCGCTGTCGACTCCTGGGTGAGGAACGGAACCGGGGCGTCCCAACCGAGCAGGCGTTGCCCCCACGCGTTGACGACGCCGAGCTGCGGGTCGAGCATCACCTGCCAGACGAACGTCGCCGCGACCACCGGTGCCACGTACGGCAGCAGCATGGACGCCCGGACCACTGTGCGGCCCCGGAACGGCCGGCGGACCACCAGGGCGGCCACCAGGCCGAGCACTATCGACCCGACGGTGCCGCCGATGCTGTAGATCAGCGTGACCCACAGCGTCTCGGCGAAGCCGGGGGTGTGCAGCACCCGGTCGATGTTGTCCATGGTGAAGTCGCCGAACAGGCCGGTCTTGCGCAGCGTGGCGAGCCGGACCCGCTGGAAGGCCAGCACCACTGTCCACACGATCGGGATGCCGATGACCACGATGGTGACGAGCACCGTCGGTGCGACCAGCGCGAGGCCGGCCCGGGATTCGCGGCGGCGCAGGGTCAGGGGTCGGCGCCGGGGTGGCGCCGGCCGCTCCCGGGTGGGGGAGCGGCCGGGGCCGGGCGCTGTGGTGGTCAATTGACGCCCGCCTTGATGGCGTCGACGTCCTTCTTGGCGCGGTTGGCGGTGGCCGCCGCCTCGGCCTTGCCCGCGACGAGGTCGCCCAGCACCTTGGGCACCGGCAGCTCGCCGAGCATCGCGCCGACCAGCTTGCCCTGCCCCTGACTGAGCCCCCACCGCCCGAAGGTGTCCGGGCTGCGGCGCAACGTGGCCAGCACCTCGTCGCCGTACACGTCGGCGAGGGGCTTCTTCGCGTCCACGCCCGCCTGGCTGGTGTTCCAGGCGGTCAGGTACGCCTCCGGCTCGGCCGGGGTGCCCTTGCGGACCGGGAAGCGGCCCTCGGGGGACATGCCGAACCAGCGCGGGTAACCGTCACTGAGCATGTACTCCACGAAGGACTTCGCCGGATCGGTCACCGCGCCATCCAGCACCGCCCAGGAGCTGATCTCGCCGTACTGGGCGGGTTCGGTGCCGTCCGGTCCCTTGATCGCGGTGACGAACCCGCTGTTCTTCGCCAGGAACCCCGGGTCGCTCTGGCACTGCGCGCAGGTCGGCTTGGCGTCGTTACGCAGCCCGGCCAGCTCGTCAAGGATGAACGGGGACCAGATCACCATGGCGGCCTTGCCCGCGAAGTAGGTGGCCCGGGTGGTGTCCACGTCCTGCGCGCCCTTGGTCGAGCTGGTGCGGATCAGGTCGCCGTAGAAGCGGAACGCCTCGACGCACTGGGGTGAGTCCAGGGTGACCGCGCCGGAGTCGTCGGTGAGCTGACAGCCGTTGGCCAGCGCCAGGTGCTCGAAGGTCTGCTGGGTGAACACGTCGCTGGGGGCGGTCGCGGCGGTGATCCCGGCGACGCCGCCGGTGTTCAGGCGTGCCGCGGCGGCGGTGATCCGCTCGTACGTGTCGGGGGCGGGCAGACCGGCCGCGGCGAACAGGTCCTTGCGGTAGACCAGCAGCTGCCCCCACCCGTCGCTGGGCACGGAGAGCTGTCTGCCGTCGTCGGAGGTCAACTCCAGCGCGCGCGGGGAGAACGTCTGCTTGCCCAGCTTGTCGACGACCTCCGCGTTCGCCGAGGCGTGCAGCAGCTCGTTGCCGGCGAGCGTACGGATGCCGGCGAGGGAGACGGACCCGACCACGTCGGGCAGGTCGCCGGCGGCGGCGTTTGCGGCGATCAGGGAGGGGAACTGGTCCTCGTTGACGGTCACGAGATCGACCTGGATCCCGGTCCTGGCGGTGAAGTCCGCGATGATCGCCTTGGTGGCGGTGACCCGGTCGGCCACGTCCTCCAGGCTCCAGACGGTGATCTTCTTGCTGTTGCTGTCCGGCTCGTCGTCGCCGCAGGCCAGCAGGGTGGACGTGGTCAGTGCCATGATCAGGGTGGTGGCGAGTATCCGCCTCGGAGGTGCTGACATCGGTGGCACTCCTCTCGAAGGGTACATGACGGATCCAACACCTTCGATTGATCAATAGCAAGACATATGGCGATTTCTTGCTATCCTGGAACCCAGTGCTACCGGGATGTGACACATGGGCAACTGGGTGGTCTCTCTCGCCGGGCCTCGACGCATCAGCCTTGAGCCCTGCCCGCCGGATCCGCTCGGCCCCGGCCAGGTCCGAGTCCGCACCTGCTACTCGGGCATCTCCGCCGGCACCGAGCTGACCCTCTACCGGGGCAGCAATCCCCGGCTCAGCAAGGACTGGGACGACGCCGCCCGGATGTTCGTCCCCCGACAGACCCCGGTGCCCTACCCGCTGATCGGTTTCGGCTACGAAGAGGTCGGCGAGGTCATCGAGGTCGCCCCGGAGGTCACCGACCGGCATCCGGGGCAGCTCGTCTGGGGCATCTGGGGGCACCGGGCCGAGGCGGTGCTCGCCGCCGACGCGGTCCGGGCGCTCCCCACCGGGCTGGATCCGCTCGCCGCCGTCTTCGCCCGCCCCGGCGCCATCGCGCTGACCGCCGTGCTCGCCGGCGACCTGCACCTCGGCGACTGGGTCGGTGTCTTCGGGCAGGGCGTCATCGGGCTGCTCGCCACCCGGCTCGCCGTGCTCTCCGGGGCCCGGGTGGTGGCCGTCGACCCGGTGCCCACCCGGCTGGCGCACGCCGCCCGCTACGGGGCGAAATCCACAGTGGATGCAACCGTCACCTCCGCCGCCACTGTGCTGCGCCAGGCCACCGACGGCCGGGGGGCCGACGTCTGCCTGGAGCTGTCCGGCGCGTACCCGGCGCTGCACGAGGCGATCCGCTCCACCACCCACGCCGGCCGGGTCGTGGCCGCCGGCTTCTACCAGGGCCAGGCCGACGCGCTCGGCCTCGGCGAGGAGTTCCACCACAACCGCATCCAGTTGGTCGCCGCCCAGGTCTCCGGGCCCACCCCCGCGCCGAGCATGGCCGGCCGGTGGAGCGGAGACCGGGTCGCGCAGACCTTCATGGACCTGGTGGCCGACCGCAGCGTCGACCCGCTGCCACTGGTCAGCCACGTCGTCGACGCCAGTGCGGTCGCCGACGCCCTCGCGCTGCTCGACCGCGGCGCCGGTGACGTCCTCCAAGTCGTGCTGAGGTTCTAGATGACCACCATCGCGCTGGCCTGTCAGGAACAACTCCTGCCGGGTGCCAACCTGATCCAGAAGTTCGCCCTCGCGGCCGCCCTCGGCTACCAGGGCATCGAGCTACGCGGACGCGGCGACCTCGCGTTCGCTCGCCGGCTGCCCGAGCTGCGCCGGGCTCGCGCCGCCGGGGTGGTGATGCCCACCGTCTGCGTCGAGATGGACCACTTCATCGGCGACTTCGACAGCGCCCGGTCCGCCGACGCCGTCCGCAACCTGCGCTCCCAGCTCTCGGTGATCGCCGAGCTGGGCGGCGTCGGGGTGATGACCCCGGCCGCCTGGGGAATGTTCTCCCGGCGGCTGCCACCGTTCGAGCCGCCCCGCCCGCCGGACGGGGACCGGCAGGTGCTCCTCGACGCCCTCGGCGAGCTGGGCGAGCACGCCCGGGCCGAGGGGGTCACCGTCTTCCTGGAACCCCTCAACCGGTACGAGGACCACATGGTCAACCGGCTCGACGAGGCCGTGGCGCTCTGCGCCACCCTCGGCCTGCCGTCGGTCCGGGTGGTCGCCGACACCTTCCACATGAACATCGAGGAGGACGACGTGCACCGGGCGCTGCGTGCCGCCGCGCCATATCTCGGGCACGTGCAGGTCAGCGACTCCAACCGGTACCAGCCCGGTGCCGGGCACCTGGACTGGACGGCGCTGGTGCGTACCCTCCTGGAGCTGGACTACCGGGGGTGGCTGTCCCTCGAGTGCCGGCTGCGCGGTGACCCGGTCCGCGCCCTGCAGCAGGCCGCCACCGTGTTGCGGCACGCGCTGCCCCGGCGGGCCGCCGCATGACCGCCGCCCCCGGCCCGCCCAGCGTGGGTACGCCCGCGGACGCCGCGTCGTCCGGCGTCGACGCCGGACGCACCGGTGGCCCGGCCGACCCGACCGGGCTGCGTCAGCTGGCGGTCGACACGCTCGACGCCAACTGGGAACACGACCACACGGTGCCCTCGCGCACCCTCTACCCGCACCAGTGGAGCTGGGACTCCGCGTTCATCGCGATCGGGTTGGCCCAGGTCCGCCCCGAGCGCGCCTGGCGGGAGCTGGCGAGCCTGTTCCGGGCGCAGTGGGCCGACGGCCGGGTGCCGCACATCGTGTTCAACCCGACGCTGCGGGTCGGCGCGTACTTCCCCGGGCCGGAGATGTGGCGCTCGGCCGACGTGCCCGGAGCACCGGTGGTGGCCACCTCCGGCCTGGTCCAACCCCCGGTGCACGCGCTCGCCGCGTTGCTGGCGTACCGGCGGGCCCCTGACAGCACCGGCCTGGCCGCGCTGCGCCGGCTCTATCCCGCGCTGGTCGCCCAGCAGCGGTACCTGGCCGAGCAGCGGGACGTGGCCGGCGACGGGCTGGTCTGCGTCGTGCACCCGTGGGAGTCCGGGTTGGACAACAGCCCGGCCTGGGACGAGCCGATGGCCGCGGTGCCGGCCGAGGCGGCCGTCATGTCCGCGTACCGTCGGCACGACACCGCGCACGCCGACGCCGCGCACCGCCCCACGGACCTGGACTACGCGCGATACCTGGCGATCGTCGCCGCCTACCGCGACCACCGCTACGCCGACCGCGACCTGGCCGCCGGTCACCTGTTCCTGGTGGAGTGCCCGCTGTTCAACGCCGCCTTCGGGGCCGCCGAACACGCCCTCGCCGAGATCGCCGCGCTCGTCGGCGGCGACCCCGGTCCGCACCGGGCCCGCGCGAGCCGGATCACCGAAGCCCTGGTACGACGGCTGTACGACCCGGACACCGGCACGTTCCAGCCCCGCGACCTGCGCACCAACCGGCTGCTGAGCGCCCGGACCGTGCTCGGGCTGGCACCGCTGATCCTGCCCGACCTGCCGACCCGGCAGGTCGACGCGCTTGTCGTCGAGGCCCGCTCGGCGCGTTTCGGGGTGGCCCGGCGGATGGCTCGGCCGTTGCCCACCTACGACCGCACCGCGCCCGACTTCGAGCCGCTGCGCTATTGGCGCGGGCCGAGCTGGCTCAACGTCGGCTGGCTGATCCGGCGCGGGCTGCTCACGCACGGGCATCCGGAGTTGGCCGCCGGGCTGCGCCGCTCGATGGTCGGGCTGGTGGCCGGGGCCGGCTGCCACGAGTACTTCCACCCGGACACCGGTGCCGGGCTCGGCTCACCGGCGTTCAGTTGGACCGCCGCGCTGCTGCTCGACCTGCTGGCCGACTGAGCGCGGGTTCCGGGTGGTAGCGTGCCCGGTCCCAGCGGCCGGAAGGAGCATCGTGCGCGAGATCGACAAGGTGGCCTGGATCCTCATCGAGGACGGCAGGGTGCTGAGCACCAGGTCGCAGGGGAAGGACGTCTGGTACCTGCCGGGTGGAAAACGCGAGCCCGGCGAGACCGACCTGGAGACCCTGCGCCGGGAGATCGACGAGGAGTTGAGCGTCGAGGTCGACGTGCGTGACGCCGTGCACCTGGGCACCTTCACCGCTCAGGCGCACAGCCACGCGACCGGCACCACAGTGCGGATGACCTGCTACCGGGCCGGGTACCAGGGCCGGCTTCGGCCGGCGAGCGAGATCGCCGAGATGGCCTGGCTCGGGTACGCCGACCGGCACCGCACCTCGGCGGTCGACCAGATCATCTTTGACCATCTGCTGGCCGAAGGGCTGCTGACCTAGCACCAGTTTGTCCCGCCCGGCCAGGGGTAACCGCCCGGGCGTGACCGACGGCGACGGGTTCCCGTACTTCATCGACGCGGTGTCCAACCGGTCCGGCCTGCCGGCCGAGCAGGCCGCGGTGCTCGCCCGGGCCGTACTCCAGACCATTGCCGAACGGGTCATCGGCAGCGCGCCCGGCGACCTGGTGGGGCACCTACCGGACGAGGTCGGCGGCTACCTGAGCGGCCCAGCCCCGGATGCGGCCGGGACCGGCGGGCCGACCCCGGATCCGGTGGTGCCCGTCGGCTCGGACCCCGGCATGGACGCGATCGACACCGGCGTGGGTCTGGATGTCGGCGGCGCCACCGCCGTTCCGCCTCCGCCGGACGCCGGCCCGGCCGAGTTCCTGCGGCTGGTGGGAGAGCGCGCCGGGGTGGACCCGGCCACCGCCCAGGCCGGAACCGGGGCCGTCTTCGCCACCCTGCGGTCGGCGATGACGGTACGGGAGTTCCGGGAGATGGTGGCGCGACTGCCGCGCGACGGCGACGGCAGCCCCATGCTCACGCCACCCTGACCGGCCGCTGCGGCGAGGTCCGCTCGCGTCGCACGGGGTTGATGTGTCTGCGCCGCGTTCGGTACTTTCGGCTCTCGTGCCGAGCAGTGCGGGGGCAACGCGATGGCAGAGCTGTCTGGTCCGAGCGGGCAGAGCACCACCGGGCGGCCGACCGATCGCGATTGGTCCGCCCTCATCCACGACGACCAGGTCCGCTGACGCCGTGTGGCGAATGGTCCGGTTGCAGCTGCGGAACACTCCCGGCCGATCCCTGGCGATGTTCGCCGCTGTTCTGATGGCGACCACCGGTTTCACAGTGCTCACCGGTGCCGCGAGCACCTCCCGGCTGGTCGCGAGCGGTTCCGTCGACGGGCAGTTCCGGCCGTCGTACGACATTCTGGTTCACCCCGCGGCGCCGGTCACCGGCCTGCTGCATCAGGACCGGCCCACAGCGGCCTACGGCGGCATCACGCTGGACCAGTGGCGGCAGATCGAACAGGTCCCCGGCGTCGAGGTGGCCGCCCCGCTGGCGGTCCTCGGAATCGCCGACATCCAACCCGACCTGCGGGTGGACGTGACGGAGCAGGTCGACCGGTCGGCCGAGCGGCAGGTCATCGAGATCGCCCGCCGGATCAGCGGGGACCGCGGACTGAGCACGGTGACGGCCGCGCCGGCCTACGTCTACGTGTCCCGGCGGCCTCTGGTGCCGCTGGCCGACCTGAACAGTCAAGCGTTCATCTACGCCGACGGCACCCGGGTTCGCCAGCCCACGTCCGCCGCCGAGTGTCCCGGCACCGGTGGCGGCGGCCCGCTGGAGGTGCAGCCGGACGGCCGGCGTCGGCAGGTGTGCGACATCGCGGCGGGCAGCTTCGACCCGGATGCCCGGCGCACCCAGGTCGGCACCATCGATGCGTACCAGTTGCTCCCCGACGGCACCTTCCGGCGTGCCTCCGTGTTCACGTCCGGCCGTCCGGCGTCGGTGGTGCCGGCGACCGCCCGGCTGGAGATCCAGCTGCCGTCGGTGGCACCGGCGGTGATCGCCGCGATCGATCCGGCGGCTGAGGCGCGCCTGGTCGGCCTGGACCAGGCGGTGCGTCGGGGCCGCTACCTGACCGGCGTCGACGCCGTCGCCCCGGCGGGCCGCGTCGCGGGGACGTCCTCCCTGCCGCCGAACGGCCCGGCCGGGCGGACGCTGCCGGTGCTCGCCGCCGACACCCTCGCCGTGGACGAGCGGATGGACGTCTGCGTGTCCCGGCTGACCGGCCGGGTCGCCGACCAGGTGCCCGGCACCGCGACGCAGGCGCTCTGGCCGCTGCTGAATGCCTCGGCGCAGGGGCCGTCGCAGGCGGTCCAGCACGACCTGGCGCAGCTCTACCGCGCCCGGCTCGACGCCGCAGTGGCCGAGCGCGCTCCACTCTCCGCCATGATGACCCTTCTCCGGCCGGGACCACCGGCCTACGCGCCGCAGCCGGATGGGAGTGACCAGCTGCTGCCCCGATCCGACGGGCCCGACGCGGCCGACCCGACGATCGACGACGCGTGGCGGGATTCCTGGTTCGGTACCGGCGGTGCCGCCACCGCGGATCCGGTGAGCCTGGCCGACCGGTCGGGGTGGTCGGTCACCCCGGTGGGCAGTTTCGCGCCCGACGCGCTCGAATCCGCCGCCGCGCAGCAGGCACTCGACCTCTACCGTCCGACCCCGCCGGTGGGTGCCGACGCCCGCTCGCGTGATCTGCTCGGCGACCGCGCACTGCTTGCCGCGGACGACCCGCTCGGTTACCCGCGCCAACCGCCCAGCCTGCTGACCAGCTTGACCGCCGCCGGCGAGCTGTACGCGAGCGTCGCGCCGGCGTTGGCCGCCGCCCCGCTGAGTTCCGTACGGATCCGGGTCGCCGGGATCGACCGGTTCGACGCGGTGGCGCGGGAACGGGTCCGGATGGTGGCGGACGAGGTCGTACGGCAGACCGGCCTCACCGTCGAGGTGGTCCTGGGTGGATCGACGGTACGCAGTCCGGTGCTGCTACCCGGGGGCGAGTTCGGTCGTCCCGACCTGAACCTGGTGGAGGCGCGTACCCGCAAGGGTGTGGCGACCGAGATCGTCACCGCCGTCGATCGTAAGAACATCCTGCTGCTGGGGTTGCTGCTGGTGGTCTGCGCTCTGCTGGTCGGCAACGCGGTCTCCACGGCGGTTCGGGTCCGCAGACGCGAACTGGCCGTCCTGGCCTGCATCGGCTGGCCCGGCTGGCGACTGAGCATGTTGGTCCTCGCCGAGACCACGGCACTCGGACTGACGGCGGGGGTGTTCGGCGCCGGCCTGTCGGTGCTGCTCGGCCGGTTCGCCGGGGTTCAGGTCTCCGGTGCGGTGACAGTGCTGTGCGTGCCGCTCGCGGTGCTGCTGACCGCGGTGGCCAGCGCCCTGCCCGCACTGCGGGCCGCCCGGACCCGGTCGGCGGAGGCGCTGCATCCGAGCGTGGCACCGGCCCGGCGAGCCGCGGCGGGAAGCCTCGCCGGGCTCGCGGTGGCCAATCTCCGACGGGCACCCGCGCGTACGATCGCCGGCGCGACGAGCCTGGCGGCGGGCGTCGGCGCGGTGACGCTGATCCTGGCGGCGCTCTGGGCGTTCAACGACGGCATGGTGGGCTCGCTGCTCGGTGAGGCGGTCTCCGTGCAGGTGCGCGAAGTGGACCTGGTGGCGGTCGGCGGAGTGCTGCTGTTCGGGGTGCTCGGCGTGGCCGACGTGCTCTACCTCAACGTGCGGGAACGGTCGGCAGAGTTCGCCACGCTCCGGGCCGTGGGGTGGCCCGACGTCGCGCTCAACCGCCTCGTGGTCTACGAGGCGATCGGCGTCGGGGCGCTCGGCTGCGTCCTCGGGGTCGCCGCCGGTCTCGGCTCGGTCGCCCTGCTGGTCGGTCGGGTGGATGGCCGGCTGGCGTTGCTGGCACTGGCCGTCACGGGGGCGGCGCTGTTGCTCACCGTGCTCACCGCGCTCGTGCCGGCGATCCTGATCCGACGGTTGCCGATCGCCGTTCTCCTCGGCGAGCAGTGACGATCACCCGGGTCACGGCTCGTCGCCCCGGGGTCACCGGTCGGCGGCGTCGGCCTCGGGCAGTTCCTCCGGCTCGCTGATCCAGGCGGAGAAGACCGGTACCCCGTGCCAGGGGCGAGTGACGCCGTCGGCCCCGGTGTCGGTGGCGACGGCCACCACGGCGTACGGGTGACCGAAGCGCATCTCGGCGGTGCGGGCGACGCCCTCCGGCGGCAGACTGGTCAGCCCGAACATCCCGGTCACCGCCGCCGCCTCGAAGCCGTACCGGCCGAACCGGGCCACCGCCGTCTGTCGCGCCTCGACGTTCTCGATCGGCAGCGCCAATGTCTTCGCCAGCGTCGCCGACGCGGCCGGGAAGCCGAGCGCCGCAGCGGTCAGGTCGTGCTCGCTCCGGGCCGACCAGCAGGGGAGGACGGCGGTGTGCCGCTCTTCGCGGCCGTCGCGGGCCCGGGTGCGCACCCGCTCCTCGGTCACCGTCCATAGCGGTGTCACACCGAGCGGCAGGTCGAACAGGGATCGGCTGTCGGCCGGTTGCGCGCCGTCGGCAGCGCCGGCGCTGAGGTCGTACGCGATGGCCAGCACGTCGGCCGGCGGCACCTGCGGTGCGGCGGCAACCGAGACGACCAGCAGCCCCGCGCCGTCGGTCGTCTGGGCCGGTGCGGCGTGCACGATCACGTCACCGGCCTGCGCGGTGGACACGATGGCGCAGCGGTGACCCTGGCTCGGGCTGCGCAGCGCCCGCCGCAGCTGGCCCGCCCACGGGCTGTCGGCGCCGAGTGCGCGGGCGTCGGCGACGTCGAACGGGGTGGCCCAGGACACCCGGGTGGCCAACGCGCTGGCCAGGGCCAGCACCACGTCCGGTCCGACCCGCAGGGGGAACGTGTCGATCAGGCCGAGGGTGTGCTCACGCGCCCAGGCGTCCAACCCGGCCTGGTCGGGCAGGACGCCGACGTCGGTAGCGGTGGGCAGCGCGGCCCGCCACGCCGGCGGCCCGTTGACCTGCCCCGGCCGGTGCCAGAGCGCGGTGGCGGCCCCGACCAGCGGGTGCGGCGCGTCCAACAGGGTTCGGGCGACCTCGGCCGCGTCCGCCGCATCGGTGCCCAGGGCGCGCGCCAGGTCCCTGGTGGCCGGGTCGGAGGTGTCCGCCGCGGCGGCGCAGACCGCGAGCAGGAGCCAGGCCCCGAGCGGGGACGCGACGTGATGCCGGTCGCCGACCGTGGCGTGCAGCCGTGCGGCGTACGCGGAGAGGGGCCCGTGCAGCGCTGTCGTCATGCCCCTACTCTCCCCGCCGGCCTGGCTCACGACCACAGCTCGAACGGCTCGTCGATCTCCGTGCCGGCGAGGAACGGGGTGATCAGCCGAGGGAGCTGCCCGGGGTAGAACCGTTCCCGGCTGGCCACCACCTCCGGCAGCGGCCACCAGCGGAAGCCGAAGTAGTCCTCCCGCTCGTAGTCGAGCCGGTGTGTCTCGTCCACGTCCGGGCCGGGGCCGCCCAGCCGTACGGCGACGACAACTTCGTCCTGCACGTGCCGCACCTGGCGGTGCAGGAAGCTGGCCCGGCGCCGCCAGTTCGGGGCGCCCACCTGGTCGGCGATGATCACGATGCCGGTCTCCTCGAGCAGTTCCCGCACCGCCGTGTCGCGATAGGTCTCACCGGCGTCCATGCCGCCGCCCGGCAGCTCCCACCAGGTGCCCAGCCGGGGGTGGTCCGGGTCGTGGGTGTGGAACAGCAGGACCCGTCCGGTGCCGTCGGTGACCACCACCCGCACCGCGCGTCGCTCAAGGATCGGTAGGTCGCGGGGGAGCTCGTCCATGGGGCCAGTCTGTCGCAAGATCAGCAGCGGCGGCGGGTAGGCTGCCCGCCGTGGCTGGTCTGTTGAGGAATGTCGCGGCGCGTATCTCCCGGGTCGGTGCGGTGATCCCGTCGCCCCGCCGTACCGGGCCGGCACCCGCGCAGGTGGCCCGCCGCCGTCAGGTGAGCGCGTTGCAGCGCCGGGAGCTGACCTACGCCCCGGAGCGGGACGGTCAGGCCGACCCGGGTGAGATCGTCTGGACGTGGGTGCCGTATGAGGACGACCCCCGCCAGGGCAAGGACCGGCCGGTGCTGGTCGTCGGGCGGCACAGCCGGACCCTGTTCGGGCTGATGCTGTCCAGCCA
Source organism: Micromonospora sp. NBRC 107095 (assembly GCF_030269705.1). Classification (NCBI taxonomy): domain Bacteria; kingdom Bacillati; phylum Actinomycetota; class Actinomycetes; order Micromonosporales; family Micromonosporaceae; genus Micromonospora; species Micromonospora sp. NBRC 107095. Next base: position 582,368 of record NZ_BSTU01000007.1, read on the forward strand.
GAGCGAGCGGGACGGGCAGCGGCACTGGTTCGCGCTCGGCCCGGGGGAGTGGGACCGCGACAACCGGCCGAGCTGGGTCCGGCTGGACCGGGTGCTCACCATGCGCGAGGACAGCATCCGCCGGGAGGGCGCGGTGTTGGACCGGCCCCGGTTCGACCGGGTCGGGCAGGCGCTGCGCGCCAACTACGGCTGGCGCTGAGCGCGTACCGGCCGGCTCCGGAGTGGGGCGGGCCGACAGAGCCGCACCCGGTGGTCGCGGTCGACAAAATCGCTCGGTCGGCGGCCGGAGCGCTGGCATGGTGTCGGCATGGCACAGGACGTCGTGCGGCAGGTGGTCGAGCGGGTGGGGACGGGCTTCGGCCTGCGACTGTCCACGATGGAGCGCGTCAGCCACGGTGCGGACCAGCACGCCCGACTGTGGCTGGCCCAGGCCGCTGACGGCGGTCGGTACGCGGTCAAGCTGAGCGGTGGCGGCACCCCGGCCGGTCTGGTCGTGACGGCGTACCTGGCCGGGCAGGGGGTGCCGGGCATCGCCGCGCCGCTGCGGTCCGTGGACGGACGGCTGTCCATCGACCACGACGGCCGCCGCCTCTCGGTGGTGCCGTGGGTCTCCGACGAGCGGGCGCTCGACGGCCCGATGACCGGGGCGCACTGGCGCGCGTACGGCGAGGTGCTGGCCGCCGTGCACGCGGTGCCGGTGACCGGGGAGCTCAGCCGGTTGCTGCCGGCGGGCGGGGCGGCGTACCCCTCGATCGTGACCGCGACCCGGGCGGTGGCCGAGCGGTTGCGCGACCCGGACCCGGGCGATCTCGCGGACCCGCTGGCCGCGGAGCTGGCGGGGGTGTGGTCAGCGGTGGCGGACCGGCTGCGGTTCCTGACCCGCGAGGTCGAGCGCCGTGCGGCCGACCAGCGTGACGGGCCCGGCTCGCACGTCGTCTGCCACGGTGACCCGCACCTGGGCAACCTGCTGCTCGGCGCGGACGGGCAGGTCTGGCTGATCGACTGGGACGACGCGGTGCTCGCCCCGCGTGAGTGCGACCTCATGTTCGTGCTCGGCGGGGTGCTCGCCTTCGCGCCGATCACTCCCGACCAGCAGCGGGCCGTGCTCGCCGGCTACGGCACGACCGAGGTCGACAGGCCGCGCCTGGCCTGGTTCCTCGCGGTCCGCGCGCTCGACGACCTCAGCGACTGGACCCGGCAGGCGTTGGACCTCGACGCCGAGGCGGCCGACCGGAGCCGAGCGGCGCGGATCGTGCGCGGGCTGGTGTCACCGGTGGGCCTGGTCAGCCTCGCCGACGCGGCGTTGCGCGACCTCGACCGACAGCGCTGAGCAGCGGGCAGGTCGGCTACGGCGGGCACGTCGGCTACGCAGGCAAAAAGTAAGGCAAAGAGCGAACACGCTCCCTGCCACCTCCAACATATATCGCACCCGGGGCCTTGCGGCAAGACCCGGGTGGTGCAGCAGAATCTCCAGCCGACGCCCAAATCTGGAAAAATCGGGGGATTCCATGATCGATGTGATCATTGCTGGCGGTGGGCCGACCGGCTTGATGCTGGCCAGCGAGTTGCGACTGCACGGGTTGCACGTGCTGGTGCTGGAGAAGGAGACCGAGCCGACCAAACATGTCCGCGCGCTCGGCCTGCACGCGCGCAGTATCGAGGTGCTGGACCAGCGGGGCCTGCTGGAGCGCTTCCTCGCGGTCGGGCAGCAGTACCCGGTCGGGGGCTTCTTCGCCGCGATCCCCAAGCCGTCGCCGGGCGGGCTGGACACCGCACACGGGTACGTCCTCGGCATCCCGCAGACCGTCACCGACCGCCTGCTGAGCGAGCACGCCAGCAAGGTCGGCGCCGAGATCCGGCGCGGCAGCGAACTGGTCGGGCTGAGCCAGGACGACCACGGGGTGACGGTGCGGCTGGCCGATGGGACCCAGATGCGTGCCCGCTACCTCGTCGGCTGCGACGGCGGTCGCAGCACCGTGCGCGGGCTGCTCGGTGTCGGCTTTCCCGGCGAGCCCAGCAGCGTCGAGACCCTGCTCGGTGAGATGGAGGTGGGTGTGCCGCCGGAGACGGTGGCCGAGGTGGTGGCCGAGGTCCGCAGGACCCACCTCCGATTCGGTCTCGGGCCCCTCGGGGAGGGGGTGTACCGCGTCCTCGTCCCGGCCGAGGGGGTGGTCGAGGACCGCACGGTGCCGCCGACCATCGAGGACTTCAAACGCCAACTGCTGGTGTACGCGGGCACCGACTTCGGTGTGCACTCACCGCGCTGGCTCTCCCGTTTCGGTGACGCCACCCGGCTGGCCGAGCGGTACCGGGTCGGGCGGGTGCTGCTGGCCGGCGACGCGGCGCACATCCACCCGCCAACCGGTGGGCAGGGGCTCAACCTCGGCATCCAGGACGCGTTCAACCTCGGTTGGAAGCTGGCGGCCGAGATCGCCGGCTGGGCGCCGCAGGGGCTGCTGGACAGCTATCACCGCGAACGTCATCCGGTGGCCGAGGACGTCCTGACCAACACCCGGGCGCAGATGCTGCTGCTCTCACCCGAGCCGGGGCCTCGCTCGGTGCGCCAACTGTTGTCGGAGCTGATGGACTTCGAGGACGTCAACCGGTACCTGATCGAGAAGGTCACCGCGATCGGTGTCCGCTACGACTTCGGCGAGGGACACGACCTGCTCGGTCGTCACCTGCGCGACGTACGGCTGAAGCGGGGGCGTCTCTACGAGCTGATGCACGGTGGCCGCGGCCTGCTGCTCGACCAGACCGGTCAGCTCTCGGTCGCCGGCTGGGCGGAGCGGGTCGACCACGTCGTCGATGTCAGCGAGGAGTTGGACGTGCCCGCCGTGCTGCTGCGGCCGGACGGCCACGTGGCGTGGGCCGGCGACGATCAGAGCGACCTGCTCGGCCAACTGTCCAGGTGGTTCGGCGCGCCGGTCTCCTGAGCGGTCAGCGCTCGGTGAGGAACGCGCTGTCGACCAGTTGGCGCGGTGACCGGGCGCCCCCGAGGCTCTTGGCCTGGTACATGGCCGCGTCGGCGCGGCTGAGCGCGTCGGTGAGCTGGGCCGGGCCGCTCACCGGGGCGAGCCCGACGGAGGCGGTGACCCGCACGCTGCACCCACTCAGCCGGATTGGCGCGGCGACGGTCTCGCTGAGCCGGCGGGTCGAGTGCTCGATCCAGCGGCGGTCGACGGTGGGGCTGGACAGCAGACCGGCGAACTCGTCGCCGCCGAGGCGGGCCACGAGGTTGTCCCCGGCGAAGCCGGCGAGCCGCTCGGCCACGCTGATCAGCACCTGGTCGCCGGCGGCGTGCCCGTACCGGTCGTTGATCTGCTTGAAGTCGTCCAGGTCGAGCACCACGGCAATCAGCGGCTGGCCGGCGGCGTCGGTGAGCAGGGCGGCCGCCAGGCGGTAGAAGGCGCGTCGGTTGGGCAGCCCGGTGAGCGGGTCGTGGCTGGCGGCGTGCCGTTCGGCGGCCAACTCGGCCTGGAGGTGGCTGATCTCGGCCTCGGCGCGCACCGCCCGGCGGCGTAGTTGCCAGGAGGAGAGCAGCGCGCCGGCCGCGCAGACGCCGGAGGCGACACTCATCGGATCCGGCACGAACCCTCCCATCGCCGCGACCGCCTCCAGCCTTCGGTTGACGCGGCGCGCCGCGTCGGGCCCAGTTTTGCCTGATCGTTGCCCGTGTGGGGGTAACACAAAGTGAACGGATGGGCACCGATCATGTGCGTTATCATGCTCGCCGTCGGATGCAGATGCAATAGCAGATGCACGTGCAGAACCGTCCAATGTCGATACCGCACCCCCTCGCCGTCACCGCTCCTCCCACGGCCAGCCGGCGGGCTCGTAACAGAAAGACGCCTCCATGCATCAGCCACCCAATGGCGTACCGATCCATCAGTTGCCCCCGCTGAGCTGGCAGAAGAGCCGCCGCAGCAACCCCAGCGGCAACTGCGTCGAACTCGCCGAGCTGCCCGGGGGAGCGGGCATCGCGGTCCGCAACTCACGACACCCGGAGGGGCCGGCGCTGATCTACACAGTGGACGAGATCGCCGCCTTCGTTCTCGGCGCGCGGGACGGTGACTTCGACCATCTGATCAACTGACCGTCGGGGGGTGGGTCGTCCCGGCGACGGGACTTATTCACCGACGTGGAGGAGTTCACCTCACTGTCGGTCCATGGCATGCTTACACGTCGGCCGGGCCGGGGCGCCCGGCCGTCGTGGGTCGGTGTCCGGAGGTCCGCACGTGACGATGGTTCCCGCCGAGGGTGGCCCGACAACCGGGCCGACCGTGCTGCGCATGCTGCTCGGCGCCCAGCTGCGCCGCCTCCGGGAGTCCAGCGGGGTGACCCGGGAGGGCGCCGGTTGGGAGATCCGCTCCTCCGAATCCAAGATCAGCCGGATGGAGCTGGGCCGGGTCGGCTTCAAGGAGCGCGACGTCGCCGACCTGTTGACGCTCTACGGCGTCACCGACGAGCACGAGCGCGACGCGCTGCTCAAGCTCGCGCGGGACGCGAACAGCCCCGGCTGGTGGCACCGCTACGGCGACGTGTTGCCGTCCTGGTTCCAGTCGTACCTCGGCCTGGAGGCAGCCGCCGCGCTGATCCGTAGCTACGAGGTGCAGTTCGTGCCCGGCCTGTTGCAGACCCCGGAGTACGCCCGGGCGGTGGTGCTGCTGGGACACGGGACGGCCGGTCCCGGCGAGATCGACAGGCGCGTCGCGTTGCGGATGCAGCGTCAGCAGCTGCTGCACAGGGAGAATCCGCCGCAGCTCTGGGCCGTGGTGGACGAGGCGGCGCTGCGCCGGCCGATCGGTGGCACCGAGGTCATGCGCGGTCAGCTCACCGCGCTCATCGAGGCGACCAAGTCGCCCCACATCCGACTCCAGGTGATCCCGTTCGCCGCCGGCGGTCACGCTGCCGCCGGGGGCGCCTTCACCATCCTGCGCTTCGGCGACCAGGAGCTGCCCGACATCGTCTACATCGAACAGCTCACCAGCGCCATCTACCTCGACAAGCGCGACGACCTGGACTACTACGCGGTGGCGATGGAACGGCTCTGTGTCGAGGCCGAGCCGCCGGAGCGTACGGCGGAGATCCTCGACCGGCTGCTGGACGAGACGTACCCCGCCTGATCCTCCGCCACGCCGGCCCTCGCGGGCGGTGTCCTTCAGTTCACGTATTGACCGACGCCGACCGGTCGGGCTAGTCTCTGTATCGATACAGACTGGATCGATACAGAGAGGTGCCGGTGAAGCCAACACTGCAAGCCGTGGCCGACGCCGTCGGCGTCTCCCGCAGCACCGCGTCCAACGCCTACAGCCGCCCCGACCAGCTCTCCGCCGCCCTGCGCGAGCGGATCCTGGACGCCGCCCGGCAACTCGGCTACCCCGGCCCCAACCCCACCGCGCGCTCCCTGCGCCGAGGCTTCGTCGGGTCGATCGGGGTGCTGTTCACCTCACAACTGTCGTACGCCTTCACCGACCCGTTCGCGGTCCGCTTCCTCGCCGGTGTCGGCGCGGCGGCCGAGCGGCACGGCACGAGCATGCTGCTGGTGCCGCTGCCGCCGGCGGTAACCGACGCCCGACGGGCGGTGGAGAACGCCGCCGTCGACGGGTTCTGCGTCTACTGCGTCGCCGACGAGGAATGGGCGCTGGACGTCATCCGTCACCGCGGGCTGCCCTTCGTCAGCACGGCATCCCGCGACGACGCCGGCGCCGACGAACGGTACGTCGGCATCGACGAGCGGGCCGCGGCGCGCAGTGCCGCCGCGCACGTCGCCGGGCTCGGGCACCGTCGGGTGGCGTTGCTCGCCGACTCCGTGCTGCCCGACGCGCCGGCCGGCCCGCTCACGGTGGCCAGCGTCGACCAGGTGCGGCACCCGACCACCCGGGGCCGGCTCACCGGGTTCGCCGACGCCTTCGCCGAGGTCGGCGTCGGCTGGGCCGAGCTGACAGTCGTCAACGCGCCCGGCAACAGCCGCCCAGCGGCAGCGGCGGCCGTCGCCGAGCTGTTCGACCAACCCGCACCGCCGACCGCCGTGCTGGCCGGATCCGACGTCCTCGCGCTCGGTGTGCTGGACGCCCTGGCCGCGCGGCCGGCCCACGATCGTCCGGCTGTGTCGGTGACCGGCTTCGACGACGTCCCCGAGGCCGCCGCGGCCGGCCTCACCACTGTCCGGCAGCCGGCCGAGGAGAAGGGCCGGATCGCCGCCGAACTGCTGCTCGACCCGCCCGCGGACGCCGCGGCCGGTCACGTGTTGCTGCCCACCGCACTCGTCGTCCGGGACTCCACCGGACCTGTCCCGAGGAGTTGACCATGGAACTGCCCACCGGATACGTCACCGCGCTCGACGCCATGAACCGGCACGTCAACTCGGCTCGACCGGACGCCCCGGTCCAGGTCGAACACCCCCGCCGGGCCCTGCTCGCGCCGACCCGGGAAGTCACCGCCCTCGCCCTGCGCCGGCTCGCCGACCGCATCCAACCGCGACCGCTGCCCGGCACCCCGCGCTGCTCCTGACCCGAACCAACCCCATTCCGGTACGCACGGGACGACCAGTACGGGGTCGGGCACACAGAGTGGTCGACAGCGGCGTTGCCAGGCAGACTGGGGAAGCCATGTCTCCGCTCAGGCCCACCCTCCGCCTCCACGACCGCTACGTCCTGCACGAGCGGATCGGTCTCGGTGGCATGTCCGAGGTCTGGCGCGGCGACGACGAGGTGCTCGGGCGGCCGGTGGCGATCAAGGTGCTCGCCGGGCAGTTCGCCACCGACCCGCAGCTGCGGGCCACCATCCAACGCGAGGCCCGCGCGGCCGCCCGGCTGACCCACCCCCACGTCACCCAGGTGTACGACTACGCCGAGGCGACCCTGGCCGACGGCGTCGTCGTGCCGTACCTGGTGATGGAGCTGGTCGAGGGTCACAACCTGGCCGACCGGCTACGGTCCGGGCCAATGCCGTGGCCGGAGGCGGTCCGGGTGGCCGGGCAGATCGCCGCCGCGCTGGCCGCCGCGCACCGCATCGGCGTCGTGCACCGCGACGTCAAGCCCGGCAACGTCATGCTCACCGACACCGGCGCCAAGGTGCTCGACTTCGGCATCGCCGCGCTCGGCGGCCTCGACAGCCAGTCCGGCGAACCAGTGATGGGCACCCCCGCCTACTTCGCCCCGGAACGGCTCACCGCCGGTCCACCCGACCCGGCCAGCGACGTGTACGCCGTCGGCGCACTGCTCTACCGCACCCTCACCGGGCAGGCGCCACTGCCCGTGCAGAGCTGGGAAGACGCCCTGGAGGTGCACCGGCGGGGCACCCCGGTGCCGCCGCTGCGGGTGCCCGGCCTCCCCGCCGACATCGCCGAGCTGACCGTCGCCTGCCTCGCCGGCAACCCGGCCGACCGGCCGAGCGCCGCGCAGCTGGCCCGCCGCTTCGGCGCCGGTCAGCCGGTCGAGCCGCCCACCGAGCTGCTGCGCATCAGGCCCGCCGCCCACCCGCCCACCCTGATCGACCGGTCGGTGCTGGCGCGTCCCGTCCCGGCTCCCGCCGCGCCGGCCCGACGTCGACAGCGTCGGCCCCTCGCCGCGCTCGTCGCGGCCGTGCTGGCCGTGCTGGTCGGCGTCGGCGCCCTGTTCGCGCAGAACCCGTTCGACAACCCGGGCGCACCCGACCCGGCCGAGATCGCCGAGGCGCCCTCGACCTCCGCGCCGGCCCCCGCGCCCACGACGACTTCGCCGACGCCGGCCGCACCGTCCACGCCCCCACCCTCCGCCAGCACCGCGCCGCCGACGGGCGGGCAGCAGATACCGGTCAGCTTCCGGGAGGTGACCAGCGAGTTCGCCGCCGTCCTCGCCACCGCCGTCGCCCGCGGCGACGTCGACCCGAAGACCGCCGAGGACCTGCGCGACGACCTCGCCGACCTCAACCGCCGCACCAGGGACCGCGCCAAGCGCGTCGACGACCTGCGCGACCGCATCGCCGAGTTGGTACGACGAGATCGCCTACCAGCGCAGACAGGCGCGAAACTGGACGCTCTGCTCACCCGGGCCGGTAGCTCCTCCTTCGGCCGTACGGACGACTGATACCCCCGTCGATACCGCTGGCATGATGTCCCGATGCGGACACGTCTGATCTTCGTGCGACACGGCGAGTCGGTCCACCAGCTCGAAGGAATCGTCGGTGGGCCGCGTGGCTGTCGGGGCCTCACCGCCCTCGGCCACGAGCAGGCACACCACCTGGCCAACCGGCTCACCGGTGAGGTCGCCGCCGACGGGCCGGTGGCGGTCTACTCGTCGGTGCTGCGCAGGGCCGTCGAGACCGCGCAGCCGATCGGCGCGGCGTTCGGCGTCCGGCCCGTGGCCGACTGTGGTCTCTGCACCTGGCACACACCCCCGTACGCCGACGGCCTGCCGACCGCCCTCTTCCGCACCGACCACGCGGTGGCCGGCGGCGGCGTGTTCCGACCGTTCGAGGAGGGCAACGAGAGCTGGGCCGAACTGGTGGTCCGCGTCAGCCGCGCGATCATGGAGATCGCCCACCGGCACCGGGGCTCGACAGTGGTCCTGGTCGGCCACAGCGAGACCGTCGAGGGCGCGTTCCACGCGCTCGGCGCGCAACCGGTCTTCCGGGCGTTCGACCTGGACGTGCCCCCGGCCTCGATCACCGAGTGGACCACCGACCACGACCCCGGCGGGTGGCCACCGGCCCGCTGGACGCTGCGTCGGTTCGGCGACAACGGCCGGTGGGCTACAGCGTGATCCAGTATCGCCGTGCGGAACCGGTTTCGGTGTCCCGAATCTCCTCGAGGACGCCGCCGTGGTGCTCGATCGTCGCCGCCGACGCGACGTTGTCCGCCGCGCAGACCAGCAGCACCCGGCCCAGCCCGAGTGCCCGGGCCGCACCGAGCATCCGGCCCAGTGCCCACGTCGCCAGCCCACGCCGACGCGCGGACGGCCGGATGCCGTAACCGATGTGGCCCGCGACCCGCAACAGGTGGTCGTCGAGCTGGTGGCGAAGCGCGATCCCGCCGAGCACCCGGTCGTCCTCGACGATCCACCGGTACGTGCACACGGTGCCACCGTCCGGCCGCTTCCCCGGGTCGGACTGGTCGGCCAGTCGGGTCACCCAGGCCGCGAAACCCTCCGGTGAGCGCACCTCATCTGTCGACCGCAGCCCGAACCCGTCCTCGTGCAGGCCAGGACCCCACTCGTCGTGCGCCGCCAACCAGGGGGCGTGCAGGCGGACGGTCGGCGCGACCAACTCGGGCATGCGTCGAGGCTAGTCGGCGGCCAGGATCTGCTCGCGCAGGATCTCCGCGTGCCCGCAGTGCTGCGCCAGCTCGCGCAGCACGTGCAGGTACACCCAGCGCAGCGGCAACGGGCCACGGCGGTTGCCGCGAAGCATGTCGTCGAGGCCCAGGCCGGACGTGGCGCGGCGGGAGGCTTCACAGGCCTCCCGGTGCGTGCGCTGGACAGTGGCGATCGTGTCGTCGTCATCGAGGATGAACGACTCGTCCGGCGTGGCGGGGATGCCGATCTCCGAGCGGGGTCGACACGTGACGGCCTCGTCGAACCAGACCTTCTCCACGAACGCGGCGTGCTTCACCAGACCCAACAACGTGGTCCGGGACGGCACCAACGAGCGGCGCGCCTGCTCCTCGGTCAGCCCGTCCAGGTAGCCGTTGAGCGACCTGCGGTGCTCGTCGATGAACGCCTCGAACTGCGCCTGGGCTGACTGGCCGACGACATCTTCGGCGAAGGTCGGGGGAAAGGACGTCATTCCCGAAGCATTTCAAGGTCATCGCCGACGCGCAAACAGCACGTTCAGCCAAAGGAGAGGAGAGCGCCGCGCTCGTCGAAGCGCGCGGTGCCCGCCCAGGCGATCTCCCACCGGTTGCCCTCCGGGTCGGCGATGTAGCCGGAGCGCCCACCCCAGGACCGGTCGATCGGCTCCGCCACCACCGTTGCTCCCGCCGCGACGGCGGCTTCGAACGCTGTATCGACCTCGTCGCGGCTGTCGACGTTGCAGGCCAGGGTGACCCCCGACCAGCCACCGGCCGGCGCGGGTACGCCCGGTGCCGCCTCGGCGGCCAACTCCGGCAGTGGGTAGAGCGCGAACAGCACACCACCGAGCAGGAAGGCCGACCAGCCGTCGTCACTGGTCGGCAGCTCGGGCCACCCCAACGACCGGTAGAACGACCGCAGCGCGGCGACGTCGCGCGCTCCCAGTGTGACCACGGACAGTCGAGAGGGGACGGTGCTCATGGGCCGACCGTAACGGTGTCGCCGTCCGCCACCCGCCCGGGCCGGAGCACGGTGGCGTACGCGCCGACACACGGCTGGGGACCCATTCCGGGCAGCGGTTCGATCCGGTTGAGCCGAGCGGGAGCCCGCAGCGCCTCGGTCTCGCGGGGCAGCGGGCCGTGCGCGAGCGTGGGCACCGCGCAGCGTGGCGTCGGGGCCAGCACGGCGAGCACCAGGTCCGGGCCGACGCGCAGTTCCCGGCCGACCCAGTCGTTCTCGGCGAAGGCGTCCGTGTCCGTGTCGAGCACCAGGTTGGGCCGGTAGCGCTCCACAGCCCCCGCCCCAGGCGGTACGTGCCCGGCGATCCGATCCAGGGTTGCGGTGGTGACCAGGTGGATCGGCGCGAAGTCGAAGAAGGTTCCGGGCAGAACCGACCCGAGCCGGCTCTCGTCGGCCAGGACCTCTTCGGTGAGGCCGGCCGCGAGCACCGCCTCCGGGTGAGACCGCAGCAGGGTGGCACCGGGCGGTACGGCGTCGACGAGGGTCACCGGGCGGCCCACCGCCGCGCTGAGCGCCGTGTCGATGCCGGGGTCCTCGCTTGACAGGTGTCGACCGTCAGGCAGGGTTATCCGTACCGGATCGGTCACCCCGCCGGTCGCTCGTAGCGTGAGCAGGCCGCGCATCACGTCACCCTAACCGCGCCCGCCGCCCCGGTCGGGGGACATGAGGTTGACGCTGACCGACTCGCCCGGGTCGGTGCCCGCGCGGGCGTATTCTTCGCCGTCCGGCGTCCAGACGCCCGATCGCCCCGCCGCCTCGGTGTAACCACCGCCGGTCGATCCGGCGAAGCTCGCCACCGCCACCCAGACCCGGTGCGCGGTGGCGATCCGGTGCGCCCGCTGATCCGTCACGGCGGCGTCGCGGGCGGACTCCAGGACGCCCCCCGCGTACACGTCGATCCCGAGCGCCGCGGTCCGCGCCGCGTGCGCGACCACGCCGGTGTCCTTGCAGATCGCCAACCCCACCCGCCAACCGTCCACATCGAGCACGGCCGGCGCACCGCCGGGCCGGAACCGGCGGGCTTCCGCGTCCCCCAGCCACATCTTCCGGTACGCCACCGTCGCACCGCCGCCGGACACCGCCAGCATCGCGATGTGCTCGCCCGCCACCGGCGCACCGACCAGGGCCACCGCGTTCGTCTCGGCGCACGCCTCGACCAGGGGCGTCAACCGCGGGTCGTCGACCGACACGACCGGCGCGTCCAACTCGTACCCGGTCAGGGACAGCTCCGGAAAGACCACCAACCGGGCACCCGCCGCGCGGACCGCGGCGGCGTGCGCCCGCGCGTTCGCCGCGACGTCCAGGGGTACGCACGGCGGCTGCACCACCGCGAGCCGCAACGGGGTGCGGCTTTCCACACCCCCACCGGTGTGGTCGACCCGCGCGGCCGGGCGGTCGGCCCCATGGTCGACTCTCAGGATGACTTCGTAACGTGGGCGCATGATTCGAACGTCCCACGCCGTGTTCGCCACCGGAACCCCCGCCGCCGCAGCGGAACCACCGCAGGACGGAATCGTCGGCTACGTCACTGACCTGGTGGAACGACTCGGCGGGCCGGGTGCCGGCCTGGCGGTGGCGTTGGAAAACCTCTTCCCGCCGATCCCCAGTGAGGTGATCCTGCCGCTGGCCGGGTTCGTCGCCGCGCAGGGCCGGATGAGTCTTTTCGGTGCGATTTTCTGGACCACGCTGGGCTCGGTGCTGGGCGCGCTCGCGCTCTACCTGATCGGCGCGGCACTGGGACGCGATCGCATGCGCGCCATCGTGGCCCGGCTTCCCCTGGTGAAGCTCAGCGACGTGGACCGGACCGAGGCGTGGTTCCTGCGGCACGGCGTGAAGGCCGTCTTCTTCGGCCGGATGATCCCGATCTTCCGGAGCCTGATCTCCATTCCGGCCGGCGTGGAGCGGATGCCGGTGGCCACATTCCTGCTCTACACCACGCTGGGCAGCCTGATCTGGAACACCACCTTCGTGCTCGCCGGCTACCTGCTCGGCGACAACTGGCACCTCGTCGAGGGCTACGTCGGCACGCTCCAGAAAGTGGTGATCGTGGTCTGCGTGGCGGCGGCGGCCTGGTTCGTCGGGTCCCGTGTGTGGAAGGCCCGCCGCGCCGCGCGCAACCCCGAGCCGACCGAACCCGAGCAGAGCGCACTGACCGGGGTGCCCGACCCGGGTGGTCGCGGCACGCTCTACCGCAGCGGATCGTGGGCCTCCGACGAGCGCTAGTCAGCGCCACTGGTGGGCTCTGCTCCCTGCCTTCGCTCTGCTGCCCCTGAAGCGCCATCTGGGCACCGCGCGGACGCGGCAGGCGACGCGGACCGTGCGGAACCGGCTCGGCACGAAAGGCGGAAGAGATGGCGGCGCAACGGCGAACCGGCAGGTGGTGGCTTCGACTGCCGGTCGGCGTCGCCGCCGGAACCGCGACGGCCGCCGTCGAGTTCGTCTTCCTCGTCGTCGCGGCCGTCGCGTTCACCGGGTGCGCGTTCGCCCCGGCCGCCGGCCGTCGAATCACCGGCCTGACCAGCAGGTACGGGGGGTGGCTGGTGCGGATGGAACATCGCCGCCTGGTCGGGCTGCTCGCCGCGGCGGATCTGCCCGCGCCGAACGCCGTGGCGACCCGTCGCCAGGTCGGCTACCTGGCCGCCCGCCTGCTACCCGGCACGCTCGGCCTGCTGGCGTACGCCGTGCTCGGCGTCGGCGTGGTGCTCGCCGGGATCGTGCTGAGGGCGGCGGTGCGCGGAGAGTTGACAGTTATCGACACCGTGTCCCAGATCGCCGTCGGGGCGGTGCTGCTCCTGCTCAACGGCCAGGCCGTCGCCAGCATCGCCGCACTGGACGTCCGGCTGGCCCGACGACTGCTCGGCCCGGGAAGCCGAGCGGAGCTGACCCGGCGGGTCCACGAGCTGACCACCAGCCGGGCCGGGGTCATCGCCGCAGTCGACGCCGAACGGCAGCGGATCGAACGCGACCTGCACGACGGCCTCCAACAGCGGCTGGTCGCCCTCGGCATGCTGCTCGGCCGCGCCCGGCGTACCCGCGACAGCGACCGCACACACGCACTGCTCCTACAGGCGCACGAGGACGTGCAGCGCGCCATTGAGGAGTTGCGCCAGGTGGCGTGGCGGGTCTACCCGTCGGCGCTGGACGGCGGCGACCTGGGCGAGGTGCTGACCATCGTCACCCGCGGATCAGAGGTGCCGGTGCGGATCCGGTACGAGCTACCCGTACGCCCCCAGCGGCACATCGAGACGGTGCTGTACTTCGTGGCCTGCGAGGCGCTCACCAACGCCGCGAAACACGCTGCCGCTACCCTGGTCGCGGTCGAAATCGGGGTACGGGATGGGTGGATCCGGATGCGCGTGCACGACGACGGCGTCGGCGGTGCCGACCCGACCGGGCGCGGACTGTCCGGGCTGGTGCGGCGGGTCGCCGCGCTGGACGGCCGGCTGACGGTCACCAGCCCGGCCGGCGGTCCGACGACGGTGCTGACGGAGTTGCCGTGCGACTAGTCCTCGCCGAAGACTCGACGCTGCTCCGCGAGGGCCTGACCCGGCTGCTCGCCGACGAGGACCACGAGGTGCTCGCGGCGGTCGGGACCGCCGTCCACCTGGTCGAGGCGGTCGAGCGGTCCCGTCCCGACGTGGTCGTCACCGACGTCCGGATGCCACCCACGCACACCGATGACGGGCTGCGGGCCGCACTGGAGATCCGTCGTCGGTGGCCCGACACCGGCGTCCTCGTACTCTCCCAGTACGTGGAGCGGCGGTACGCCGGGCGGCTGCTCGCGGATCGCCCCGAGGGGGTCGGCTACCTGCTCAAGGACCGGGTCGCCCAGGTGGACGACTTCCTCGACGCACTCGACCGGGTCGCCGCCGGCGGCACCGCCCTCGACCCGGAGGTGGTCCGTCAGGTGGTGGCCGGCTCGGAGCGGCCCGAACCGCTCGGTCGGCTCACCCCGCGGGAACGGGATGTGCTGCACGAGATGGCCCAGGGGCACACGAACCTCGCCATCGCCCAGCGGCTGCACGTGTCGCAGAGCGCCGTCGAGAAGCACGTCAACGCCATCTTCGACAAACTCGACCTGGCCCACACGACCGGCTACAGCCGGCGGATCCTCGCCATCCTGCGCTACCTGGACACCTGACCCACCCAGCACCCAACGCCGCCCGCACGGCATCCCCGCCCGAGTGCAGCTCTTTACGCCGGTCCATGGCCGGCTGGCGGGCTTGTGCGCCGGTGCGTGCCGGGGCGTGCGGAGCCAGGGCGGGCGGCGTGGGGGCTGTGGCCGGCTGGCGGGCTTGTGCGCCGGTGCGTGCCGGGGCGTGCGGAGCCAGGGCGGGCGGCGTGGGGGCTGTGGCCGGCTGGCGGGCTTGTGCGCCGGTCCGTGCCGGGCATGCCGGAACCAGGCCGGCCACGCGTGGGCGTTGCCGGCGCGCCGGGCCGTGGGTCGGCCATGCGGGGGCCGGCCGCCATGATCGACTCGGGCTTCATGAAGTCGGGGTGTCCTGGCGTCCCGGATGCCCCGGTTTCCGTGAAGCCGAGTGGATCACGGTCGTGCGGGCCCGGTTCGGTGCCGTGGGTCCGTGGTTGTGTGGGTGGTGTGTCCGGTTGTGGGTGTTTGTGGGTGGTGGCCGGGGGCACC
>NZ_BSTU01000008.1:0-119111 GCF_030269705.1 Micromonospora sp. NBRC 107095
GGCGATCGTCGGCGTGCAGAGCGCCGCCGGCTTCACCGAAGGAATGCCCCTCCCCACCAGCTGGTAACCCCCTCTGGTTGATCATGAAGTTGTTGCCACCCGCGTCGGCGTGTCGGGGCAACAACTTCATGATCAACTCGGCGGGGATGGGTGGGAGTGGGTGGGGATGGGGGGTAGGAGGTTCAGGGGTTAGGGGAGGGGGAGGAGGAGGCAGGTGCTGGTGGCGTGGGCTGTCAGGCGGCCGGCGGCGTCGGTGACGCGGGCCTCGGCCAGGGCCGTGCGGCGACCGCGTTGCAGCACCGTGCCCTCGCAGCGCAGGGTGCCGCTGTCGACGG
Source organism: Micromonospora sp. NBRC 107095 (assembly GCF_030269705.1). Lineage (NCBI taxonomy): Bacteria > Bacillati > Actinomycetota > Actinomycetes > Micromonosporales > Micromonosporaceae > Micromonospora > Micromonospora sp. NBRC 107095. The sequence continues at coordinate 336 of NZ_BSTU01000008.1, forward strand.
TGACGGGGCGGAGGAACTTCACGTTGAGGTCCAGCGACGTGTAGCCGACGCCGGCCGGCAGGGTGGTGTGCACGGCACACCCCGCGGCGGTGTCCAGCAGGGTGGAGAGCACGCCACCGTGGACGCTGCCGAGCGGGTTGTAGTGGAACTCCTGCGGGGTCAGTTCGACCACGACCCGGCCCTCGTCGGCTTCCATCCGGCTCATGTCGAGAAGGTGCATCACCGGCGGCGCGGCCAGTTCGCCGGCGATCATCGCCCGGAGCATGTCCAGGCCGCTGCGTCGACCGACCTGGGCGGCGTTGACCGACGGGTCCGCCCAGGTGAAGGTACGACTTCGCGCTGGTTCCTGCGTCTGCGTCATGGACGCAGCCTGGCAGCCGGTTGCTGAGTCTGTCAACGAGACTTAGCCTGGTCGGATGCGACCCACGGCTCTGGACTGGTCAGTGGAGAACTGCACCATCGCCCGCGCGATGGAGATCCTCGGTGAGCGGTGGACGCTGGTGGTCCTGCGCGAGGTGTTCACCGGCGTGCGCCGCTTCGACGACATGCGGGTGCGTACCGGCATTCCGCGCCAGGTGCTGACCAACCGGCTCGCCAGCCTGGTGGAGCAGGGCGTGCTCAGTCGCGAGCCGTACCGGGAGCCCGGCAGTCGCCTGCGCCACGAGTACCGGCTGACGGAGAAGGGTCTGGATCTGTGGCCGGTGTTGGTCGCCGTCCTCGGCTGGGGTGACCGGTACCTCGCCGACGCGGACGGCCCACCGCTGAGCGTCTCCCACCGCGACTGCGGCGCCGAGGTGCGCGCCGAGTTGCGCTGCGCCGACGGGCACGACGTCGGTCGGCCACGCGACGTGGTGCCCAGCCCGGGTCCCGGCGCCCGTCGCCGTACCCCCTGACCGACGGCGCTCGTCGCGCCGCGCCGATCACGCGGCGCGCTCACCGGGTCGCGCCCACCACCCGGCGCTCGCCGTCGTGCCCGTCCCGGAGGGCGGTGCACGCCATGCCCGGCGCGCGGCAACGCATCGATGGTTGTTCACTCCTCGATGGACCGGATGCCGGACGGGTGTGACGGTACCTGTTCACCAGCGTGTCGAGGGTGTTGCGGCCGTGTGGCCGATCAAGGACGGTGAATTCGGGCGAATTCAAGCCTTGTTAATGATCTTAAGTATGTGAATACTTCAGTCTCAGTCGGCCGGTTTCCCCAGATCGGCCGGGTTGCCCTCGGGTCAGCCGCCCCCGGTGAGACCCGCTCCCCCGCCCTGGAGGTTGTTACATGCGACCCACGAGGTCCTCATTCCGTGTTGCGGCTACCGTCGCCGTTTCCGGAAGCCTGGTCGTCGGCTCGCTGATCGGCGCGCCGGCTCAGGCCGCTCCCGCCGCGTCGCCCGATGCCGCCGCCGCGATCGCCGCGGAACTCGGCGACCGCTCCGCCGGCTCGTACATCGACGCCAGCGGAAAATCCGTCGTCACGGTGACCGACGCGGCCGCCGCCAGCAAGGCCAGCAAGGCCGGCGCCGTCGTCCGCTACGTCAGCCGCGGCGCGGCCGAGCTCAACCGGGCCACCGCCGAGCTGGAGCGCTCCGCGAAGATCCCGGGCACCGCCTGGTGGAGCGACCCGGTCACCAACCAGGTCGTCGTCTCCGTCGACAGCACCGTCACCGGGGCCAAGCTGGAGCAGGTCAAGGCCGCCGCCGCGCGGGCCAACGGCGCGGTCCGGATCGAGGCCGAGGCGGGCGTGCTGAGCACCCGCATCTCCGGTGGCCAGGCCATCTACGCCGGTGGCGGCGGGCGTTGCTCGCTCGGCTTCAACGTGCGCAGCGGCAGCACCTACTCGTTCCTGACGGCCGGGCACTGCACCAACATCTCGTCGAGCTGGTACTCGAACTCCGCCCAGACCGCGCTGCTGGGCACCCGGACCGGCACCAGCTTCCCGGGCAACGACTACGGCATCGTGCGGCACAACAACTCGGCCAACGCCGCCGGTAACGTCTCCCTCTACAACGGCAGCTTCCGGGACATCACCGGCGCCGGCAACGCGTCGGTCGGCCAGGCGGTGCAGCGCTCCGGCAGCACCACCGGCCTGCGCAGCGGCTCGGTGACCGCGACCAACGCCACGGTGAACTACGCCGAGGGCTCGGTCTCCGGCCTGATCCGCACCAACGTCTGCGCCGAGCCGGGCGACAGCGGCGGCTCGCTGTTCGCCAACACCACCGCGCTGGGCCTGACCTCCGGTGGCAGCGGCAACTGCCGCACCGGCGGCACGACCTTCTTCCAGCCGGTCACCGAGGCGCTCAGCCGCTACGGCGTCAGCGTCTTCTGATCCACGCACCGATCGCGGGCCGCCGGAACACTCCGGCGGCCCGCGTCGCGTTCGCGGCCACCGAACCCGCCGGCGCGGCGGCGACTCACGGCAGCCGGTCGGGTCGCCCGGGAGCCGGCCCGCTCGGCGGTCCGAGCGGGTCCGGGGGTACGACGCCGATGGTCGGCAGGTCCGGGCCCACCCGCACGGTGCCGCCGGCAGACCAGGCGAGGTGCGCCCGCCGGGCGGAGAGAACCGCCAGCAGCGGCCAGAGGGAGACCGCCACCGCCGTCACCCGCTCGGCCAACCCGGTGCGGGACCCACTGGTCACCTCGAACGCGCACCAGCCGAAGAGCGCGAGCAGCACGAGCGTGGCGCTCAACCCCACCGACCGGCGGAACGCCCAGGGTGGCTCCGGCCGGGCGGGGTGTTCGGTGTCGTGGCCGCGCGGAAGCCGCAGTGCCGAACCGGCCGGCCAGAGCACCAGGGCGAGGACGGCGACCGTCGCCGTGACGCCGTGACTGACCGAGCCGCCGACCGGCGGCCGGGGGAAGGCGACGAGCGCGATGGTGGCCACGCCGCCGATCGCGAGCAGGAAGCGGCTGGGCAGCCCGGCCGCGTGCAGGACGGCGGCGACGGACAGGTAGCAGCAACCGAGCAGCACGAGGGCCACCACCATGATCCAGGCGTCGGTGGCGTCCTGCCCCGCCAGCTCGCTGATGGTGTCCCGGACCGGGTCGTACCCGACGGGCTGTCGGGACTCCGCCACCGTCCAACCGGCCACCAGCAACACGGGCGCCGCCGCCGCCGTGGCGACGGCCCAGTTCGGTACGGGCCGCATTTCGCCACGTTAACCGGCGCGGCTGCCGGGGGAGTCGGGTTCGCCGGTCCACCCCACCAGCGAATCGTGCCGGCCTGCCGGGTGCTCGGAGGCGAAGCGGCCACCCCTGACAGAATGCGGGTGAGGACTGTTCCACGATGAGGAGTTGCCAGCCGTGATCCGTACCCACAATGCCGGAAGCCTGCGCGCCGCGGACGCCGGCTCGACGGTGACGCTCGCCGGCTGGGTGGCCCGCCGCCGCGACCACGGCGGGGTCATCTTCGTCGACCTGCGCGACGGTTCCGGTGTTGTCCAGGTGGTGTTCCGCGAGGAGGACGCGCACGCGCTGCGCAACGAGTTCTGCGTGAAGGTCGTCGGCGAGGTGACCCGCCGTCCGGCCGGCAACGAGAACCCGGAGCTGCCCACCGGCGAGGTCGAGGTGACCGCCGCCGAGCTGGAGGTGCTTTCCGAGGCGGCGCCGCTGCCGCTGCCGGTGGACGACCAGATCGAGGCCGGCGACGACATCCGACTGCGGTACCGCTACCTGGACCTGCGGCGCAGCGGCCCGGCGAACGCGCTGCGGCTGCGCTCGCGCGCCAGCCAGCTCGCCAGGGGTGTGCTGCACGAGCGGGACTTCTTGGAGATCGAGACCCCGACGCTGACCCGTTCGACGCCGGAGGGCGCCCGCGACTTCCTGGTGCCGGTGCGCCTGCAGCCCGGCAGCTGGTACGCGCTGCCGCAGTCGCCGCAGCTGTTCAAGCAGCTGCTGATGGTCGGCGGCATGGAGCGGTACTACCAGATCGCCCGCTGCTACCGCGACGAGGACTTCCGCGCCGACCGACAGCCGGAGTTCACCCAGCTCGACATCGAGATGTCGTTCGTCACCGAGGACGACGTGATCGACCTCGGCGAGGCGATCGTCTCGGCGCTGTGGAAGGACCTGGCCGGGCACGAGATCAGCCGGCCGATCCCGCGTATCACCTGGCACGACGCGATGGCCCGGTACGGCTCGGACAAGCCGGACCTGCGCTACGGCGTGGAGCTGACCGAGTTGACCGAGTACCTGCGCGGCACCGAGTTCCGGGTGTTCGCCGGGGCGATCGACGCGGGCGGCTACGTCGGCGCGGTGGTCATGCCGGGCGGCGCGGCGCAGAGCCGCAAGGAGTTGGACGGCTGGCAGGACTGGGCGAAGGCGCGTGGCGCCCGGGGCCTGGCGTACGTGGTGCTGGACGCCGAGACCGGCGAGGCGCGCGGCCCGGTGGCGAAGAACCTGTCCGCCGAGCACCTGGGCGGGCTCGCCGACGCGGTCGGCGCCAAGCCGGGCGACGCGGTCTTCTTCGCGGCGAGCACGAACACCCGCGACGCGCAGGAGCTGCTCGGGGCGGCCCGGGTCGAGATCGCCAAGCGGTCCGGCCTGATCGATGAGAGCGCCTGGGCGTTCTGCTGGGTGGTCGACGCGCCGATGTTCGAGCCGGCCTCCGACCAGGAGAACGGCCGGGCGGGTGGCTGGACGGCCGTGCACCACCCGTTCACCTCGCCGAACGCGGAGTGGGTCGACCGGTTCGAGGAGGCTCCGGACCGGGCCCTGGCGTACGCGTACGACATCGTCTGCAACGGCAACGAGATCGGCGGCGGGTCGATCCGTATCCACCGGGGTGACGTGCAGAAGCGGGTCTTCGACCTGCTCGGCATCACCGCCGAGGAGGCGCAGGACAAGTTCGGCTTCCTGCTGGAGGCGTTCAAGTACGGCGCCCCGCCGCACGGCGGTATCGCCTTCGGCTGGGACCGGGTCTGCATGCTGCTCGCCGGCGCGGACTCGATCCGGGAGGTCATCGCGTTCCCGAAGACCCGGGGTGGCTTCGACCCGCTGACCAGTGCTCCCACCCCGATCACCGCCCAGCAGCGCGCCGAGGCCGGCATCGACGCCAAGCCCAAGCCGGCCGCGGCGGCCCACACCGGCACCGCGGGCCCGGCAGCCCCGGTAGCCGACCCGGTCTGAGCCATCTCCGTCCGCCCTTCGCTTGGTTGATCAAGAGGTTTGCGTCATCATCGCCCCGCGAGATGACGCAAACCTCTTGATCGTCTGTGGGGAAGTGGGACTGGATGCGGGTGCTTGTCGTCGGGGGTAGCGGGTTACTGGGTCGAGAGGTTTGTCGGCGGGGGGTCGACGCCGGGTTCTCGGTGGTCGGGACGTTTCACTCCGGTGAGATCACGGTGCCGGGTGTCGCGGCGCGTCGACTGGACGTGACCGACCGGGCCGCCGTGCGTGCGCTGGTCGCCCAGGTGCGGCCGGACGCCGTGGTCGCGACCCCCTACCGGTACGAGGACTGGGCGGTGACCGCCGACGGGGCCGCGCACGTGGCGCTCGCCGCCGCCGAGGTGGGTGCCCGGCTGGTGCACCTGTCCAGTGATGCGCTGCACGCCGGACGACCCGTGCCGTACCTCGACGACGAACCACCCACGCCGGTGCACGCCTACGGGGCCGCGAAGGCCGCCGCCGAGACCGCCGTGCGGGCGATCGACCCCGGCGCGGCAGTGGTGCGGACCTCGCTGATCCTGGGCGAGGGCAGCAAGCAGATCCAGCTCTGCCGGGACGCGCTCGCCGGCCGGGCCACCCTGTTCAGCGACGAGCTGCGCTGCCCGATCGACGTCACCGACCTGGCCGACGCCGTGCTGGAGCTGGTCGTCTCGTCGTACGCCGGTCTGCTCAACGTGGCCGGCGCGGACGCGGTCAGCCGAGTCGAGCTGGGTCTGCTGGTCGCCGAGCGGTACGGCCTGGATCCGGCCGGGTTGAAGACCACCACCAGCGCGGCCACCGGTGTGGTCCGTCCCCTGGACGTACGCCTCGACTCCACCCGTGCCGCCGGCCTGCTGCGCACCCGACTGCGGGGAGTACGCGAAGTTCTCGCCCGCTGATCGTGCACACTTTCTATGCACAACACTTGTGCATAGAAAGTGTGCAGAGATAGTGTGCAGATATGGCGAACGACGAGGACGTGCCGCGGGCGGCACTACGTGAGGTCCGCATCGACAAGCGGCAGGTCCGGGTCCTGGCGCACCCGCTGCGAATGCGGCTGGTTGGCGCCCTGCGTGTGAAGGGGCCCGCCACCGCCACCGCCCTCGCCGAACTACTCGGCACCAACACCGGCGCGACCAGCTACCACCTGCGCCAACTCGCCGAGGTCGGGCTCGTCGTCGAGGACCACGACCGGGGCAGCGGGCGGCAACGGTGGTGGCGGGCGGCGCACGACGTCACCAACTGGGAGCCGAGCGACTTCGACGACGATCCCGACGCACGTGCCGCGATCGAGTGGATCCAGGGCGACCAGGTGCGTCTCCTCGTCGAGACCGCCGAGCGCTGGTTCGCCACCCAGCACGAGTGGTCACCCGCCTGGCGGGACGGCTTCGGCATGGGCGACATCTTCATGACCATCCCGCCCGACCGACTGGAGGAACTCAAGGCGGAGGTGTGGCAGGTGCTGGAGCGCTACCACCGCGAGGCCGAGCCCGTCGCCACCGACCCGGAGGCCCGCCCGGTGCAGGTCTTCCTGGCCGCCTATCCGCTGCGCGAGGGCCTCCAGTGAGCGCGAGGAGTGACAGAGGTGGTGTCATGAGCGCGCTGACCGTACGCCAGGTGCGGCGTCGCTACCTCACCCTCTACGGCCTGCGCTGGCTGCCCACCGGCCTGATGATCCCGGTCATGATCCTGCTGATGCAGGAACGCGGCCTGTCGCTGCCGCAGATCGGCCTGGTCTACACAGCGCAGGGCCTGCTGGTCCTGGCGCTGGAACTGCCCACCGGCGGCTTCGCGGACGCCCTCGGTCGCCGTCCGGTGCTGATCGTCGCCGGGGTGCTCAGCCTGGTCTCGTTGTCGTTGTTCGCGGTGGCCGAGTCGTTCTGGATGTTCTTCCTGGTCTACGCGGTTCAGGGGATCTACCGGGCGCTGGACAGCGGCCCGCTGGAGTCCTGGTACGTCGACGCCACACTGGCCGCCGACCCGACCGCCGAGTACGAGCGGGGCCTCGGGCACGCCGGCGCTGTCTCCGGTGCGGCGATCGGTGGCGGCGCACTGATCGGCGGTGGCCTCGTCGCGCTGGGCCCGATGGGTCCGATCAGCGCGCTCACCGTGCCCGTGCTGGCCGCGATCGTCGCGCAGGCGCTCGCGCTGGTCGCGTTGCTCGCCCTGCTGGTCGAGCGGCGGCCGGCGACCGGATTCGTCGCCGTGCGGGCGTCGGTGGCCCAGGCGCCCCGGATGATCGGCGAGGCGATCGGGCTGCTGCGCCGGTCCCGCGTGCTGCTGGCGCTGGTGTCCGTCGAGCTGTTCTGGGGCTTCGGCATGATCACCTTCGAGTCGCTGCTGCCGGTGCGACTCGCCGAGGTGATCGGTGACCCGGAACGCGCCGCCGCGGTGCTCGGGCCGGCCAACTCGGCCGCCTGGCTCGCCTCGGCCGCCGGAGCGGCGCTCACCCCGCTGCTGCTGCGCTGGTTCGGCGCGGCACCCAGTGCCGCCCTGCTGCGCGTCCTGCAGGGCGTGACGGTGGTCGGGATGGGGCTGCTCGCCGGGCCGGTCGGGGTGCTCGTGGCCTACCTGGCCTGCTACGCCGTGCACGGCGCGTCCAACCCGTTGCACAGTGGGCTGCTGCACCGGCAGGTCGACGGCCCGTACCGGACCAGCGTGCTCTCGCTGAACTCGATGATGGCGCAGCCTGCCGCCGCGCTCGGCGGGGTGGTGCTCACCGCACTGGCCGCCGCCACCAGCGTCGGCACCGCGATGGTGGTCGGCGCTGTGGTGCTGGCCGTCGCCGCCCCGCTGTACCTGCCCGCCTGGCGGGCCGGGCGTCGGGCCGCGCCCGCGGTCGAGCCGACAGCGGTCCCGGTTCCCGCCGCCGACCGTTAGCGAAGACACCTCGCCTGACCGGCCGGATCGCCGGTCAGGCGAGGCGGATCGAGCTGAGCGGGAGGGTGTCGGTGAAGCCGAGCCGACGGTAGAGCCGGGCCGCGCCGACGTTGTGCGTGTAGACGCCGAGCCCCACGGTGTCGTGGCGCGCCAGCAGCGCCCGGGTCATCCCCGCGGTCAGGGACGCGCCCAGCCCTCGGCCCCGCTGGTCGGGGGCGACGGTCAGCCCGGCGAGGAAACCGATGTCGCCCTGGCTGCGGTCCGCGCCGCACGCGACCAGCCGGTCGCCGACCCGGATGCCGTACCAGTCCACCACCCGTGGGTCGCCGGGTCGGGAGGTGCTGCTGGGGAACGACTGATCGACCAGCGCCGCCAGTTCCGGCTGGTCGGCGTCGGTGAGGCGGACCACCAGCTGCTCGTCCGGCTGGGCCGGCGGTGGCGCGGTGGTCCAGTGGAAGTCCCAGTCGCTGTGCTCGGCGACCGCCAGCCGGTCGGCCAGCAGAGCGCGATCGTGGCGGGGCAGGTGCAGCCGGTGCCCCGAGCGCAGCGCCCCGTCGGCGGTGAGCGCGACGCAGATCTCCAGTGCCGGCTCGACCGGGCCGATCGCGCAGCCGGCCGGTCCCTGCTCGGGCGGGACCAGCCACAGCACGGCACCGTCGCGCCGATAGCCACGCACCGGCGGGCGTGCACCGAGCGCGTGCCGGGCGAACGGGTGGTGCGCGACGGCGGCCAGAATGGCGCTCCGGTCCTGGAGCACCTGGTCGTCGATGATCATGCTGCCCAGCCTAGAAGCCGGTCCCGGAGTGCCGGCGTCGGGCCGTCGTGGCGCGGGTGCATCCACGGTGGAGATTGGCGAGCCGACCGATTGGGTACATCACGCGCCGACCTACTGGGAACCCCCACCGGAGGACCGACATGCTCGCCATTCTCGCGGCCATCGTCTTTGGCTTCGCCCTGCTGCTCGACCTGCTCGGCACCGACTTCGGAGCGCCGGACCTGTTCAACTGGAACACCCTCGTCCTGATCGGGTTGCTGCTGCTCTCGCTCTACCTGGCCGGCGTGGGCAGCGGCCCGCGCGGTGGTGGCGGCGGCCGCTGGTACCGGGGCCGGCGTCCCGGGCGTGGCTGACCGGAACCGATCACTGGCAGCGGGCCCACGGCGCGATTCCGGCGTCGTGGGCCCGGCCCGGTACTGTCTTCGTGATGGAGTCCGACGCCCTCTTCTCCCTCGGTGAACCGACCGGGTCGCGCAGCGCGCCCGACGGTCCCGCCGGTGTCGACGGCTTCACCGCGGTGGCCGACGATTCGCCCCTGCCGGTCCGGATGCGCCCGGTCACCCTCGACGAGTTGGTCGGGCAGGAGCACCTGCTCGCTCCCGGTGCACCGCTGCGGCAACTGGTCTCCGGCGGGGCACCGATGTCGGTGATCCTCTGGGGCCCGCCGGGCAGCGGAAAGACCACCATCGCGCACCTGGTGGCCGGGGCCACCGACCGCCGCTTCGTGGCCATGTCGGCGCTCTCCGCCGGGGTGAAGGACGTCCGGGCGGTGATCGAGACGGCCCGCCGCCAGCGTCGTTCCGGCGGCCCGCAGACAGTGCTCTTCATCGACGAGGTGCACCGGTTCAGCAAGACCCAACAGGATTCGCTGCTCGCCGCCGTCGAGGACCGCACGGTCACCCTGCTGGCGGCGACCACGGAGAATCCGTACTTCTCGGTCATCTCACCGTTGCTGTCGCGGTGCGTGCTGCTCACCCTGCAACCCTTGGACGACGAGGCGGTGCGGGGCCTGTTGCGCCGCGCTGTCACCGACAAGCGTGGCCTGGACGGTGCGCTGGCCCTCACCGCCGAGGCCGAGGACCACCTGGTCCGGCTGGCCGCCGGTGACGTCCGCAAGGCCCTCACCGCCCTGGAGGCGGCGGCGGCCTCCGCCACGGCCCTCGGCGGCGGGCGGATCGACCTGGCCACCGCCGAGCAGGCGGTCGACGTGGCGGCGGTGCGCTACGACCGTGACGGCGACGCCCACTACGACGTGGTCAGCGCCTTCATCAAGAGCATGCGCGGCTCGGACGTGGACGCCGCGGTGCACTGGCTGGCCCGCATGCTGGTCGCCGGTGAGGACGCCCGGTTCATCGCCCGTCGCCTGGTCATCTTCGCCAGCGAGGACGTGGGCATGGCCGACCCGACCGCGTTGAGCGTCGCCACCGCCGCCGCGCACGCTGTCGAGTACGTGGGCCTGCCCGAGGCGCAGCTCAACCTGGCCCAAGCGGTGATCCACCTGGCCACCGCGCCGAAGTCGAACTCGGCCACCACCGCCATCGGCGCCGCGATCGCCGACGTCCGGGCCGGTCGCGGTGGCCCGGTGCCCCGGGGGCTGCGCGACGCGCACTACGCCGGTGCCCGTGGGTTGGGCCACGGGACCGGCTACCGCTACCCGCACGACGACCAGCGCGGCGTGGTCACCCAGCAGTATGTTCCGGACGACCTGGTGGGGACCGACTACTACCAGCCCAGCCCGCACGGCGCGGAGCGGTCGGTGGCCGGCCGGCTGCCGCTGCTGCGCCGGATCGTGCGTGGTCTGCCGGCCCCGGCCGCGCGGCCGACGCCGGCATCCGAGCCGTCCGTAACGGCGCAGAACGCGCCAGCGCTATCCCCGGGGGTCGCCCGTCCGACGACGGACACGGGCGCCCCCGGCATGATGCAGGACAGCGGCACCGAGGCCGCAGGAGAGGGTCAACAGTGAGATCGCGTGGTGGGGACCGCCCGGACGAGGGCCCGGACGAGCGGCGCGATCCGCGTGCCAAGACCCGCCGTTGGGGTCGTGGCCGGGCGGCCGAGCCGGAGCCGGAGGAGCCGGTCGCCGGCGAGGAGTTCGGCTGGATCGACGACCTGCGCTCCGCCAAGCAGCAACGCACCGAACTGGGCCCGGACGGCGCACCGGCGGAGCCGAACCGTCCCCGTGGCGGCATGCCGCCCGCAGACCCGGCCGGGCCGCCGGTCCAGGCCACCCCGCGTACGCCGGCAGAGCCGCCCGGAGCGCGTGGCGGTGGGCCGGAGGCCTCGGCGCCGCCGACCCCACGCCAGGGTGAGCCGGGCGTCGCCGCCCGTCGGCCGGTCGACGGCCCCTGGCCGGGGGAGACGCCACCAGCGGGCCGCCGCCCGGATGACCGGCCACCCGCCCCGGTACCCGGCGCACCCGGGCAGCCACCGCGCCGCGGCGTGCAGCCGGTGCCCGGCGCCCGCGCCGCCGTACCGCCGTCGCCACCCACCGCCCGCCCGGGCGGGGGTGACCCGCCCGGCCCGCAGGGGCCCCGCCCGGCACCCGACGCGCCCGGCGGCCCGGCTCGTTCTCGCGGTGCGGCAGCCCCTCCTGGCCCACCCGTGGGCCCACCGGTCTCCGGCGCGCCGGCCGGTCGTCGTCCGGACGCCGCTGTTGCGCCGGGGCGTCGTCCGGACACCACCGGGCCCGGCGGACATCCCGACGCGATGCCGCCGCTGCGCCGTCCGGACGCCGGCCCGCCGGTCCGCCGACCCGGCCCGGAGCAGCCGGTCGAGCCCGGCCGTGCCCGGCCGCCCGCCGACGGCATGCCCGCCGGTCGACGAGCCGCCGGCCCGACACCCGACCCGGCGCTGGCCGCCGGAGCACCCACCACCGGCGGGCCGACCCGCTTCGACGGCGCGCCGGCTGGCGTGGTGCCGCCGACCATGGACGGCCCGCGGCCCGACCCCGCCGTCGATCGTGGGCCGCGCGCCGCCCGGCGTCGTCCCGGCCCGGGCGACCCCGGTGCCGCCGAGCCCGTCGAACGGCCCGCCGCCGAGCGTCCCCGTCCGGCAGCCGGCGGCCGTCGCCGCGCCGCGGAACCCGACGAGCCACCGGTGCCCCGCTCGGGCAACGCGCCACCGGTGCCCCGCTCAGGAAACGCGCCGCCCGTGCCGCGTGCGGGCGAGGTGCCGCCCGGGCCCCGCTCGGGCAGCGCGTCGTCGATGCCCGAGGCGCCCGGCGCACACAGCGGCGCCCTGCCCACCGTCGGCCCCGCCGACGGCACCGGTCGGCGTCGGGTCGTCTCCGACGAACCGGAACGCCGAACGCCACCCCGTGGCGAACCCCGCGTGGACCGGCCGGAGCGGCCGGCGGACTGGCTGCGCCAGGCCGGCCGCCTGCCGCACACCGACCCGGGCCTGCCGGTGGTCAACCGCCGAGAGGGCAGCCCTCCGGCCGGAGCGCGCCGTCCGGCGTCGCCCACCGGGCCGGGAGAGCACGCCGACCAGGCGTCCGGTCGTCTCGCCGTGCCGGACCCGGCCGCCGAGCGCACCGCTGCCCGCCGGCCCGCCGGCCCGCCGGTCGATCCGGGCGCTGACGCACCCACCGGTCGTCGCGGCGTCCGGCCCGATCCGCTGGGATCGACCGGAGAGCAGGCTTCGCCCTATCCGCCGGCCCCCGGCGAGCGGCCCGCCCGTGGTCGGGGCGCCGCGGCCGTACCCACTCCCGACCCCACCGTCCGGCGCGGCCGGGCCGCGGCGGGGCCCGGTCCGGACGCAGCGCCCACCCCGGACCCGACCGGCCGACGACGTCGTCCGGCAGCCGAGCCCGGTCCCGACGGTACGGCCGGTCCCGGTCGACCCGGGCCCGCCAACGACACCGGCGAGGACACCTACGGCGGTGGGCGACCCGCCCCCGGCGTCGGTTCCGCGGCTCGGGGCGCCGCCCGATCCACCCCACCCGGCCGGGCGAGGCCCATCCCCGGCGACGCGCCGGCACCCGGGACCGGACGTCGGGGCGTTGACGGCCCGGTGCGCCCCGGCCCGGGTGTGGAGGCGGCCGCGACCCGTCCGGACGGTCCTGCCCGTGCGGCGGTGCCGCCGGCTGGGGACGGTCCGCCACGCTCACGTCCCGACGGTCCGGCTCGCGCCGCCGTCCGTCCGCCCGGTGCGCAGCCGCCCACCGACGAGCGGACCACCGGTGAACCGGGGCCGGCGGGTTCGGCCCGTGGCGGCGCGCCGGTCGGCCGACCCTCGCCGGCCGACCGCGCCGCCGGGCGGGCCCTGCCCCCGCATCGGGAGCCCGGTCGTGCCGAACCGAGCGGTGTCGCGCCGGTGCCGCCGCCCGCACGCGCCGGCGAGCCCGTCGGCGTGGCGCGCGCCGCCGTGGTGGTGCCCTCCGCGTCCGCTCCGGTCGACCGGCCGGCGCCGGAGCCCACCGACGGACCGGCGCTGCGCGCGGCCGGCCAGGACGTGCCGGACGACGCCGCGCCCGGTGCCCGTTCCGAGGAACGCCGACAGACCCGGGAGCGGCGCCGGCTACGCGCGGCGGTGTTGGTGCTGGTCAGCGTCGTGCTGCTCGGCGCGGTGCCGCTCTTCTTCGGCCTCCGGACGCTGAGCCGTGACCCGGTCTTCGACAACCTGGACCAGCTCAACGTGCCCGGTTGGGCGGCCGCTAAGACCGTCGACGACGTCAGCGGCAGCCGGTGGTGCCTGATCGACTGCCGGTTGCGGGAGCGGACCGTGACCTCGGAGAAGGCGCCCGAGGAGACCGCGCGGGTCTACGAGGACGCGCTGCGTGCGGACGGGTGGCGGCCGTGGAAGGTGAGCCGCTGTCCGGAGCAGGAGACGAAGGGCAGCTACACCTGCTGGCGTCGCGACGAGCTGACCCTCGACCTGTGGGTCCGCGAGCCGACCTGCGTGCCACCGCCGGTGGACGGCGAGCCGGCAGTCGTGCCGTCCGGTGACCCGTCGGCCGCTGCGACCGAGTGCACCGGCTCGTTGGTGTCGGTGAAGGTGCGCAATGCGATCGACGACGAGCGGACCAGGCCGCAGCCGACCACCGACCCGTCACTGACCGGTGAGGATCCGTTCCCCACCGTCAGTGCGGATCCGCTGGGCGAGCTGACACCCTCACCGTCCTGAGCCGGTCTCCATCACGGACGGTAGGGTCTGGGGCTGGCGGGCACGCCCGCCGCCGGTGAACGCCGACGGCTCGGCGGCCGGTACGGGTGTCATGGTTGTGCGTTCCGGGGACGTCGGGTCCTGCGGAACTCTGCATGAGGAGGACAGGCATGGGCGACATTGGAGCGATCGCGGCGCTGATCGCGGCATCCGCGTTCGCGGTGCTGGTGCTCATCCTGACGCTGCCCATCCTGCGGCTGCGGCACACGGTTGACGCCACCACCCGCATGATCAACGACCTCAACGATCGGACCGCGCCGCTGCTCGGTGACGTGAACACCACGGTGAAGAACGTCAACACCGCGCTGGAGCAGGTGCAGACCTCGCTCGACGGGGTGAACCTGCAGTTGGCGAAGGTCGACACCATGACCAGCCACGCGCAGAACGTCACCGCCAACGTCGCCAACCTGGCCACCGTCGTCTCCGCCGCGGCCGCCAACCCGTTGGTCAAGGTGGCCGCGTTCGGCTACGGCGTGCGGAAGGCCGCCGCCGGCCGTCGGCACGCCGAGACCGAGCGCCAGGTGCGCGACACCATCAAGCAGCAGCGACGGGCCGCGCGACGCGGCAACAGCTGACCGGCCGGACCAGGAGGGTAGCGGGACATGAGGCGCTTGTTCTGGCTCGGCATCGGGGTGGCCGTCGGCGTGATCGTGGTGCGCAGGGCGACCCGGACCGCGCAGGCGTACACGCCGGCCGGCATCGCCAACTCGCTGACGGAATCCGCTGGCGGCCTCGTTGAGTCGCTGCGTAGTTTCGTGGAGGACGTCCGGGTCGGGATGGCCGAACGCGAGCAGGAGATCCACCAGGCGTTCGCCCAGGGCGAGGCGTTCGACGATCAGTTCGCCGAGCTGCGGGAAGACCCGCGGATCGGCGATCGAGAAATCTTTCCGGAGGAACACCAGCGATGAAGACGGCGGAGATCAAGCGGCGGTACCTCGCGCACTTCGAGGCGAATGGCCACACCGTGGTGCCGTCCGCTCCGCTGCCCGCCATCAGCGACCCGAACCTGCTGTTCGTCAACGCCGGCATGGTGCAGTTCGTCCCGTACTTCCTGGGTCAGCAGACTCCCGCGTACCAGCGGGCGGTCAGCGTGCAGAAGTGCATCCGCACGCCGGACATCGACGAGGTCGGCAAGACCAGCCGGCACGGCACGTTCTTCCAGATGAACGGCAACTTCTCCTTCGGTGACTACTTCAAGGCCGGGGCGATTCCGCTGGCGTGGGAGTTGTCCACGAAGCCGATCGCCGAGGGTGGTTACGGGCTCGATCCGGACCGGATCTGGCCGACGATCTACCTCGACGACGACGAGGCGTACGAGATCTGGCGGTCGGTGGGGGTGCCCGCCGAGCGGATCGTTCGCCGGGGCAAGGCGGACAACTTCTGGTCGATGGGCATTCCCGGGCCGTGCGGCCCGTCGTCGGAGCTGTTCTACGACCGGGGCCCGGAGTACGGCCGTGAGGGTGGGCCGGCGGTCGACGAGGACCGCTACATGGAGTACTGGAACCTCGTCTTCATGCAGTTCGAGCGGGGCCCGGGTACGACCAAGGAGGACTACCCGATCCTGGGTGACCTGCCGGCGAAGAACATCGACACCGGCATGGGCCTGGAGCGGATGGCCTCGATCCTGCAGGGCGTCGACAACCTGTACGAGATCGACGAGGTCCGGCCGATCCTGACCCGGGCGGCGGAGCTGACCGGTAAGCGGTACGGCGCGCACTCCGGGCACGTGGCCAGCGAGTCGCACCCGGACGACGTCCGGCTGCGGGTGATCGCCGATCACGTGCGGACGGCGTTGATGCTGATCGGCGACGGGGTGACCCCGTCGAACGAGGGCCGCGGGTACGTGCTGCGCCGCATCATGCGTCGGGCGATCCGGTCGATCCGACTGCTCGGCTGGCAGGACCGGGCGCTGCCCGAGCTGCTGCCGGTGGCCCGCGACTGCATGTCCCCGTCGTACCCGGAGCTGGCGACCGACTTCGACCGGATCGCGGACTACGCGTACGCGGAGGAGGAGGCGTTCCTGTCCACCCTGCGGGCGGGGACGACGATCCTGGACACCGCGATCGCGGAGACCCGCACGGCGGGCGGCTCCGCGCTGTCCGGGGCGAAGGCGTTCCAGCTGCACGACACGTACGGCTTCCCGATCGATCTGACCCTGGAGATCGCCGCCGAGCAGGGCCTCACCGTCGACGACGAGGGTTTCCGGCGGTTGATGGCCGACCAGCGGACCCGGGCGAAGGCGGACGCGCAGGCCCGCAAGACGGGGCATGTGGACCTGTCGGCGTACCGCTCGGTGCTCGACGCGGGTGGGCCGGTGACGTTCACCGGTTACAGCGAGGTGTCCCGCGAGTCGACGGTGCGGGCGCTGCTCGGCGTCGACGGCCCGCGCCAGGCGGCGACCGAGGGCGACACCATCGAGCTGGTGCTGGACACCACCCCGTTCTACGCCGAGGGTGGTGGCCAGCAGCCCGACCAGGGCATGATCACGGTCGGTGGCGGGCAGGTCGAGGTGCTCGACGTGCAGCAGCCGGTGCCCGGTCTGATCGTGCACCGGGCCCGGGTGATCCGGGGTGAGGTGCGCGCCGGTGAGGCCGGCTTCGCCGAGATCGACACGACCCGGCGGCGGGCGATCTCCCGGTCGCACACCGCCACCCACCTGGTGCACCAGACGATGCGGAACTTCCTCGGTGAGTCGGCCACCCAGGCCGGGTCGCTGAACGCCCCCGGTCGGCTCCGGTTCGACTTCAACACCCCGACGGGGGTGTCTCCGAGCGTCCTGCGTGACGTGGAGCAGCAGGTCAACGAGGTGCTCCTGGCCGACCTTGAGGTGCACGCCTTCATCACCTCGTTGGAGGAGGCGCGGCGGATCGGCGCGATGGCGCTGTTCGGCGAGAAGTACGGCGAGGAGGTGCGGGTCGTCGAGGTGGGTGACTACGCCCGGGAGCTGTGCGGCGGCACGCACGTGGCCCGCTCGGCCCAGCTCGGCCTCGTGAAGATCCTCTCCGAGTCGTCGATCGGTTCCGGTGTCCGCCGGGTCGAGGCGTTGGTCGGCATGGACGCGTTCGGTTTCCTGGCCAAGGAGCACCTGTTGGTCTCCCGGTTGGCCGAGCTGTACCGGGTGCCCAACGACCAGGTCGCCGACCGGGTGGAGCAGACCGTCACCCAGCTTCGCGACGCCGAGAAGGAGCTGGAGAAGCTGCGCGCCCAGCTGGTGCTGGGTGGCGCGGCGGCGCTCGCGGCGCAGGCCAAGGACGTGCGCGGGGTCGCGTACGTGGGCACCGAGGCACCGGAGGGCGCGGCCGGCAACGACGTGCGGACCCTGGCCCAGGAGATCCGCGGCAAGATCGACCCGGCGCGGCCGGCGGTGGTCGCGGTGGCGGCCCGGTCGAACGGCAAGGCGTCCCTGGTGGTGGCGGTCAACGCGGCGGCGCGCGGCCGGGGCCTGGCGGCGTCGGATCTGGTGAAGGCGGCGTTCTCGGGGCGCGGCGGTGGCAGCCCGGACCTGGCGCAGGGCGGCGGTCTGCCCGCGGCCGAGGCGCCGAACCTGCTGCTCACCGTCGAGAAGGCGATCACCGAGGCGTGATCGACCATTACTGTGGGTCAGGGCGGGCCATCTGGTCCGCCCTGGTTCGTACCCGGCCGGTGGTGACCGTCGGTGGCTGAGTTGACGCGTGGGGTACGGATCGGCGTGGATGTCGGTCAGGTGCGGGTGGGTGTCTCCCGCTCGGACCCGGACGGGATCCTGGCAACGCCGCTGGTCACCCTGGCCCGCGATCTCACGGCGGCGCCGGACGCGGTGCCGAGCGACCTCGCCGAGCTGGCCGCGTTGGTGGCCGAGCACGAGGCGGTGGGGGTTGTCGTCGGCCTTCCGGTCAATCTCGCCGGCAAGCACGGCCCTGCGGCCGCCCACGTGAAGGCGTACGCTGACCGACTGGTCGATGTGATAGCGCCTGTCCCGGTAACGCTCACTGACGAGAGGATGTCGACCGTGGTCGCTTCTCGTAGGCTTGCCGAGCGTGGCGTCCGAGGTAAACGTCAACGTGCGGTTGTCGATCAGGCGGCCGCGGTGGAGATCCTGCAGAGCTGGCTGGACGCGCAGCGGAGGCGGACGTAATGATCGACGATCTGGACCTTGGGTTCGACGAGCCAGAGCGGGGGGAGAAGGGTCGGCACCGGCGCGGCTTCCGCAAGCGCAAGAGCGGGTCCGGCGGCGGCCGAGGCAAGACATTCCTGGCACTGCTGATGGCCCTGGTCCTGTTGGGCGCGATCGGCGGCGGCGCGTTCTACGGCTTCGACCGGATCCAGAACTACTTCGTCACCCCCGACTACGACGGCAGCGGGGCCGGTGAGATCACCGTCGAGATCAAGAACGGCGCGCTGCTCGCCGACATGGCCGACGCCCTGGTGGCGGCCGACGTGGTGAAGAGCCAGAAGGCCTTCATCGAGGCGGCCGAGGCCAACTCCCGCAGCAAGAACATCCAGCCGGGCACGTACAAGCTGCGCAAGCAGATGAGCGGTGAGAACGCCGTCGCCGCGATGCTGGACCTGAAGAACAAGATCGTCAACGGGTTGACGATCCCCGAGGGCCGCACGAGCTTCAACATCTACAAGCTGCTCTCCGAGAAGACCAAGATCCCGGTCAAGGACTTCCAGGCCGCCGCGAAGGACCCGGAGGCGCTCGGCGTCCCGGACTGGTGGTTCAAGCGCGACGACGGCAAGAAGATCGTCAAGTCCGTCGAGGGCTTCCTCTTCCCGGACACCTACGAGATTCCGCCGAAGTCCACCGCCGAGAGCATCCTCAAGCTGATGGTGAATCGCTTCCTCTCCGTCACCGGAGAGATGAAGTTCGCCGACCAGGTGCAGGAGAAGCGCAAGGTCAGCCCGTACGAGGCGCTGATCGTGGCCTCCCTGGCCCAGGCCGAGGCCGGCAACAAGGACGACCTGGGCAAGGTCGCCCGGGTGGCCTACAACCGGGCGTACGGCGACTTCCCGTGCAACTGCCTGGAGATGGACGTCACCGTCAACTACTACCTGGAGTCGATCGGCAAGCCGACCAAGTCGTCCAAGCAGATGACCGCGGCCGAGCTGGACGACCCGAAGAACCCGTACAACCGCAAGCTGCCCGGAATGATCCCGACCCCGATCAACAACCCCGGCAAGGAGGCCCTGGAAGGGGCGATGAACACGCCGCCGGGCAAGTGGCTCTTCTTCGTGGCGATCGACAAGGAGGGCCACTCCGCCTTCGCCGAGACGTACGAGGAGCAGAAGCGTAACGAGGCCAGGGCCAAGGAGGCCGGCATCATCTGATGGAGTCTCGACGGCGGGCGGCGGTGCTCGGCACACCGATCGCGCACTCCCTCTCCCCGGTGATCCACAACGCGGGCTACGCGGCGGCGGGGCTGACCGGGTGGTCGTACACCCGGATCGAGTGCGCGGCGGCGGAGCTGCCGGATCTGGTCGCCGGCCTGGGCCCGGAGTGGGCCGGGTTGTCGGTGACCATGCCGGGCAAGGAGGCGGCGCTCGCGGTGGCCGACGCCGCCTCGCCGGTCGCCGCCGCCGTCGGCGCGGCCAACACGTTGGTACGCCGTCCGGACGGCTCCTGGTACGCGGACAACACCGACGTCGCCGGCATGGTGGACGTCCTCACCGACGCCGGGGTGAGCGCCGGTGCCGCCGTGACGGTGCTCGGTGCCGGTGGGACGGCCCGCGCCGCGCTCGCCGCCGCCGCGCAGCTGGCCTGTTCGGCGGTGACGGTGGTGGCCCGCCGACCGGAGGCGGTCGACGAGCTACGACCGGTGGCCGACGAGCTGGGTGTCACGCTGACGCCCGCTCCATGGTCCGATGCGCCCCGGCGCCTCTCGACCGCCGACGTGGTCGTCTCCACAGTGCCGAAAGGAGTCGCCGACCCGCTGGCCGGCACGGTGGCCTGGCGGCCGGGCACGGTGCTCTTCGACGCGCTCTACGACCCGTGGCCGACACCGCTGGCGACCGCCGCCGACGCGGCAGGCTGCCGGATCGTCTCGGGCCTGGATCTGCTGCTGGCCCAGGCGGTCGGGCAGTTCGAGCAGTTCACCGGAGTGGCCGCGCCGAGGGCAGCGATGGCCGCCGCGCTGGCGACGGCTCGCGCCGGCTGAAGCGTCCACACCTTAGCTGACGGTTAAGACGCGCTTACGGAAAACTGTCCTACCTGCGACCTGTGCTGGTCATCGATACGCTGCTCACCGTTATGGACGCAGACACAGGGAGTTTCCTTGACCAGGCACGGACTGCACCGCATCACCCGGTTCCGTTCCGGACCCCGGCGTAAGGCGATTGCCATCGGCGTGGTCGGCGGTTCGGTGGTGGCCGGCATCGTGGCGACCATGATGCCGCTGCTGGCCAGCGACGACCTGTCGATCCGGGCGGCGGCGGACACCACCGCGACCGCGGTGACGCAGGACGGTGACAACGCGGCCAAGACGACCCTCGCGACCTGCGCGACGCGCTGCGACGGCAACCCGCGCGGTGCCCGCGAGGCGGTCATCGAGTTCGCGGTGACCACCGTGCCGGCCGCCGCGGTCAACGTCCGGGCGACGCTGCGGATGCATGCCTGGCAGCAGTTCGCCGCCACGGTGACGGCGCACGCGTCGCCGTTGAGCGCCCGCGAGTCGCGGCCTCCGCTGACGCCGGCCGGCGCAGCGTTGGACAGCGTGACCAGCGTGTCCAAGGGCGTCAACGAGTGGGACGTCTCCAAGCTGGTCACCGGCAACGGCACCTGGACGGTCTCGCTGGCGCAGAGTGGCCTGGAGAGCCGGATCTACTGGGCGTCGGTCGAGAACCGCAACCCGGACCTGCGACCCAGCCTGGTGATCAGCTATGACCTCGGGTCCCGGCCGTCGCCGGTGACGACCACCCGGCCGGCGCCGCCGCCGGCGCCGAGCGCGTCACCGACCACCGCCGCGCCGAAGCCGTCGCCGACCATCGCCCCGACCCGGACGGCGACCCCGAGCCCCACCGGCACCCTTCCGGCCGGCAAGTGTGGGTCCGTCTCGGACAAGCTCGTCCCGTCCTGTGGCGCCTGGTGGGGCATGTACTCGCCGGCCGGAGCGGCCGGCGGCTGGGACCACGGCAAGGCCGTCGCGGACGTGGAGGCGCAGGTCGGGCGCAAGTTCGACATCGTGCACCGCTACCACGACTTCTCCAACTCCGGCAGTAACGGCGCCTTCCCCGACGTGTACGAACAGCAGCAGATGCGCGAAGGCCGCCTGATGTTCTTCGCCTGGGAGTCCCGCGACTTCTCCGCCGGCACCACCCTCAAGTGGTCCGATGTCTACGGAGGCAAGCAGGACGCGACGATCGACGCGGTCGCCGGCCGGATCCGGGCCACCGGCGTACCGGTGTTCATCGGCTTCGACCACGAGCCGGAGGACGAGCCGAACAAGGGCAGCGACGCCGACTTCGTACGGGCCTGGCGCTACGTCCACGAGCGGTTCGCCAGCGCCGGCGCGACCAACGCGGTCTGGGTCTGGACGATGATGGGCTGGTCGGGGCACTACTCCCGGTACGCCGGCCTGTACCCCGGTGACCGGTACGTCGACTGGGTCGCCTACGACCCGTACAACTTCCACGTCTGCAACGGCAGCACGGTGTGGAAGAGCCCGAGCACGACGATTGGCGGCTTCTACCGCTGGTTGGACGACAACGGCATCGGCGCCGGCAAGCCTCGGATGCTCGCCGAGTTCGGCACCAACTTCAACTCCGCCGACCCGGGTGCCAAGCAGCGCTGGTTCCAGGAGTTCCCGGCGGCGCTGAAGGCGCACCCGAAGATCAAGGCGGCCATCTACTTCAACTCGGCCGGTATGACCAGCCGCACGTCGACCTGCGACATGACGATGAACCACGACGCCGCGGCAATTGCGGGCTTCACGCAGGCCGGCAAGGACGCCTACCTGCGGCAACCCACCGGAGGTAGCCGCTGACGACCCGAGTGAACTGACCGGACGGCGTTCGTCGGGGGGTCGCGCAACCGATCCTCCGGCGTTCTGTCGGCTTGCGGATTCATGCACCGCCCAATCGGCGGATTTTGTTAACCAGGCTGGACGAGGCACGCTACCCCGGGTTCTCATCCAATCTGGAGGCGCAGCGTGCCCATACTTCCGCACTTGTGGCGTTCCGCAGGACGACGTCGTACTCGGGCGGGGATGGTCGCGTTGGCGATCATCGCCGCAGCTCTGGGCGTGCCCACCACCGCGTCGGCCGCTGTGGTACCGGCCCCGACGACGGCGACGCTGGTGTCGGCGAACCCCGCCGACGCGACCCCGCACGCGCGGGACGGTGAAACCCGCGCCTTCGCGCAGGTGGGCAACACGGTCTTCGTCGGCGGCAGCTTCACCCAGCTCCGGCAGACCGCCAGTTCCGCGTGGATCACGCAGCGCTACCTGTTCGCGTACGACCGGACCACCGGCACCATGTCGACCACGTTCCTGCCGGTGCTCGACGGCGCTGTCAACACCCTCATCGCCGGCCCCGGTGGCACGTTGATCGTCGGCGGCGCCTTCAAGAACGTCAACGGCGTCTCCCGGAAGAACCTGGTGGCGCTCAACCCGTCGACCGGCGCGATCATCGACAGCTGGGTCGGGCGTTCCGACGGTGGCACGGTCCGCGACCTGGCGCTGTCCGGCAACTGGCTGTACGTGGCCGGTGCGTTCAACTGGCTCAACGGCACCGCGCACGTGGGTCTGGGCCGGCTCAACGCGACCACCGGCGCGATCGACCCGAACTTCAGCATCGACGCCACGGTGGGGCGGCACAGCACCACGTCGTACGTCTGGACCATCGACGTCGCGCCGGACGGCAACACCCTGGTCGTCGGCGGCAACTTCACGCTCGTCAACGACCTGCCGCGCAACCAGATGGCGTTGGTGGACGTCTCCGGGACGCCCACGGTGCTGGACTGGAGCAGCGACAAGTTCGTCGCGCCGTGCGCCTCGCCGGCGACCTTCGTGCACTACGTGCAGGACGTGAAGTTCGGTGGCGACGGCAGTTGGTTCGTGGTCGGCACCAACGGTGGCGCGGGCTGGCCGTCCGCCTACTGCGACGCCCTGGTCCGCTTCGAGACCGCCGCGCGGGGCAGTGGCCAGCTCGCCACGTGGGTCGACTTCACCGGTAACGACACCATCACCTCGGTGGAGGTGGCGGACAACGTCATCTACCTGGGCGGGCACTTCCGCTGGCTGAACAACCCGAACGCCAGCGACAAGGCCGGCAACGGGGCGATCGACCGGCTCGGCATCGCCGCCGTCACCCCGGCGACCGGCATGCCGGTGAACTGGAACCCGCGCCGCAGCGGCAGCGCGTCGATGCCCGCCGGCACCACCGCGTGGGGTTCGTCGGTACCGGTGTTGTGGCGCGGCTCGGACGGCCTCTACTTCGGGCACAACTCCGACGGCATGGGTGACGAGTACCACGGCCGGCTGGGCATGTTCCCGCTGGCCGGCGGGCGCACGATCGCCCCGAAGAACCCGCCGTCGGCCGCCAGCGGCAACCTCTACCTGAGCACCGCCCCGGGCACCGTGGCGAAGGTGCCGTTCGACGGCACCACGCTGGGCACCGCGACCACTGTCAGCCAGCCCGCGTACACGGCGGCCGGTGCGACGTGGCGGGTGGACGACCGGATCTACTGGTCGCACACGGTGGCCGGCACGCCCACCGGTAGCCGGATCGACGTCTCGCTCTTCAACGGGGGCGCGATCGGTTCGCCGTGGGAGGCGTCCGGCTACAACGACTGGTACAACCCGGCGTTGCTGACCGGTGCCTTCTTCCTCGACGGCAGGCTCTACTACACCCGTACCGGGGCGAACAGTCTCTTCTACCGCTACTTCGAGATCGACGGCAACTACCTCGGCGCCACCGAGTTCACACTGCCGAGCACCGGGCAGAACTGGTCCGGTGTGCGGGGGATGGCCTGGGTGAACGGTCGGATCGTCTACGGGGCCACCGATGGCAACCTGCGCAGTGTGGCGTTCGATCCGACGGCCGCGCCGGCCGCCGTGGTCAGTGGTGCCACCGGCTTCGTGGTCAGCACCGCGACGCCCGAGTTGTCCTGGTCTACCCCATCGACGTTCTTCTCCGTAGAGTAACGGTCAACCGTTCGTAACGGAGGATCGGTAGATTGTTCACGTAGGGCCGGTGGCGGCTACCGCCGCCACCGGCCCCGCGACGTGGGGGAGGCTCGTTGCTCGGCGCCGCTGGCATCCGAACGAGACGCGCGGTGCGTCTGGTCTTCGCGGTCAAACGCGGCTGGTACCGGCTCCGCTACCGGCGGTTGACGCTCGGCCGGGACGTGGAGATCCGTGGCCGGATCCGGCTGCGCCGCGGCGTGCGGGTGACCATCGGTGACCGCACCCGGTTGAACAAGCTCGTCCGCTTCGCCGGCCCCGGCGAGGTGCGCGTCGGCGCGGACTGCCTGCTCAACGCCACCTGGATCGGCACCTGGACGTCGGTGACGGTGGGGGACCGGTGCCTCCTGTCGGACTGCGAGCTGCTCGACAACGACTTCCACAACCTGCCCCCCGAACAGCGGCACGCACCGCCGGGCCCGCTCACCCGGGCCCCGATCGTCCTTGAGGACAACGTCTGGGTCGGTGCGCACGCCCTGGTCCTGAAGGGCGTGCGGGTCGGCCGCGACAGCGTCGTCGGCGCGGCGACGGTGGTCCGCACGGACGTACCACCCGGCGTCGTGGTCGTCGGCAATCCTCAACAGACGGTGAAGAAGTTCCATGACTGACGCAGCGCCCGCTTCCTGGCCCACGGACGGCCCGTCCTCCGGCACCTCCCGGGCCGTGACACTGACCGACCTGCTGCGGGTGCCGATGCACCGGTTGCGGTTGGTGGCGGCGGTCGCCCTGGTCGGTCTGCTCGCCGCGCTCAGCTACGTGCTGCTGGTGCCGCCGGCGCTGTCCGCGAGCGCGGTGGTCGCGGTCCGACCGGTGGTGACCGACGCCTTCACCCCCAGCGGCGCGGGCGCCGACCGCGCGGTCAACATGAACGTGGAGAGCGGCATCGCCACCGGCACCGAGGTGGTGCAGCGGCTCGCCGAGTCGGCCGGCGGCGACCCGCGCGACATCCGCAACGCGCTCGAGGTCGAGGTGCCCACCGGCGGGCAGATCCTGCGCTTCACCTACCAGGCGCGCGACGCGCACCGGGCGGTGCAGAGCGCCAACATGGCCGCCGAGGCCTACCTGAACGTGCGCCGGGCCATGTACGAGCAGCAGCGCGCCGAGATGCTGCGTTCCTACGACGAGAGCATCACCAAGGTCGTTGCCCAGCAGACCGCGTTGCAGAAGCGGGCGAACACCGCCAAGGACACCGCGGCCGGCGACGCGCTGGTGGCCGAGCTGGCCGGGATCAACAACCAGCTCACCCAGCTCAACGCCGCCCGTACCGAGATCGCGGCCGTCGACGTCAACCCCGGCTGGGTCACCCAGACCGCCGAGAAGGCGCTGGTCACCTCCGCCGGGCACCGGCCGCTCTACATGGTCGCCGGCCTGCTCGGTGGCGCCCTGGTCGGCATCGTGCTGGCCTACCTGTGGGAGTCGACCGACCGGAGGGTCCGCTCGATCGCCGACGGCCGGGAGGCCTCCGGCCTGCCGTTGCTCGGCACGGTGCGCCGACCGGCGTTCCGGGGCAGCCCCCGGGCGGTCGACGCCGACGTCCGGTACGTGGCGATGGCGGTCGCCGAGCGGGTCCGGCAGCCCGCCCGGGTGGCGCTGCTCAGCGCGCGGGAGGACGCCACCGCGCTCACCGCCGGGCTCGCGGTGGCGCTCGCCGTCGACGGCCGGGAGGTCTTCGTCGCCGACGACAGCGGCCGGATCGAGCGGCTGCGGGCCAGTGTGCTCGCCGACCGGGGACGACTGCCCATCGACCCCTCCCGGCCGCTGGTGCCCAAGCCCCGACCGGCCGGCAGCACACCGACCGCCGGTGCCACCACTGACGGCGCACCCGCCCGCCGGCCCTCCCCGCACCCGCCCGGCGCCCGCCCGTCCACCGACCCGGACGCCACGCTGACCCTGCCCCGGGTGTCGTCCGCCCGCCCGGAGAACAATCGCGTCGTCGCCCCGGACGAGGTTGCCGTGGGAGTGGGCAGTGTCCGGTTCGGCACCTGGCGACAGGGCGCCGATCACGGTCTGGTCCTGTTCAACGCCCCTCCGGCCGAGTCCGACGAGCGTGGCGTGGCCGTCGCCCGGCAGGGCAGCGCGGTGGTGGTCGTCGAGCGGGACCGCACCCGGCAGAGCGACCTGCGACGCCTCGTGGAGCGGCTGCGCGCCGCCGGCGTCACCCCGCTGGGCTTCGTGCTCACCCGAAACGGCCGGGCCTGAGCGTGTCGGTGACCCGCGCCCCGGCCACCGAACCACCGTCCGGAGGCGCTCCGGAACAGGCCGCGCCGCTGCCGCCGTCCGCGCCACCGCAGCTGCCGCTCTGGCCGTTGACGATGATGTTCGGCCTGGTGCCACTCTGGTGGCTGCTCGGTGCGTTCTACCTCGGCTGGCCGCTCTTGGGCGCGCTGCTGTTCGCGTTGCTGCTCACCCGGGGGCGGGTGCCGCTGCCGCCGGCGGCCGGCATCTGGCTGCTCTTCCTCGCCATCGTGGTGGTCAGCGCCACCCAACTGTCGTCGCCGGCCTCGCTGCTCACCTTCGCCCTGCGCCTGGCCTTCTACCTGACCGCGCTGGTGGTCGGCGTCTACGTCTACGCCGCCGCCCGGGAACGCGCCAGCCTGGTGGCGGTGCTCACCCCGCTCTGCGCGTTCTGGTTCGGGCTGGTGGCGCTGGGCTGGCTCGGGGTGCTGGTGCCCCGGCTGGCCATGACGACCCCGATGGAGGTGCTGCTGCCCGGCGGGGTGGCCGGCACCCCGTTCATCCAGGACATGGTGCACCTCACCACAGCGGAATACAGCGCCCGCTCGCTGAACCCGATCTACCGGCCGGCGGCGCCGTTCGCGTACACCAACAACTACGGCAGCGCGTACGCCATGACCCTTCCCTGCGTGGTGGCCTTCGCCATGCTGCGCCCGCGTGGGTTGCTGCGCTGGGCGCTGCTGGCGTCGCTGCCGCTGTCGCTGGCACCGGCGTTCCTCACCCTCAACCGGGCGATGTTCCTCAGCCTCGGAGCCGGGCTGGCGGTGCTCGGAGTGCGGGCCAGCCTGCGCGGCAACGTCCGGGTGGCCGCGTCGATCGTCGGGGTGGTGGTGATCGGCGGGCTGGCCACACTGTTCATTCCCATCACCGAGCTGATCAGCAGACGGGTCGACTCCAGTGACACCAACACCGACCGGCTCTCGCTCTACACCGAGGTGATCCGCCGGGTGCAGGAGTCACCGTGGTTGGGCTACGGCGCTCCGGTGAACGTCGACACCGTGTCGGCGGCCGCGCCCATCGGCACGCAGGGGCAGTTGTGGATGGTGCTGTTCAGCCATGGTGTACCCGCGCTTCTCTGCTTCCTGGCGTGGTTCGTGGCCGCCGCGGTGATCTGCGCACGGGCGACATCGGCGGCCGGGCAGTGGTTGGCGGTGGTGCCGGTGGTCTGCCTCGTGCAGATCCCGTTCTATGGCATGGCGAACCAGAACCTGGCGGTCGCGTTCTTCGCTGTCGCCTTCGCGATGGCGCTGACCGAACGCGAACGGCTGACCCGGTTGGTCGGGGCGTCCCCGGCGGCTCCGCGCACCGCGACGGTGCCCGCATGACCGCCGCCACCCGACCACCGGCCGGTGCCGACGAGGGCCCGCCGCCGTCCGGCCCCGCCCGGGACCAGGCCACACCGTCGCCCTCCGGGGACGTCGGCACGGCCGAGACCCGCCGTAGCGCGCGCAGCGGGGTGGCCGGACTGCTGGGCGCGGCCACCAGCGGGTTGTTCGGGTTCGTGCTGGCCGTCGTGATCACCCGGGGGTACGGCACCGCCGGCGCGGGCGCGTTCTTCGCCGCGATCGGTGTCGTCACCGTGGCCACCGCGATCTGCACCCTCGGCGCGGAGACCGGTCTGATGTGGGCGCTGCCCCGGCGCACCGCCGGTGTGCGCGGTGACGCGGCCCGGATACTCCCGGTGGCGCTGATTCCGCCGCTGCTGGCCGGGCTCCTGGTGGCCGGTGTGGGCGTGCTGGCCGCCGACGCGCTCGCGCCCCGGCTGCTGGAGGGCTCCGGCACGAGCGGCGACACACTGCTCACCGTCACGTTCGCCGCGGTGCCGGTGGTGGTGGCGATGACCCTGCTGCTGGCCGCGCTGCGCTGCGTACGGCCCATCCGGGCGTACGTCGGGGTGCAGTTCCTGCTGCTGCCGGTCGCCCGCCCGGTGCTGGTCGGCGCCGCCGCGCTGGCCGGTGGTGGTCTGCTCGCCGGCATGACCGGCTGGTTGGTGCCGGCGGCGTTGGCGCTGCTGGTCTGCCTCACCCTCGTCGCCGGCCCGCTCGGGCTGGGCCGGGGAGCGACGCTGCGGCCGGGCCGCGCCGACTGGTCGACGTTCTGGCGCTTCGCGCTGCCCCGGGCCGCCTCGGCGGCCATCGACGCCGGCAGCATGTGGGTGGGGGTGCTGCTCACCTCGGCGCTGGCCGGGCCTGCGGACGCCGGCGTGTTCGGGGCCGTCGGCCGGTACGTGCTGGCCGGTCAGTTGGCCATGCAGGGGCTGCGGGTGGCGGTGTCCCCGCAGTTGTCCCGACTGCTCGGGCGGGGCGAGCGGGCCGCCGCGGCGGCGGTGCACCGGCAGTTGACCACCTGGGGTCTGGTGCTGTCCTGGCCGGTGTACCTGCTGCTGGCGGTCTTCGCCTTGGCCTTCCTCCAGCTGTTCGGGCCGGAGTTCACCGCCGGTGTGCCGGCGATGACGGTGCTCGCGCTGGCGATGCTGGTCAACACCGGAGTGGGCAACGTGCAGAGCCTGCTGCTGATGGGCGGGCGCAGCGGGTTGCACCTGGTCGCTGCCGTGGCCGGGTTGACGGTGACCGTCTCGCTGGGCCTCTGGCTGATCCCCCGGTACGGCGCGACGGGCGCGGCGGTGGCCTGGGCGGCCGGGATCGCCACCGAGAACCTCACCGCCGCCGGGTTCGCCAGGTCGGTGGTCCGGGAGCCGCTGTTCGACGCCGCGATGGTGCGTGCCGCGGTGGCCACCGTCGCGGGTGTGGGCCTGGCCGCCGGCGTGGGCGCACTGGTGGGCGGTCGCGGTCTGCCCGGCCTCGCGGTGGCGCTGGTGGTGCTGCTGGCCGGCTGCGTCGGCATGTTGACGTTGCCCCGGGTACGCGCCGGTATCCGGGGGACCATGAGGCAGATCCGGGGAGGGAACGACGCGGCCGCGGCCGCCGGACCCGCCCCGGCATCGACGAGAGGCAGGTGAGGTCGGTCGTGGTGTCCATGCGTGACCGGGTCAAGCAGTTGGTTCCGACCCAGGTGACCACCCGGGTGAAGGAGTCGCTCGTCGACTACGGCGTTCGCACCAGCGATCGCCGGCCGCTGCCGGACTTCCTGATCATCGGGACCAAACGGGGCGGCACCACCTCCCTGTGGAACTACCTCATCCAGCATCCGCTGGTGCCCCGGCTCTTCCCCGCGTGGAACACCAAGTCGGCGCACTACTTCGAGGAGCACTGGGGGCGCGGCGAATCCTGGTACCGCTCGCATTTCCCGACCGAGCGGCACCGCGAGGCCCTGGCCAGGCGGCACGGCGGACCGGTCCGGGTCGGTGAGGCCGCCCCGCTGTACATGTTCCACCCGCTCGCCGCGCAGCGGGTCGCCGCGTTGATGCCGACGGTGAAGCTCATCGTGCTGCTGCGAGACCCGGTGGAGCGGGCGTACTCGCACTGGAAGGAACGCCGTACCCACGGCATCGAACCACTGGACTTCGCCGCCGCGCTCGCCGCCGAGCCGGAGCGTACGGCGGGGGAGCGGGAGCGGCTGATCGCCGAACCGGAGTTCTTCAGCGAGCCGTACGACTGGTACACGTACCGGGCCCGGGGGCGCTACCTGGAGCACCTGGAGCCGTGGCTGGAGCGTTTCGACCGGCAGCAGATCCTCTTCCTGCCCAGCGAGGACCTGTACCGCGACTCTCGCGCGACCTACCGGCGCACCCTGGACTTCCTCGGTCTGCCGGCGTACGACCTGCCCAACTTCAAGGTCTACAACGATCGGCGTTCGGCGCCGTTGGAGCCGACGGTCCGCGCGGAGCTGACCGACTACTACCGGCCGTACAACGACGCGTTGCGCCAGCGGCTCGGGCTGGACCTCGACTGGGCGGACCGGGCGGCGTGACGACCCAGGCGGGCCCGGCCACCGACCCGCGCTCCCGGGTGGACGGCCTGGGTTGGGTGAGCCGCGCGGTCTTCCCGGACGACCGGGTGGGCCTGACGGTGGCGGGCGCCCCGCCGGCCGGTCACCGGGCGGTGGCCCGCTACGCGGTGGTGCCGTCGGTCGCCCGGGCCCGGTTCCTGGTGCCGTTGGGCGCCCCCCGGGCCGGGGCGGCGTCCCTGTTGGCGTACAACGCCCTGCGGCCACCGAAGGTGCGCGCGCTGCGGGCGGTGCTCGGCGGGTTGGCCCGGTTGGGCCGCGTGGGGCTCGCGCCCTTCCCGACGTTGACCGTCTCCGTGCCGGCCGGGGTGCCCGCCGCGGAGCTGCTGCTGAGCGAGCGGCTCTCCGCCGACCTGGGTGACACGCCGCTGCTGGCCGCTTTCGGGGTCCGACCACCCGACCCGAACGGCAAGCCCACCCTGCAACTCTTCGACGCCGACGGGCGTCCGCGTGGCTATGCGAAGATCGGCTGGAACGACGCGACCCGCGCGCTGGTCAGCGCGGAGGCGGCGGCGCTGCGGGCGTTGCGCGCGGTGGCCGACGTCGCCGACCACCCGACGCCGCCGAGGCTGCTCGCCGAGGTGTCGTGGGCGGGCCAGGTGGTCGCGGTGATCGAGCCGTTGCCTCCCGCGGTACGCGGTGTGCCGGTGGACGATCCGCCACGGATCGCCGCGCTGCTCGCCGTCGCCCGGCGCGGCGGCCCGGGGCGCACCCCTCGTCCACTGCTCGACTCGGCCTTCCTGCACCGGCTGGTCGATCAGGCCGGCCGGGCCGCGGCGACCGAGCCGGGCGGTGCGCGGGCGGTCGCCGCGGTCCGCGCGCTGGCCCGCCGGCACGGCGACACCAGTGTCGAGTTCGGCCACTGGCACGGCGACTGGGTGCCGTGGAACCTGGGCTGGCACGCCGGCCGGTTGGTCGCCTGGGACTGGGAGCACAGCGGGCCGGACGTGCCGGTCGGCTTCGACCTGGCGCACGACGCGTTCCAGCGCGCGCTCGTGCTGCGGGGGGAGCCGGCGGAGGTCGCCGCGTCGGCCGTCGACGGGTATCTGAGCCGGCACGGTGAGCGGCTCGGTCTCGACGCGGCGCAGCGCCGGCTCGTCGCCGACGCGTACCTGGTGGAGATGTGGTTGCGGACCTGGCGGCTGGCCGACGCGGGCGCGGGCTGGAACCCCGCACTGCATCCCGCACTGTTGGACGTCATCGAGAAAAGACATAGCGGCTGATCGGGAGGAATCGCGGCGGCGCAGGCGCGTCGCAGAGTAACGACAAAATCGCAGGTGGTCATGACGATCGATGGACCTCGGACGTTCGGTGCGCCCGCACCACCTGCTGCGGAGATCGTCATCTCGGCCGGTCGCTCTATTCAACGACCGGGGGGTCGTGTGATCTGCTTCTGCGTGGCGTGAACTGAAATTCCAAGCGAACTTGTGGGGAGTCGCGTGGACACGAACAACGACGACAGTGGGGCACCGGTGCTGCTGCTGGTCGGCTCCAGCGGCGGGCACCTGGCCCAACTACTGGCCCTGCGGCCCTGGTACGAACGGTGGCGGCGCTGCTGGGTCACCTTCGACACCCCGGAGGCGGTGTCGCTGCTGGCCGGCGAGGACCTGGTGCCGGCACACCACCCGACCACCCGCAACGTGCCGAACCTGCTGCGCAACGCGCTGCTGGCCTGGCGGGTGCTGCGGGCGCGGCGGGTCGCCGCCGTGGTCACCACCGGTGCCGGGGTGGCGGTGCCGTTCGTGGTGCTGGCCCGGCTGCGGCGCATCCCGACCGTCTACATCGAGGTGTACGACCGGATCGACACCCCGACGCTCACCGCCCGGCTCTGCCGGCCGTTCCTGTCCGCGATGCTCGTGCAGTGGGACGAGCAGCGCCGGCAGTACCCCGAGGCGACAGTCGTCGGGACGCTGCTGTGACGGGGGAGACGGGCACCGCCCGGCGTCCGCAACCGCAGCCGAGCACCGAGGCGGCCCGCCTGCCGCGCCAGCGTGACAGCTCGGCGGTCGCCCAGCTGCGACTGCTGGTGGCGGTGGGCACCGACAAGCACCCCTTCGACCGGCTGGTGGACTGGCTGGCGCAGTGGCACACGCAGGCCGCCGGCCCGATCGGGCTGACCGTCCAGCACGGGCACACCCGCGCGCCCCAGGTGCCCGGCGCGGTGGCGTTCCTCGGTCACGACGCGTTGCAACAGGCGATGAGCGACGCGCACCTGGTGGTCTGCCACGGTGGTCCGGCGACCATCCTGGAGGCCCGCCGGCACGGCCACCTGCCCATCGTGGTGCCCCGCGACCCGGCTCGCGGTGAGCACGTCGACAACCACCAGCTTCTCTTCGCTCGCCGGCTCGGCGCCGCCGGGCTGGTGGCGCTCTGCGAGACCCGGGAGGCGCTGCACGACGCGCTGGCCGCAGGGGTGGCCGACCCGTCCCGGTACGCGGTGGCCGCCGACCCGCAGGCACACGAGGCACAACGGGCGGCGGTGGCCCGGGTCGGGCAGATCATCGACGACCTGGTGGCCCGTTCGACCCCGCGCCCACCCCGGTGGTGGGCCTGGTCCCGGCCGCGTCCGGGTACGGAGGAGATTCGATGACCCAGCAGCCGAGCGTCAGCGTCGTGGTGCCCACCCGGGACCGCCCCGAGCTGCTGCGGGCCGCGGTGCGCGCGATCCTGGCGCAGGACTACCCGGGCCCGATCGAGGTCGTGGTGGTGTTCGACCAGTCCGCGCCCGACGAGTCGTTGACAGCGCTGGGCAGCGACCCGGCCCGCGTGGTACGCGTGATCAGCAACAGCCGTACCGCCGGGTTGGCCGGGGCGCGCAACAGCGGCACCCTCGCCGCCGAGGGTGAGCTGGTCGCGTTCTGCGACGACGACGACGAGTGGCTGCCCGGCAAGCTGACCGCCCAGGTCGACGCGTTGGCCGGTGATCCGGGCGCCGAGTTCGTCTGCTGCGGCATCCGGGTCACCTACGACGGGCACACCGTCGACCGGGTGCTCGACAAGGACCGGATCACCCTGGACGACCTGTTGCGCGACCGGATGACGGAGCTGCACCCGTCGACCTTCCTGATCCGCGCCACCGCGCTGCGCGACGGGTTCGGGCTGGTCGACGAGGAGATCCCGGGCAGCTACGCGGAGGACTACGAGTTCCTGCTGCGGGCCGCGCGCAGCGCGCCGCTGATCAACCTGCGGACGCCGTCGGTGCTGGTCCGCTGGCACAAGCGCTCGTACTTCGCGCAGCGCTGGGACACCATCTCAGAAGCGTTGCAGTGGTTGCTGCGCCGTTATCCGGAGTTCGCCGGTCAACCGGCCGGCGAAGCCCGGGTGGCCGGGCAGATCGCGTTCGCCCAGGCCGCCGCCGGCGACCGCCGGGGCGCGCTGCGCTGGGCCCGGCGCACCCTGCGCAGCAACCCCCGGGAGCCGCGCGCCTACCTGGCCCTCGCCGTCGCCGGTCGGGTGGTCCGGGCCGACGCGGTGCTGCGCACCCTGCACAAGCGCGGTCGGGGGATCTGAGCCGCCGTCGGCGGGCGCAGTCGCTGACGGCGGCGTCGCGCTGACGGCTGGGTCGCGCTGACGGCTGGGTCGCGCTGACGGCGGCGTCGCGCTGACCGTGGGGCGTCGCCTGGGTGGGCGCAGAGCAAAGGACGCCGGGGTCAGCGGGCGGCGGCGTCCGCTGGGCGGGACGCCCCGGGCGGCGTGCCGCGCCGGTGGCAGGCCGTGACAGACTGACCGCTGTGTTGCGTTGGCTGACTGCAGGTGAATCGCACGGTCCCGCCCTCGTCGCGATGCTGGAGGGGGTGCCGGCCGGCATCGAGGTGACCACCACCGAGATCGCCGACGAGCTGGCCCGTCGCCGGCTGGGCTACGGCCGGGGTGCCCGGATGTCGTTCGAGCGGGACGAGGTCGAGCTGCTCGGCGGCCTGCGGCACGGCGTCACCCTGGGCAGCCCGGTGGCGATCCGGGTCGGCAACTCCGAGTGGCCGAAGTGGCAGACCGTGATGGCCGCCGACCCGGTCGACAGCGACGAGCTGGCCCGGCAGGCGCGCAACGCCCCGCTGACCCGCCCGCGGCCGGGCCACGCGGACCTGGCCGGCATGCAGAAGTACGGCCACACCGACGCCCGGCCGATCCTGGAACGCGCCAGCGCCCGGGAGACGGCCGCCCGGGTCGCGGTCGGCACTGTCGCCAAGGCGCTGATCCGGCAGGCGCTCGGCATCGAGATCGTCTCGCACGTCCTCGAGTTGGGCCCGGTGGCCGCGAAGCCGGGGCTGCGCCCCACGCCGTCGGACACCGCCCGGATCGACGCCGACCCGCTGCGCTGCCTCGACCCGGAGGCCAGCGCCCTGATGGTCGCCGAGGTCGACGCCGCGAAGAAGGCCGCCGACACCCTCGGTGGCGTGGTCGAGGTGCTGGCGTACGGGGTGCCGCCGGGGTTGGGCAGCCACGTGCAGTGGGACCGCAAGCTCGACGCCCGGCTGGCCACCGCGCTGATGTCCATTCAGGCGATCAAGGGTGTGGAGATCGGTGACGGCTGGCAGCAGGCCCGATCCCGTGGCTCGGAGGCGCACGACGAGATCATTCCGTCGGCGACCGGCGTGCGTCGGGTCACCGACCGGGCCGGCGGGCTGGAGGGCGGCATCACCACCGGTGAGCCGCTGCGGGTCCGCGCCGCGATGAAGCCGATCTCCTCGCTGAACCGGGCGCTGGCCACCGTGGACGTCGCCACCGGCGAGCCGGCCACCGCCATCAACCAGCGCTCCGACGTGTGCGCGGTGCCCGCCGCGGCCGTGGTCGCCGAGGCGATGGTGGCGCTGGTGCTCGCTGAGGCCGCCACCGAGAAGTTCGGCGGTGACTCGGTCACCGAGATCCGTCGCAACGTGGCCGGTTACCTCGACGCGCTGGTGATCCGCTGATGGCACCGGTGGTCGTGCTGGTCGGCGCGCCCGGTTGCGGCAAGACCACCGTCGGGCGGGCGCTCGCCGCGACGCTCGGCGTGGAGTTCCGGGACACCGACATCGACATCGAGCAGATGGCCGGTAAGCCGATCCCGGAGATCTTCATCGACGAGGGTGAGGCGCACTTCCGTACCTTGGAACGGGCCGCCGTGGCCGCGGCGCTGGCCGGCGGCACGGGCGTGCTCGCCCTCGGCGGCGGCGCGGTGCTGGCCGAGGAGACACGGGCGGCGCTGATCGGGCACCGGGTGGTGCACCTCTCGGTCGAGCTTCCCGACGCGGTGAAGCGGGTCGGGCTCGGCGCCGGTCGGCCGCTGTTGGCGCTCAACCCGCGGGCCACCCTCAAGCACCTGCTGGACCAGCGCCGGCCGCTGTACGCCGAGGTGGCCACCGAGACGGTGGTCACCGACGGCCGGACCCCGGCCGAGGTCGTCGCCGAGCTCACCGCCCTGCTCCCGCGCTGACACCCGGCCCGGCCCGGCGTCGTTTGTCAGCTGTGGGCGATCAGGTCGAGGATGTCGGCCAGGGCCTTCGGCTCGCTGAGCATCGGCCAGTGTCCGGTGGGCAGCTCATGGAGTTGGCCGTCGGCCAGACCGGTGAAGAACGGGTGCTCCTCCCTGATCATCTGCTGCACCAGGGCGAGCGGGAAGGTGCTGGCGACCAGCGCGGTCGGCACCGGGTGCCCGCCGGTGCGGCGGACCGGGTCGGTGGCGGTCCGCAGCGGCTGCGGGGTGGCCCGGGTGCGCAGCAGCGCGAGCGTCGGCTCGTCGAGGCCGGCCAGGTTGGTCGGGTCGGCGGCCGGGTCCCAGGCGGGCGGCGGCAGCAGGTGCCCGGTGCCGATCGCGTCGCGCAGCCGCCGCTGCTCCTCCGGCGGCACCGTGTCGAACTGCGCCGTGCCGTCCGGTAGCGGCCCACTCTCCACATAGACGACCCGGGCGATCCGGTCCGGGGCGCGGTCCGCCGCCTGGGCTGCCGGCATCCCGCCGCCGGAGTGCCCGACCAGCAGGACGTCGCGCAGGTCCTCGACCTCGATCAGCCGGACGATGTCGGTGGTGTGCGTGTCCAGGCTGACCTGGGGCCCGGCGAGGTGGTCGCGTTCGGCCAACCCGGTGAGTGTCATCGGATGGACCTCGTGCCCCTGCGACCGCAGCGCGGCGGTCACGTCCCGCCACGCCCAGGCGCCCAGCCAGAACCCCGGCACCAGCACGAATGTCGCCATCTCTCGCTCCTTTGCTCGGTTACCGCTAGACCGTACGATCGAATCCGGACAGGATCCGCCCGGTTTGGAGGAGTGGCCCGTGTCACATCCCGCAGGTCGGGTGCTGGCCCTGCTGGAGCTGCTGCAGACCCGGCACCGCTCGACGGCCGCCGACCTCGCCGGCCAGCTCGGGGTGGACGAGCGGACCGTGCGCCGGTACGCGACAACGCTTGTCGAGCTGGGCATCCCCGTCACCGCCGACCGGGGTCGCCACGGCGGCTACCGGCTGCACCCCGGCTACAAACTGCCGCCGCTGATGCTCACCGACGACGAGGCGGTGGCCGTGCTGCTCGGCCTCGTCGTCGCCGAACGGGTCGGGCTCGCCACCGAGCAGCCTGCCACCGCCAGCGCGCTGGCGAAGATCCGCCGGGTGCTGCCGGCGGCGCTCGCCGACCGGCTCGCCGCCGTCCAGGAGCATCTGGGCTTCACCCTGCGTCGCCCGGACCCAAAACCCGGGCCGGCGTCGGGCACCCTGCTCGCGCTGGCCTCGGCCACCCGGCACCGGCAGCGGGTGGCGCTGGACTACCGCTCCTGGCGGGGCGAGCTGTCGCACCGCGAACTCGACCCGTACGGGTTGGTCTTCCACGCCGGCCGCTGGTACGTCACCGGCCACGACCACCGGCGCGGCGAGGTCCGCACCTTCCGGCTGGACCGGATCGGCGCGGTGACGCCCGGCGTGGCGACGTTCACCGTGCCGGACGGTTTCGAGGCGGTGGCCTGGGTGACCCGGTCGCTGGCCGGGGTGCCGTACCCACACGAGGTCGAGGTGGTGCTGGAGACCGACCTGGTGGCCGCCCGTCGCCGGATCCCGCCCAGCGTGGCCGAGTTGGCCGCCACCACCGACGGGGTGCTGCTGCGGGCCCGGGCGGAGAGCCTGCCCGGGATGGCCGCGCTGCTCGCCGGGCTGGGCTGCCCGTTCACCGTGCGGCGTCCGGACGCGCTGCGCGTCGCGGTGGCCGAGCACGCCCGCCGGTTGGCCGACTGGGCGGACCGGCCAGCAGGTGGACAGCCGCCGTCGCCGCGCCGCCCACTGGACTAGGCTGCCGGCGATGGACGAGGTGACCCGGATTCCGGTCGGCGGCGAGCGGCCGTACGACGTCTTGGTGGGACGTGACCTGCTGGGCGCGCTGCCTGGCCTGCTGCCCGGCGCGACGCGGGTGGCGGTGCTGCACGCGCCTCCGCTCAAGGCCCTCGCGGACGCGCTCGGCGAGCGGCTGCGCGCCGCCGGCGTCGAGCCACTGCCGATCGAGGTCCCCGACGCCGAGTCGGGCAAACACATCGACGTGGCCTCCGCCTGCTGGGACCGGCTGGGAGCGGCCGGCTTCACCCGTACCGACGCGGTGGTCGGGGTGGGCGGCGGCGCGGTCACCGACCTGGCCGGCTTCGTCGCGGCCTGTTGGTTGCGGGGGGTGCGTTGGGTGCCGGTGGCGACCTCGCTGCTGGGCATGGTCGACGCCGCGGTGGGCGGCAAGACGGGCATCAACACGGCCGCCGGCAAGAACCTGGTGGGTGCCTTCCACCCGCCGGTCGGGGTGCTGGCCGACCTGGCCACGCTGGACAGCCTGCCCGCTGTCGACCTGGCGGCCGGGTTGGCCGAGGTCGTCAAGTGCGGGTTCATCGCCGACCCGACCATCCTGGATCTCGTCGAGGCTGACCCGGCGGCCGCCACCGACCCGCGTGGGCCGGTGAGCCGGGAGCTGATCGAACGGGCGATCCGGGTCAAGGCCGACGTGGTCGCTGGCGACCTGCGCGAGTCGGGCCTGCGGGAGGTGCTCAACTACGGTCACACCCTGGCCCACGCCATCGAGCAGAACGAGGGCTACCGCTGGCGGCACGGTCACGCCGTCGCCGTCGGCCTGGTGTACGCGGCCAGGCTGGCCCGCCTCGCCGGTCGACTGGACGCGCCGACCGCCGACCGGCACCGGGTCACGTTGACCGCGCTGGGCCTGCCGGTGAGCTACCCGGCTGACGCCTGGCCGCAGCTGTTGGCAGCGATGCGGGTGGACAAGAAGACCCGGGGCAGTCGGCTGCGCTTCGTGGTGCTCGACGGGCTGGCCCGCCCGGCGATGCTGGAGGGTCCGGACGACACGTTGCTGGCGGCGGCGTACCAGGAGGTGGCTGCCAGCCTATGAAGGTCTACGTCCTGAACGGGCCGAACCTGGGTCGGCTGGGCACCCGCGAGCCCGACGTGTACGGCGCGACCACCTACGCCGACCTGGTGGCGCTCTGCGAGGCCACCGGCCGGGAGCTGGGGCTGGAGGTGACGGTCCGGCAGACCGACGCCGAGCACGAACTGCTCGGGTGGCTGCACACCGCCGCCGACGAGGGCGCCGCGGTGGTGCTCAACCCGGCCGCCTGGTCGCACTACTCGTACGCGGTGCGGGACGCGTGCGCCATGCTGCGGGGGCCGCTTGTGGAGGTGCACATCTCCAACATCCACACCCGCGAGGAGTTCCGGCACCACTCGGTGGTGTCGGCGGTGGCGACCGGGGTGATCTGCGGGCTGGGTATTGACGGTTATCGTCTCGCCCTGCACCATCTGGCCGCCCGCTGAGAGCCCGCCCCGAGCGGGGGCCGGGCGATTCGACGCAGCTAGTAGACTCTCAAGGTCTGTCCGCCAATTGATGATCAAGGCAGGAAATGGCCTCCACCAACGACCTCAAAAACGGCCTGGTACTCAACCTGGACGGCGAGCTCTGGGCCGTCGTCGAGTTCCAGCACGTCAAGCCCGGTAAGGGTGGTGCCTTCGTGCGCACCACGCTGAAGAACGTGCTGTCCGGGAAGGTGGTCGACAAGACCTTCAACGCGGGCACCAAGGTCGAGACCGCGACCGTTGACAAGCGCACGATGCAGTACCTGTACGCCGACGGCGAGGACTTCGTCTTCATGGATCTGGAGACCTTCGACCAGATCACCGTGCCCGGTGGCACCGTCGGTGAGGCAGCCAACTACCTGCTCCCCGAGGCGGAGGCGACCGTCGCCCAGCACGAGGGTGTGCCGCTCTACATCGAGCTGCCCACCAGCGTCGTGCTGGAGGTCACCTACACCGAGCCGGGCCTGCAGGGCGACCGTTCGACCGGCGGCACCAAGCCGGCGACCGTGGAGACCGGCGCCACCGTGCCGGTTCCGCTGTTCATCACCACCGGCGAGAAGATCAAGGTCGACACCCGCGACGGCCGTTACCTCGGCCGCGCCTGATGGCTGAGGGTGCCAAGCAGCAGATGCCGGCGCGCCGCAAGGCGCGCAAGCGGGCGCTGGATGTCCTCTACGAGGCCGACCTCAGGGACAAGCCTCCGGTGGAGGTGCTCGCCGGCTACGTGCAGCGGATCGAGCAGCCCCGGCCGGAGCACCTCGGCTACGCCGTCAGCCTGGTCGAGGGTGTCGCCGAGCACCTCGACCGGATCGACGAGCTGATCGCCAGCTACGCCGAGGGGTGGACCCTCGACCGGATGCCGGTCGTCGACCGCAATCTGGCCCGGATCGCCGTGTACGAGTTGCTCTACGTCGACGAGATCGACGACGCGGTGGCGATCAGCGAGGCCGTGGAGTTGGCCCGGCAGATGTCGACCGACGATTCGCCGCGCTTCCTCAACGGGGTGCTCGGCCGGATCGCCGAGTACGCCACCCGCTGAGGCTCACGCACCCGCGACACCGAAAGGGCCCGTGCCGTCTGGCACGGGCCCTTTCGGGTGAAGCGACAGCTCAGGAGGCGAAGAACGCCCGGGGGTCGGCCACCAGCACGCCGTGCTCGGTGAGCCGCTCGATCAGACCCGACGGTGAAGCGTCGTAGACGATCGCGAGGGCCCGCAGGTCGTCGGCGCGGATGGAGAGCACCCGGCCGTTGTAGTCGCCGCGCTGCTGCTGGATGGCGCGGGCGTAGCGGGCCACGTAGGCCAGGTCCTCGGAGGCCTCGTCGTAGAGCCGCTCCAGGTCCAGGACAATCTTGCTGGTGGGCTCGTGACGGACGCCACTGCCGTCAGGCAGCAGCTCCGAGACGGGTACGCGGTAGAACTCGGCCAGCTCGGCCAGACGGGACACCGTCACGGCCCGGTCGCCACGCTCGTACGAGCCGACCACCACGGCCTTCCACCGCCCATTCGACTTCTCCTCCACACCCTGCAGGGAGAGACCCTGCTGCTGGCGGATGGAGCGCAGGCGGGCGCCCAGAGACTTGGCGTATTCAGAGGGCATTCGGACACTCCCAGTGCTGCTCGGGGTTCTCCCGTCGATCGCTACGGAGCGTGACGGTACGGGGAATGCGACACGTGGTCAAGTGGTCGTGACCCTACCGTTGGGGAGCGTCCGGGAAGTTATCCCCTTTTCCGACGCCTGACCCGGTGGTCAGCAGCCGCCGTCCATCGGCCCGGTGACCACTGGTAACGTGGCGGAAGCCCCGGCCCAGGTCTGCTCGGCGGTCCGGCCGGAGGTGCCCGACATCCTTTAACGACCCGTCCCGTGAGGCGGGGAAGGAGGTCCGCCGTGGCATACCCACCGGCTGCCCGCTCGTCACCACCGCGACAACCCTCGGTGAAGGTGATCCTCGCCAGCGCCGACGTGCAACGCGTGGTCGACCGCATCGCCCACCAGATCCTGGAGAAGACCCAGGGCGCCGCGAACACGGTGCTGCTGGGGATCCCCACCCGGGGCACCCCCCTCGCCCGGCGCCTCGCCGACCGGATCAGCACCTTCGAGGACGTCGTCGTCCCGGTGGGTGTGCTCGACATCACTCTGTACCGCGACGACCTCCGTCGCCATGCCACCCGCGCGGTGGGCCCGACCGAGCTGCCCTCCGGCGGGATCGACGGCAAGCGGGTCATCCTCGTCGACGACGTGCTCTTCTCCGGCCGCACTGTCCGGGCCGCCCTCGACGCGCTCAACGACGTGGGCCGCCCGGCGTCGGTGCAACTCGCCGTCCTGGTCGACCGGGGTCACCGGGAGCTGCCGATCCGCGCCGACTACGTCGGCAAGAACATCCCGACCTCGCTCGCGGAGAGCGTGAAGGTGACGCTCGCCGAGACCGACGGCGTCGACGAGGTCAAGCTCTACGGGGGGGCACCTTCATGATCAAGCACCTGCTCTCCGGCGGGGACCTGGACGCCGACACCGCCACCGAGATCCTGGACACCGCCGCCGAGATGGCCACCGTCGCCGGCCGGGAGATCAAGAAGCTTCCCGCGCTGCGCGGGCGGACCGTGGTGAACCTCTTCTACGAGGACTCCACGCGGACCCGGATCTCCTTCGAGGCGGCGGCGAAGCGACTCAGCGCCGACGTGATCAACTTTTCCGCGAAGGGGTCCAGCGTCACCAAGGGCGAGAGCCTGAAGGACACCGCGTTGACCCTGCAGGCCATGGGCGCGGACGCCGTCGTCGTCCGACACCCCGCCTCCGGCGCGCCGCACCGGCTGGCCAACTGGGTGGACGGGTCGGTGGTCAACGCCGGCGACGGCACCCACGAGCATCCCACCCAGGCGCTGCTGGACGCGTACACCATGCGGGCCCGGCTGGGCCGACTCGCCGGCCTGTCGGTGGCGGTGGTCGGGGACGTGCTGCACTCCCGGGTCGCCCGCTCCAACGTGCTGCTGCTCTCCACCCTCGGTGCCAAGGTCACCCTGGTCGGCCCGCCGACCCTCATCCCGGTCGACATCGCGGGCGCGCTCGCCCCCGGCACCGACGTCTCCTACGACCTCGACTCCGTCCTGCCCAACGTGGACGTGGTGATGATGCTGCGAGTGCAGCGGGAGCGGATGAACGACTCCTACTTCCCCTCCGCCCGCGAGTACGCCCGCCGCTACGGGCTGGACGGGCCGCGGATGCGCCGGCTGCCCGAGCACGCGATCGTCATGCACCCCGGCCCGATGAACCGGGGGATGGAGATCACCCCCGAGGTCGCCGACTCACCCCGCTCCACCATCGTCGAACAGGTCACCAACGGGGTCTCCGTGCGGATGGCTGTCCTTTACCTGCTGCTCGGAGGGAACAACCGGTGAGCGCGTACCTGATCACCAGCGTGAGCGTCCTCGGCGCCGCGCCGACCGACCTGCTGATCCGCGACGGCGTGGTCGCCGAAGTCGGTCCCGGCCTGACCGCGCCGGACGCCACAGTCATCGACGGCACCGGCCTGGTCGCCCTGCCCGGCCTGGTCGACCTGCACACCCACCTGCGCGAGCCCGGCCGGGAGGACGCCGAGACCGTCGAGTCCGGTTCCCGGGCGGCGGCGCTGGGCGGCTACACGGCCGTCTGCGCGATGGCCAACACCTCCCCGGTGGCGGACACCGCCGGTGTGGTCGAGCAGGTCTGGCGGCTCGGCCGGGAAGCCAACCTGGTCGACGTGCAGCCGATCGGCGCGGTCACCGTCGGGCTGGCCGGCGAACGGCTGGCCGAGCTGGGCGCCATGGCCGACTCGGCGGCCCGGGTGCGGATCTTCTCCGACGACGGGCACTGCGTCGCCGACCCGAAGCTGATGCGCCGGGCGTTGGAGTACGTCAAGGCGTTCGACGGGATCATCGCCCAGCACGCTGAGGAGCCCCGGCTCACCGAGGGCGCCCAGATGCACGAGGGCGAGGTCTCCACCCGGCTCGGCCTGATCGGCTGGCCGGCGGTCGCCGAGGAGGCGATCATCGCCCGGGACGTGCTGCTCGCCGAGCACGTGGGCAGCCGACTGCACGTCTGCCACGTCTCCACCGCCGGCAGCGTCGAGGTGCTGCGCCAGGCGAAGGCACGCGGAGTACGGGTGACCGCCGAGGTGACCCCGCACCACCTGCTGCTCACCGACGTCAAGGCCGAGACCTACGACCCGGTCTTCAAGGTCAACCCGCCGTTGCGGACGGCCGCTGACGTCACCGCGCTGCGCGCCGCCCTCGCCGACGGGGTGATCGACGTGATCGCCACCGACCACGCCCCGCACGCGGTGGAGGACAAGGAGTGCGAGTGGGCGTACGCCCGGCCGGGCATGCTCGGTCTGGAGACGGCCCTCTCCATCGCGCTGGACGTGCTCGGTCCCGAGTGGGACCTGATCGCCGAGCGGATGTCGCGCACCCCCGCACGGATCGCCGGCCTCACCGGGCACGGCGTCGACCCCGCGCCGGGTGTGCCGGCGAACCTGACAGTGATCGACCCGGCCGCCCGCCGCACCATCGAGCCGGCGGAGTTGGCCAGTCGCAGTCGCAACACCCCGTACGCCCGCATGACGCTGCCAGGTCGCATCGTGGCGACCTTCCTGCGTGGCGAGCCGACGGTCCTGGACGGAAAGGCAACCAAGTGACGCGCAGACGTTCCGCGATCCTCGTACTGGAGGACGGGCGCACGTTCCCCGGTGAGGCGTACGGGAGTGTCGGAGAGACCTTCGGCGAGGCGGTCTTCACCACCGGCATGACCGGTTACCAGGAGACGCTGACCGACCCGTCGTACCACCGTCAGGTGGTGGTGCAGACCGCGCCGCACATCGGCAACACCGGCGTCAACGGCGAGGACGACGAGTCCGGCCGGATCTGGGTGGCCGGCTACGTGGTGCGCGACCCGGCCCGGATCGGCTCGAACTGGCGCGCCACCGGCTCGCTGGAGGACCGCCTCGCCACCGAGGGTGTGGTCGGCATCAGCGGGGTGGACACCCGGGCCCTGACCCGGCACCTGCGCGAGCGCGGCGCCATGCGGGTGGGCATCTCCAGCGTCGAGAAGGACCCGCAGAGCCTGCTGGCCCGGGTCCGGCAGTCACCGCAGATGGTCGGCGCGGACCTGTCCGCCGAGGTGACCACCGCCGAGCCGTACGTCGTGCAGGCAGTGGGCGAGCACCGGTTCACGGTGGCCGCGCTGGACCTGGGCATCAAGCGCAACGTGCCGCGGCGGCTGGCCACCCGCGGGGTGACCACCCACGTGCTGCCGGCGTCGTCGACCATCGACGAGATGCTCGCCACCGGCGCCGACGCGATCTTCCTGTCGCCGGGCCCGGGCGACCCGGCCACCGCCGACGCGCCGGTGGCGCTGGCCCGGGAGGCGCTGCGGCGGGAGGTGCCGCTGTTCGGCATCTGCTTCGGCAGCCAGATCCTCGGTCGGGCGCTCGGCTTCGGCACCTACAAGCTGGGCTACGGCCACCGGGGGATCAACCAGCCGGTGCTCGACCGGGTCACCGGCAAGGTCGAGGTGACCAGCCACAACCACGGCTTCGCCGTCCAGGTGCCGGGCGCCGGCGTCGGCGCTGTCGTCCCCGACCAGGTGATCGACACCGACTTCGGTGGCGTTCAGGTGTCCCACGTCTGCCTCAATGACAACGTGGTCGAGGGGCTGCGGGCGATCGACGTGCCCGCGTTCACCGTCCAGTACCACCCGGAGGCGGCAGCCGGCCCGCACGACGCGGACTACCTCTTCGACCGATTCGCCGAGCTGATCGAGGGCCGTGCCCTCGACCGGCAGCCCAGTGAGGGCCGGAACCACAGCAAGGGGCGCAGCAATGCCTAAGCGGACCGATCTCAAGCACATCCTGGTGATCGGCTCCGGGCCGATCGTCATCGG
The DNA here is from genome assembly GCF_030269705.1 of Micromonospora sp. NBRC 107095. Lineage (NCBI taxonomy): Bacteria > Bacillati > Actinomycetota > Actinomycetes > Micromonosporales > Micromonosporaceae > Micromonospora > Micromonospora sp. NBRC 107095. Next base: position 45,297 of record NZ_BSTU01000008.1, read on the forward strand.
GCAGGCCTGCGAGTTCGACTACTCCGGCACCCAGGCCTGCCGGGTCCTGCGCAGCGAAGGGATCCGGGTCAGCCTGGTCAACTCCAACCCGGCGACGATCATGACGGACCCGGAGTTCGCCGACGCGACGTACGTCGAGCCGATCACCCCGGAGTTCGTGGAACTGGTCATCGCCAAGGAGCGCCCGGACGCGATCCTCGCGACCCTCGGCGGGCAGACCGCGCTGAACACCGCCGTCGCCCTGCACGAGAACGGCGTCCTGGAGAAGTACGGCGTCGAGTTGATCGGCGCGAACATCGACGCCATCAACCGGGGCGAGGACCGCCAGCTGTTCAAGGAGATCGTCGCCAAGGCCGGCGTACGCCTGGGTGTCGAGGACCCGGCGGGCCTGGTGCCCCGCTCCCGGGTCTGCCACTCGATGGAGGAGGTCGAGGCGACCGTCGCCGAGCTGGGCCTGCCGGTGGTGATCCGGCCGTCGTTCACCATGGGTGGCCTGGGCTCCGGCATGGCGCACACCCCGGAGGACCTGGCCCGCATCGCCGGTGACGGTCTGGCCGCCAGCCCGGTGCACGAGGTGCTCATCGAGGAGAGCGTGCTCGGCTGGAAGGAGTACGAGCTCGAGCTGATGCGCGACCGGCACGACAACGTGGTGGTGGTCTGCTCGATCGAGAACATCGACCCGATGGGTGTGCACACCGGCGACAGCGTCACAGTGGCCCCGGCCATGACGCTCACCGACCGGGAGTACCAGCGCCTGCGTGACCTGGGCATCGCCGTGCTGCGCGAGGTCGGGGTGGACACCGGCGGCTGCAACATCCAGTTCGCGGTCAACCCGGTCGACGGCCGGATCGTCGTGATCGAGATGAACCCCCGGGTGTCGCGGTCCTCGGCGCTGGCCTCCAAGGCGACCGGTTTCCCGATCGCGAAGATCGCCGCCAAGTTGGCCATCGGCTACACCCTCGACGAGATCCCCAACGACATCACGTTGAAGACTCCGGCGGCGTTCGAGCCGTCCCTGGACTACGTGGTGGTGAAGATCCCCCGGTTCGCGTTCGAGAAGTTCCCCGGCGCGGACCCGGAGCTGACCACCACGATGAAGTCGGTGGGCGAGGCGATGAGCCTCGGGCGTAACTTCACCGAGGCGCTGAACAAGGCGATGCGCTCGATGGAGACGAAGTCGGCCGGTTTCTGGACCGTGCCGGACCCGGCGGGCGTCACCCTCGCCGACACTCTCGCCGCGCTGCGGATCCCGCACGACGGCCGGCTGTACACAGTCGAGCGGGCGCTGCGCCTGGGCGCGTCGATCGCCGAGGTGGCCGAGGCGTCCGGCGGGATCGACCCGTGGTTCCTGGACCAGATCGCCGCGCTGATCGAGTTGCGCGCCGAGATCGTCGACGCGCCGGTGCTCGACGCCGACCTGTTGCGCCGCGCCAAGCGGGCCGGTCTGTCCGACCGGCAGCTCGCCGCGCTCCGTCCGGAGCTGGCCGCCGAGGACGGCGTCCGGACCCTGCGGCACCGCCTCGACGTGCGCCCGGTCTACAAGACCGTGGACACCTGCGCGGCCGAGTTCGAGGCGACCACGCCGTACCACTACTCGACGTACGACCTGGAGACCGAGGTCGTGCCGTCGGACCGGCCGAAGGTGCTGATCCTGGGCTCCGGCCCGAACCGGATCGGGCAGGGCATCGAGTTCGACTACTCCTGCGTGCACGCCGTGCAAGCGTTGCGGACGGCCGGTTACGAGACCGTGATGGTCAACTGCAACCCGGAGACGGTCTCCACCGACTACGACACCGCCGACCGGCTCTACTTCGAGCCGCTGACCTTCGAGGACGTGCTGGAGGTCTGGCACGCGGAGGACTCGTCCGGCCGGGCGGCCGGCGGGCCGGGGGTGGTCGGGGTGGTCGTGCAGCTCGGCGGGCAGACCCCGCTGGGGTTGGCACAGCGGCTCAAGAACGCCGGTGTGCCGATCGTCGGCACCTCCCCGGAGTCGATCCACCTGGCCGAGGAGCGGGGCGCGTTCGGCGCGGTGCTGGCCCGCGCCGGGCTGCGCGCGCCGTCGCACGGCATGGCCACCTCGTACGACGAGGCGAAGGCCATCGCCGACGAGATCGGCTACCCGGTGCTGGTCCGGCCGTCGTACGTGCTGGGCGGTCGGGGCATGGAGATCGTCTACGACGATCCGACGCTGCGCGACTACATCGGCCGCGCCACTGACATCTCCCCGGACCACCCGGTGCTGGTGGACCGGTTCCTCGACGACGCCATCGAGATCGACGTGGACGCGCTCTGCGACGCCGACGGCGAGGTCTACATCGGCGGGGTGATGGAGCACATCGAGGAGGCCGGCATCCACTCCGGCGACTCGTCCTGCGCGCTGCCGCCGATCACCCTCGCTGGCTCGCACCTCGCGGAGGTGCGCCGCTACACCGAGGCCATCGCCCGCGGCGTCGGCGTGCGCGGCCTGCTCAACGTGCAGTACGCCCTCAAGGACGACGTGCTCTACGTGCTGGAGGCCAACCCGCGCGCGTCGCGGACCGTTCCGTTCGTCTCCAAGGCCACGGCGGTGCCGCTGGCCAAGGCGGCGGCCCGGATCGCGCTCGGGGCGAGCATCGCCGAGCTGCGCGCCGAGGGCCTGCTGCCGGCCACCGGGGACGGTGGCACGATGCCCGCTGACGCCCCGGTCGCGGTGAAGGAGGCGGTGCTGCCGTTCAAGCGTTTCCGGACCCGCGCGGGCAAGGGGATCGACTCGCTGCTCGGGCCGGAGATGAAGTCGACCGGCGAGGTGATGGGCATCGACACCAACTTCGGGCACGCCTTCGCCAAGAGTCAGTCGGCCGCGTACGGGTCGTTGCCGACCGCCGGGAAGATCTTCGTCTCGGTGGCCAACCGCGACAAGCGCGGCATGATCTTCCCGATCAAGCGGCTTGCGGACCTGGGCTTCGAGATCGTCGCCACCGCCGGCACGGCCGAGGTGCTGCGCCGCCACGGCATCGCCTGTGAGCAGATCCGCAAGCACTACCAGGCCGGTGCGGGCGACGACGCGGTGTCGCTGATCGGCGGCGGCCACGTGGCGCTCGTGATCAACACCCCGCAGGGCTCCGGTGCCAGCGCCCGCTCCGACGGCTACGAGATCCGCAGCGCGGCGGTCACCGCGGACATCCCCTGCATCACCACCGTTCCCGGCGCGGCGGCGGCGGTGATGGGCATCGAGGCGCGTATCCGCGGCGACATGCGGGTCCGTCCCCTGCAGGACCTGCACGCCACCCTGCGGGCGGCCCAGTGACAGTGTTCGAGCGGGCGGTACGGCCGTGGTTGTTCCGGCTCGGCGGCGGGGACGCCGAGACGGCGCACGAGTGGACGCTGCGGCGGCTGGCGGCAGTGTCGCGGCGGCCGGCCGCGCTGGCCGCGCTGCGGGCCCGGTACGCGGTCGCCGCGCCGCGCACGGTGTTCGGGGTGCGCTTCCCCAACCCGGTCGGCCTGGCCGCCGGCATGGACAAGGACGGCGCGGCGTTGCCGGCCTGGCCGGCGCTCGGCTTCGGGTTCGTGGAGGTCGGCACGGTCACCGCGCACGCCCAGCCGGGCAACCCCCGGCCCCGGCTGTTCCGGCTGCCGGCCAGCGAGGCGGTGGTCAACCGGATGGGCTTCAACAACGCCGGGGCGGCCGCGCTGGCCGCCCGGCTGGCGGCGCTGCCGCGCCCGCTCGGGGTGCCGTTGGGCATCTCGCTGGGCAAGTCCAAGGTGACACCGCTCGACGAGGCGGTCGAGGACTACCTCGCCTCGTACCGGGCGCTGCGCGGGCACGGTGACTACTTCGCGGTGAACGTGTCCTCACCGAACACCCCGGGTCTGCGGTCGTTGCAGGACCGCGCCCACCTGGACGCGCTGCTCGGCGCGCTGGTGGGGGAGAAACCGGTGCTGGTCAAGATCGCGCCGGACCTGACCGAGGCGGCGATCGCCGAGCTGCTGGAGGTCTGCCTGGCCCGGGGCGCCGCCGGGGTGATCGCCACCAACACCACCCTGTCGCGCGACGGGCTCGCCGGCGTCGACGTCGAGCGCGGCGCGCAGGCCGGTGGTCTCTCCGGTCGACCCCTCACCGGGCGGGCCCGCGACGTGGTGGCCTTCGTGCACGCCGAGACCGGCGGCCGGCTGCCGATCATCGGCGTCGGCGGTGTGCTGGACCCGGACGACGCGGCCCGGATGTTCGATGCCGGCGCCGCCCTGGTGCAGCTCTACACCGGCTTCATCTACCGGGGCCCGGCCCTGGTCCGTGCCGCCGCCCGCGCGACGGCCACGACGGCGGCACCGGATCCGGTCGTCGGCCGGTGACCGGATCCGGCCAGGCTTCGGGTCGGGCCGGTTTCGCGCCGGCCCGACTCTGCCGGGCCGGTTCGTGCTGAGGCGGCTCGGTGTGGCGCGGCGCCGGGTGCCCGACCCCGTTGTCGACCCTTTGCTCTGCACCCACGGGCGCACCACCCGCCCGAAACCACGCCGTCCGGGATCGCGCCGTCCGGGTGTCGCACCGGTGGGTGCAGAGCAAAGGCGGCGTAGCAGTGGTTCGACCGGGCCGCCGGACGTCCGCCGTCCGTCCCGGTCCCCCCGAGAGGAGTACGCGTGACCCCCGAGGAGATCCTGGCCGCCGACCGAGCCCACGTCTGGCATCCGTACGCCGCGCTGCCGCCAGCGAACCCGCCGTACGTGGTGCGCAGCGCCGAGGGCGTACGGCTGCGGCTGGCCGACGGGCGGGAGCTGGTGGACGGGATGTCGTCCTGGTGGGCGGCGATCCACGGGTACCGGCACCCGGTGCTGGACGCGGCGGTGACCGACCAGCTCGGCCGGATGAGCCACGTGATGTTCGGCGGGCTCACCCACGAACCCGCCGTGCAGCTCGCCCGCACCCTGGTCGAGCTGACCCCGGACGGCCTGGAGCACGTGTTCCTGGCCGACTCCGGCTCGGTCAGCGTCGAGGTGGCGGTGAAGATGTGCCTGCAGTACCAGCGGGCTGTCGGCCGGCCCCAGCGACGCCGGCTGGCCACCTGGCGAGGTGGTTACCACGGCGACACGTTCCACCCGATGAGCGTCTGCGACCCGGAGGGCGGGATGCACCACCTGTGGGGCGACGTGCTGCCCCGGCAGGTGTTCGCCCCGGTGCCGCCCGGCGGCTTCACCGATCCGCCTGACGACGCGTACGTGGCGGCGTTGGTGGAGACCGTCGAACGGCACGCCGACGAGCTGGCCGCCGTGATCGTCGAGCCGGTCGTCCAGGGCGCCGGCGGAATGCGCTTCCACCATCCGGGCTACCTGCGGGTGCTGCGTGAGGTGACCCGCGCGCACGGAATTCTCCTGATCTTCGACGAGATCGCCACCGGCTTCGGCCGGACCGGTGAGATGTTCGCCGCCGGGCACGCCGGTGTGACGCCGGACGTGTTGTGCGTGGGCAAGGCGTTGACGGGCGGGTACCTGACCCTCGCGGCGACGGTGTGCACCCCGGAGGTCGCCCGGGGTATCTCGGCTACCGGCGTGCTGGCGCACGGGCCCACGTTCATGGGCAACCCCCTGGCCTGCGCGGTGGCGAACGCCTCCATCGGGCTGCTACGGGCCGGAGACTGGGCCGGCCAGGTCGCCAGGATCGGCGCCGGCCTGCGCGCCGGCCTGGAGCCGCTGCGGGGCACGCCGGGCGTGGCCGACGTACGGGTGCTCGGCGCGATCGGCGTGGTCCAGCTCGATCACGAGGTCGACCTCGGCGCGGCCACCGCCGCCGCCGTTGCCCAGGGGGTGTGGCTGCGTCCGTTCCGCGACCTGATCTACACGATGCCGCCGTACGTCACCGATGACGTCGACCTGGCTCGGATCGCCACCGGGGTCGCGGCGGCGGTGGCGGCCGGCTGAGTCGGCCCGGTCGCCGGGTCGACGGTTACCCGGGCGGGGCAGCCGTCCGGACGAGAAGAGGGGAACACTCCCATGGAGAGCTTCGGTACCCGGTTGCACCGGGCGATCACCGAACGGGGCCCACTCTGTGTGGGCATCGACCCGCATCCCGGTCTGCTGGCGCAGTGGGGCCTTCCGGACGACGTGCACGGCCTCGACCGGTTCAGCCGAACCGTCGTTGAAGCGCTCGGTGACCGGGTTGCGGTGGTCAAGCCTCAGTCGGCCTTTTTCGAGCGATTCGGATCCCGAGGTGTGGCGATTCTTGAGTCAACTATCCGACAGTTACGAGATGCCGGCTCGCTCGTTCTGCTCGACGTCAAGCGCGGCGACATCGGCTCGACGGTGAGCGCGTACGCCGCCGCGTACCTCGACCCATCCAGCCCTGTCTATGTCGACGCGGTCACCGCGAGCCCCTACCTCGGCGTCGGCTCGCTGGCGCCGATGTTCGAGTTGGCCGCCGAGCACGGCGGCGGGGTGTTCGTGCTGGCCCTCACCTCCAACCCCGAGGGCGCGGCCGTGCAGCGGGCCGTCACCGCCGACGGCCGGACCGTGGCGCAGACCGTGATTGACGAGATTTCCCAGCTCAACAGGGGTGCGTCACCGCTCGGGAGCTTCGGGCTGGTGGTCGGCGCGACCATCGGTGACACCGGTCACGACCTGTCCGGGGTGGGGGGCCCACTGCTCGCTCCGGGGCTCGGCGCGCAGGGTGCCGGGGCAGCCGATCTGCGTACCGTCTTCGGTTCCAGCCTCGCCTCCGTGCTCCCGTCGTACTCCCGGGAAGTGCTCTCGGCGGGCCCCGATGTGGCCGCGCTGCGGGCCGCCGCGGACCGCGTTCTGGGTGACTGCCGGGCCGTTCTGCCTGCCCGGTGACTGACTGACGGGTCGGTCACTCTACGGTGATCATGCGGCCCCCACGTTGCCGAAAGCTCCGTTGGCCGCTAGTTTTCCCCGCGCTGGGAACCATGGACCCCTTGGTTCACAGCGACACCACGTTTCACAGATGCGGCGGTGCGCCCCGCCCGCCGCGATAGGGACCTGAGGAGAACTGGTGCCGCTCCCGTCACTGACCCCCGAACAACGCGCTGCCGCGCTCGAGAAGGCCGCGGAGATCCGCAAGGCCCGTGCTCAGCTGAAGGAGCAGCTCAAGCAGGGCAAGACCACTCTCGGTGCCGTCCTCGAGCGGGCCGAGAGCGACGACGTCGTCGGCAAGCTCAAGGTGTCGGCCGTCCTGCAGGCCATGCCGGGCATCGGCAAGATCCGGGCTACCCAGATCATGGAGAAGCTCAAGATCGCCGACAGCCGTCGCCTGCGTGGCCTCGGCGAGCAGCAGCGCAAGGCACTGCTTGGAGAGTTCGCCGCCAACTGAACCTGGCAGCGTGTAGAAACAAGCAGTGAGCACGGATGACGAGGCGCGCCCGGCGGCTCGGCTCACTGTCCTGGCTGGACCTTCGGGATCCGGCAGGGAGAGTGTCGTCGAGCTCGTCCGGGCGCGTTCTCCGTCCGTGTGGATCCCGGTCGTGGCAACCACCAGGCCGCGCCGGGAGTCGGAGATCGACGGGGTGGACCGCGTCTTCCTCGCCCCCGCCGAGTTCGACCGCCGGATCGTCGACGGTGAGCTGCTGGAATGGTCCCGGATCGGTTCCTACCGCCGGGGCACCCCGTACCCGCCGCTGCGCGCCCGGCTCGACGCCGGGCAGCCGGTGCTGCTCCCGCTCGACCTGCGCGGCACCCCACTGGTCCGCGCGCGCCTGCCCGACGCTCGGCTGGTGCTGCTGAGCCCACCCGGGTACGCGCCGGACGCCACGGTGGCCGCCACCGTCGAGCACACGCTGACCCACGACCACACCGAGCGGGTGGCTGAAGAGCTGGTAGGCTTACTCGGTTCTTCTTATCCGGATCCGGCCTGGTCGCGCGTGCGTGGCTGACGCCGGCCGCCGTTGAGACTCAGCACCGCGTCCGCGCGGCTCGAAAGACGCAGAGGTTAATTCGTGGGATCCATCGCCAACCCCGAAGGCATCACCAACCCGCCGATCGACGAGCTCCTCGAGAAGACGACGTCGAAGTACGCGCTGGTCATCTTCGCCGCCAAGCGCGCGCGCCAGGTCAACGCCTACTACAGCCAGCTCGGTGAGGGTCTGCTGGAGTACGTCGGTCCGCTCGTCGAGACCACCCCGCAGGAGAAGCCCCTCTCGATCGCCATGCGCGAGATCAACTCGGGCCTGCTCACCGCCGAGCCGACCGACCAGCCGTAAGCCCCCGCTGGCCGATGTCCGCCTCGATCGTCCTCGGGGTCGGTGGCGGCATCGCCGCCTACAAGGCGTGCGAGCTGCTGCGACTCTTCACCGAATCCGGTCACCGGGTTCGGGTCGTGCCCACCGCGTCGGCGCTCCGGTTCGTGGGAGCGCCGACCTGGGCCGCGCTCTCCGGTCAACCCGTCGCCGACGACGTCTGGACCGACGTCCATGAGGTGCCGCACGTCCGCCTCGGTAAGCAGGCCGACCTGGTGGTGGTCGCGCCGACCACCACCGACCTGCTCGCCAAGGCCGCCCACGGCCTCGCCGACGACCTGCTCACCAACACCCTGCTGACGGCCCGTTGTCCGGTCCTGCTGGCCCCGGCCATGCACACCGAGATGTGGGAGCACCCCGCCACCGTGGCCAACGTCGCCACGCTGCGCTCCCGGGGGGTGCGGGTCATCGAACCCGCCGTCGGCCGGCTCACCGGCGCCGACACCGGCAAGGGTCGGCTGCCCGACCCGGCGGAGATCTTCGCCGTCGCCGGGCGGCTCCTGGCCCGTGGTGACGCGGCCCCTGCCGACCTGGCCGGTCGCCGGGTGGTCGTCACCGCCGGTGGCACCCGCGAGCCCCTGGACCCGGTCCGCTTCCTGGGCAACCGCTCGTCGGGCAAGCAGGGGTACGCGTTCGCCCGCGCGGCGGTCGCCCGGGGTGCCCGGGTCACGGTGGTCGCGGCCAACGTCGACCTCGCCGACCCGGCCGGCGTCGACCTGATCCGGGTGGGCACCACCGCCGAGCTGCGGGAGGCGACGGTCAAGGCCGCCGTCGACGCCGACGCGGTGGTCATGGCGGCGGCTCCGGCCGATTTCCGGCCCGCGACGTACGCGCCTGGCAAAATCAAGAAGTCGGACGACGGTGTCGCGCCCACCATCGAGCTCGTCACGAATCCGGACATCGCGGCGGAGCTCGGCCAGCGCAAACGACCGGAGCAGGTGCTGGTGGTGTTCGCCGCCGAGACCGGCGACGCCGAGGCCAACGGCCGGGCGAAACTCGCCCGGAAGCGGGCCGACCTGATCGTGATCAACGAGGTCGGTCCGGACCTGGTCTTCGGCGCCGACACCAACACGGTGACGGTCATCGGCGCGGACGGCTCGGTCAGCCGGCTGCCCGAGCAGGCCAAGGAGGCAGTGGCCGACGCCGTGTGGGATCTCGTCGTGGCGCGGCTGCCCGGCCGCTCCTGACGGGTGGAACAGGACGCGACCGATCCCGACACGGGCCGCAGTGGTGATTAGACTGCCGCGGAACGACCTCACACGCTTAGGAGTGCCGTGACACGCCGTCTCTTCACGTCCGAATCGGTCACGGAAGGCCACCCGGACAAGATCGCTGACCAGATCAGCGATGGCATCCTCGACGCGCTGCTGACCGAGGACCCCCACAGCCGCGTGGCGGTGGAGACCATGATCACCACCGGTCAGGTGCACATCGCCGGTGAGGTGACCACCAAGGCGTACGCCGACATCCCGACGATCGTCCGCCGGACCATCCTCGACATCGGCTACGACTCGTCGAAGAAGGGCTTCGACGGCGCCTCCTGCGGCGTCAGCGTCTCCATCGGCGCGCAGTCCGAGGACATCGCGCAGGGCGTGGACAACGCCTTCGAGCTGCGGACCGGGGCGTCGGAGAGCGCGCTGGACGCGCAGGGCGCCGGCGACCAGGGCATGATGTTCGGCTTCGCCTGCTCGGAGACGCCCGAGCTGATGCCGCTGCCGATCGCGCTCGCCCACCGGCTGGCCCGTCGCCTCTCGGCGGTGCGCAAGGACGGCACGATCCCGTACCTGCGGCCGGACGGCAAGACCCAGGTCACGATCGAGTACGAGGGGCTGCGCCCGGTCCGGCTGAACACCGTGGTCGTGTCCAGCCAGCACGCCGCCGACATCTCGTTGGACTCGCTGCTCACCCCCGACGTCCGCGACCACGTGATCGCCCCGGAGCTGGAGAGCCTCGGTCTGGACACCGACGGCTACCGACTGCTGGTCAACCCGACCGGCCGGTTCGAGATCGGCGGCCCGATGGGTGACGCCGGGCTGACCGGCCGCAAGATCATCGTCGACACCTACGGCGGGTACGCCCGCCACGGCGGTGGCGCGTTCTCCGGCAAGGACCCGTCCAAGGTGGACCGCTCGGCCGCGTACGCGATGCGCTGGGTGGCCAAGAACGTGGTCGCCGCCGGCCTGGCCGAGCGGTGCGAGGCGCAGGTCGCCTATGCCATCGGCAAGGCGCACCCGGTGAGCCTCTTCATCGAGACGTTCGGCACCGAGACCGTGCCCGTCGCCTCGATCGAGAAGGCCGTCGGCGAGGTGTTCGACCTGCGTCCGGCCGCGATCATCCGGGACCTCAACCTGCTCCGCCCGATCTACCAGCAGACCGCCGCGTACGGCCACTTCGGCCGGGAGTTGCCGGACCTGACCTGGGAGAGCACCGACCGGGCCGCCGACCTCAAGTCGGCCGCGGGAGCCTGACCACCACCAAGCGCAGCGACCGGCGACCCGCGGATGGGTCGCCGGTCGCGCGCGTCTGCGTGGATGTCGGCCTGGCGCACCTGGACCGGCCGTTCGACTACCTGGTGCCGGCGGAGCTGGACGAGGTGGCGGTGCCCGGGACCCGGGTGAAGGTGCGCTTCGCCGGGCAACTCGTCGACGGGTGGCTGCTGTCGCGCGCCGACGACTCCGGGCACACCGGCCGGCTCGCGTACCTGGAGAAGGTGGTCTCGCCGGAGCCGGTGCTGGCCCCCGAGATCGCCCGGCTGGCCCGGGCGGTCGCCGACCGCTACGCGGGCAGTCTCGCCGACGTGCTCCGGCTCGCCGTGCCACCCCGGCACGCGCGGGTGGAGAAGGAGCCCCGCGACGAGCAGCCCACCCCGCCGGCCCCCACCGGGGCGGTCGACCCGCGCGGGTGGAGTGACTACCCGACCGGCCCGGCGATGCTGCGCGCCCTCGCCGACGGCCGGGCGCCCCGCGCGGTCTGGTCGGCGTTGCCCGGCGAGGACTGGGCGGCCCGCTACGCCGACGCGGTGGCGGCCACCGTCGCCGGTGGGCGCGGCGCGGTGGTCGTGGTGCCCGACGCACGGGACCTCGACCGGCTCGACGCCGCGCTCACCACCGTGCTCGGCCCGGGGCGGCACGTCAGCCTCTCCGCGGCCCTCGGTCCGGCCCGGCGGTACCGGGCGTTCCTCGCCGCCCGCCGGGGCCAGGTGCCGGTGGTGATCGGCACCCGGGCGGCGATGTTCGCCCCGGTGGCCCGGCTCGGCCTCGTGGCCATCTGGGACGACGGTGACGACCTGCACTCCGAGCCCCGGGCGCCCTACCCGCACGCCCGCGACGTGCTGCTCACCCGCGTCCACCTCGCCGAGGCCGGCGCGTTGGTCGGCGGGTACGCCCGCACGGCCGAGGGGCAGCTGCTGGTGGAGACCGGTTGGGCGCGGGAGGTCGTCGCCGACCGGAGCACCGTGCGGGCGCGGGTCCCGGCCATCGCGCCGACCGGGGACGACCCCCAACTGGCCCGTGACCCCGGGGCGGCCACCGCCCGGCTGCCCAGCCTGGCCTGGACGGCTGCCCGCGACGCGCTGCGCCAGGACCTGCCGGTGCTGGTGCAGGTGCCCCGACGCGGCTACCTGCCGTCGATCTCCTGCGCCGAGTGCCGCACTCCGGCCCGCTGCGCGCACTGCGCCGGCCCGCTCGCGCTGCCCGCCGCCGGCGGCACCCCGGCCTGCCGGTGGTGCGCCCGGGTGGCGGCTGCGTACGCCTGCCCGCAGTGCGGTGGGCGGCGGCTGCGGGCCGCGGTGACCGGCGCCCGGCGTACCGCCGAGGAGCTGGGTCGGGCGTTCCCCGGCGTCCCGGTGCGCACCTCGGGGCGCGAGGAGGTGCTGACCGACGTGCCCGGTGGCGCCGCCCTGGTGGTGGCCACCCCGGGTGCCGAGCCGGTCGCCGAGGGTGGCTACGGCGCGGTGCTGCTGCTCGACTCGTGGGCCCTGCTGACCCGGGCCGACCTGCGCGCCGGTGAGGAGGCGCTGCGCCGCTGGCTGGCGGCGGCGGCGCTGGCCCGCCCGGCGCCGGCCGGTCGGGTGGTGGTGGTCGCCGACGGCGCGCTCGCCCCCGTGCAGGCGCTGCTGCGCTGGGACGCCGGCTGGTTCGCCGGCCGGGAGTTGGCCGAGCGCCGCGAGCTGGGCTTTCCACCGGCCGTGCGGATGGCGAGTGTCACCGGCCCGGCCGAGGCGGTGGCGGACCTGCTGGCCGCGGCCCGGCTGCCGGACGACGCCGAGGTGCTCGGGCCGGTGCCGGCCGAGGAGGGTCGGGAGCGGATGCTGGTCCGGGTGCCCAGGGCCCGGGCTGGCGCGCTCGCGGAGGCGTTGCATTCGGCGGCCGGCGCGCGGGCCGCCCGCAAGGCCGCCGATCCGGTTCGTCTCCAGGTCGATCCGCTGAGCCTGTTCTGAGGAGTTTCGGCCGGTGCCGGCGGTGGGAGGGCTGGCCCGCCGGGTGTGCTCTCGCACACCGCGTCCGGCAAAGTGGTGGCGGCCGAGTGGTAGCATCGCCCGTCATGCCGAGGCGTACGACGGGCTCCAGGTCGCGAGGGGGCGTCAGCCGCGCCGAGCTGGAGTCGCCGCGGGATGGCGCGACGATGGCGGGAACGCGTCCGTCGGGCGCGAGGTCGATGATGTCAATGAGCCGGTGATCAGGGGTGGACCAGTCGTGACCGTTGGACAATCGATCGTCTTCAACGGCGACCTCGGCAGCGGCAAGAGCACCGTGTCGGTCGAGATCGCCAAGCGGCTCGGTATGCGCCGGGTCAGCGTGGGGGACCTCTACCGGGAGATGGCGCAGCAGCGGCAGATGACCGCTCTGCAGCTCAACCTGCACGCCGAGCTGGACCAGGCCGTCGACGGCTACGTCGACCAGCTCCAGCGGGACATCGCCGCCTCCGGTGAGCGCCTCATCATGGACTCCCGGTTGGCCTGGCACTTCTTCACCGACGCGCTCAAGGTTCACATGATCACCGAGCCGGGTGAGGCGGCCCGCCGGGTGCTCGCCCGGCCGTCCGGGCCGGCGGAGAGCTACGCCTCCCTGGAGGAGGCCAAGGCCAAGCTCCGTGAGCGCAGCGCGAGCGAGCGGAGCCGGTTCATCATCCGGTACGGGGTCGACAAGGCCCGGCTGCGCAACTATGACCTGATCTGCGACACCACCCGGGCGTCCGCCGCCGAGGTGATCGAACACATCGTGGCCGCGTACGAGGGCACCCTCGGCGCCGAGGTGCTGCGGGACGCGCCGCCCCTGCTGCTGCTGGACCCGGCCCGGGTCTACCCGACCGAGGACATCGCCACCCTGCGGGGTCTGTGGGACACCGACTTCGTCGGTGGGGTGGCCGAGGCGGGCGACGAGGCCCTCGAACCGCTGAAGATCGGGTTCACTGGTGAGTACTTCTTCGTCGTCGACGGTCACCGTCGCCTCAGCGCCGCGCTGCAGAACGGGTTCTCCCTGGTCCCGGCCCAGTTGGTCGCCGAGGTCGACGAGCCGGTGGTGGGTGGCATGACGGCGATCGACTACTTCGCCGCGCAGGTACGCCCCGGTCTGATCTACGACTGGGAGTCGGCTCACAAGATCCAACTGCCGCTGCCCGAGCCCGCGCTGCTGCGTGGCGACGCGGTGCTCGCGGGCGACCCCGGCGCCAGCGTCTGACCCGGCGCGAGACCGGGCCGACGCGCGGGGTGCGCGCGCCGGCCCGCCCACCGAGTCGTACGGCGGTCGCCGCGACGTCTCAGCCGAGGACGACGCCCGAGGCGCCGACTCCCGCCATGCCGGAGAAGATGTCCTCGTAGTAGAACCGCCAGGCGCAGACCCGACCGGTGGTCACGTAGCCGGTGCAGGCCGTCGACGTGAAGGTGTCGTCGATGGCGGTGTTGGTGCCGGTCGCCCAGACCTGGAGCGTGTTGGCCGCGTTCACGATCTCCACCGGGCCACCGCTGTCGCCCTGACCGACGGCGTTGGTGCGGGTGGTGTTCTCCGCCTGGACCTGACCGCAGACCTGGCCGAAGTTGCGCACGTTGATGCAGAGGTTGCGCGCCTTCACCTGGATCGAGCAGCGGGTGCCGGAGTACGCGCCGGAGGTGCACACCCAGTTGCCGACCTGGCTGGCCGACGCCCCGATCACCTGGTTGCTGAACTCACTGACCACGTTGCCGGCCGCGTCGGTGCTGTTGTTGAAGACCCGGCCGCCGGAGCTGCCGGACAGCAGCAGGGTGTCGGTGCCGGCGTTGCGGGTGCCGACTATGCCCATCGACTGCCCGGTCGGGTCGGTCGCGACGTTGTTGATGTTGCCGCAGTGCGCGGCGGAGAGGATCCGCGCGGCCCCGCCCTGGAAGACGCCGAAGCCGGTGGAGCAGCCGCCGCCGGTGGTGGCGTTGCGCCAGGCGGCGCCGCCCCACCACGGTGCGGTGTCGTCCCATCGGGTCGCGGGCGCGGCGGCGACCCCGGTCTGCACGGTCACCGGTACGCCGGCGAGAGCCGTCGCGCCGAGCAGCCCGTCCTGCGTGCCGACGAGCAGGCCGGCCCCGTCGGCGCGCGGGCCGACCGTGGTGATCTTGTCGCCGGCCGAGGCGCGCAGCCGGTCGGCCGCGACGAGGAGTTCCCGCTGCGAGTACGCGGCGGGCAGCACCTGGGTGGCGACGGTGGCGCGGGCGGTGGCCACCAGGTTGGCGGGCGGCTCACCCTTCCAGTAGACCTGGAGCTGGCGGGTGGTGGGGTCTGCGACGATGCCGGCGAAGCCGGAGTTCGCGCTGCGTTGGGCCGCGTTGGTGATCCGCGCCGCGGCGGTGTTCATGCGCTGCTGCAACCGGAGCAGCTCCGACCAGGAGGCGAAGCCGCCGGGCACCGGTGTGCTGTCGACGAAGGATCCGGCGGTGGTGGCCTTGCCGCCCGGTGCGGCGGCGGCCGGGGTGGTGGTCAGGCCCGCGGCGAGCAGCGTGAGACCGATCGCGGTGACGGCGACGCGACGCAGCAGCGCCACCGGGCGTCGGGTGGTCGGGTGTGGACGGATCATCGGGTACCTCTTCCCCCAGGGGTCGTGGAGCGGGCCGTGCCCGCACCAGGACGGTGGCACTGGCATCCGCGTCGCGGGGCGGATCCTGGACGGGACTGGACACCGCTGGACAGCGCCGGCCGGTGACGGTCCGCAGTGGAACTGTCATAGATTGGCAAGTGTCTATCGACTGGCGAGGGGGCGGATTTACCCTGCCCGTGCGTATCCGGGGGCCGGACGACCGGGGGTGGGGGCCGCATGTCTGACCAGTGGGTACCTTCCGGTGCTCATCACACGTCACATGGGTCGCTGCGGGTGTTCGAGCTTGCCCGTGCCGCAGCCGAGGCGCAGACCCTGCCGGAGTTGGCCGGGGTGCTGCGCCAGCTGCGTCGGCGCGAGGCGCGTCAGCAGGGCGAGACCCTGCTGACGTACCGGCAGTTGGCAGCGAAGACCGGCTGGTCACGCGGGATCATCGGGGAGTACTTCGCCGGCAACATCCTGCCGCCGCCGGAACGGTTCGACGTCCTCATCCGACTGCTCGGGGCGACCCCCGCCGAGCAGGGGGTGCTGGCCACCGCGCGGGACCGCATCGAGGAGCGCCGCCGACGCCCGAACCGGGAGCACGCCACCACCGGCCGGTCGGTCGTTCGGGCCAGGGCCGGCGGCCCGCGCACCGCAACGGCGTCCCCCCGGTTCCCGGTGCCCCGTCAACTGCCCCCGGCGCTGCCCGGGTTCGTCGGACGCGCGACCCAACTCGCGCAGCTCGATGCCGAGTGCGCCGGGACCGTGGCGGGCGACGACGCGGTGGCCCCGGTCACCGTCCTGACGGTGTCCGGCACCGCCGGGGTCGGCAAGACGACCCTCGCCGTCAACTGGGCGCACCGGGTCGCCGATCGCTTCCCGGACGGTCAGCTCTACGTCGACCTGCGCGGGTTCGACTCCACGGGGACGGTGGTGACGGCCGTCGAGGCGGTTCGGGGCTTCCTGGAGGCACTTGAGGTGCCGCCCGAACGCATCCCCACCCACCTGCCCGCGCAGGTGGGCCTCTACCGCAGCCTGCTCGCGGGCCGCCGGATGCTGGTGCTGCTGGACAACGCCCGCGACGCCGACCAGGTCCGGCCCCTGCTGGTCGGCAGTCCGAGCTGCCTGGTCCTGGTCACCAGCCGTAACCGGCTCGCCGGCCTGATCGCCGCTGACGGTGCCCGGCCGATCGGCGTCGACCTGCTCAGCACCGCCGAGGCCTGGCAACTGTTGGCCCGGCGGCTCGGCGCGGACCGGTTGGCGGCCGAGCCGCAGGCGGTGGACGAGATCATCGAACGGTGCGCCCGGCTGCCGCTGGCGCTGGCGGTGCTCGCCGCGAGAGGCGCGGAGAAGCCGGAGTTCCCCCTGGCCGTGCTCGCCGCCGAGCTGCGGGCGGCGCCGCGACCACTCGACTCGTTCGACGGTGGGGACGCCGGCACCGACGTGCAGGCCGTCTTCTCCTGGTCGTACCGGAGTCTCACCCCGGCGGCGGCGCGGCTGTTCCGACTCATCGGCTGCCATCCCGGACCGGACATCGGGTTCGCGGCGGCGGCCAGCCTGGCCGGGCTGCCCCGGGCGCAGGTGCCCCGACTGCTGGCGGAGCTGGCCCACGCCCACCTCGTCACCGAGCACGCCCCCGGCCGGTTCGGCGCGCACGACCTGCTCCGGGCGTACGCGGCCGAGCAGGTCGAACGGCTCGAACCGGCGCCGGCCCGGCGGGCCGCGATCCGGCGGGGGCTGGACCACTACCTGCACACCGCGCACGCGGCGGCACTGCTGCTGCAACCGGGCCGGGATCCCGTCACCCTCGCCGCCGCGGCACCGGGCGTGGTGCCCGAGGAGATCAGCGACCTCGCTGCGGCGCTCGCCTGGTTCACCGCCGAGTACCCGGTGCTGCTGGCGGCGGTCGCCCACGCGAGGCGGACCGGGTTCGACGGCCACGCCTGGCAGCTGGCCTGGACGCTCGTGGACTTCCTGCAACGTCGGGGGCGGTGGCCGGACCTGGCCGTGGCCCAGCGCAACGCCCTGGCCGGGGCGCAGCGCAGCGGCGACCGACCCGGGCAGGCGAACGCCCACCGCGACCTCGCCCGGGTGCTGTCCCGGCTGGGTCGGGTGAACGAGGCGGCGAGGAACTACCGGCAGGCCCTGGCGATCTTCGCCGAGCTGGGCGACCACACCGGGCAGGCGCGCACCCACCGGGCGTTCGGCGCGATGCTCGACGGGCTCGGCCGGCACGCCGAGTCGCTGGAGCAGAGCGAGCGCGCCCTGGCGCTGTACCGCAGCGCCGGTCACCTCGCCGGGGAGGCCAGCGCCCGCAACGCGGTGGGATGGGCGTACGCCCAGCTCGGCCGCTACCCGCCCGCGCTCAGCCACTGCCGGGAGGCGTTGGCGCTGCTGCGGACGACAGGCGACCGGCACGGTGAGGCGAACACCTGGGACAGCCTCGGCTTCATCCACGCCCGGCTCGGTGAGCACCGGGCGGCGATCCACTGCTTCCAGCGGGCGCTCGGGCTGTACCGGCGGGTCAGCGACCGCTACGACGAGGCGGACACCCTGTCCCGGCTCGGCGAGAGCCGCCAGGCGGTGGGGGACGCGGCCGGCGCCGCGCGCACCTGGCGGCGGGCCCTGGGCATCCTCGACGATCTCGGCCACCCGGACGCCGAGCGGGTGCGTGAGCTGTTGGTCCGGGCAACCCGGCGGTGACGCTGGGCACACCGGTGGTGGTTGATCGAGGTGCGCCGCCCGGCGTCCGGCCGGGCACTCCGTAGACTGGTACGGCACCGCTCGTCCACCCCGAAGAAGGAGCCGTCCCGCGTGACCGTCCAGCCCATCCGTCTGTTTGGGGATCCGGTGCTGCGCACGCCGGCCGATCCGGTGGTCGACTTCGACGCGGAGCTGCGCCGGCTCGTCGCCGACCTCACCGACACGATGCGTGAGCAGAACGGCGCCGGCCTGGCCGCGCCGCAGCTCGGCGTGAGCCTGCGGGTGTTCACCTTCGACGTCGACGACGTCCTCGGGCACCTGATCAACCCGGTGCTGGAGTTCCCCGACGAGGAGGAACAGGACGGCCCCGAGGGCTGTCTGTCGATCCCCGGGCTGTACTTCGACACCAAGCGCCGGCAGAACGTGGTCGCCAAGGGCTTCAGCTCGTTCGGCGACCCGGTGCAGATCGTCGGCACCGGCCTGATGGCGCGCTGCGTGCAGCACGAGACCGACCACCTCGACGGGGTGCTCTTCCTGGACCGGCTGGACCCGCAGGGGCGCAAGGAAGCCATGAAGGCGATCCGCCAGGCCGAGTGGTACGACGCGGCGGCCCCGCCCACGGTCAAGCTCAGCCCGCACATCAGCGACCCCTTCGGTCTGGGGCGCTGACCCGGATGCGCGTGATCTTCGCCGGTACGCCGGCCGTCGCCGTGCCCGCCCTGGCCGCCGTCGCCGCCTCCCGGCACGAGCTGGTGGCCGTGGTCACCCGGCCCGACGCGCCCGCCGGGCGTGGCCGCGGTCTGTCCCGCTCCCCGGTCGGCGCCTGGGCCGACGAGCATGGCGTGGAGGTGCTCACCCCGGCCCGCCCCCGCGACCCGGAGTTCCTCGACCGGCTGCGCGAGTTGGCGCCGGACTGCGTGCCGGTGGTCGCCTACGGCGCGCTGGTGCCGCCGGCGGCGCTGGAGATTCCCCGGCACGGCTGGATCAACCTGCACTTCTCGCTGCTGCCCGCGTGGCGTGGCGCCGCGCCCGTGCAGCACGCCGTGCTGCACGGTGACGAGCTGACCGGGGCCAGCGTCTTCCAGCTGGAGCAGGGCCTGGACACCGGCCCGGTCTACGGCACCCTGACCGACGAGATCCGCGCCGCCGACACCTCCGGTGACCTGCTGGAGCGGCTCGCCGACTCCGGCGCCGGGCTGCTGGTGGCGGTGCTCGACGCGATCGCCGACGGCACCGCCCGCGCCGAGCCGCAGCCCGCCGACGGGGTGTCGCTGGCGCCGAAGCTGACAGTGGATGACGCGCGGGTGCGCTGGGGCGACCCGGCCTTCGCCGTGGACCGGCGGATCCGGGCCTGCACGCCCGCGCCGGGCGGCTGGACCACCTTCCGCGACGAGCGGGTGAAGCTCGGCCCGGTGGCCCCGGTGCCTGACGGCCCCGAGCTGAAGCCGGGGCAGTTGCTGGTGGAGAAGTCCCGGGTGCTGGTCGGCACGGCGACAGTGCCGGTCCGTCTCGGCGAGGTCCGCGCCGCGGGCAAGCGGGCCATGGGCGCGACCGACTGGGCGCGCGGCGTCCGGGTCGGCGCCGGAGAGGAATTCGCGTGACGGCACCGGAGGGAACCCGCCCGACGCGCTCCGGCCCGTCGACCGGCCGGGGCGGGGATCGCCGCCCGGCCCGGCCACCACTGGACCGACCGCGTCGCGCCGCGTACGAAGCGGTGGCGGCGGTGCACCGGGACGACGCGTTCGCCAACCTGGTGCTGCCGACCATCCTGCGCGAGGAGGGGCTGTTCGGTCGGGACGCGGCCTTCGCCACCGAGCTGACCTACGGCACCCTGCGCAACCTGGGCACGCTGGACGCGATCCTGACCGACGCGGCCGGCCGGGACGTGGCCCGGATCGACCCGCCGGTCCGCGACGCGCTGCGTCTCGGGGCGTACCAACTCCTGCACACCCGGGTGCCGGCGCACGCCGCGGTCTCGTCCACGGTGGACCTGGTCCGTTCGGTCGCACCGGGGGCCACCGGCTTCGCCAACGCGGTGCTGCGTGAGGTGTCCAGCCGTGACGCGGACGCCTGGGTGGCGAAGCTCGCCCCGCCGATGGAGACCGACCCGGTCGGGCATCTCGCGTTGGCGTACAGCCATCCGCAGTGGATCGTGCGGGCCTTCTCCGAGGCGCTCGGCGGCGACCTGGGGGAGACGGCCCGCCTCCTGATCGAGGACAATGAGCGCCCGCCGGTGCACCTGTGCGCCCGGCCCGGCCTGATCGACCCGGTCGAGCTGGCCGACCAGGTCGGCGGTGCGCCCGGGGCCTTCTCGCCGTACGCCGTCTATCTGCCCGGTGGCGCGCCGGGTGACATCCCGGCGGTGGCCGACGGCCGCGCCCACGTCCAGGACGAGGGCTCGCAGTTGGTGGCCGCCGCGCTGGCCGACGCTCCGTTGGACGGCCCGGACGGCCGGTGGTTGGACCTGTGCGCCGGCCCGGGCGGCAAGGCCGGGCTGCTGGGTGCCCTGGCGGCGCAGCGGGGTGCCCGGGTGACAGCGGTGGAGGTGGCCGAGCACCGCGCCCGGCTGGTCTCGCTGGCCACCCGGGACCTGCCGGTGGCCGTGCTGACCATGGACGGCCGGGATGTCGGCGGCGACCCGAAGGTGCCGGAGCAGCACTTCGACCGGGTGCTGGTGGACGCGCCGTGCACAGGGCTGGGCTCGCTGCGTCGTCGGCCGGAGTCGCGCTGGCGTCGCCAGCCGTCCGACCTGCCGCCGCTGACCCGGCTGCAACGGGAGTTGCTCGGCGCGGCGCTGCGGGCGGTCCGCCCGGGCGGCCTGGTCGCCTACGTCACCTGCTCGCCGCACACCGTCGAGACGCACGTGACGGTGACCGAGGCGGCCCGCCGCAGCGGTGTTCCGGTGGATTTCGTGGACGCCCGGCCGCTGTTGCCGGCCGGCATGCCCGGTCTCGGCGACGGGCCGACGGTGCAGCTGTGGCCACACCGCCACGGCACCGACGCGATGTTCCTCGCCGTCCTGCGCCGGGGCTGATCCGACCCACACGTCCGGCCGGTCACCCGACCGGCCGGACTAGGTGACCGGAAGGCCCTTGGTGCCGGCGTTCTTCATCGACCGGGTCAGGTTCCGGTCGGAGATCCAGAGGAAGCACTGGACGCCCCGGTTGCCGTTGCGCCACTCCTCCTCGTACGGCTGGTAGTAGATCGTCCCGGCGCGGAAGTCCAGCTGGGAGTTGTCCGGAACCTTGGCGTACTTGGCGATCATCGTCTGGCAGGCCCGGTGGGTCCGCTTGACGTCGCCGGTGAACGTGGCGTAGCTGACGTCCGGGGCCTGCCAGACGCCGACGAACTCGGCGTGGTGCTTGGCGGTGCAGGAGACCGGCACCATCTCGTCGATGTCGTCCTTGACCATCTTCGGGTTGAAGCAGCGGTACGCCAGCGGCGCCGCGCCGGACAACGCGCCCCGGAGGCTGCCGGTGCGCAGGTCGACGGCGGTGTCGTCGATGCTGGCGATCTCGGTGACGTCGCAGCGGTACCAGCGGGCCCCGCCCGACCAGGCCTGCGGGGACGGCAGCACGACGGTCAGGCCGAGCCGCCCGGAACGCCAGTCGGCGCCGACCGCCTTGTTGACCGCGGTGTCGCACCCGGCCTGCGCGGCCCGCATGCCGGCCGAGCCGGGCTTCGGGGGCGTGCCGCCGTCGGCGCCCGGGCCGGTGAGGGTGCCGACGTGCATGGTCTCCACCCGGTGCGCCTCGGTGCACGGCGTCGGGTTGTAACCGGTCAGGAAGCCGACCTGCTGGGAGCTCTGGTGGCAGACGTCGGCGGCGGGGACGAACTGTTGCGCCGCGACGGGCGCCGGCCAGTCGTCGGTGAGGTCACTGTCGACTCCGGCGGGTGCGCCGCACCCGGCCAGCGCCAGGGCCAGCGCCCCGCCCCCGGCCAACGCCGCCAACCACCGTCGCATCCCGACCTCCCGCCGCCGGTGGCCCCCGACCGGACCCAACCGGTCGGTAGCGCCACGGCGCAGCAGCATACGGCACCGATGCTCAGATCGCGGGCAGTCCCTCGGGGCCGACGCCCCGCATCGAGCGGGTGAGTTTGCGGTCGTCGCTCCACAGGAAACAGCGCACTCCACGGTCGCCCTCCTCCCACTCCCGCTGCGAGGGCGGGTAGTAGATGGACCCGGCCCGGTACGGCAGCTCGCTGTTGTTGGGCACCGCCGCGTACTCGGCGATCAACGCCATGCAGCGCTGGTGCGCCTGCTCGGCGGACCTGGTGAACTCCGCCCAGCTCATGTCCCGCTCCTGGTAGACGCCGACGAACTCGGCGCGGTGCGGCTCGGTGCAGAGCACCGGCGCCATGTAGTTCAGGTTGTCGCCGATCAGCTTCGGGTCGAAGCAGCGGTGCGTCAGGGGCGCGTCGCCGATCAACGCTCCACGCAGGCTGCCGGTGCGGTTCACCGGGCGGGTGTTGTCGATGCTGCCGGTCTCGCTGAGGTCGCAGCGGAACCAGCGGGCGCCGCCGGACCAGGCGGGCGCGGACGGCAGCGCGAGGGACAGCGCGAGTCGGGCGGTGTGCCAGTCGCCGCCGAGCACCTCGCGGGCCCGCTGGTCGCATTCGGCGCGGGCCGTGTGCAGCGCCGACGATCCGGGTTCCGGTCGGGTCTCGGTCAGCGCGTCGGGGCCGACGAAGGTGCCGACGTGGATGGTCTCGGCCAGGTGGTTGCGCGCGCAGTCCACCGTCTCGTACGTGCTGGCCTGCACGACGGTGGCGATCCGCGGTAGGCAGGTGTCGGTGGCGGGGGTGAACGGCTTGGGCACCCGTAACGTCGGCCAGTCGTCGGTGAGGTCACCGTCCGCGCCCCGGGCCGGCGTGCAGCCGGTCAGCAGCATCGTCGTGACGCCGGCCAGCACCAGCGCTGGAAGCCACCGTCGCATCGTCTGCCCTCCCGGGAGCTGGCGGCCGGTCACCGCGTCCCGCGGCGAGACCCCGGCGGGCGTGCAGCCTACGGCACCGTCCCGCTTGGAGTGTCGTCGCGTTTCCGTCGTTCGGCCAGCCGCCGATGTCTGTTCGTCCGGATTCAGGAATCCGGAGCGTCCCATTCTGCACCACTGGTCACTGCCGGGTCACAGTGCGTCGGAGTTGGTGCCGCGATGCCGGTGGCGGGCGGCCACGTTCGTACACTGGCCCGGTGACCGTACCGCCGCCGATCGTCGCGCCGAGCATCCTGGCCGCCGATTTCGCCCGCCTCGCCGAAGAGGTCCGTGCCGTCGAGGACGCCGCGGACTGGTTGCACGTCGACGTGATGGACAACCACTTCGTGCCGAACCTGACCATTGGGCTGCCCGTGGTGCAGAGCCTGCGGGCTGTCACGGCGATGCCGTTCGACGTGCACCTGATGATCGAGGACCCGCGCCGGTGGGCGCCCGGGTACGCCGACGCCGGGGCGTACAACGTCACCTTCCACGCGGAGGCGTCCGACGACCCGGTGGCGCTGGCCAAGGACCTGCGCTCGGCCGGTGCGAAGGCGGGCCTGGCCATCGACCGGGACACCCCGATCGAGCCCTATCTGGACCTGCTGCCCAGCTTCGACACCCTGCTGATCATGACGATCAAGGCGGGGTTCGGTGGGCAGCGGTTCATTCCGCAGCTGCTGGACAAGGTGCGGACGGCCCGGCGACACGTGTCGGCCGGGCACCTGGAACTGCGCATCGAGGTGGACGGCGGGATCGCCGCCGACACCATCGAGCAGGCGGCCGCGGCGGGCGCCGACGCGTTCGTGGCCGGCACCGCCGTGTACGGGGCCGCCGACCCGGCAGAGGCGGTACGGCACCTGCGGGCACTGGCGGAACGCGCGGCTCCCGGGGCCTGAGGTGGAGCCCGAGGCCGACCGCAAGGACGTCATCCTCGTCGTGGACGACGACGAGGACATCGCACGTTTCGTCGACTTCAACCTGCGGCTGCACGGCTTCGAGGTGATCCACGCCAGCGACGGCCAGGAGGCTCTGGAGGTCATCGAGCGCCAGCGGCCGGATCTGGCGGTGGTCGACCTCATGATGCCCCGGATCGACGGGCTGGAGCTGACCCGGCGGCTGCGCGCCGACCCGATGACCTCCGCCCTTCCGGTGATCATGCTGACGGCCAAGGGAATGACCGTCGACAAGGTGCACGGGCTCAGCGCCGGCGCGGACGACTACCTGGTCAAGCCGTTCGACACCGCCGAACTGGTGGCCCGGGTGTCGTCCACGTTGCGCCGTAACAAGGAGTTCCGGGAGGTCTCCCCGCTGACCGGGCTGCCCGGCAACAGCCGGATCCGTCGGGAGATCAGCGACCGGGTCCGACAGGGCGTGGACTACGCGGTCGGCTACGTCGACATCGACCGGTTCAAGAGCGTCAACGACCGGTACGGCTTCGTCCGTGGCGACGACTTCATCTCCGCGCTGGCCCGCAGCCTGCACCGGGCGGTGGTGGGCGTCGGGCTGCCACCGGCCTTCCTCGGTCACGTCGGCGGTGACGACTTCGTCATCGTCTGCGCCCCGGACCAGGTGCGCCCGCTCACCTCCCAGGCGGTGGTCGACTTCGAGAACGCCGCCGACACGCTCTACGACCCGACCGACCGGGAGCGCGGCTTCGTCGAGTTGAAGGACCGGCGGGGCAACATCCGGCGCGCCGCCCTGGTCACCCTCTCCATCGGGGTCTCCCTCTCCGACGCCGGCAAGCGGTTCTCCGACCCCCTCGAGGCGATCGCGATGGCCTCGGAGATGAAGACGGTCGCCAAGAGTCAACCGGGCTCGTACGTGGCGGTGGACCGGCGTCGCGGCGTCACCTGAGCGTGATACCGCTGTGAAGTAGCTCGCCTAGGTGGCGGCGGAGCCGGATCGGCGTGTAAGACTTCCCGTGTACCCACCACGCGCTGGCGGGACTCGGTGAAATTCCGAACCGGCGGTGATCCACGGTCCAACCGTGGTCAGCCCGCGACCCGGACGGCTCTGCCGCCCGGTGGACCTGGTGAAAATCCGGGGCCGACGGTTGGGGGCGGTTCGTCCGCGCCCAGACAGTCCGGATGGGAGACAGCGCGCGGGACGGACGGGTCCGAGCCGACCGCTGGCGTCAGCGTGCCGTGCCGACCCCCGGGGGCGGCTGTGCCGTTCCCGGATTCCGCCACCGCCTGCCCGTGGCCCCATGGCCACCGCCTCCCTGACCGCCCGCGCGCGGACCGGCGAGTGAGAGGGCAGGGGCAGGGCGATGGCCAGCGTCTCCGTTGACGAGGCGATGCGGCGTGCGATCGAGTTGGCGGCGCGCGGGCTCGGCACCACCAGCCCCAACCCGGTGGTCGGCTGCGTGCTGCTCGACTCCGACGGCGAGGTCGTGGGCGAGGGCTTCCACGCGTACGCCGGTGGCCCGCACGCCGAGATCGTCGCCCTGGCGCAGGCCGGCCGGCGGGCCAAGGGTGGCACCGCTGTCGTCACTCTGGAACCCTGCGACCACACCGGCCGCACCGGCCCCTGCAGTTCCGCGCTCGTCCAGGCCGGGGTGGGTCGGGTGGTCATCGCCGTGCCCGACCCCAACCCGGTCGCGTCCGGGGGCGCCGCCACCTTGCGCGCCGCCGGGGTGCGGGTCGATCTGGGGGTACGCGGCGAGGAGGCCGAGGCCGGCAACATCGCGTGGCTGACCTCGATGCGCCGGGGCTGGCCGTACGTGATCTGGAAGTACGCCGCCACGCTCGACGGGCGGTCCGCCGCGGCGGACGGCACCAGCATGTGGATCACGTCGGAGGCGGCCCGGATCGACGTGCACGCGCTGCGCGGCACTGTCGACGCGGTCATCGCCGGGGTGGGCACCGTGCTCGCCGACGACCCCCGGTTGACCGCCCGCAACCTGCGCGACGGCAGCCTGGCCATCCGGCAGCCGCTGCGGGTGGTGGTGGACAGCTCGGGGCGTACCCCGGCTGACGCCCGGGTCCGCGACGGCGCGGCACGGACGTGGATCGCGACCGCCGACGAGGTCGGCGCCGACGCGGACGGCCGGGTCGACCTGCCGGCGCTGCTCGCGGCGCTGCACCAGCGCGGGGTCCGCGCGGTGCTGCTGGAGGGCGGCCCCCGGCTGGCCGGGGCGTTCCTGGCCGCCGGCCTGGTCGACAAGATCGTCGGGTACGTCGCGCCGCGGTTGCTCGGCGCCGGCCCGACCGCTCTGGTGGACGCGGGAGTGACCACCATCGCTGAGGCCATCGATCTGGAGTTCGTCGACGTTACGCAGATCGGTCCGGATCTCCGGATCACCGCTTTGCCCCGCAAAAGGGAGGGCTGAGATGTTCACCGGCATTATCGAGGAAATGGGCGAGATCGTCCAGGTGGCGCCCACGGCTGGCGATTCGGCGCTGCTCGGCGTCCGCGGCCCACTGGTCACCTCCGACGCCCGGCACGGCGACTCGATCGCCGTCAACGGTGTCTGCCTGACCGTCGTGGAGGTGGCCGACGGGGTCTTCACCGCCGACGTGATGGGGGAGACGCTGCGCCGCTCCGCGCTGGGCGCGCTGCGCCCCGGCGACCCGGTCAACCTGGAGCGGGCCGCCGCGCTCGGCAGCCGGCTCGGCGGGCACCTGGTGCAGGGCCACGTCGACGGCGTCGGTGAACTGATCTCCCGGGAACCGGCCGAGCAGTGGGAGACGGTCCGCTTCCGGCTGCCCGCCGGCCTGTCCCGGTACGTGGTGGAGAAGGGCTCGATCACCATCGACGGCGTCTCGTTGACGGTGGCCGCCGTCGGTGCGGACGAGTTCGCCGTCGGGCTGATCCCGACCACGCTGAAGCTGACCACGCTCGGCGCCAAGGGCGTCGGAGACCCGGTCAACCTGGAGGTCGACGTGCTGGCCAAGTACGTCGAACGGCTGCTCGGCGACCGGCTCACCGACGCTCGCCAGGCGGACTCGAACTCGGGCGGGGTGGCCTGATGGGCCCGCTCAGCTGGCTACTGGACGCCCAGGTGCACGTCGCCGGCTCGCCGGTGCTGGCCCGGGAGATCGTCGGCAACGCGTTCGGGCTGATCTCGGCGCTGCTCGGGCTGCGCCGGCTGGTCTGGGCGTGGCCGGTCGGCATGATCGGTAACGCGTTGCTGCTCACCGTCTTCCTCGGCGGGGTGTTCACCACCCCGCAGGCGCACGACCTGTACGGGCAGGCCGGCCGACAGGTGTTCTTCTTCGCGGTCAGCGTCTACGGCTGGTGGCGCTGGCAGCGCAACCGCCGCGGCGACGCCGGGCAGGCGGCGGTCGTCCCGCGCTGGGCCACCGGACGGGAGCGACTACTGCTGCTGGTGGCCGCCGTGCTCGGCACCGCCGCGGCGTACCCGCTGCTCAAGGCCCTGGGCTCGTGGGGTCCGCTGCCCGACGCCTGGATCCTCACCGGCAGCCTGCTGGCCACCTACGGCATGGCCCGCGGGTGGGTGGAGTTCTGGCTGCTCTGGATCGCGGTGGACGCGGTCGGCGTGCCGCTGCTGCTGCGCGGCGGGTTCTACCCGTCGGCAGTCATGTACCTGATCTACGGCGCCCTCTGCGTCTGGGGCTTCGCCGCCTGGTGGCGCACCTCGCGTGCCACGGCCACCGTCCGTCAGCCCATCTACCGGGAGGCCGTCGCATGACCAGCTTTGGGGACATCGAGCAGGCGATCGCGGACATCGCGGCCGGCCGGCCGGTCGTGGTGGTCGACGACGCGGACCGGGAGAACGAGGGCGACCTGATCTTCGCGGCCGAGTTGGCCACGCCGGAGCTCATGGCGTTCATGGTGCGCTACACCTCCGGGTACGTCTGCGTGGCGCTGACCGAGAGCGAAGCCGACCGGCTCGACCTGCCGCCGATGCACCACACCAACCAGGACCGGCGCGGCACCGCGTACACGGTGACGGTGGACGCCCGCGAAGGGGTCAGCACCGGCATCTCCGCGGCCGACCGCGCGCACACCAGCCGGCTGCTCGCCGCCGCGACGACCGACCCGACCGACCTGGCCCGCCCCGGGCACGTGGTGCCGCTGCGCGCCCGCGAGGGCGGGGTGCTGCGCCGGCCGGGGCACACCGAGGCGGGCATCGACCTGACCCGGCTGGCCGGGCTGCGGCCGGCCGGCGTGCTCTGCGAGCTGGTCAACGACGACGGCACCATGATGCGCCTGCCGGACCTGGAGAAGTTCTCCGCCGAGCACGGCCTCACGTTGGTCACCATCGCCGACCTGATCGCCTACCGGCGGCGTACCGAGAAGCAGGTCGAACAGGTCGCCGACGCCCGGATGCCGACCCGGCACGGGGTGTTCCGGGCGCTCGGCTACCGCGCCGAGCACGACCCGGCCGAACACGTCGCGATGGTGCTGGGTGACCTCGGTGACGGCCAGGACGTGCTGGTCCGGGTGCACTCCGAGTGCCTGACCGGGGACGTGTTCGGCTCGCTGCGCTGCGACTGCGGGCCGCAGTTGGACGCCGCGCTGGCCCGGGTCGGGCAGGAAGGCCGGGGCGTGGTGCTCTACGTCCGTGGGCACGAGGGGCGCGGCATCGGGCTGCTGCACAAGCTGCAGGCGTACCAGTTGCAGGACCTGGGCCGCGACACCGTCGACGCCAACCTCGACCTGGGCCTGCCGGCCGACGCCCGCGACTACGGCACCGGCGCGCAGATCCTCTACGACCTGGGCGTGCGGTCGATGCGGTTGCTGACCAACAATCCGGCCAAGCGGGCCGGGCTGGAGGGGTACGGGTTGACCATCACCGGCCGGGAGAGCCTGCCGGTCGGCGCGCACCCGGAGAACATGCGCTACCTGCGCACCAAGCGGGACCGGATGGGTCACCTGCTGGACGAGTTGGACGAGGAGTCCGAGGCGCCGCTGGGGCGTCCGGTCGCCAACGACGAGATCGGAGCATGACGATGGCGGGTTTCGGTGAGCCGGGGGTCGAGGCGGTCGACGCCGCGGGGCTGACGGTCGGGGTCGTCGCCGCCCGCTGGCACGGTGAGCTGACCGACCACATGCTGGAGCGGGCGGTGGCCGCCGCCGAGGCGTGCGGCGCTCGTTCCGTGGTCGCCCGGGTCGCCGGCTCGGTCGAGCTGCCGGTGGTGGCGCAGGCCCTGGCCCGCCGCTGCGACGTGGTGGTCGCCCTCGGCGTGGTGGTCCGTGGCGCCACCGCCCACTTCGACTACGTCTGCCGCTCGGTCACCGACGGATTGACCCGGGTGGCGTTGGACGAGGGCAAGCCGGTGGCGCACGGGGTGTTGACGGTGGAGACCATCGAGCAGGCCCGCGACCGGGCCGGTCTGCCCGGTTCGGCGGAGGACAAGGGCTGGGCCGCCACGGTCGCGGCCCTCGACGCGGCGTTGGCCGTGCGGACCGTGGCGACGGGCAACGCCCAACGGGTCGGCTTCGGCGGCTGAGGCACCGCCTTCCGCCCTCAGAGCCGACCCGCCTCGATGATCCGGCGCAGGAACT
This sequence comes from Micromonospora sp. NBRC 107095, assembly GCF_030269705.1. Taxonomy (NCBI): domain Bacteria; kingdom Bacillati; phylum Actinomycetota; class Actinomycetes; order Micromonosporales; family Micromonosporaceae; genus Micromonospora; species Micromonospora sp. NBRC 107095. The sequence continues at coordinate 74,704 of NZ_BSTU01000008.1, forward strand.
GCCGGGTCCGGGGCTGGGTCGGCTCACCGAGCACCTGCTCCGGCGGGCCGCTCTCGACGACCCGCCCGGCGTCGAGAAAGCACACCTCGTCGGCGACCTCCCGGGCGAAGCCCATCTCGTGGGTGGCCAACACCATCGTCATCCCGTCGGCCTTCAGGTCGCGGACCATCGCCAGCACCTCGCCGACCAGCTCCGGGTCCAGCGCGGACGTGATCTCGTCCAGCAGCATCAGGCGGGGTGAGTTCGCCAGCGCCCGGACGATCGCCACCCTCTGCTGCTGCCCGCCGGAGAGCCGGTCCGGGTAGGCGTCCGCCTTCGCGCCGAGCCCCACCCGGTCGAGCAACTCCCGGGCCTGCGCCTCGGCCTCCGCGCGGCCCCGACGGTGTACGCGCCGCGGCGCGAGGGTGATGTTGTCCAACACGCTCAGGTGCGGAAAGAGGTTGTACGCCTGGAACACCATGCCGATGCGCCGACGGACCTGGTCCGGGTCCACCCGGGGATCGGAGATGTCCTCCCCGTCCAACTCGATGGTGCCGTCGTCGAGTTCCTCCAGCAGGTTGACGCAGCGCAGCAGTGTCGACTTGCCGGACCCGGACGCGCCGATCACCGCCACCACCTGGTGCTCGGTGACGGTCAGGTCGAGCTGGTCGAGCACGGTGTGCCCGCCGAACTCCTTGCGCAGGCCCCGACAGCGCAGCAGTGCCACGGCTCAGCCCCCCGACTGTCGGCGGGCCGCGCGCAGCGTCACCCAGTCGGTGACCGCGATCAGCGGGATCGCGAGCAGCACGAAGAGCACCCCCGCCACGATGTACGGCGTGTAGTTGAAGGTCTGTGCGGTGGCGATCTGCGCGGCGCGGACCGCGTCGATCGGCCCGGCGAGCGACACCAGCCCCACGTCCTTCTGCAACGCCACCACGTCGTTGAGCAGCGGTGGCGCCACCCGGCGGACGGCCTGCGGCAGGACCACGTGGCGCATCGTCTGCCGGTGGGTCAGCCCCAACGAGCGGGCCGCCGCGAGCTGGCTGTGATGCACCGACTCGATGCCGGCGCGGAACACCTCGGCGAGGTAGCCGCCGTAGGTGAGGACCAACGCGATCCCGCCCAGCACCAGCACCGGCGGCATGCCCTGCAACCGCAGCCCCGGCACGCCGAGGGTGAGCAGGTAGAGCACGATGATCAGCGGCAGGCCCCGGAAGGTGTAGGTGTAGCCGGCGGCCAGCGCGCGGACCGGGAAGAAGACCGGCCCGCGCAGCGTCCGCAGCACGGCGATCACCAGCCCGAGCAGCAGCGCGCCGAGCGCGCAGCACACCAGCAGCCGGACGTTGAGCCAGAGCCCGCTCAGCACCGTCGGCAGCGCGTCGCGGGCGATCTCCGGATCCAGGAACGAGCGCCGGACCCGGTCCCAGCCCGGCGCCCCGGTCACCGCGATCACCAGCAGCGTGCCGAGCGCCGCCGTCGAGCAGGCCGCGACGAGCACGCTGTAGACGGTCTGCCGACGCCGGTACGCCGAGCGCCGCAGCTGCGCCTCGGACGGCACATGATCCAGAAGTGTCACCGCAGCTCGGCCGCCCCCGCCACCTGAGCGAGCCACTTCTGCTCCAACTGCTTCAGCGTGCCCGCCGCGCTGAGCTGACCGACCGCGTCGCTCACACACGGCGTCAGTGGGGAGTTCTTGTCCAGCAGCAATCCGAACGCCTCGGGCGTACCGACCTGCGGCACCTGCCCGACGATCGTCGCGTCGGTGATCTCCGCGCCGGTGATGTAGAAGGCGGTCGGCAGATCCACCACCAGACCGTCCAGCTGCCCGTTCTGCAGGGCCTTCTTGGCGTCGTCGTTGCTGTTGTAGACCTGCGGCTTCGCGGTCGGCTTGATCACGTCGGTGATCGCCTGGTAGCTGGTGGTGCCGACCTGCGCGCCGAGCCGGGCGTCGCGGAGCTCGGCCAGCGACGTCCTGCCGGCGATCTTCGAGGACTTCAACGCGATGACGGTCTGCCGCACCAGGTAGTACGGCGCGGAGAAGTCGACCGCCTGCTTGCGTTCCTCGGTGATGGAGAACTGGTTGATGTCGAAGTCGAAGTCCTTCGGGCCGGGCGCGATCGCGCTGTCGAACTTGATCCGCGTCCAGGTGACGTCGGCGCGGGCGTACCCGAGCTGCTCGGCGACCGCATACGCGACGGCGGATTCGAAGCCCTCGCCGTTGTCCGGCTTGTCGTCGGAGAACCACGGCTCGTACGCGGGCTGGTCGGTGGCGATGGTCAGCTTGCCCGGCGTACGGGTGGGCAGGCTGTCCTTGGCGCAGGACGCCGTGGCGGTGACAGTGGGGGTGGGTTCCTCGTCCTGTGGCGCGCATCCGGCGGTGGCTACCACGACGGCGCCGGCGAGGGGGAGCGCGAGAAGACGTGATCTGCTGGCCATGGCCGACAGCGTAGGGCTCCATGAGCATCGATCGACAATTGTCCCACCATGTTGGTAGGGAATTGTCCGTTTGCTGGATTCGGGCGGACCCGGACGCGGGGCCCTGCCCGGGTGGCTGGAAGAATCGCTTCCCGTGAAGACGTTCGAGGAGTTGTTCGCCGAGCTGCAGGCCAAGGCCGCCGCCGGCACCCCGGGCTCGGGCACCGTCGCCGCGCTGGACAAGGGCGTGCACTTCATCGGCAAGAAGGTCGTCGAGGAGGCGGCCGAGTCGTGGATGGCCGCCGAGCACGAGGGTCCGGAGCGCACCGCCGAGGAGATCTCCCAGCTGCTCTACCAGGTCCAGGTGCTGATGCTCGCCAGTGGTCTCGAGCTCAAGGACGTCTACCGACATCTGTGAGTGCCCCCACCCCGTTGATCGCCATCCGGATCGAAGGAGCACTCCGTCATGCTGCGTGTCGCCATTCCCAACAAGGGCACCCTGGCCGAACCGGCCGCCCAGATGCTGCGCGAGGCGGGCTACCGCCAGCGCACCGACCCGAAGGACCTGGTCTGCCGGGACGAGGCCAACGACGTCGAATTCTTCTACCTGCGCCCGAAGGACATCGCCACCTACGTCGGCTCCGGTGACCTCGACCTCGGGATCACCGGCCGGGACCTGCTGATCGACTCGGCCGCGCCGGCCGAGGAGGTCGTCGACCTGGCCTTCGGCCGGGCCACCTTCCGGTTTGCCGCCCGCCCCGACGACATCGCCTCCGTCCAGGAGTTGGGCGGTCACCGGATCGCCACCGCGTACCCGGGGCTGGTCGAGCGGCACCTCGGCGAGGTGGGGGTCAAGGCCGACGTGATCCGTCTCGACGGCGCGGTGGAGAACGCCGTACGCCTCGGCGTCGCCGACGTGATCGCGGACGTGGTGGAGACCGGCGCGACCCTGCGCCAGGCGGGCCTGGTGGTCTTCGGTGAGCCGCTGCTGCGCTCGTCGGCGGTGCTGGTCCGGCGGACCGGCGCGCCCGCACACGCGCAGGCCGAGCAGTTGCTGCGCCGCCTGCACGGGGTGCTGGTGGCCCGCCGTTACGTGATGCTCGCCTACGACGTGCCGGCCGGTCTGCTGGACCGGGCCAGCGGGCTCACCCCGGGCATCGAGTCGCCCACCGTGTCGCCGCTGCACCGGGAGGGCTGGGTGGCGGTGCAGGCGATGGTGCTCCGCGACGACGTGCACCGCATCATGGACGAGCTGTACGAGTTGGGTGCCCGTGCCATCCTCGTCACCAACATCCACGCCTGTCGCCTCTGACCGTCCGCGTCCCAGCCGGCCCTGCCGCGCCGATCGTGCACTTTCGGTGCAGAGATAAGGGGCATCACCGCAAGTCGGCAACCGAAATGCAAGATCGGGTGCAATGCTCTCGCTCGACAGCCGCGCAGGGGTCGGGCGGGAGCAGGGCCGGGGTGGGGTGGGGTGAGTGCTCGGCGGGTGGTGCGCTTGGTGGGCGGGCGCGGATGGCAGACTGGTGGGGTGAGTGAAACCGAGCTGGTCCGCTTGAAGCCCCGCCGCATCCGCGCGGTCTGCTGGTCGGCGGCGGTCGCCCTGGTAGTGGTGTTCGCTCTGGTCGCGACGTCGCTGAGTGGCCCGACCGGTGATGGTTACGGCAGCTTCCAACGCGGCGACCAGATCGCCATGATCGGCCTGGGCATCTTCGGAGCGCTGGGCTGCCTGCTGTTCACCCGTCCCCGGGTGGAGGCGGACGCGCGGGGGATCCGGGTGCGCAACATCGTCAGCTCCTACCAGCTGCCCTGGGAGGTCGTCCGGGGCGTGCGCTTCGACCGGGGCGCGCCGTGGGCCAGCCTGGAACTGCACGACGACGACCTGCTGCCGATGGTCGCCCTCCAGGCCGCTGACAAGGAGTCGGCAGTCGACGGGGTCCGCGCGCTGCGCCGCCTGCACGAGGCCCACCAGGCCCGCCTCGCCGAACGCGCCGTCGGCCGCTGACCCCAGCGACACCGCCCACGCCGGTCCGCGGCCGAACCGCCGACCTCGCGTCGCCGCCCAGCGGCCAGGCATGCCGCGCACCCCTCGCCAAGATCTGGACAACTTCCCTGAAACTGCTGCCTCACGGCGCCGGGAGGCAGCAGTTTCAGGGAACGTGCGCGGATCTTGAAGCGACGCCAGGCGCGTGAGGGCCGCGCAGGGGTGGCACGGCGTCCCGGACGCTGCCCCGGGTGTCCCGGTTTGGGGGTGACCGGGGCGCCGGTGTAGTGTTGTCGAGTCGACCAGGCTGTCTCCGCGTGCGAGCAGGCAGCCTTGAAAGCGGAGCGCCTGCTCCCACCTGAGTCACCGCTACGGTGGCCGGGTCCGGTCACCGGTTCCGGGCATGTCCCGGCGCTGGATGCGCGATCCTTGTGATCGTGCCGACCGGTCGAGCGGGCCCTGGCATACGCCGGGGCCTTCTGCTTTCCAGGATGACCCCCACCCGGGGGCCGCAGGGGTCGGCAACTGAGCAGAAACGACTCGAGGAGGCCCCATCAGCGTCGAACCACGCGTGAACGAGCAGATCCGGGCACGTGAGGTCCGACTGGTCGGCCCAGAGGGTGAGCAGGTGGGCATCGTCCCGCTGGAGCGCGCTCTTCAGCTGGCCGCGGACGTCGATCTGGACCTGGTCGAGGTTGCGCCGATGGCGCGCCCGCCGGTGTGCAAGCTCATGGACTTCGGCAAGTTCAAGTACGAGAGCGCACTCAAGGCGCGCGAAGCGCGGCGTAACCAGCAGCAGACCGTCATCAAGGAAATGAAGCTTCGGCCGAAGATCGACCCGCACGACTACGAGACCAAGAAGGGTCACGTGGTGCGGTTCCTCAAGGCGGGCGACAAGGTCAAGGTGACGATCATGTTCCGCGGTCGCGAGCAGAGCCGCCCGGAGCTGGGTTACCGGCTCCTGCGTCGGCTCGAGTCCGAGATCACGGACCTGGGATACGTCGAGGCCGCTCCCAAGCAGGACGGCCGAAACATGATCATGGTTCTCGCTCCGCACCGGGCCGTGAAGGCTTCCGCGGTCGCCGCCACGGCGTCGCGCGGTGGCCCTCGGGACCGGGCAGGGGACGAGTCCGCCGCTCCGGCAGCCGATGAGACCGCGGCGGTCGGCGAGACCGCAGCAGCCGGCGACACCGGCACCGCCGCCACCAGCGGCGAGTAACAGGGGAGAAGACGTTCCACATGCCGAAGATGAAGAGCCACACGGGTATGGGTAAGCGGGTCCGGGTGACCGGCAAGGGCAAGATCGTTGCCCAGCAGGCCGGCCTGCGCCACAACCTGGAGAAGAAGCCCTCCACCCAGACCCGCCGGCTGACCGGCACGGTCGTGCTGGCCAAGGCCGACGTCAAGCGCATCAAGAAGCTGCTCGGCCGCTGACGCGCGCCACCTTTACGTAAGAAGGAGTTGAGATGGCACGCGTCAAGCGGGCTGTAAACGCCCAGAAGAAGCGTCGTACCCTGCTGGAGACCGCGAGCGGTTACCGCGGTCAGCGCTCCCGCCTGTACCGCAAGGCCAAGGAGCAGGTGCTGCACTCGATGCAGTACGCCTACCGGGACCGTCGCGACCGCAAGGGCGACTTCCGGCAGCTGTGGATCCAGCGGATCAACGCGGGCGCCCGGGCCAACGGGATGACCTACAACCGTCTGATCCAGGGCCTGCGTCTGGCCGGCATCGAGGTCGACCGCAAGATCCTGGCCGACATGGCCGTCAACGACGCCGCCGCCTTCGCGGCGATCGTCGAGCTGGCCCGGGCCGCGGTCACGGCCGAGGGCACCGGCGGCGCGGCGGCCCAGGCCGCCTGATCCCCACGCACCAGAGCGAGGCGTCTCCCGCGTCGGCACCGCCGTCCGGGGGGCGCCTCAATCGTGCCGGAGGAGCAAACCCCATGGCCTTCACCCCGCGTACCCCCAGGGTTGTCGCCGCCCGCCGCCTGCAACGCCGCCGGGACCGCGACGCCACCGGCCGTTTCCTGGCCGAGGGCCCGCAGGCGGTCCGCGAGGCCCTCGCGCGGCCGGGGGTGGTCACCGAACTGTTCGGTACGACCACCGCGCTCGACCGCCACCCGGAGTTGGCCGCCGCGGCGGCCCACGCCGACGTGCCGGTCTCCGAGGTGACCGACGACGCCCTCGCCGCGCTGGCCGAGACCGTCGCCCCACAGGGGCTGGTCGCCGTCTGCCGGCACCTCGACGTGCCGTTGGAGCAGGCCCTCGCCGGTGCGCCCCGGCTGGTGGCGGTGCTCGCCGAGATCCGCGACCCGGGCAACGCCGGCACGGTGCTGCGCACCGCCGACGCGGCCGGTGCGGGTGCGGTGGTCTTCGCCGGGGACGCCGTCGACCCGTACAACGGCAAGTGCGTGCGGGCCTCGGCCGGCAGCCTCTTCCACGTCGACGTGGTGCGCGCCCCCGACCCGGTCACGGTGGTCGACGCGCTGCGGGCCGCCGGGCTGTCGATCTTCGCCACCACGGGGTACGGCGACAGCGACCTGGACGACCTGACCGACTACGGACGGCTCGTCGGGCCCACCGCCTGGCTGTTCGGCTCCGAGGCGCACGGCCTGCCCGAGGAGCTGACCGCCGCCGCCGACGCGCGCGTCCGGGTGCCGCTGTACGGGCGCGCGGAGAGCCTGAACCTGGCTGCGGCCGCCGCGGTCTGCCTGTACGCTTCAGCGAGAGCACAGCGCTGACGGTGTCCACACCCGGCGCGACTGACAGCAGGGGAGATGCTCCGTCGATGAACGCGACACGGCGTTCGTTTAGCCAGCCCGCCGGTGTCGGCGGGCGGCGGGCCTGACCTGCTCCCTGCGTAACTCCTACCGGCGGGCTGCGGCACAGCCGCGCGTCCGTAGACTCGCCTAGCCGCCCGTGGAGGGCTGGCGCCGCCGTGAGGGAGTGCCCGTACGCCATGAGCTACCGCAACGATCCGTACGACCCGAAGCAGGTCGCCCTGCTCGACCCCGCTGCCCTGGCCGAGGCCGTCGCGGACGCCACGAAGGCGTTCGAGGCCGCGGCCGACCCGGACGCGCTGGCCGCGCTGCGTTCGGTGCACCTGGGTGACCGGTCACCGGTCTCCCTTGCCCGCCGGGAGATCGGCGCGCTGCCGCCGGCCGCGAAGTCCGACGCCGGCAAGCGGGTCAACGAGGCCCGCCGGGCGATCGAGTCCGCGTACGCCGAGCGCGCCGAGGTGGTGGAGCGCGAGCAGGCCGAGCGGGTGCTGGTCGAGGAGCGGGTGGACGTCACGCTGCCCTACGACAGGCGTCCGCGCGGCGCTCGGCATCCACTGAGCACCCTGATGGAGTCGATCAGCGACCTTTTCGTCGGGATGGGCTACGAGGTGGCCGAGGGGCCCGAGGTCGACCTGGAGTGGGTCAACTTCGACGCGTTGAACATCCCCGCCGACCACCCGGCGCGTGGGTTGATGGACACGTTCCACATCGCGCCGGAGGGCTCCGGCCTGGTGCTCCGCACGCACACGTCGACGGTGCAGACCCGCACGATGCTCAGCCGCAAGCCGCCGATCTACGTGATCGTGCCGGGCCGTGTCTACCGCACCGACGAGATCGACGCCACCCACAGCCCGGTGTTCCACCAGGCCGAAGGTCTGGTCGTCGACAAGGGCATCACGATGGCGCACCTGCGGGGCACGCTCGACCACTTCGCCCGGGCGATGTTCGGCCCGGAGGCGAAGACCCGGTGGCGGCCGCACTACTTCCCGTTCACCGAGCCGTCGGCGGAGTTCGACGTGTGGTTCCCGGAGCACCGGGACGGCCCGCAGTGGGTCGAGTGGGGCGGCTGCGGCATGGTCAACCCGAGGGTGCTGCGCGCCTGCGGCGTCGACCCGGAGGTCTACTCCGGATTCGCCTTCGGCATGGGCATCGACCGGACCCTGATGGTCCGGCACGGGGTCAGCGACATCCGCCATCTCTTCGAGGGCGACGTGCGGTTCAGCCGCGCGCTCGGGACCGGGGCGTAGGCGATGCGGGTACGAGACACGGGAACGGTGGTCTGAAGTCATGCGAGTTTCTGTCAGTTGGCTGCGGGAGTACGTCGACCTCCCCGCCGACCTGCCCACCGCCGACCTGGAGCAGGCCCTGGTCGACCTCGGCATCGAGGTCGAGTCCGTGGTGGACCTGGCCGCGTCGGTCACCGGCCAGTTGGTCGTCGGTGAGGTCCGCGAGATCGAGGAGCTGACCGGTTTCAAGAAGCCGATCCGGTTCTGCCGGGTCGACGTGGGTGCCGCCAACGGCACCGGCGAGCCGCAGGAGATCGTCTGCGGGGCGCGCAACTTCGCCGTCGGTGACCGGGTCGTGGTGATCCTGCCCGGCGGCGTGCTGCCCGGCGGGTTCGCGATCGGCGCCCGCAAGACGTACGGGCACAACTCGGCGGGCATGATCTGCTCGGCCAAGGAGTTGGGCCTGGGCGACGACCACTCCGGCATCATCGTGCTGCCGCCGGACGCCGCCGCCAAGCCGGGCGACGACGCGCGCCCGGTGGTCGGCCTGGACGACGTCGTGCTCGACCTGGAGATCACCCCCGACCGGGGGTACGCGCTGAGCCTGCGCGGCCTGGCCCGGGAGCTGTCGCACGCGTTCGAGGTGCCGTTGCGTGACCCGGCGCTGGCGCCGGCACCGGGCGGCACCGAGACGCCCGCGTACCCGGTGGAGGTCCGTGACCCGGTCGGCTGCGACCGGTTCACCGCCCGCCTGGTCCGCGGGGTCGACCCGACCGCGCCCACCCCGTCCTGGATGCAGCAGCGGCTCGTCACCGCCGGCATCCGCAGCATCTCGCTGCCGGTGGACATCACCAACTACGTGATGTTGGAGCTGGGCCAGCCGATGCACGCGTTCGACGCCGACCGGATCGTCGGGCCGCTGGTGGTCCGCCGCGCCGAGGCGGGGGAGAAGCTCACCACCCTCGACGGCGTCAACCGGGTGCTCACCGCCGACGACATGGTGATCTGCGACGACACCGGGCCCATCTCGCTCGCGGCGGTGATGGGCGGCGAGACCAGTGAGGTCGTCACCGGCGGCACCACGAACGTGCTCTTCGAGGCGGCGCACTGGGACCCGGCGATGGTCGGGCGCACCGCCCGCCGGCACAAGCTGTTCAGCGAGGCCGCGAAGCGCTGGGAGCGAGGCGTCGACCCGGCCGTGGCGCTGGTCGCGCTGGAGCGTGCCGTGCGGCTGCTCACCGAGCACGGCGGGGGCACCCCGAGCGCGGAGATCCTGGACATCGACCACGTCCGGCCGCGTACCCCGATCAGCCTGCCGGCGGACCTGCCCACCCGGCGGGTCGGCGTCGAATACCCGCCGGCGCGGGTGGTCGCGCTGCTGGAGCGGGTCGGCTGCACTGTCGCGCAGGGCGCGGACCGGTTGTCCGAGGACCCGGGCACGGTCGGTGTGGCCAGCGGCGTGGGGACGGTGCTGAGCGTCACCCCGCCGACCTGGCGGCCCGACCTGACCGACCCGGCCGACCTGGTCGAGGAGGTGGTCCGCCTCGACGGGTACGACAAGGTGCCGTCGGTGCTGCCGAGCGCGCCCCCCGGTCGTGGTCTGACCCCACGGCAGCGTCGCCGCCGGGCGGTCGCCGACTCGCTGGCCGAGCGGGGGTACGTGGAGGTGCTCGCGCACCCGTTCGTGTCGCCGGAGCTGGCCGACCAGCTCGGCCTGCCGGCCGACGACCCTCGTCGGCCCGCGGTGCGGCTGGCCAACCCCCTGTCCGAGGAGGAGCCACTGCTGCGCACCACGCTGCTCGGCCCGCTGCTCGGCACCCTCAAGCGCAACCTTGGTCGGGGTCACCGCGACCTCGCCCTCTACGAGATCGGCGCGGTCTTCCACCCGCGCGTCGGCGCCGGCAGCCCTCCCGCGATGGGCGTGGACCGGCGGCCCACCGACGCGGAGTTCGCGGCCGCCGACGCGGTGGTGCCGGCGCAACCGGTGCATGTCGCGGTGGTGCTCAGCGGGGACATCGACCCGGCCGGCTGGTGGGGGCCGGGTCGGCCGGCCGGCTGGGCGGACGCCATCGAGGCGGCCCGGGACGTGCTGGCCGCCGCCGGGATCCCTGACGAGCGGGTCGAGGTGCGTGCCGCCGAGTACGCCCCGTGGCACCCGGGCCGCTGCGCCGAGCTGCGGGTCGACGGCGTGGTCGTCGGACACGCCGGCGAGCTGCACCCGGCGGTGGTCGCGGCGTTGGAGCTGCCCCGTCGCACCTGCGCGATGGAGCTGAACCTCGACACGCTGCCGCCGACCCCGGTGACGCCCGCGCCGACGGTCTCCGGTTTCCCGCCGGCGCTGATCGACGTGGCGTTGGTGGTGGACGACTCGGTGCCGGCGGAGCAGGTGCGCCGGGCGTTGGAGGCGGGCGCCGGCGAGCTGCTGGAGGACGTGCGGCTGTTCGACGTGTACTCCGGCGCGCAGCTGGGCGAGGGTCGCCGGTCGTTGGCGTACAAGCTGACCTTCCGGGCACCGGACCGGACGCTCACCGTCGAGGAGGCCGTCGCGGCACGCGACGCCGCGGTCGCGGTCGCGGCCGAGCGCCTCGGCGCGACCCTGCGCGGCGCCTGACGCGCGCTAGTCACTCCCGCTCCCACCCTCGCGATCTTGCCGTCTGTGTTGCCGATCAGCGCCCTTGGTCGGCTATCCGGGCGCAGTAAGTGCACGATCGCGAGGGTGGGGCAGGATCCCACATCATCATGCAGAGGGCTGTATTAACTTGCAGGAAACAGGTCACCCTTGTTAGCCTTCGCTGCATAGTCATGCGGAGGTGGGTATGGGGATTCGAGTCGCGGTCGCCGGAGCGAGCGGGTACGCCGGGGGTGAGCTGCTGCGCCTGATCGCCGGGCACCCGGAGTTCGACCTGGTCGCCGCCACCGCGCACAGCCAGGCCGGGCACCGTGTCGACGTGGTGCACCCGCAGCTCACCGGGCTCGACCTGGTGCTCGGCGCGACCGATCCGAGCACTCTGGCCGACGCGGACCTGGTCTTCCTGGCCCTGCCGCACGGTGAGTCGGCGGCCCTCGCGGCGCAACTGCCCTCCGAGGTGCGGATCGTCGACCTGGGCGCTGACCACCGGCTGGCCGACCCGTACGCCTGGGCGCAGTACTACGGCGGCACGCACGCCGGGCAGTGGACCTACGGGCTGCCCGAGCTGCCCGGCCAGCGGGAGCTGATCGCCGGTTCCACCCGGGTGGCGAACACCGGCTGCTACGCCGCAGCGATCACCCTGGCGCTCGCGCCGCTGATCGCCGACGGCGCGGCCAACCCCGCCGACGTGGTGGTGGTCGCCGCGTCCGGCACCTCCGGCGCCGGTCGGGCGGCCAAGCCGCACCTGCTGGCCAGCGAGGTGATGGGCGACCTGTCGCCGTACCGGGTGGGCACCCACCAGCACGTTCCGGAGATCAAGCAGGCCACCGGCGCGACGGGTCTGTCGTTCACCCCGGTGCTGGCGCCGATGCCGCGCGGCATCCTCGCCACTGTCACCGCGACGCCGGCACGTGGCGTCGACCCGCAGGAGGTGCTGGCTCGGGCGTACGCGGACGCGCCGTTCGTGCACGTGCTCCCGGAGGGCCGCTGGCCGCACACCGCCGCCACGCTGGGCTCCAACTCGTGTCACCTGCAGGCCACCGTCGATGTCGACTCGGGTCGTCTGATCGTGCTCAGCGCATTGGACAACCTGGGCAAGGGCGCTGCCGGTCAGGCCGTACAGAACGCCAATCTCATGCTCGGCCTGCCGGAGACGACGGGCCTGTCGATGTGGGGAGTCACCCCTTGAGTGTCACCACCCCTCGGGGGTTCCGGGCGGCGGGTGTGGCTGCCGGCCTCAAGGCCAGCGGCGGCGCGGACGTCGCCCTGGTTGTCAACGACGGCCCGGACGCCGGCGTGGCCGGTGTCTTCACCACGAACCGGGTCAAGGCCGCGCCGGTGCTCTGGACGCAGCAGGTCGTGCAGGGCGGTGTGGTCCGCGCGGTGGTGCTCAACTCCGGTGGCGCCAACGCCTGCACGGGCCCTGCGGGCTTCCAGGACACGCACGCCACCGCCGAGCACACCGCCGCCGCGTTGACCTCGGTGAGCCCACGGTTGATTCTCGGTGCCGGTGAGGTCGCGGTCTGCTCGACGGGCCTGATCGGTGAGCGACTGCCGATGCCGAAGCTGCTGCCGGGTGTCAGTTCGGCGATCCGTGGGCTGTCCCGCGACGGTGGCGTGGCCGCCGCCGAGGCGATCATGACCACGGACACCCGGTCGAAGACCACTGTGGCCCGGGGGAGCGGATGGACTGTCGGTGGCATGGCCAAGGGCGCGGGGATGCTCGCGCCGGGGATGGCCACCATGCTCTGCGTGTTGACCACCGACGCGGTGGCCGGCCCGGCGATGCTGGACGAGGCGTTGCGGGCGGCCACCCGGGTCACCTTCGACCGGGTCGACTCCGACGGTTGCATGTCCACCAATGACACGGTGCTGTTGCTGGCCAGCGGTGCGAGCGGCATCGAGCCGACGCCGGCCGAACTGGCCGCCGCGGTCACCGCGGCCTGTCACGACCTGGCCCAGCAGTTGGTGGCCGACGCCGAGGGCGCGACGAAGCAGGTCGCCATCGACGTGGTCGGCGCGGCGGACGAGGACGAGGCGGTCGAGGTGGGCCGTTCGGTGGCGCGCAACAACCTGGTCAAGACGGCGCTGTTCGGCAACGACCCCAACTGGGGTCGGATTCTGGCCGCCGTCGGCACCACCGCTGCCGCGTTCGAGCCGGACGAGGTGGACGTGGCGGTCAACGGGGTGTGGGTGTGCCGGGGCGGTGCCGCCGCCGAGGACCGTTCGAAGGTCGACCTGACCGGCCGGGACGTGACGATCCGGATCGACCTGCACGCGGGTACGTCGGCCGCCACCATCTGGACCAACGATCTGTCGCACGCGTACGTGCACGAGAACTCGGCGTACTCAACGTGAGCGCGAGGAACGCAGCGCAGCGGAGTCCCGCAGTCGTGAACGGAAGGCCAGCTTGGTGAGCGCGAGGAACGCAGCGCAGCGGAGTCCCGCAGTCGTGAACGGAAGGCCAGCTTGGTGAGCGCGAGGAACGCAGCGCAGCGGAGTCCCGCAGTCGCGAACGAAAGGCCGGCACCGTGAGTCTCAGTAGCGATCTGGCTCGTGCCCAGGTCAAGGCGGAGACGCTGATCGAGGCGCTGCCGTGGTTGGCGCGTTTCTCCGGCTCGACGGTCGTGGTCAAGTACGGCGGCAACGCGATGACCGATCCGGGTTTGCAGCAGGCGTTCGCGGCCGACATGGTTTTCCTGCGGTACGCGGGCCTGAAGCCCGTGGTGGTGCACGGCGGTGGTCCGCAGATCTCCGCCATGCTGGGTCGTCTCGGCATCGCCAGTGAGTTCCGGGGTGGTCTGCGGGTGACCACCGCCGAGGCGATGGACGTGGTCCGGATGGTGCTGGTCGGTCAGGTGGGCCGGGAGCTGGTGGGTTTGATCAACTCGCATGGTCCGTTCGCCGTCGGCCTGTCGGGGGAGGACGCCCGGTTGTTCACCGCGGTGCGCCGCCCGGCGTACGTGGACGGGCAGGCTGTGGACGTCGGCCAGGTCGGCGACGTCGAGTCGGTGGACGTGTCGGCGGTGACGGATCTGATCGACGCCGGCCGGATCCCGGTGATCTCGACGGTCGCGCCGGACGTCGACGGGGTGTTGCACAACCTCAACGCGGACACTGCCGCCGCCGCTCTGGCGATCGCGTTGCGGGCCCGCAAGCTCGTCGTGCTCACCGACGTGGCCGGTCTGTACGCCGACTGGCCGGACACCACCAGCCTGGTCTCCGAGATCGCCGCGGACGACCTGGCCAAGCTGCTGCCCACCCTGGAGTCGGGGATGGTGCCGAAGATGGAGGCCTGCCTGCGGGCGGTGCGTGGGGGAGTGCCCGCCGCGCACGTCGTCGACGGTCGGGTGGCGCACTCCACGTTGCTCGAGGTGTTCACCTCGGAAGGGTTCGGAACGATGGTGGTGCCGGAAGACGGGACGGACGCGACATGAGCACGTTGGCGCAGCGGTGGAAGCAGTCCATGATGGACAACTACGGCACGCCGCCGTTGGCGTTGGTCTCCGGCGCCGGTGCGGTGGTGGTCGACGACGCGGGCCGGGAGTACCTGGACCTGGTGGGTGGCATCGCTGTCAACGCTCTCGGTCACGCCCATCCGGCGGTGGTGGCGGCGGTGTCGAAGCAGATCGCGACCCTCGGGCACGTCTCCAACCTCTATGTGGCCGAGCCGCCGGTCGCCCTCGCCGAGTTGCTGTTGGCGCTCGCCGGCCGACCCGGGAGGGTCTTCTTCGCCAACTCGGGCGCGGAGGCGAACGAGGCGGCGTTCAAACTGTCCCGGCGCACCGGCCGCACCCAGGTGGTGGCCACCAGGGGTGGCTTCCACGGCCGCACCATGGGTGCTCTCGCGTTGACCGGCCAACCGGCGAAGGCCGATCCGTTCCGACCGTTGCCCGGCGAGGTGACCCACGTCGACTACGGCGATGTCGCCGCCCTCGACGCGGCCGTCTCCGACGCCACCGCCATGGTGATCCTGGAACCCGTCCAGGGTGAGAACGGCGTGCTCGTCCCGCCGGCCGGTTATCTCGCGGCGGCCCGGCGGATCACCGCCCGGCACGGCGCGTTGCTGGTCCTCGACGAGGTGCAGACCGGCATCGGGCGCACCGGGCACTGGTTCGCGCACCAGGCCGAGGGCGTGGAACCGGACGTGGTCACCCTGGCCAAGGGGCTGGGTGGCGGACTGCCCATCGGGGCGACGCTGGCCTTCGGCCCCGCCGCGGACCTGTTCACTCCCGGCTCGCACGGCACCACGTTCGGCGGCAACCCGGTCAGCTGCGCGGCGGCGCTCGCCGTGGTGGCGACCATCGCCAACGAGGGCCTGCTCGACAACGTCAAGCGGGTCGGTGAGCGGTTGCGTCGCGGCATCGAGGCGCTGGGCCACCCACTGATCGCCGGGGTGCGCGGCGCCGGTCTGCTGCTCGGCGTGGTGCTCACCGCGCCGGTGGCGCCGGTGCTGGCCGAGGCCCTGCGTGAGGCCGGCTTCCTGGTCAACCCGGTGCAGCCGGGTGTGGTCCGGTTGGCGCCGCCGCTGATCCTCACCGCCGCCCAGGCGGACACCTTCCTCGCGGCGCTGCCGGCCGCACTGGACGCGACCGCCCCGGCAGCGGCCGGCGCGGACACCGCACCAGCCACAGTGACCACCACGACGGGGACGACTCGATGACCCGGCACTTCCTGCGCGACGACGACCTTTCGCCCGCCGAACAGTCAGCGGTCCTCGACCTGGCGGCCCGGATGAAAGCGGACCGGTTCGGTCACCGGCCACTGGTCGGCCCCCGCTCGGTGGCGGTGCTGTTCGACAAGCAGAGCCTGCGGACCCGGATCTCGTTCGACGCCGGGATCGCCGAGCTGGGCGGGCACCCCCTCGTGGTGGACACGCAGGTCACCCACTTCGGGCGGGGTGAGTCCCTCGCGGACGCGGGGCGCGTGCTGTCCCGCTACGTCGCGGCGATCGTGCTGCGGACCCACGGTGACGAGCGGATCGCCGAGGTGGCGGCGGGGGCCAGCGTGCCGGTGGTCAACGCGCTCACCGACGGTTTCCACCCGTGCCAGTTGCTGGCCGACCTGCTCACCGTCCGGGAGCGGTGCGGTGGCACGGCTGGTCGCACCCTGGCGTACGTGGGGGACGGCGCGAACAACATGGCGCAGTCGTACCTGCTGGCCGGGGCGACGGCCGGGATGCACGTGCGGGTCGCCGGCCCGGCCGGTTTCGCGCCCGACCCGGCAGTCGTGGACCAGGCGGCGCGGATCGCCGCCGAGACCGGCGGGTCGGTGCGGGTGCTGACCGACCCGGTCCAGGCGGTACGCGACGCCGACGTGTTGGCCACCGACACCTGGACGTCGATGGGGCAGGAGTCCGACGGGTTGGACCGGATCACGCCGTTCCTGCCGTACCAGGTGAACAAGGAGTTGCTCGGCCAGGCCGCGCCGGACGCGATCGTGCTGCACTGCCTGCCGGCGCACCGCGGCGAGGAGATCACCGACGAGGTGCTCGACGGCCCGCAGAGCGCGGTCTTCGACCAGGCGGAGAACCGGCTGCACGCCCAGAAGGCGCTGCTGACGTTCCTGCTGGACGCCGCGACGGGCGGCACCGCGACGGGCGGCACCGCGACGGGCGGCACCGCGACGGGCGGCACCGCGACCGGTGACACCGCGACGGGTGGCACTGGCACCGGGGGTGCGCGATGACCGCGCCGTTGACGCGTGCGGCCCGGCACGCCCGGATCGTGGAGCTGATCCGCGACCGGGCGATCCGGTCGCAGACCGAGCTGGCCGACCTGCTCGCCGCCGACGGCGTGGGCGTCACCCAGGCCACCCTGTCGCGGGACCTGGAGGAGTTGGGCGCGGTCAAGGTGCGCGGCGGCGACGGTCCGGCCGTCTACCTGATCCCCGAGGACGGCCAGCGACCGTTGCGCGACGCCGAGGCCGCGCCGGCCCGGCTGGTACGGCTGCTGCGCGAACTGCTCAACGGGGTCGACTCCAGCGGCAACATCGCCGTGCTGCGGACCCCGCCGGGCGCGGCCCAGTACCTGGCCAGCGCGTTGGACCGGGCGGGTCTGCCGGAGATCGTCGGCACCATCGCCGGCGACGACACCATCCTCGTCGTGGCCCGTGAGGCCGTCGGAGGGGCCGCGCTCGGGGACAAGCTCGCCGGCTGGGCCCGCCGCGACGACACCATCGACGGGCCCGCCGCCTCATGACGCGGCTGAGCGTGACGAGTGACCGGGCACGGCGAGTGAGCCCCGCAGTCGCGGGCGAAAGGCAACCAGAGCAATGATGGGCGACGTGGACGACAAGAGCCTGACCGAGAACAGTGCCGCCACCAACCGGACGAGCCTCTGGGGTGGCCGGTTCGCCGGCGGCCCCGCCGAGGCGCTCGCCCGACTGTCGGTGAGCGTGCAGTTCGACTGGCGCCTGGCCCCGTACGACATCGCTGGCTCCCGGGCGCACGCCCGGGTCCTCGCCGGCGCCGGCCTGCTCGACCCCGAGGAGCTGGGCCGGATGCTGGCCGCGCTGGACGACCTGGAGGCCGCCTGCGCCTCCGGGGCGTTCCGGCCCACCATCGACGACGAGGATGTGCACACCGCGCTGGAGCGTGGCCTGCTGGAGCGCCTCGGCAGCCTCGGTGGCAAGCTGCGCGCCGGCCGGTCCCGCAACGACCAGGTCGCCACCGACCTGCGGCTCTACCTGCGGGACCACGCCCGGGGCGTGGCCAGCCGGCTGGTCGAGCTGGCGGAGGCCCTCGTCGAGCAGGCCGAGCGGCACGTCGACACCGCCGCGCCGGGCATGACCCACCTCCAGCACGCCCAGCCGGTCACCTTCGGGCACTGGCTGCTGGCGCACGTGCAGCCGCTGCTGCGCGACCTGGAGCGGCTGCGCGACTGGGACCACCGGGCGGCGATCAGCCCGCTCGGCGCGGGTGCGCTGGCCGGTTCCGGGCTGCCGTTGGATCCGGTGGCGGTAGCCAAGGAGCTGGGTTTCCGGACGTCGTTCGCCAACTCGATGGACGCGGTCGCCGACCGGGACTTCGTGGCCGAGTTCCTCTTCACCACCGCGATGATCGGGGTGCACCTGTCCCGCCTCGGCGAAGAGGTGGTGCTCTGGACCTCGCACGAGTTCGGCTGGGTGGAGCTGGACGACTCGTTCGCCACCGGCTCGTCGATCATGCCGCAGAAGAAGAACGCGGACATCGCCGAGCTGGCCCGGGGCAAGTCCGGGCGGCTGGTCGGCGGTCTGATGACAGTGCTGACCATGCTCAAGGGCCTGCCGATGACCTACGACCGGGACATGCAGGAGGACAAGGAGCCGGCCTTCGACGCGGTCGACACCCTGGAGCTGCTGCTTCCGGCCCTCGCGGGAATGATCTCCACGATGACGGTCCGGGTGGACCGCCTCGTCGCCGCCGCCCCGGTCGGTTTCTCCCTCGCCACCGAGGTCGCCGACTGGCTGGTCCGACGCAACGTGCCGTTCCGGGACGCGCACGAGATCACCGGTCAGCTGGTGGCGCTCTGCGCGGCTCGGGAGTGCGAGCTGAACGATGTCTCCGACGAGGACCTGGCCACGATCAGCGGGCACCTCGACCCGTCGGTGCGCGACGTGCTCTCGGTCCGTTCGGCTCTCGCGGCCCGGACCACCCCCGGGTCCACCGGTCCCGGCCCGGTCGCCGACCAGCTCGCCGCCGCGGCGGACCGGCTGGCCAGTTGGCGGGAGTGGGCCGCCGAGCGGGTCGTTCCGCGCTGAGCGGTGCCGTGGCGTCGGCGTCGGCCGCCGGCGCCACGGCTGGTTCAGGCCGTCGGGCGCTCCCGCTTGGGGAGCTTTGCCACCACCATGTCGTACGACGAGTCGACCGCCTCGGTCAGCTCCTCGTCACCGATCCCGCCGTCCAGGCGCAGCGTGTTCCACCCGGACCGGCCGATGTAGGCCATCACGCTGGCATCGCCGGGGTGTCGGTGCAGCCACTCGTCGGCCACCTCCCGGGTCGGCCCGCACTTGATGCCGACCGTCGGTTTGCCCCCGGCGCTGCCGAGGAACGCGAAGATCCGGCTGCCCACCTTCACCACCTCGTCGCCCTCCCACGGCTGGTCCAACCATGCTCCCGGCTTGGCCAGGCAGTACGCCAGCATGTCCGCGCGCTCCATGGGTGCCTCCTCGTCGTGGGACAGTGTGCCCGCCCGACCGCCGTCGTAGTCGCGGCCCGCCGATCCGTCGTCAGGTGGTCTGCTCGGACGAGCGGGCGGCGACCCGCTCGTAGCGCTGTCGGGCCGCCTGCGCGCTGCCCAGCCCCAACCCGTACGCGATCGCCTGCCAGGTCATCCCTCGGTCGCGGGCCAGCGTCAACAGGCCTGCTTCCAGGGCGTCCAGCTCGGCGCGGACGTGGGGCAGCAGGGTCAGCGCGGCGGTCAGGTCGGCGGCGTCCACCGGCTCCTCCGTCGGTTCGCGTTCGGCCCCGCCGGCGGCCAGCGCGGTGACCAGGGCGACCGCCTCCCACGGGTCCAGCACGTACGGGTGGGCCCAGCGGCCCCGCTGGGTGTCGGTGCCGGCGTGCCGCTCGCTGATCCGCTGCAACGCCTCGTGGGTGCGGTGGGCGCGGGCGCGGGCCGGGTGGGGCGCGGTGAACGGATCGTCCGTCGTCATACCCCGAGCACACACCCTCAACGCTCGGTTGTCAACAGAATGTTCAAGTCTTGGCGCGGGTCCGCTTGCGGGCGTCCCCCATCGGCCGGCCCCCGGGGCGCGGATCGCCCGCTCGGCTGCCGGGTCGGCGGGATGGGTACCGTCGGGGACATGCCCCTGTCGTCCGGTGACCGCACCAGCGAGCCCGACCTGGCGGCCCTGGCTGACCTGCTCGCCGGTCCCCTGCTGCCGGCGGCGCGCGGGCTGCTGGGCTGTCGGCTGCACGCCGGCGGGGTCACCGTCCGGATCACGGAGGTCGAGGCGTACGCGGGAACCGGCGGCGATCCCGCCTCGCACGCCCACCGGGGCCGCACCCCACGCAACGCCGTGATGTTCGGCCCCGCCGGGTACGCCTACGTCTACTTCACCTACGGGATGCACTGGTGCGTCAACGTGGTCACCGGGGTGGAGGGGACGGCCACCGCCGTGCTGCTGCGCGCCGGTGAGGTGGTCGACGGGCTGGCCACCGCACGGGAGCGCCGGCCGGCCATCCGGCGGGACGTGGACCTGGCCCGGGGGCCCGCCCGGCTCTGCTCCGCGCTCGGCATCGACCGCGAGGCGTACGGGGCGTACCTGCTCGGCGACGGCCCGGTCCGGCTGCGGCCGCCGGCCGGGCCGGTGCCGCAGGAGGCGGTGGCGGCGGGTCCCCGGGTGGGCGTGACCGGCGCGCACGACCTGCCCTGGCGGTTCTGGCTGGACGGCGATCCCACGGTCAGCGCGTACCGCCGCCACGTGCCCCGCGTCCGGCGCTGAGCGCGCCTGGCGGCGTGTGAGCGGCGAAGTCTGTCAGTGGGTGTGGCCATAATCACCGGACCTGCTCACCGACGGTACGGAGGACGCCATGACAACGCTGCTCGCGATCGGCACGGCAAAGGGGTTGTTTCTCGCCACCAGCGCCGACGACCGGCGCAGTTGGGAGATCACCGGTCCACACTTTCCGATGACCGGTGTCTACGCGGTGGCTATCGACACCCGCCGCTCCACCCCGCGACTGCTCGCCGGCATGACCAGCTCACACTTCGGCCCGAGTGTCGCCAGCAGCGACGACCTCGGTGCCTCCTGGGACGAGCCCGACCAGGCGCCGGTCGCGTTCCCGGCCGACACCGGCGTCTCCCTCGGGCGGGTCTGGCAGTTGATGCCGGCGGGCCCCGACGAGCCGGACGTGGTCTGGGCCGGCACGGAGCCCTCGGCGTTGTTCAAGTCCACCGACGGTGGCCGCAGCTTCGAGCTGGTCCGTTCCCTCTGGGACCACCCGCACCGTCCGCAGTGGGAGGCCGGCTTCGGCGGTCAGGCCGTGCACACGGTGCTGCCTCACCCGCGTGACAGGGCTCGGCTGCTGGTCGCCATGTCCACCGGTGGGGTCTACCGCTCGGAGGACGGCGGGGCGAGTTGGACGCCGGGCAACACCGGCATCCGCGCCTACTTCATGCCCGACGAGTGGCCGGAGTTCGGCCAGTGCGTGCACAAGGTCGCCCGGGACGCCGGCAACCCCGAGCGGCTGTACGCGCAGAACCACCACGGCGTCTACCGTTCCGACGACGACGGCCGCACCTGGTCCTCGATCGCCGACGGGCTGCCCAGCGACTTCGGCTTCCCGATGGTGGCCCACCCGGGGCGCGCCGGCACGGTGTGGACCTTCCCGCTGGTGGCCGACGGGGAGCGGTTCCCGACCGATCACCGCTGCCGGGTGTTCCGCTCCGCCGACGCCGGCGGCAAGTGGGAGCCGCTGTCGGTCGGGCTGCCCGAGGGGCCGTTCTATCCGGCGGTGCTGCGCGACGCGATGTGCGCCGATGACGCCAGCCCTGGCGGGGTCTACTTCGGCACCCGCTCCGGCTCGGTCTTCGCCAGCCGCGACGAGGGTGACTCCTGGTCGACGGTCGCGGCGCATCTGCCCGACGTGCTCTGCGTTCGCGCCGCGGAGGTCTGAGCGTGGTCACCGTGCTGCTGCCCGGCCCGCTGCGCGGCGAGGCCGGAGGTGCGAGTCGGCTGAGCGTCACCGCCGCCGGGACGCTGCGGGCGGTCCTCGACGAAATGGCCGTCGCACACCCCCGGCTGGCTCGGCGCATCCGCGACGAGCGTGGCGAGCTGCGCCGCTACGTCAACGTCTTCGTCGACGGGGAGGACTGCCGGCACTCCGGCGGTCTGGCCACCCCGGTCAGCGACGGCGCGGAGGTGCAGGTGTTGCCCTCGGTCGCGGGCGGCTGACCGCGCCGGCACCGACGGGCGGTGTCGACCTGGATGTCGGGTTGCGGCGAGTGACCGGCGCCACTGCGGGGCGTCCCGCCCACGGAATAGTTGCGTTGTCAAATAAGTTGTGGCCTGCGTCCGGGTACCACGACGGCACCCGGTTGACACGCGAGGAGCTGGTCATGCAGTTCGGAATCTTCACCGTCGGTGACGTCACTGTCGATCCGACCACCGGTCGGGAGCCGACCGAGCATGAGCGGATCAAGGCGATGGTCGCGATCGCGTTGAAGGCCGAGGAAGTCGGCCTGGACGTCTTCGCCACCGGCGAGCACCACAACCCGCCGTTCGTGCCGTCGTCACCGACCACCATGCTCGGCTACATCGCGGCGCGTACCGAACGGCTGCTGCTGTCCACCGCCACCACGCTGATCACCACCAACGACCCGGTGAAGATCGCCGAGGACTACGCGATGCTCCAGCACTTGTCCGGTGGCCGGGTGGACCTCATGATGGGCCGCGGCAACACCGGCCCGGTCTACCCGTGGTTCGGCAAGGACATCCGCGCCGGCATCCCCCTGGCCATCGAGAACTACGACCTGCTGCACCGGCTGTGGCGCGAGGACGTGGTCGACTGGAAGGGCAAGTACCGCACCCCGTTGCAGTCGTTCACCTCGACGCCGCGCCCGCTCGACGGCGTGCCCCCGTTCGTCTGGCACGGCTCGATCCGCAGCCCGGAGATCGCCGAGCAGGCCGCCTACTACGGTGACGGTTTCTTCGCCAACCACATCTTCTGGCCCAAGGAGCACACCCAGCGGATGATCGGGCTGTACCGCCAGCGGTTCGCGCACTACGGCCACGGCTCCGCCGACCAGGCGATCGTCGGCCTCGGCGGGCAGGTGTTCATGCGCCGCAACTCGCAGGACGCGGTCCGGGAGTTCCGGCCCTACTTCGACAACGCCCCGGTCTACGGGCACGGGCCGTCGTTGGAGGAGTTCACCCGGGAGACCCCGCTGACCGTGGGCAGCCCGCAGCAGGTCATCGACCGCACGCTCGGCTTCCGCGAGTACGTCGGTGACTACCAGCGGCAGCTGTTCCTGATGGACCACGCGGGTCTGCCGCTGAAGACCGTGCTGGAGCAGCTCGACCTGCTCGGCGAGGAGGTCGTGCCGGTGCTGCGCAAGGAGTTCGACTCGCTGCGTCCGGCGCACGTGCCGGCCGCGCCGACGCACGCCTCGCTGGTCGCCGCCGCCGGCGGCGCCAAGGACAGCACCGTGCACGCCGTCGACGACGTGACCGGCAAGGCGCCGGAGGGGGCGGCCCGATGACCCGCCGCAGCCTGGCCGTCATCTCGGCGGGGCTGAGCCAGCCCTCGTCGACCCGGCTGCTCGCCGACCAGCTCGCCGCGGCCACCCGCGACGAGTTGGTCCGGCGCGGCTCCGAGGTGCAGCTGCACGTCGTCGACCTGCGCGAGTACGCCCACGACGTGGTGAACAACATGCTCACCGGGTTCGCGCCCGCGGCGCTGCGCGAGGTCATCGACACGGTGACCGGGGCGGACGGGATCATCGCCGTCACCCCGATCTTCAGCGCCTCGTACAACGGGCTGTTCAAGTCCTTCTTCGACGTGCTGGATGCCGAGTCGCTGATCGACCGGCCGGTGCTGATCGGCGCCACCGGCGGCACCGCCCGACACTCCCTCGCTCTGGAGCACGCCGTCCGCCCGATGTTCGCCTACCTCCGGTCGGTGGTGGTCCCGACCGCGGTCTTCGCCGCCCCGGAGGACTGGTCCGACGGCACCGCCGACGGCGCGCTGCGCGCGCGAATCCGACGCGCCGCCGGGGAGTTGGCCGACCAGATCGAGCGCCGGCCACCGGCCACCGGGCCGGCCGACCCGTTCGCCCTCACCACCGACTTCCTGCAGATGCTCGGCCGGGGCGACAGCCCGACGGTCAGCTGACCGGGTGGGCGACCAGCACCGGGCAGTGCGCGTGCTGGATCGCCGCCTGACTCACCGACCCGAGCAGCAGACCGGCGAACCCGGCCCGGCCCCGGGTGCCCACGACCAGCAGCGCCGCCGCGCCGCTGGCTTCGATGAGCCCCTGGGCCGCGCCGGCCGCCCGGACCGGATGCTCCCGCACCACCAGATCGGGATGCCGGGCGCGCACCACGGCGGAGGCGTCGGCCAGCAGCCACACCGCCTCGGCCTGGTGCGCGGCCTGCGACTCCTCGATCTCCTCCGGCACCGTCCGGCCGCCGTCCGTGGCAACGACGTGCACCAGCACCAGCGGCACGTCCCGCAGCGCCGCCTCGTCGGCGCCGACGCTCACGGCGAGGTCTGACGACTCGGACCCGTCGACGCCGACCAGCACCGGACCGTCCACTGGGATCGGCTGCTCGTCCGGGCGGACCACCAGCACCGGGCAGTGCGCGTGCGCGGCCACCTGCGCGCCGACCGAGCCGAGGAGCAGCCCGGCGAACCCGCCGCGGCCACGGCTGCCCACCACGACCAGCTCCGCCCGGCGGGACTCCTCGATCAGGGTGGCGCCCGGGCCCCCGGCGACCTGACGCGCCTCGACGGCGAGGCCGGGCCACCGCTCGCCCAGCTCGGCCGCGGTGCGCTCCATCATCTTCTGCGCCTCCTCGGAGGGCGCCGGCACGCCGATCTCGTACGGGTTGAGCGGCACGCCGTAGCCGAACGGATGCAGGTAGCCGTGCACCAGCAGCAGCGGCCGGGACCGGAGCTGCGCGGCCCGGGCCGCGTGCTCGGCGGCGGCGAGGCTGGACGGCGATCCGTCCACACCCACCACGACAGGTCGGTTCATCGGCACTCCCTGGGTCGGTCAGGTCATTGTCGGCGTTACCCGGCCGCCGCGCCGTCGAACGCGCCGGCCCGGGCCGAGCGACCGCCTCCGCCTGAGCCTGAGCCGGCGTCGGAGTCGCCTGAGCCGGCGTCGGGGCACCGGTGCGCGCCGCCGGGCCATCCGGTGTCAGCCCTGCCGGGCCTCGCGGCGACGCCGGACGACCACCACCGGGCTGTGCGCGTGATGCAGCACCGCGTGGCTCACCGAGCCGAGCAGCATGCCGGCCAGCGCGCCCCGACCGCGCGCCCCGACCACGGTGAGCTGCGCGGCGGCCGACTCCTCGACGAGGATCTTCGCCGGTCCGCCGTACGTGACGCGGCGCCGCACCGGCACGTCCGGGTATCGCTCGCACCAGCCGGCGAGGGCTTCGGCGAGCACCCGCTCCTCCTCGGCGGCGAGCGCTTCCACGTCGTACGCCACCGGCAGGAGGTCGCTCGGCGGGACCGGCATGATCCAGGCGTGCACGGCGACCAGTTCGGTGCCCCGCAACGAGGCCTCGTCGAAGGCGAAACCCAGTGCCTCGTCGGACCGGGGCGAGCCGTCCACCCCGACCAGGACCGGCCCGTCGGCGCGGGCCTCACCCTTGACGACGAGCACCGGGCAGTCGGCGTGGGCGGAGACCTGCACCGCGACCGAGCCCATCAGCAGTCCGCCGAAACCGCCCAGGCCCCGGCTTCCGAGCACCAGCAGTGCCGCGTCCCGGGCCTCGGCCAGGAGCACCGGCGTGGCCGCGCCGTCGACCACCGCGCCGGTGACGGCGACGTCCGGCATCACCTTGCCGGCCTCGGTCACCGCCTCGGCGACCACCTGCTCGGCCTGTCGGCGAAGCCCGGCGTGCAGGGGAGCGCCCGGTGCCGGCGCGAGCGACACGTCGTAGAGCGGCCAGATGAACGCGTGCACCACCCGCAGCGGGCGGCCTCGCGTCCCGGCTTCCCGGGCGGCGACCCGCACCGCCTCCAGCGCGGATGTCGAACCGTCCACGGCCACCACCACGGGGGCACCGGATCTGCTGGTCATCACGTCCTCCTTCGTTGCGTCCGTCTTCATCCTCGTCGCGCGCCGGCCCGACGGTCAGGGGCGGACGGTAAGGGGGCGGCGGCCGTTGGTCCCGTCCTCGCCCCGGTCGGTGTCGGTGGCCGACGATCGGGTCAACCGCAGCACCAGCCCCGGCAGTACGCTGACCGCCGCGCAGGCCAGCAGCACGCTCGGTGCCAGCGGTTCGGTGCCGAGCAGGTCCCGCAGCGGAGCGAGCAGCACCCCACCGACCTGCAGCAGCGCCGACACCGCGACCGCGACGAGCAGGCCGGGGTTCCCGCTTCGCGTGCCCGCCGGCCGGGGTGCCCGGACGGCCAGCGCCACACCGAGTTGGGCGAGCCCGAGCACCACGAAGACCACCGACTGCCAGGGCAGCTCCCGGTGGGCGGCGAACACCCCGGCGCCGAGCACGACGGCGGCGATCAGCGCACCGGTGAGCAGGACGTCGCGACCGAGCCCGGCGCCGAGCACCGATTCCTGCGGTGAGCGAGGTGCTCGGCGCAGTGTCCCGGGCTCGGCCGGCTCCGCGCCGAGTGCCACCCCGGGGACCCCGTGGGTCAGCAGGTTGATCCAGAGGATCTGGGCGGGCAGCAGCGGTACGGGCAGACCGAACAGCGGACCGATCAGCATCACCAGGATCTCCGCCACCCCACCGGAGAGGGCGTACCGCAGGAACCTGCGGATGTTGTCGTAGATGCGCCGACCCTCGCCGATCGCGTTGGCCACTGTGCTCAGTTCGTCGTCGACGAGCACCAGGTCGGCCGCCTGCCGAGCGACCTCGGTGCCGCCTCCCATGGCCACCCCGATGTCGGCGCGGCGCAGCGCTGGCGCGTCGTTGACCCCGTCGCCGGTCATCGCCACCACCTCGCCGCGGGCCTGCAGACCGGCGATGATGTCGAGCTTCTGCTGCGGCTGGGTCCGGGCGAAGATCCGGGTGTCCGGGTGCGCCGCCTGGTCGTCGTCGCCGTTGGCGAGGGGGTCGCCGGCGCGCCAGAGGCCGAGACGACCACCGATCGCGGTAGCGGTGGCCGGGTGGTCTCCGGTGATCAGCAGCAGCCGTACCCCGGCGGTGTCGAAGCTGTCCGCGACCCGCGGCGCGCCCTCGCGCAGCGGGTCGCCCACGGCGACCAGTCCCACCGG
The DNA here is from genome assembly GCF_030269705.1 of Micromonospora sp. NBRC 107095. Classification (NCBI taxonomy): domain Bacteria; kingdom Bacillati; phylum Actinomycetota; class Actinomycetes; order Micromonosporales; family Micromonosporaceae; genus Micromonospora; species Micromonospora sp. NBRC 107095. Next base: position 101,612 of record NZ_BSTU01000008.1, read on the forward strand.
CCGCAACCCGGTGGGGGAGGCGGGGTCGGGCACGGTCTCCACCAGGGCGGCGGCGACGGCGAGCACCCGCAACCCTTCGGTGGCCAGCCGGTGGGCGGTGCTCGTCAGTTCGGCGATCTCCTCGTCGGTGGCGTCGAGCAGCGGTGCGCCGAGGACACTTTCCGGGGCGCCCTTGCAGACCACCAGGTAGCGCTGGTCACAGGAGCGGTGCACGGTGACCATCCGGCGCTGCGCCTGGTCGAAGGGATGCTCGGTGACCCGGGGCCAGGCCGCGCGGGTGGCCTGCGGGTCGAGGCCACAGCGGGCGGCGAAGGCGACGAGCGCCGCTTCGAGCGGGTCACCCACCGCGCCCCACTCGGGTCGCTCGTCGTCCGGCGGCGACAGCGCGGCGTCGTTGCAGAGCAGCCCGGCCCGCGCCAGTTGGCGCAGCCCGTCCGGTACGGCCACCGCCTGCCCGTCCCGGTGCACGGTGCCGGTCGGGGCGTACCCGCTGCCGGTGACCCCGTACCGGGTGCCGTCGCCGGTGACCGCCTGCTGCACCGCCATCCGCCCCTCGGTGAGGGTGCCGGTCTTGTCGGAAGCGATCACCGTGACCGAGCCGAGAGTCTCGACCGCGTGCAGTTGACGGGGGATGGCGTGCGCGGCAGCCATCCGACGCGCGCCCAGTGCCAGGGCCAGTGTCACCACCGCCGGGAGTGACTCGGGCACCGCGGCGACCACCAGGCTCACCGCTGTGATCGCCATGTCGACAACGGGCCGGCCGCCGACCACCCCGATGGCGAATACCAACCCGGACACCGCCACCGCGACCAGGCCGAGCACCCGACCCAGGGCGGAGAGTCGGCGTTGCAGCGGAGTGCCGGTCGGCCGGGTGCCCGCGACCAGGGCGCTGATCCGACCGAGGGCGCTCGCGGCTCCCGTGCGCAGCACGGTGCCGGACGCCCGGCCGATGGTGACGACCGTCCCGGCCAGCGCCTCCTCACCGGCGACACGTCCGACCGTCACCGACTCGCCGGTCAGTGCGGACTCGTCCAGGTGCAACCGGCTCGCCTCGATCAGTGACAGGTCGGCCGGGACGACGTCGCCCGCCTCGACCCGGACCAGGTCACCCCGCACGATGTCGGCGGCGGGCACGACCAGTTCCCGGCCGTCGCGGACCACCCGTGCGGTGGGCGCGGCGAGTTGGTCCAGCGCGGCGATGGCGCGGTCGGCGCGTACCTCCTGCACCACGCCGATCACGGTGTTCACCAGGACGACCAGGAAGATCACCGCCGTGTCCGGGTAGTCGCCGAGCGCCGCGGTGATGGCCGCCGCCGCGAGCAGCAACGCCACCAACGGGTCGGTGAGCTGGTGCAGGACCCGTGCGGTCACCGGCTGGCGCGGTGGCGGAGCGACGGTGTTGGGGCCGGTGGCGCGCAGACGGGCGGCTGCCTCGACCGCGTCGAGCCCCACCGACACGTCCCGGTCGACGTGGTCCACCAGGATCCCGTCCCGTCCGCCGATCGTCGTCACCAGTGACCTCCCCGTCTCGCGGCGTGTCGTCGGCACGCCGTCCCGTCCCACCATCGGACCGTGCGATCGCGCCGGGCAGAGGCGTTGCGCCCGTGCGGCCCGGGACCAACGGCCCTCGCACCGCGTACCCGGGAGGGGTCGGGTGGGGTCTGGCAGGCCGCCTCAGTAGACGGCCAGCCCTCGTTCGGCGAACTGCCCGCGCACCCGGGCCAGCAGCTCGGGGTCGGGCGGCTCGGTGGCGGCCAGGGGGAAGGTGAGACCCAGCTCGGCGTACTTGTGCGCGCCGAGCCGGTGGAACGGCAACACCTCGATGCGCTGCACGGTGGCCAGCCCGGCGGCGAAGGCCGCGACTCCCGCGACGTTCTCCACCGCGTCGGTCAGGCCGGGCACCAGCACGAACCGGATCCAGATGGGTGTGCCCCGCTCGGCCAGCCGACGCCCGAAGCGCACCGTCGGCGCGACCGACCCGGTCCGGGTGACCACTCGGTACGTCGCGGGGTCCCACGACTTGACGTCCAGCAGCACGAGATCGGTGGCGTCCAGGAGGGCGTCGTCGGCGCGTATCCCGAGGAACCCCGACGTGTCCAGCGCGGTGTGCAGACCGAGGTCGTGGCAGCGGCGCAGCACGTCGCCGGTGAACCGGGGTTGTGACAGCGGCTCGCCGCCGCTGAGGGTCACCCCGCCACCGGCGACGGTGATGAACCGTCGGTACCGCTCGATCTCGGCCAGCACCTCGTCGACCGTGCGGGTCCGGCCGCTGCGCCGGTACCACGTGTCCGGGCTGTGGCAGTAGCGGCAGCGCAGTGGGCAGCCGGCGAGGAACGCCACGAAGCGGACGCCGGGCCCGTCCACCCCCACCGAGATGTCCCAGGAGTGCACGCTCCCGACGGTCGGCACGTCGGTCCGCCCGGGCCGGCACCCGGGCGGCGGCACCGGCCGGGCGGTCACAGCGACCCGTGGAAGGTACGCGACACCACGTCGCGCTGCTGCTCGGGCGTGAGCCGGACGAAGTTCACCGCGTACCCGGAGACTCGCACGGTCAACTGCGGGTAGCGCTCCGGGTGCGCCATCGCGTCGACGAGGGTGGCCCGGTCCAGGACGTTGACGTTGAGGTGGAACCCACCGGCGTCGGTGTACCCGTCGAGCACCCCGGCCAGGTTGTCGATGCGCTCCTGGCGGGTACGCCCCAACCCGTCCGGGGTGACCGTTCCGGTCAGCGAGATCCCGTCGCGGGCGGCGTCGTACGGCAGCTTCGCCACCGACAGCGCCGCCGCGACCAGGCCGTGGGTGTCGCGTCCGTTCATCGGGTTCGCGCCCGGCGCGAACGGTTCGCCGGCCCGCCGGCCGTCCGGGGTGTTGCCGGTGTGCTTGCCGTACACCACGTTCGAGGTGATGGTGAGCACCGACATGGTCAGCTCGGCGTCGCGGTAGGTGCGCTGCTGGCGCAGCTTCGCCGCGAACGCCTCGGTCAGCCACACCGCGATGGAGTCGGCCCGGTCGTCGTTGTTGCCGTACGTCGGGGGTTCGCCCTCGACGACGTAGTCGACCGCGAGGCCGGTGGCGTCGCGCAGCACCCTCACCCGGCCGTAGCGGATCGCGGCGAGGCTGTCCACCGCCACCGACAGCCCGGCGATGCCGGTGGCCATGAACCGGTGCGCCGGATGGTCGTGCAACGCCATCTCCAACCGCTCGTACGCGTACCGGTCGTGCTGGTGGTGGATCACGTTCAGGGCGTCGACGTACGTCTCGGCGAGCCAGTCCAGCGTCCGGTCGTACGCGGCCAGCACGGTGTCGTAGTCGAGGAACTCGCCGTCCAGCGCTGCTGTGGGCGGGGCGACCTGTTCGCCGGTCAGCTCGTCCCGACCGCCGTTGATCGCGTAGAGCAGCGCCTTGGCCAGGTTCGCCCGCGCCCCGAAGAACTGCATGTCCCGGCCGACGCGCAGGGCCGACACGCAGCAGGCGATGGCGGTGTCGTCGTCGTACGCCGGGCGGATCAGCTCGTCGTTCTCGTACTGGATGGCACTGGTGTCCAACGACACCTGCGCGCAGAAGCGCTTGAACCCGGCGGGCAGCCGAGGTGACCAGAGGACGGTCAGGTTGGGCTCCGGGGCCGGGCCCAGGTTGTAGAGGGTCTGCAGGTAGCGGAAGCTGGTGCGGGTGACCAGCGGCCGTCCGTCCGCGCCCATTCCGCCGAGTGCCTCGGTGACCCAGGTGGGGTCGCCGGAGAAGAGTTCGTCGTACTCGGGGGTCCGTAGGAAGCGGATGATCCGCAGCTTGATCACGAAGTCGTCGATCAGCTCCTGGGCGGCCATCTCGGTCAGCCGCCCCTCGGCGAGGTCCCGCCGCAGGTAGACGTCGAGGAAGGTGGCGGTGCGCCCGAGCGACATCGCCGCGCCGTTCTGTTCCTTGGTGGCGGCGAGATACGCGAAGTACAACCACTGGATGGCCTCCCGGCCGGTCGTGGCCGGCCCGGAGATGTCGTAGCCGTAACTCGCGGCCATCCGCCTCAGCTCGTCCAGGGCGCGGATCTGCTCGGCCACCTCCTCCCGGTCGCGGATCACGTCGTCGGTCGACGGCCGGTCGTCGAGGGACGCCCGGATCGTCCGGCGTTCGGCGATCAGCTGGTCCACGCCGTACAACGCCACCCGGCGGTAGTCGCCGATGATCCTTCCGCGCCCGTACGCGTCGGGCAGCCCGGTGATGACGTGGGAGCGCCGCGCGGCCAGCACGTCGGCCGGGTACGCGTCGAAGACCGCGTCGTTGTGCGTCTTGCGGTAGCTGGTGAAGATCCGGTGCACGGACGGGTCGGGCTGGTACCCGTACGCCCGCAGTGCGGTCTCCACCATCCGCAGTCCGCCGTTCGGCATGATGGCCCGGCGTAGTGGCGCGTCGGTCTGCAGGCCGACGATGAGTTCCCGGTCCCGGTCGATCCAGCCCGGGGTGTGCGCGGTGATCGTCGACGGGGTGGTGGTGTCGATGTCGAAGACCCCCCGTCGGCGTTCCTCGACGAAGAGCGCGGCCAGCGCGCCCCAGACCTCCAGGGTGCGGCAGGTCGGCCCGGTGAGGAAGCTGCCGTCGCCGGTGTACGGCTCGTGGTTGGCGCGGATGAAGTCGGCGACGTCGACGGTGTCCTGCCACCTGCCGTGGGTGAAACCACGCCAGGGCGCGCGGGGTGCGGTGTCGACGACGGCTGCTTTCGCGCGGGCGCTCGGGGGTGACGGTCGGACGGTGGTCATGGCTGCAGGACCAGACGGGCGGTGACCCGGCCGGCGAGGACGTCCTCGATCGCCGTGTTGATCTCGTCGAGCTTGCGGGTCTCGTAGGCGACTCGGGTGCGACCGGCGGCGTGCAGCCGGAAGACCTCGGCCAGGTCGGCGCGGGTGCCGACGATCGAGCCGACCACCGTGATCCCCTTGAGCACCGTCTCGAAGACCGGCAGGTTGATGGTGTTCTCCTTGGGCAGGGACACCAGCACGAGCCGCCCGCCGCGACGCAGGCACCGGTGCGCCTGCTCGATCACGGTCGGGTTCGCGGCGAGGACGATCGCCACGTCGGCCCCACCGAGGCGGGTGATCGCGTCGACCGGGTCGACCTGGCCGGCGTTCACGGTGTGTGTGGCGCCGAGCGCGGTGGCCAGGGCGAGCTTCTCGGCCGTGACGTCGACGGTGATCGTCTCGCCGCCGAAGAGCTGCGCGTACTGCTGCGCGAGATGGCCGAGACCGCCGATACCGAAGATCGCCACCCGGTCGCCGGGGCGCACCCCGGCCACCTTCACGGCCTTGTAGGTGGTGACCCCGGCGCAGGTCAACGGTGCCGCCTCGAACGGATCCACCCCCTCGGGCACCCGCACCGCGTAGCGGGCGGCGGCGACCGCGTACTCCGCGTGCGCGCCGTCGATGCTGTAGCCGGTGTTGCGCTGCGACTCGCAGAGGGTCTCCCAGCCGGTCACGCAGTAGGAGCAGGTGCCACAGGCCCAGCCGAGCCAGGGCAGGGCCACCCGGTCGCCGACGGCGTGTTCGGTGACGCCGGGACCGACCCGTTCCACGATGCCGACGCCCTCGTGGCCGGGCACGAACGGCGGGTTCGGTCGGACCGGCCAGTCCCCGCGAGCGGCGTGGATGTCGGTGTGGCACAGCCCGCTCGCCTCGATCCGGACCAGCAGCTCGCCGGGTCCGGGCTCCGGTACGGGCAGGTCGAACATCTCCAGTGGACGGTCGAACGCGGTGACGACGGTTGCGCGCATCGGGGACCTCCTGGCTCGTTTCTCCGCTTCCATAACCAGCGTGGGCTGCGGTGCCGGGGCGGGGCAGGGGCACGAGACCGCGACCGGCCGGGACCAAAGTCACGGGTTTCGCGCCCGCGCCTTGCACGGAAGTACGTAACTTCGTAGTATCGAACTATGAGCGCAGTGGAGAAGCGGCTGGCCGCACTCGAGGAGCAGGTCGCCACGCTGACCGAGCGGTTGGCGGTCGCACCGCCGACGCCGCCCGCCCCCGAGGGCACCTTCTGGGCGCTCGACGGCCTGAAGCAACGTCTGCCGACCCGCGCGCCGGGCGCGGTCCTCTACACCGGCACCGTCCGCGTCGCCGACCAGCACTACGACTGGCAGTACGGCCGCACCGTCGACGACCTGCTCGCCGCCGACTGGACGGAGTTGGCCAGCACCCTCTCCGCGTTGGCCCACCCGGTGCGGCTGCGCCTGCTGCGGGAGATCCTCGGCGGTCGGCAGAGCACCAGCGAGCTGGCCGAGATCGAGGAGTTGGGCACCACCGGCCAACTGCACCACCACCTGCGCCAGATCACCGCCGCCGGCTGGCTGCGTAGCGCCGGCCGGGGGCGGTACGCGGTACCGGCCGAACGCGTGGTGCCCCTGCTGGCCATCCTCACCGCGGCGGGCCGCTGACCCACACCCGTCGGTCCGGCCGGGTACGCGACGACCACCAGGAGGGAACAACCATGCGCCGAACGACCGTCACCACCCTCGTCGTCGCGCTGATCGCCGGCCTGGTCGGGATCGCGCTGATGCCCCGGGTGCCCCGACTCGGCCCGCACACCACCGGCGACGCGGAGCTGGCCGACGCCGCACGAGCAGCCGTGACCGACCCGTCCGGGTACCGTGGGCTCGCCGTCGCCCTGGTGGAGAACGGTCGGATCCGCACCGCCGGCCTGGGCGACCGCGATCCCGCCGGCCGGCCCGTCGAGCCCGGCACGCCGTTCGAGATCGGCTCGGTCACCAAGACGCTCACCGGCATGCTCCTCGCCGACCAGGCCGCCACCGGCGTCGTCCACCCCGACGACGCTCTCGAATCCACCTGGCCCGCGGTCACCGGTCCCCTCCGCGAGGTCACCCTCGCCGAGTTGGCCAGTCACCGTGCCGGTCTGCCCCGGGTGGCCCTCGGCTCCCCGCTGGCCTGGGCACACCTGATGTGGGCCAACGTCTCCGGCGGCAACCCGTACGCCGGGCAGGACGTCGACACCCTCCGCGGCACCAGCGACCGGGTCAGCCCGGACGGCGGGCGCGGCGAGGTGCACTACTCCAACGTCGGGGTGTCCGTGCTGGGCCATGCGCTCGCCGCGAAGGCCGGCGTTGCGTACCCCGACCTGCTGCACACGCGGTTGCTCCGGCCGCTCGGGATGACCGCCACCGTCGTCGCCACCCGCACCGACGACCTGCCGGCCAACCGCGCCCAGGGCAGCCGGGCCAGCGGCCGGCCGCTCGACCCCTGGACGGGCGCCGGGTACGCCCCGGCCGGCATCGGCCCCTGGTCGACGGCGGAGGATCTGGCCCGCTTGGCCGCTGCGACCCTCGCCGGCACCGCGCCGGGCGCCGACGCCGCCACCGCCCGCTTCCGCGAGGATGGCGACACCCGCATCGGGTACGGCTGGTTCACCACCCGCCACGGTGACCGCGAGGTGGTGTGGCACAACGGCGCCACCAGCGGGTTTCGGTCCTACGTCGGCTTCGAACGGGCCACCGGCAGGGCGGTGGTGGTGCTCGGCAACACCGACCGGGGGGTCGATCCGATCGGTCGGCGGCTGCTCGGGTTGTCGGAGCGGGAGGCCGGGGCTGCGGCACCGGTGGTGCCCGGGTGGATCGGTGCCGGTCTCGCGGTGGCCTTCACCTTCCTCGGCGGCCTGTCCCTGCTCGGCACCGCCCGCCGCCGTGAACTGGACCGGGTGACGCTGCTGGCGGCGTCGGTGTGGGCGTTCGCCTACCTCGGGTTGGCCCACCGCATGGGGGACTGGTTGGTGGTGCCGGCGTGGCTGTGGCCGCTCGGGGCCGGCCTGTCCGCGGCGGGGGTGGCCCTGGCGGCGACCCGGTGGCGTGCCCTGCCGGTGCTCGACGCGCGGGTGCCGTGGCGTCGGCTGTTGTCGGTGGCGAGTTCCCTGGTCGCCGCCGTGCTGGCGGTCGCGGCCGTCAGCGATTGAGCGTGGACCGCCGGAGCCACGGTTCGACCTCGGCGGTCCACGCTCAGCGTTCGACGACCAGTCGGTGCGCCCGCAGCGCCCGCGCCCACCACGGGCGCGGCGTCGCCGGGCGCAGCGCCGGCGCGCGGACACCCCGCAGGCTGACCCAGCCGCCCGGCCCCATCGTCACCGCGCCGATCGCGGGCGGCTTGCGGCGGCCGACCACGGCGACGGCCGCGGTGAGCACCGCGAGCGTGAAGGCCCCGGTCGCCGCCGCGAGCAACCGGTCCGGGTCGGTCACCGGCCGGTAGCGGACCTGACCGCCGGAGAGGACGTACGCGCCGACCGCCCGGCCGTCGCGGACCACCGGCACCAGCGCGCTCGCCGGTGTGCCCGGCAGTTCCAGCACCGGGCCCACCGGCGCTCCGGTCACCGGCGCGGTCGGCGGTTCGGGCACCCGCCGGGGTGCGGGTGGGCTCAGTGGTGCCGCGCCGGTCGGGTTGAGGATCGCGGTCATGGCGCTGCCTCCTAACGGGAGTCGGACGTACCGGTGGTGGCGCGGACGGCGGCCTGTCCGGCGGCCAACCGGGCGATCGGCACCCGGTACGGCGAGCAGGAGACGTAGTCCACGCCGGCGTCGGCGAAGAACGCGATCGAGTCGGGGTCGCCGCCGTGCTCGCCGCAGACCCCGATGGTGAGGTTCGGTTGGGCCGCCCGACCCTCCGAGACGGCCAGCCGGACCAGGCGGCCCACGCCGACGGGGTCGATGCGCTCGAACGGAGACAGCTCGAGGATTCCCCGTTCCAGGTAGGCGTCGAAGAACGAGCCCTCCACGTCGTCGCGCGAGAACGCCCACGCGGTCTGGGTCAGGTCGTTGGTGCCGAAGGAGAAGAAGTGCGCCGCTCCGGCGATCTCCCCGGCGGTCAGCGCCGCTCTCGGCACCTCGATCATCGTCCCGAGGGGGATCTCCGGCGCGTCGGGCACCCCGGCGAGGACCGGCTCGATCTCGGCACGCACCGCGCGGAGTTCCCGCACGTCGCCGACCAACGGCACCATGATCTCCGGGCGCGGGTCGCCGCCGTCGCCGATCCGCTGCGCCGCGGCCTCGGCGATCGCCCGGACCTGCATCGCGAACAGTCCCGGGATCACCAGCCCGAGCCGCACACCGCGCAGCCCGAGCATCGGGTTGGCCTCGTGCATCCGGCGTACGGCGACCAGCAGCCGGCCGTCGCGGCCCGGATCCTCGCCGAGTGCCTCGGCGCGGGCCACCCGCGCGGTCAGCTCGTGCAGCGGCGGCAGGAACTCGTGCAGTGGCGGGTCGATGAGGCGGATCGTCACCGGTAGTCCGTCCATCGCGGTCAGGATCTCCACGAAGTCGGCCCGCTGCAACGGCAGCAACGCGTCCAGCGCCGCGGTCACCTCGTCCGGGCCCTCGGCCAGGATCAGCCGCTCCACCAGCTGCCGACGGGCCCCGAGAAACATGTGCTCGGTGCGGCACAGCCCGATTCCGGTGGCACCGAGGCGTCGTGCCCGCCGGGCGTCCGCCCCGGTGTCCGCGTTGGCCCGCACGCCCAGCCGGCGCACCGCGTCGGCGTGTTCGAGCAGCCGGTGCACCGCCACGACCAGCGGGTCGGCCTCTGGTGCCAGTTCACCCGCGAGGTAGCGGGCGACCGGCGAGGGCTGCACCGGCAACTCGCCGGGGTAGACCTTCCCGGTGCTCCCGTCGATCGAGACCACCTCACCGGCCCGGACGACCTGGTCACCGACGGCGAACTCGCCGCGCTCGGCGTCGATGCGCAGCGCGTCCGCCCCGCAGACGCAGGTACGCCCCATACCCCGAGCCACCACGGCGGCGTGTGAGGTCTTGCCGCCGCGCGAGGTGAGCACTCCCGCCGCGGCGATCATGCCGGGCAGGTCGTCCGGGTTGGTCTCCCGGCGGACCAGGATCACCGGTCCGTCCGCCGCCTCGGCGGCTGCCGAGTCGAAGACGACGCGCCCCACCGCGGCGCCGGGGGAGGCACCGAGGCCGACGGCCAGCGGCCGCGGCGCACCGGCCAGGTCGAACGCGGGGAACATCAGCTGGGCCAACTGGGCACCGCTGACCCGGTGCAGCGCCTCGTCCAGCGTGATCAGCCCCTCGTCGACCAGCTGCGCGGCGATCACGAACGCGGCTGCGGCGGTCCGCTTGCCGACGCGGGTCTGCAGCATCCAGAGCTGACCTCGCTCGATGGTGAACTCGATGTCGCACAGGTCCCGGTAGTGCCGCTCCAGCGTCGCCATGATCTCGGTCAGCCGGCGGTAACTCACCGGGTCGATGCGCGCCAGCTCGGGCAGGCCGACCGTGTTGCGGATGCCGGCCACCACGTCCTCCCCCTGGGCGTTGGCGAGATAGTCGCCGTAGACGCCGGGCGCGCCGCTGGCCGGGTCACGGGTGAACGCCACACCGGTGCCGGAGTCCGGGCCGAGGTTGCCGAAGACCATCGCCATGACGTTGACCGCCGTGCCCAGGTCGTCCGGGATGTGCTCCTGGTGGCGGTACAACCGTGCCCGCTGGGAGTTCCACGACTCGAACACCGACCGGATGGCCAGGTAGAGCTGCTCGTGCGGGGCCTGCGGAAACTCGTGCCCCACCCGCGCGGCGAAGATCTTCTTGTACGTCTCCACCAGGTCGTGCAACTGCTCGGCGTTGGGCCCGGCCGGACCGGCCGTCGCGCGCAGGGCCTCAAGCTCCCGTTCGAACTCCTCCGCCGGCAGCCCGTGCACCGTTCGGCCGAACATCTGGATCAACCGCCGGTACGAGTCCCAGGCGAACCGGGCGTCACCGCTGTGCGCCGCCAACCCGCCGACCGTGTTGTCGTTGAGCCCGATGTCCAGGATCGTCTCCATCATCCCCGGCATCGAGTACCGCCCACCGGAACGGACCGCCAGCAGCAGCGGGTCGCGCGGGTCGCCGAGCCGCCGATCCAGTCGCGCCTCCACATCCCGAAGATGCGCATTGACCTCGGCGAAGAGCCCGTCCGGCGGTGCGCCGGTCGCCAGGTACGCCCGGCAGGCGTCGGTGCTGATGGTGAACCCCGGCGGCACCGGCAACCCCAGCCTGGTCATCTCGCTCAGGTTCGCGCCCTTGCCGCCCAGCAGGTCTGCCCTGCCCCGGTCACCCTCGATGAAGTCGTAGACGTACTTGGGCATGGCTCCGACCTCCACTTTCGTTACCGCACGGGCCTCTCCATCTGTTCGTACCAATGTGTCGAGGGCCGTCGGCAGGGCCGGATGGTACGGCCGGCGGGTCAGAGGTCCCGTACTGTCACCGCCTCTGCGTACCCTCGGCCGATGACTTTTGATGTGCGGCTGCGCCCGGTCCGCGAGGACGACCTCGTCGAGTTCTTCCGGCACCAGCAGGACCCGGAGGCCAACCGGATGGCCGCGTTCGGCCCGAAGGACCCGTCCGACCGCCGGGAGTTCGCCGCGCACTGGGCCCGGGTGCTCACCAACCCGGCGAACCTGGTCCGCACCGTCGAGGTCGACGGCGACGTCGTCGGCTACGTGAGCGCCTTCCCGGTCGACGACCAGACCGAGGTCAGCTACTGGATCGACCCGGCACGCTGGGGCCGGGGGCACGCCACGGCGGCCCTGGCCGCCCTGCTGCGTGAGCTGCCCCGACCGGTGCACGCCCGCGCCGCCAAGGACAACGCCGCCTCGCTCGCGGTGCTACGCAAGTGCGGGTTCGTGGTGGTCGGTGAGGACTCGGGGTACGCCAACGGCCGCGGCAAAGACGTCGAGGAGTGGCTGCTGGAGCTGCCCGCCGACGCCCCTGACCTGGGCGGGCACTAGTCTCGCGACGTGAACTGGTTGGATCTCGTCGGCTGGGCCGGCTCCGCGGTGCTGGTCTGGTCGCTGCTGCAGTCGCGCGTGCTGCGACTGCGCGCGATCAATCTCGTCGGCTGCGTCGTGCTGATCGGCTACAACGCCGCGATCGAGGTCTGGCCCATGGTCGGGCTCAACGTCGTGCTCGCGGCGATCAACATCTGGTACCTGCGCGGGATGCTCGCCACCCGGCACGACGAGAAGACGTACCAGGTGGTGGAGGTCGGCGTCGGCGACCAGTTCCTCGCGCACACGCTGCGGGTGCACGCCGCCGACATCGCCCGGTTCAATCCCGGCTTCCGCTGGGATCCGGACGCGTCCGGGCGCTCGGCGTTCCTCGTGGTGACTGCCGACGAGGTGGTCGGTGTGGTGCTGTCGCACGCCGAGGCGTCCGGCGTCGCCCAGATCGACCTGGACTACGTGACCCCGAAGTTCCGTGACTTCACCCCGGGCGAGTTCGTCTACCGGCGCAGCCACCTGTTCACCGAACGCGGCTTCCACCGGGTGGTCAGCCCACCCGGGATGGTCGCCCCCTACTACCACCGGCTCGGCTTCCGCCCGGAGGGCGACTCGTACGTCCTCGATCTCCCGGCGTCACCGACCACCGCGACGGCGTAGGGCCCATCTCGCGGATCATGAATCTCGTTCGTCAGACGCTTGTTCGACCTGTTGGATGAGTTGCTTGAGGTAGGCGATCTCATCGCGCAGGGCCGCCTCGCCGGCAGCGGTGAGAGTCACCCAGGTGCGTGGGCGCTTGCCCTCGTAGCCCTTCTCGATCTGGATCAGCTCGGCCTTCTCCAGGACGGTCAGGTGCTGCCCGAGGTTGCCTGCGGTCAGCTGCAGGGTGGTGCGCAGGAAACCGAACTCGACCCGGCGGGCCTGGTGCGCGATGGTCAGGATGCCCAATCGGACGCGCTGGTGGACCACGTCGTCGAGGCCGTTGGTGGGATGGTCGGTCATCGCCCCGGAACCTCGGCGGTCTGCCGGAACAGGGCGAACGCGGCACTGCCGAGCAGCAGCAGCGCCGCCGGGACGAGCAGGTGCGGCAGGAAGAACCACGGCGAGGCCGAGTGGATGGACTGGCCGCCCTGCACCATCACGATCGCCAGGTAGACGAGGCTGAACGCCAGCAGCGCCCAGTTGCGTTCGACCCACGCGAGCACCAGCAGCGCCAGCGCGATGACCGCTATCGGACTGGCCAGCCCGTTGACGAGCCATGCCGCCGGCCCGACCTCGATCTCGACCGGGTCGGTGGAGAAGGGGTCGGCGGGGACGGGGATGAGCGGGTGGAACGTCTGCCAGATCGACACGGCCGCCATCAGAATGGCCAACGCGATGCCGACGATGACGTAGGGGCGGATCGGGGTGCCCACGCCACGCCGTCGGGCCTGTCTTACGTAGAAGCCTGCGATCGCCGCGTAGGCGAGCACCAGCGCGACCGTCCAGTACCCGAGCTCCGCCGGGTTGGGCGCCACGCAGACCGTCTGCTGCGGGCGGGATCGGCAGGTGTCGAATAGATCGAGGTAGGGGGCGTACCGGTAGACGGGTATCGCGACCAGGGTGATCACCGCGAAGACCAGCAGCGGAAACCATGTGCCGCGCTGGGCGACACGGACCTGGCGTGTCAGGTCGCGCACGGCCGCCAGCAGCTCGTGAGGCCCGTCCGCCTGGGGAGCGGATTCGTCTGTCATGAAGTAAGCTTTGCATTGCAGACCTGTCCGCGCAAGAGACTCCGGTCGGATGTCGCGGGCCGGGCCGTGCCGGCGGTAGACCGCCGAACTTCGCCCGCGCCGCCTACCGCAACCGCAACCCCCTGCCGGCGGACATGAACTGCGAGACAGAACCCAGCCAACGTCCACGCCCACTCGGCGTTTGCGTCACCCGGGCAGGATTCGGCCAGGGTCGGACGGGGCACAGACAACGCCTACGCCGGGCGGGTCCACCGACCGGCGGGCGCCGCGCGGACCGACCGGCGTCACCACCGGAGAGGGAGCGAACCGGGCGTGCAGAGCTACGGGAGCCAACTGGCCCTGGTCGGAATCCTGGTCGTGATCAACGCGCTCTTCGCGGGCAGCGAGATGGCCTTGGTGTCACTGCGGGACAGCCAGATCCAACGGCTGGAACGCACCAGTCGGGGCGGGCGGGTGCTGGCCCGACTCGCCAAGGACCCGAACCGCTTTCTGGCCACCATCCAGATCGGCATCACCCTCGCCGGTTTCCTGGCCTCCGCCGCCGCGGCGGTCTCGCTGGCCAAACCCCTCGTGCCATTGCTCGGGTTTTTCGGCGGCGCCGCCGAGACGGTGGCGATCGTGGCGGTCACCCTCGCGCTGACCTTCGTCACCCTGGTCTTCGGTGAGCTGGCGCCCAAGCGGATCGCCATGCAGGCCGCCGAGCGCTGGGCGCTGCTGGTGGCCCGCCCGCTCGACCTGCTCGCCAGCTTCACCCGCCCGGCCGTCTGGGCGCTCGGCGCCACCAGCGACGTGGTGGTCCGGCTGGTCGGGCTCAACCCCAAACACGAGCCGGAGGAGATCGGCCCGGACGAGCTGCGCGACATCGTCGCCGGCAACCACGGCTTCACCAAGGAGCAGCGCACCATCATCGCCGGCGCCGTGGAGATCGCCGACCGGCGGTTGCGGGCTGTCCTCGTACCCCGGTTGCAGGTCTTCACGCTCGACAGCGGGACCACCGCGGAGGCCGCGCGACTCGTGCTGGCCGCCACCGGGCACTCCCGGGCGCCGGTGGTGCGCCACGGCGGCCTGGACGACACGGCCGGAGTGATCCACCTGCGTGACCTGGTGGGCGTGCCCGACGACCGCCCGGTGGACGAGATCGCCCGCCCGCCGATGCTGCTGCCGGACTCGCTACCGGTGGTGGACGCGCTGCGTCAGTTCAAGGCCGAGCGTCAGCACATCGCGCTCGTCGTGGACGAGCGCGGCGCCGTCGACGGGATCGTGACGCTGGAGGACATCCTGGAGGAGATCGTCGGCGAGATCTACGACGAGACCGACCGGGACGGCTACTCGGTACGCCGCGACCCCGACGGCGCGTTGCTGCTGCCCGGCACCTTCCCGGTGCACGACCTTCCGGACATCGGCGTGGAGCTGCCGTCGCGACCGGCCGGTGACTACACCACCGTCGCCGGGCTGGTGCTGGCCCGGCTCGGGCACATCCCCACCGTCGCCGGGGAGGACGTCACGCTGGACGGTTGGGTGCTGATGGTGGCCGGCATCGACCACCGGGCGATCACCGAGGTACGGCTCAGCCGCGTACCCGAGGACACCGGCGCGGGCGCCGACGAGGCCGCGGAGCCGGTGTTGGACGAGGCCCGCAGCTGACCCGTCCGGTGCGGTCGGACGCTCAGGCGGGCGAGAGGTTCTGCAACCGGACCTGACCACGGGCGACCAGCCGCTCGTCGGCGTCGGTGATCTCCACCTGCCAGAGCTGCTGGCTGCGACCCCGGTGCACAGGGGTGCCGACGGCGGTCAGCTCGCCGTCCCGGACGGCCCGCAGGAAGTCGGTCTGGTTCGACACCCCGACCACGGTGCCCCGGTCGGCCAGCCAGATCGCACCGCCCACGCTGGCTGCGGTCTCCACGACCGAGCAGTACACCCCGCCGTGCAGGAGGCCGAACGGCTGGTGCAGGTCCGGTCGGACGTGCCAGCTGATGACCACCCGGTCGGCGCTCGCCTCTTCGAACGTGAGGCCGAGCAGGGCGGCAAAACCACCCGTCAGATCCGGAATCTCCATGGCAAAAGCCCTCCTCGATCAACGGGGCGCAAGCCTAGCCGGGGCGGGTTGCGCCAAACCCGGTACGGGTCGGTGCCGGCGATGGGGGAGAATCGGTGACCGTGACCGACAGCAGCCTCCCGCCCCCCGGGCGGGCCTCCCTGACCGATGACCTGCTCTGGCGTGGCCTGATCCAGGACTCGACCGGCCTCGACGAGCTGCGCGAGCTGCTCGACGGTGGGAGTGCCGCCACCTATTACGTGGGCTTCGACCCCACCGCGCCGAGCCTGCACGTCGGCAACCTCATGCAGGTCCTCATGGCCCGCCGGCTGCAACTCGCCGGCCATCGCCCATTGCTGCTGGTCGGCGGGGCCACCGGGCAGATCGGCGACCCGAAGGAGAGCGCCGAGCGGGCGCTCAACCCGACCGAGGTGATCGCCGGTTGGGTGGAGCGGATCCGCGAGCAGCTCGCGCCCTTCGTGTCGTACACCGGGGACAACGCGGCGCAGTTGGTCAACAACCTGGACTGGACCGGCGAGATGTCGATCGTCGAGTTCCTCCGCGACGTCGGCAAGCACTTCCCGGTGAACAAGATGCTCGCGCGGGAGGTGGTACGGGCCCGACTGGAGACCGGCATCAGCTTCACCGAGTTCAGCTACCAGCTGTTGCAGGCCAACGACTTCTACGAGCTGCACCGCCGCCACGGCTGCCAGCTCCAGTTCGGCGGTTCCGACCAGTGGGGCAACATCACCGCCGGCGTCGACTACGTGCGCCGGCGGGGCGTGGGGCCGGTGCAGGCGTTCACCACGCCGCTGGTCACCAAGGCCGACGGTACGAAGTTCGGCAAGAGCGAGGGCGGCGCGGTCTGGCTCGACCCGACGATGACCAGCCCGTACGCGTTCTACCAGTTCTGGCTCAACGTGGAGGACCAGGAGGTTGACCGCTACCTGCGGTACTTCAGCTTCCGCTCCCGCGATGAGTTGGAGGAGCTGGCGAAGGCGACCGCCGAACGGCCGGCGGCCCGGCTGGCGCAGCGGGCACTCGCCGAGGAGCTGACCACCCTGGTGCACGGCGCCGACGAGACCCGCCAGGCGATCGCCGCCAGCCAGGCCCTCTTCGGCCGCGGCTCACTGGACGACCTGGCGCCGGAGACCCTGCGCGCGGCCCTGACCGAGGCAGGTCTCGTACGTCTCACCGGCGAATTGCCGGATGTGGCGGGTCTGCTGCGGGACTCCGGCCTGGTGAACGGCCTCAA
This sequence comes from Micromonospora sp. NBRC 107095, assembly GCF_030269705.1. Classification (NCBI taxonomy): domain Bacteria; kingdom Bacillati; phylum Actinomycetota; class Actinomycetes; order Micromonosporales; family Micromonosporaceae; genus Micromonospora; species Micromonospora sp. NBRC 107095. The sequence goes on from NZ_BSTU01000008.1 coordinate 118,377, forward strand.
GGAGGCCCGACGGGTGATCGCCGAGGGCGGCGCCTACGTCAACAACAACCGGGTGACCGCTGTGGACGCCGGGGTGACCCAGGGCGATCTGCTGCATGGCCGATACCTGGTGCTGCGCCGGGGGAAGCGCTCGTTCGCGGGCGTTGAGCTGGCTGAATAGTCGTCTGTCGACGATGTGACGGGGGACGCGTCCGGCGGATTTGACGATCATCCCGCCGGACGCGTAACTTTCTCTCTGCCAGCGCGGAACGGACGAAACAGGCGAAAGCCTGAAACGGCCGGAGCGCCGGCCAACGGCCTGGGGGTCGGGCGGGCTTGCCCACCGGAACCCCGACCGGGAGGTGCCACCAGAAACGCCGCGAGGCGGATTTGGCGCGGCGAAACCGACCGGGTATGGTTACGAACCGGCAGGGCACCGGGCGGGTCGCGGGAAATCGCGACGGCCGGCCTGCCGATCCCATGACGAGAGCGGCGCAAGCCGATCGCGACATGGTGCCCGCATTATCGGGTGAAGCACGACGAACCGGGAAATGTCGGTTTGACACGGCGGAAACGAGCGGGTAACGTAGTAAAAGTGCCTGGCGCTGAAAGCGTCGGGGTTGTGGAGTGGTAAAGCCCCGGGATGGGTTCCACTGAGTGTGGTGCTTTGATCGGTGTGTGGTTGTTCTTTGAGAACTCAACAGGGTGCTTGTAAAGCCAGTGCCAATGATGATTTATACCCCGGACTGGTCAGTT
>NZ_BSTU01000009.1:0-60345 GCF_030269705.1 Micromonospora sp. NBRC 107095
CCACACCAACACACCAGCACACAACCGAAGGGCCGGACCCCACCACGGGGCCCGGCCCTTCGGCATGTCCGAAGGTCGGTGCCAGGGGTCAGCGCTCGTCGCCCGCGCGGACCGGATCGAGGTCGTCGGCCAGCGCATTCGACGGACCGCCCGGAGCCACCCCGGCCGACGGACCGTCGGCGGCCACCTCGGCCGCTTGCGGGCCACTGCCGGCGTCGGCCGCCTCGATGCGGTGAGCGCGTCGGCGTAGCCACCAGGTGCTGCCGAGCCCGGCGAGCACCGCGAGGACCAGGCCGGCCCAAGAGATGTCCTTCAGCCAGTGTTCGGCCGCGCGACCCACCGAGTAGAGCAGGTAGGTCGTGCCGAAGGCCCAGACCAACCCACCGGCGGCGTTGGCCACCAGGAAGCGGCGGTACGGCACGTGCAGCGCCCCGGCGAGCGGCCCGGCCAGGATCCTCAGCAGTGCCACGAACCGACCGAAGAAGACCGCCCAGACGCCGTGCCGGGCGAAGCTCTGTTCGGCGCGGGCGAGTTGCGCCGGGCCCAGGTGTTTGGGGAAACGTCTGCCCAGCCGGACGAGCAGCGGACGTCCGCCGCGCCGGCCGATGGCGTACCCGATGGAATCGCCGACGATGGCGCCGAACGCCGCCGCGGTGGCCACCCACTCCGGTTCCACGACGCCGGTGGCGGCGAGCAGTGCGGAGCTGACCAGGACGATTTCGCCAGGCAGGGGGACGCCCATGCTCTCCACGCCGATCACCCCGGCGACGAGCAGGTAGACCACGCCTGGAGGCAGCGCCGAGAGCCAGTGCTGAACGTCGATCACTCGGCACCCCTTCCGATCGGCCCCGACCCTACCCGGCCGATCTGTCGGCGCGGTGCGGTCGTGGGCCGCCGACTCGTGACGCCGGGTTGCACATCTAGCAAGACGGACGTACGGTTTTGTTGGAAGCGGAATCGGGCGGTAAGTGTCACCTAACCTCGGCGGCACCCCGACCGGTGCGACAGACTGCTCAGGACTACTCACGGTCGCTGGTGTGAAGGAGTACGACGTGGCGAGCCTCGACACCTTCGGTGCGAAGACCCAGCTACGCGTCGGAGACGCGAGCTACGAGATTTTCAAGATCGACAAGGTGGACGGCCACGCCCGGTTGCCGTACAGCCTGAAGATCCTGCTGGAGAACCTGCTGCGGACCGAGGACGGCGCGAACATCACCGCCGACCACATCCGCCAGCTCGGCGGGTGGGACCCCACCGCCGCCCCGAGCGTGGAGATCCAGTTCACCCCGGCACGGGTCCTGATGCAGGACTTCACCGGTGTGCCCTGCGTGGTCGACCTGGCCACCATGCGCGAGGCCGTCCGCGAGCTGGGCGGCGACGCCAGCAAGGTCAACCCTCTCGCCCCCGCCGAGCTGGTCATCGACCACTCGGTCATCGCCGACCTGTTCGGCCGCGAGGACGCGTTCGCCCGCAACGTCGAGCTGGAGTACGAGCGCAACAAGGAGCGCTACCAGTTCCTGCGCTGGGGTCAGACCGCGTTCAACGAGTTCAAGGTCGTCCCGCCGGGCACCGGCATCGTGCACCAGGTCAACATCGAATACCTGGCCCGCACCATCATGGAACGCAACGGGCAGGCGTACCCGGACACCGTCGTCGGCACCGACTCGCACACCACCATGGTCAACGGCCTGGGCGTGCTGGGCTGGGGCGTCGGCGGCATCGAGGCCGAGGCCGCGATGCTCGGCCAGCCGGTCAGCATGCTGATCCCCCGGGTGGTGGGCTTCAAGCTCTCCGGCGAGATGCCGGCCGGCACCACCGCCACCGACCTGGTGCTGACCATCACCGAGATGCTGCGCAAGCACGGTGTGGTCGGCAAGTTCGTCGAGTTCTACGGCCCGGGCGTGAGCGCCGTGCCGCTGGCCAACCGGGCCACCATCGGCAACATGTCCCCGGAGTACGGCTCCACCGTGGCGATCTTCCCGATCGACGGTGAGACCATCCGCTACCTGGAGCTGACCGGCCGCGACGCCGCGCAGGTCGCGCTCGTCGAGGCGTACGCCAAGGAGCAGGGCCTCTGGCACGACCCGGACGCCGAGCCGGAGTACTCCGAGCGCCTGGAGCTGGATCTCAGCACCATCGAGCCGTCGCTCGCCGGCCCGAAGCGCCCGCAGGACCGGGTGCCGTTGGGCAGCGCCAAGACGCTGTTCCGCTCGGCGTTGACCGACTACGTGGCCGACGACTCCACCAACGAGCGTGACCTCAAGCCGAGCGTCGCCCGTGAGGAGCTGCCGCGCGGCGCGAACGGCCCGGCCGACGAGGCCAGCGCCGAGTCCTTCCCGGCCAGCGACCCGCCGGCCAACGAGTTCAGCGACCCGGCCGACGAGCCGCGCGACCTGGAGACGGCCGCCGCCGGGGCCGGTGGCCGGGCCACCAACCCGATCCGGGTCACCGGCAGCGACGGCGTCGAGTACGAGCTGGACCACGGCGCCGTGGTGATCGCCGCGATCACGTCCTGCACCAACACGTCCAACCCGCAGGTGATGATCGGTGCCGCGCTGCTGGCGCGCAACGCGGTGGAGAAGGGCCTGACCCGCAAGCCGTGGGTGAAGACCACCCTGGCCCCGGGCTCGAAGGTCGTCATGGACTACTACGAGCGGGCCGGCCTCACGCCGTACCTGGACAAGCTCGGCTTCAACCTGGTCGGCTACGGCTGCACCACCTGCATCGGCAACTCGGGCCCGCTGCCCGAGGAGGTGTCCGCCGCGGTCAACGAGCACGACCTGTCGGTGGTCTCGGTGCTCTCCGGCAACCGGAACTTCGAGGGCCGGATCAACCCGGACGTCAAGATGAACTACCTGGCGTCGCCGCCGCTGGTGGTCGCGTACGCCCTGGCCGGCACGATGGACATCGACCTGGCCAACGAGCCGATCGGTGAGGACTCCGAGGGCAACCCGGTGTACCTGCGGGAGATCTGGCCGAACAGCGCCGAGATTCAGGACGTCATCGCCCAGGCCATCGGCGCCACCGGGTTCAGCGCCGCGTACTCGGACGTCTTCGCCGGTGACGAGCGCTGGCAGTCGCTGCCCACCCCGACCGGCGACACGTTCGCCTGGGCGGACGACTCCACCTACGTGCGCAAGCCCCCGTACTTCGAGGGCATGCAGCAGGAGCCGAGCCCGGTCGTCGACATCTCCGCCGCCCGGGTGCTGGCCAAGCTGGGTGACTCGGTGACCACCGACCACATCTCGCCGGCCGGTGCGATCAAGGCGGACTCCCCGGCCGGCACGTACCTGGCCGAGCACGGCGTGCCGCGCCACGAGTTCAACTCGTACGGTTCCCGCCGGGGTAACCACGAGGTGATGATCCGGGGCACCTTCGCCAACATCCGGCTGCGCAACCAGCTGGTTCCGGGGGTGGAGGGCGGCTTCACCGTCAACCACCTCACCGGCGAGCAGACCTCGATCTACGACGCCTCGATGGCCTACCAGGAGGCCGGCATCCCGCTGGTCATCCTGGCCGGCAAGGAGTACGGCTCGGGTTCGTCGCGGGACTGGGCGGCCAAGGGCACGATGCTGCTGGGCGTCCGGGCGGTCATCGCCGAGTCGTACGAGCGGATCCACCGCTCCAACCTGATCGGCATGGGCGTGCTGCCGCTGCAGTTCCCGGTGGACGTCACCGCCGAGTCGCTCGGCCTGACCGGCACCGAGACGTTCACCATCACCGGGGTGACCGCGCTCAACGACGGCGAGACCCCGCGCACGGTGACTGTCACCACCGACACCGGCGTGGAGTTCGAGGCCGTGGTGCGGATCGACACCCCGGGCGAGGCGGACTACTACCGGCACGGCGGCATCCTGCAGTACGTGCTGCGCCGCATGATCGCCAACTGACGTACCGATGTCCATCAGGCTCCCTCCCGCCCTCCGCGGGAGGGAGCCTGCGTCGTTCACGGGATGGGGTCGTCGGCCCGGTCGATCAGGGCCTGGCGCCCGACGGCGTGAACAATCAACGCAGCCGCAGCGCGACCGCGCGGGCTTCCTCGTCGGTGAGCGGTAGGAACCACTTAACGGCCTGGTCCCGATTCCTGGCGTCGGCCAAGCGGGGCTGAGTCTCTGAGAGGTTCCCGGCGCGGCCCAGGCCGCGCCACACTCCAAAGCTGAGATCTTGGACAGTTTCCGTTAGCTGAAGACGGAAAGTGTCCAAGATTCACCCCGTCAGCCCTCTCCGATGCCCCGACCGGCGTCTTCGGCACGGTCGGACCCACCAGACGCACAGAGCCGTTCTAGGGGGCGAGTTCGGCCGCCCGGTCGAGCAGCGCGCGGCGCTCGTCGGTCGAGCCGACCGCTGCCGCCGCCTCCCGGAACAGGCTGGCCGCGCGCAACCGGTCACCCTGCCGGGCCACCAGATCGGCCTCCACCGCCACCGCGAGCGGGTAGCCGTCCAGCCCTCCCCCGGTGCGCGCGGCGTCGAGCAGGACCAGCCCAGCGGCCGGCCCGTACGCGTAGCCGTGCGCGACAGCGCGGTTGAGCGCGATCACCGGCGAGGGACGAAGGTCGGCCAGCGCGTCGTAGGCCCGCGCGATCGTCGGCCACTCGGTGTCGTCGACCGAGGCGGCGGTGGCGTGGCAGGCGGCGATCCGGGCCTGCCACGCGTACGGCCCGTCGTGGCGTACCCGATCGAGGGTGGCCAGGCCCTCGGCGATGGCGGCGCGGTCCCACCGGTCGCGGTCCTGCCGGTGCAGGGTGAGCAGGGTGCCGGCGGCGTCGCGGCGGGCATCCCGACGGGAGTGGTGGAACAGGAACAGCGCCAGCAGCGCGGCGGCCTCGGACTGCTCGGGCATCAGCCGGTCGAGCAGCCGGGCCAGCCGGACCGCCTCGTCGGCGAACGCCGGTTCGCCGTCGGCGACGTAGCCCCGGGTGAACAGCAGGTACAGCACGGCGAGGACGCCGGGCAGTCGCTCGGTCAGCGCCGGCCCGCTCGGCACCCGGTACGGGATGCCCGCCTGGGCGATGCGGGTGCGGGCCCGGGTCAGCCGGCGGGTCATCGTCGACTCGCTGACCAGCAGGAGGCGGGCGATGTCGGCGGTCGGCACGCCGCAGACGGTCCGCAACGTCAACGCCACCCGGGCCTCGATCGCGAGCGCCGGGTGGCAGCAGGTGAAGATGAGCCGCAGCCGGTCGTCCACCACGTCCTGGCCCACCTCCGGCTCCGGCGACGCCTCCTCCGGCGTGAGCAACGCCAGGTCGTGCAGCTTGCGCCGCTCCACGGTGGCCCGGCGCAGCACGTCGATCGCCCGGTTACGCGCCACCGTCATGAGCCATCCGCCCGGGTTGGTGGGCACACCGTCGGCGGGCCAGCGTTCCAGGGCGACGGTCAACGACTCCTGGGCGCAGTCCTCGGCCAACGCCCAGTCCCCGGTCACCCGGATCAGGGTCGCGACGATCCGGGGGTACGCCTCGACGCTGGCCGCCGCGACGGCCGCCGCCGCGACGGCCGGTGCCTGGGTGCGCATCGGCCGGCGCGGCGAGGTGGACATCGCGCTCAGTCGGGCAGGTCCGCGAACGGGCGCAGTTCCAGCCGCCCTTCGCGGGCCATCGGGTGCGTGCGGGCCACCTCGATCGCCTCGTCCAGGTCGGCGCAGTCGAGCAGGTCGAAGCCCACGATCACCTCGGCGGTCTCCGCGAACGGGCCCTCGGAGACGAGCAGCTCACCGTCGCGAACCCGGACGGTGGTGGCGGCGCTGGTCGGCGCCAGCGCGTCGCCGGTCAGGCGACGGCCCCGTGAGTCGTTCTCCGCCACCCACTTGTCGATGTCGGGCAACTCGGTGGGGTCGGTGTCCGGCTCGGCGTCGCTGCACACGAACATCATGAACTTCATCTGGTCGCTCCCTCGTTTTTCGGGGTATCACCAGCATGACGATCGGCCGACAGCGTTCCGGACACCCTCCCCCGAAAAACCTTGGTCAGTCTCCGCTGGCGGCGCGGCGGCGGGCCTCGCGGGTCTTCATGGCGTGCTCCATCAGCGTGACGAGCACCTCCTTGCTGGACTCACGCTGCCGGGCGTCGCAGAGCAGCACCGGCACGCCCGGGTCCAGGTTCAGCGCGGCCTGCACCTCGTCGAGCCGGTACGTCCGCGCGCCCTGGAAGCAGTTCACCGCCACCACGAAGGGCGTGCCCCGCCCCTCGAAGTAGTCGATCGAGGGGAAGCAGTCGGCGAGCCGGCGGGTGTCGGCCAGCACCACGGCGCCGATCGCCCCCAACGCCAACTCGTCCCAGACGAACCAGAACCGGTCCTGCCCCGGGGTGCCGAACAGGTACAGCACCAGGTCGTCGCTGATGGTGATCCGGCCGAAGTCCATGGCCACGGTGGTGGTGGTCTTGCCTTCCACACCGGAGAGGTCGTCGATGCCGACCCCGGACTCCGTCAGCACCTCCTCGGTCCGCAACGGCCGGGTTTCGCTGACCGCGCCAACCATGGTCGTCTTGCCCACGCCGAAGCCGCCCGCGACCAGAATCTTGATCGCGGTGGGCAGTGGCGTCGCTCCCGCCGGCCGGTCAGAGTGCCCGTAGTCCATTGATTACCGCCTCGAAGATGCTGTTGTCGGGAAGACCGGCCGTGGTCTGCGGCTCGCGGACCTGCACCAGGCTGCGGGCTGCCAGATCACCGAGGAGCACCCGGATGGTGCCCACCGGCAGGTCGAGATGGGCGGCGATCTCGGCGACGGACTGTATGCGTTGGCACAGCCCGACGATCGCCAAATGCTCGGGGCCGAGACCCACCTCGGGCGTGACCTCGGCTCGGGTCGCCGTGACCAGGGAGATCAGGTCGAATGTGCCGGTGACCGGGCGGGCCCGACCGCGCGTCACCGCGTACGGGCGCACCACCGGACCCGCATGGTCATCCACCCACTGATGGTCTGCGGACTCCCCCTGGACCGTCATCGCCGTTACCTCTCGCCGACCTGCTGATCAGTGCCACGCGATGGTGATGCGACGTACTTGCCGACGCGGGTGACCAGCATCGCCATCTCGTAGGCGATCAGACCGACGTCGGCGTCCTCGGTGGCCAGCACCGCCAGGCAGGCGTTGCGGCCGGCCGCGGTGACGAACAGGAACGACGACTGCATCTCGATGATGGTCTGCTGCACCTGCCCGCCACCGAAACGCTTGCCGGCACCTCGGGCGAGGCTCTGGATGCCGGCCGCCATCGCCGCGAGGTGCTCGCCGTCGTCTCGGCTCAACCCCTGGGAGGAGGCCATCAAGAGGCCGTCGGTGGAGAGCGCGACCGCGTGTTCGGCCTGCTTCACCCGGCCCACCAGGTCATCCAGCAACCACGTCAGGTCGGCGCTCGAAGCCGTCTTCTGGGTCACTTCGTCGTCCTCTTCTCGCCCGGCTGTGCGCCGTGTTCGTTTGGGGCTTGACCGTCACACCGCGCGGGAACCCGCGTCATCGGTGCTCGGTCAGGTCGCTTGTGGATCCTCGTCGGTCGGCTCGGACGGCGTCGCCGCCGGGGTGCCGGAGGCGCCGCCGAGCAGCCGAGCCGCGTCGGTTCGCCCACGCCGGGTGCCGGTCTGGTAGGAACTCATCATCCGCCGGACCTGCTCCGGTGGGCGCACCACATCCTCGTCGTCGGTCTCCGACATCGCCGGGTCGTCTCGCAACTCGGGAACGATGTTCGCCTGTCGGACCCGGACCGGCAGGCCGGAGTCGGTCCGCTCCGCGTCGGCGCGCGCGGGCACCGGGCCACCGTCACCGGCCGCGACCGGCTCCGCGTCGCGGGTCTCCGGGCGGGTGCGTTCGACGGCGGGCAGGCCGGTGGGCACGGTCGGGGCTTCCAGGGCTGGCTGACCCGGGCCGCGCCGGGCGCGGGTGGGCAGGTCGGGTGTGCCGGTCGTCGGGGTGGTCCGCTGTCGGGTGGGGAGAACGGTGTCCGCCTCGGCCTCCTCGTCCGACGTCGGGGTGGTGGTGTCGGTGGGCGTCGGCGTCGCCGATGTCGCGGCCACGTCCGGCGCGGTGGTCGTCGGTGCGGCGAGCGCGACCGGTGCGAGGGACGTCGGGCTGCCGCTCTCCGTGGCCGGCGTCGACGGCATCGGGATGGCCGAACCGGCCCGGAACGAGCCCGAGTCCTCCGGGGAGGCGTCGGCCTCGGTGACCAGCTCCAGCGGGATCAGCACGACCGCCGTGGTCCCCCCGTACGCGGACTCCTTGAGCCGGACCCGCACGCCGTGCCGTTCGGTCAGCCGGCTCACCACGTAGAGCCCGAGGCGGGCGGCGTTGGCGAGGTTCAGCTCGGACCGGTCGACGATCCGGTGGTTCGCCGCGGCCAGGTCCTCCTCGCTCATGCCGAGGCCCCGGTCCTCGATCTCGAGGGCGAACCCGTTGGAGACCAACTGGCCGCGGACCTCGACAGTCGTGTGTGGAGGGGAGAACGACAGGCCGTTCTCGATCAGCTCGGCCAGCAGGTGGATGACGTCGCCGACCGCGCGGCCGGCGAGCGAGACCGGCCCGAGCGGCAGCACGTTGACCCGGGTGTAGTCCTCCACCTCGGCCACGGCGCCGCGCACCACGTCGACCATCGGGACGTTGCGCCGCCAGGCCCGACCGGGGGTGGAGCCGGAGAGCACGATCAGGTTTTCCGCGTTGCGCCGCATCCGGGTGGCCAGGTGGTCGACCCGGAACAGGTCCTCCAGCTCCTCCGCGTCGTGTTCGCGGCGCTCCATGGCGTCGAGCAGGGTGAGCTGACGGTGTACGAGTGCCTGCGTGCGTCGGGCCAGGCTGAGGAAGACCTCGCGGACGTTGCGACGCAGGTCGGCCTGCTCGACGGCGGTCCGCAGCGCGGTCTCCTGAACGGCGTTGAACGCCTTGCCGACCTGCCCGATCTCGTCCGTGCCGAATTCCAGCGGGGGCGCCTCGGTGGCCACGTCGACCTCCTCGCCGCGCCCGAGCCGCTCCACCACCCGGGGCAGCCGTTCGTCGGCGAGCTGCCAGGCGGCCTCCCGCAGCCGGTCCAGCTGACGCAGCAGGTTCCGCGCGGTGGTGATCGAGATGACGACGGAGGCGATGACGGCGAGCAGGCCCAGACCGGTGGCGAGCACCAGTCGGACGACGACCATCACGGCCACGCCGGTGGCTCGATCAACGATGCCCTCACCGCCGGCGGTGACGACGTCGTTCACCTCGGTCAGCGCCGGCTCGACAGTGCCCCGCCACTGCTCGGCGCCGATCGGTAGCTGGGTCGACGGCCGGCCCTCGCGGATGATGCTGTCCTGTACGGCGCGCAGTCGGGTGAACGCCTCCCCGCTGACGAGCTGCCGGAAGCGGCGCTCGTCGGCGTCGGCGAGGCGGGTCCGGACCTCGTCGCCGAGGAACCGCTCGGCGGCGACCAGGCTGACGTAGCGGGCGTACTCCGGCCCGCTCATCCGGCCGTTGCCGAAGAGCCCGCTGAGCAGCGCGTCCTCCTGGGAAATCAGCTCCTTCATCCGGTTGAGCTGGATCAGGGCTGCCGCCTCGCCGGCGATCTGCTTGTCGTCCAGGCTGCCGGTCACGTCGTAGATCTGGAAGATCGACTCGATCGCGGTGGTGTACGCCTCGGCGGCGGCGACCCGGTCGATCTTGCGGTCCAGCACCTCGGCCCGGGTCTGCTCCAACGCGTTGACCTGAGCGATCGTCAGACCGAGCTGAGTGTCCAGTGCGGAACTTCCGGCGATGTCGACCTGCCAGTCACGCACCGAGTCGGCGAAGTCGGCGGCCAGTCCCGCGCTCTTGCGCTGCCCGGCTTCGAGCGCCGTCCGCTGCGCGGCCTCGGGGGTGCTCAGGTACGCCTGGGTCAACCGACGCTCCAACTGGAGCTCCTGCAACAGCGGCTCGGTCGGCGCGTAGACCTTGCTGTTGATCACCTGAACACCGAGCAGGTTGAAGCCGTCGCGCAGGGTCACCCAGGCCGCGAACATCCACAGCGCAACCAGGGAGAGCAGCAGGGCGACAACCTTGGTGCGGATACTCGTACCGCGAGAACGCATTGAACCGTCCCAGGCCGGGCGTTGACTCAGCTCATCAACGAATGATCAGAGGGGGCGACGTCCCACCGCGGTGGGGCATCCGGGGCTGAGGCTCTGCGTACGCTAGCAGTGTCCACACAACCCCTCAAGTTGTTGTTTTTGTAGCCTGGTAACCGCAATCCACCACCGATCGGTCCACGCCGGAGGCCCGATCGGTGGCCAACCTGCAGGCGGCGAGCACCGCGGCGCGAACGATCACTGTCGGACAGTACAGCTCCTTGCCGTACCACAGTGGACGGTGGTCCCGGGTGGCGGATTCGTGCAGGTAGGCGTGCCCACGGGCCACCGCGTCGTCGACCCGGGGCACCGTCGTCGGCACCGTCAACAGCACCTGCAGGGCGTACGCGGTCTCCTCGGCGGTGCCGTCCCACCGCCCCCACGAGCCGTCCGGGCGCTGACTGTTCAGCACCCAGCCAGCGGCCCGGTCCACCGCCTCGGCGGCAGCCGCACCCCGCCCGAACTCGGCGAGCGCCAGCACGCAACAGGCAGTGGCGTAGTACGGCGAGGCGTGCCACCGGTCCTGCCAGGCGCCGTCCGCGCGCTGGTGCCCGGCCAGCACCGCGCTCAGCCGGTCGACGGCCCGGCGGTAGCGCGCGTCCGCGCCCGGGTGCCGGGTCAGGTGCTGCCCGAAGGCGTCCAGCACGTGGGCGTTCGTGGTGACCGAGAAGCCGTCCTCCCCCGGCCAGGTGCAGAAACCGTCGGCCGTCTCGTACGCCCACAGGCTGGCCGGGTCCGCCGGATGGCCGAGCCGGGCCAGCGCGTCGAGGGACACCGACGTGGTGTCGGCGTCGGTCGGCAGGCCGTCGCCGGTGGCGATGCCCTGGCCGGTGGTGGCGGCGGTCAGGCTCTCCAGCACGGAGGCCGGCGGGTTGACGGCGATCCCGGCGCGGCGCAGGCCGCTCAGCACCCAGGCTCGCTCGAAGACGGTGATCGGTGCCGGGCAGGGCACCGGGCCGCCCCCGTCACGGATCAACGTCCGCAGGAAGGCGTGTGCGGCGGGGCCGGCGGCCGGACCGACAGCGGTCAGCCAGGCCGCGGTCGCCGCGGGTGAGGCGCCGACCGCGGTGAGGGTGGCGCCGGCGTCGGGGGGTACCGCGTCCAGAAGCTCGTAGAAGTGGGCCACCTTCGGTGGCAGCGTCGCTCCGGCGGCCACCGCGGACCGCACCGCGCGCAACCGGTCCCGGTGCAATCCGATGGGCAGCGGCAACGGTGGGCGGGGCAGCCGGTCGGCGACGGCCCGCTCCAGCCCGGCGAGCCGGTCGTTGATCGTGTCGACCAGCGCCGGAACGATGAGGTCCAACGCGGGAGTGTCCGGCAGCGTCCGGGCGTCGGCGCGGAGCAGCATGTCGGCGAGCGCACCGAGCCCACCGGCCACCGGGGCGAGCAGATCCGCCCCGGTTCGGCCGTCGGCCAGCGCGGCGAGCAGCGCGTCGGTGGCGCTCAACGTCGGCGCCAGTGCGTACCCCTCGGGTGGGCCCCACGCCCCGTCCGGGCGTTGGCTGCGCACCAGGAACGCGATCCGCTGGTGGTGCCCGGTCAGCCAGGGAGCGACGGCGACCAGCCGGCCGGTCTCGTACACCGAGGCGGCGACCTGACCCCACGGCCGCAGGCCGAGCCCGGCGATCAGCTCGCGGGCGGCGTCGGCGACCGGGTCGGCCGCGGTCGCCGCGTCGACGAACACCCGGGTGGCGCCGTCACTCATCGCGCACCCCCCAGAAGTCCGACAGTTGGTAGAAGCCGCCGGTGAAGGAGATCTGCCGGTTGAGGTAGTCCGCCTGGCGGGGGCACCGCTCGGCGAGGGCGGCCAGGTCTCCCCGGGCACGGGCGGTCAGCTCGGCCAGCCGGTCGTGCACCTGCGCCGGGTCGTCGACCAGCGAGAGGGCGTTCAGGTCACCCCACTCGGCGTCGCGCCCCTGGGTGGCGAGGTCGTTGACCAGCCGCAGCACCCGCTGCACGCCACGTCCGGCGTCCAGCAGGTCCGTCAACTGGGCGAGGGTCTTCTCGTCACCGGTGGCGATCCAGTGGGTGACGTTGACGAAGGAGCTGCCGGAGTTGTCGGCGTTGTCCAGGTAACGGTCCAGGTCCGGCAGGCGTCGTCCGGTGGTCGGATCGGTTGGCAGGTTCTTCCAGTCCCACTCCCGGGCCATGGCGGCGAGCATCCGGGCCAACTCGTCGCGCCAGATCGGGCGCAGCCGGGCGAACGCCGGCACGGTGGCCAGCTCGTCGCGCAGGTCGGCCAGCAGCCGGGCCAGGTGCCGCCCGGGTGCCGGCGTGGCGCCGTCGGCCACCGCGAGGCAGTCGGTCACCACCTTCCGGATGTCGTCGACGGACCGGGCGAGGTAGTCGACCTGCCAGTCGGTGGCGAAGACCCAGAGCACGGTACGGGTGGTGATGCGCAGTTCGGCGGCGGTGTGCCAGGGCGCGATGAAGGCGACGGTGGTCGCCACCGAGCTGAGCAGCGCCGGGTCGAACGGCGCGGCGTCGAACAGCTCGGGATGGCCGGCGGTGACCTCCTGCAGGTCGCGTACGCCCCGCACGGCGAGCGCGCACACCCGGCCCTGCTCGGCGATTGCGTCATGGCCTGCCGGTGCCGGTCGCGGGGTCTCGGTCACGATGCGGCCGGGCGCTCGACCGCGGTGAGGATGACCTCGGCACGCTGCTTGGGTTGCAGTGAGGCACCCATCCGAGGGGTGAGGTCAACCGGTTCGCGCAGCCGGAAGCGGTAGCGGCTCAGCATGGTGCTGACGATGAGTTGGGCCTCCAGCAGGAACAGGTACTGCCCGAGGCACTGGTGCGGGCCCCCGCCGAACGGGAAGTAGGAGTACCGGTAGCGCCGCCGGGGCAGCTCCGGCGCGAAGCGCTCCGGGTCGAAGAGCGACGGGTTGTCCCAGAACGTCGACATCCGCTGGGTCACGTACGGGCTGACCAGCACCGTGCCACCGGCCTTGATCCGCACCCCGCCGAGCATGTCGTCGCCGACCGCGGTACGCGGGATCATCCAGCCCGCCGGGTAGAGCCGCAGCATCTCGTCGAGCACCATCCGGCCGTAGCGCAGCTGGGGCAGGTGCTCGCGGCCGACCCGTTCGGCGCCGACCACCTGCTCGATCTCGTCGGTCATCCGCTCGGCCACGTCGGGGCGGGACGCCAGCACCGGCCACAGCCAGGAGAGCAGGGCGATGGTGGTCTCGGTGGCGGTGGAGAACATCGCGACCACGTCGCCGCGGATCGCGTACTCGTCGGGTTCGCTGCCGTCGGCGCGCGGCCGGCAGAGGGTGGAGATGATGTCGTCACCGTCGGTGGGGTGGGCCCGGGCCTGCCGGATGATCGGCAGCACCACCTCGTCGATGGTGCGCACCGCCTCGCGGAACTGCCGGTCGCGGGGCATCGGCACCGCGTACGGCACGGCGGGCATCAGCAGTCGCGGGAGCATCGCGGTGGTGAGGGTGTCCAGCGCGGCGCTGATCCGCAGCGCGTCGGGGACCGAGATCCGGTCGGCGAAGAGCACCCGCATGGTGGTACGCAGGACGATCCGGGTCAGTTCGGCGCCACCGTCGATCGGGCGACCGGTGCGGGCCGGTTCGAGCCACTCGTCGACCGCCTCGTTGATCGCCTCGGCCATCTTGTCGACGAGCGTCTCGGCCCGCTTGGCGGTGAACAGCGGCTGCAGCGCGCCTCGGCTAGACTCCCAGACCTCGCCCTCGGCGACCAGGATGGCGTCACCGACGATCCGGCGAACGGGTCGCCAGAGCAGCCCGTCGCCGTCCCGGATGTAGTTGGCAACGTTGTCGCGCAGGACGCGTTGCAGGTGCTCAGGATGGCTGACCAGGTAGGGGCGGAACGAGCCGAGGTTGAGCCGGACGACCTCACCGCCGGCGGCGTCCGCGAAGTCGACGAGCGCGCCCAGCGGGTCACGGACCAGCGCGGGCAGCGCGCGTCGTGCCGGGATCGTCCGGGGTTCGGTGCTGACGGTGGCGGAGCGCGCCTCGGACACCTGCGACATCGAACCACGTCTCCTCGTCGTCCCGTCGACCTTAGCGATCCACTTCGGTCGGACAGGCTGATGAAACTTTCACCTTCTGGGCCGACGGGAAGCATCTCACCAAACGAGGGGCACCTCCAGACTTGCGGACAGCGCAATTTCCGTCTACACAAACCTACCGGCGTCGATATTTGCGTTTTGGTGAATCCTGAGTGGACACTTAGTCGGACGACGACGCCGGTACGCCGGGCGCCACAGCCCGCGCCTTGCCGACCGGTCCCAGCGACACCGACACCAGCCCGGCGAGGCCGGGGTGGGCGGTGCCGGTCAGTGACCCGGAACGCACCGGTACCCCCGAATCCGGGCGACGCACGGCACCCTGTGCCAGGCTCTCAGGCATGGACGACAAGACCATCCTGAACCGGATCTCCGAGTTGGTCGACGAGGAGCACAAACTGCGGGCCGAGGCCCAGGCTCACGAGTCGGGCACCGAGGGCGAGGCCAGCGAGCGCCTGCGTGCCCTGGAGGAGTCCCTCGACCAGTGCTGGGACCTGCTGCGCCGTCGGCGGGCAGCCCGGGAGACCCACGGCGACCCGGACGCCCAGGGCGAACGCCCCAAGCCCGAGGTGGAGCGCTACCTGCAATAGCCGGCGCGGCGGGTCGGGCGACATGGCCGCCCGACCCGCTCCGGTCAGCGCAGGCCCGCCTCGCGCAGCAGTTCTCCGGTCAACCGGCCGGGGTCGGCCTGCTCGCCCGGGAGGCCCCGGGCCGCGAACCAGGCGGCGACCACCCGCGCGTCGCGGGCCAGGAACTCCGGCCCCTGCGGATTCGCCACCACGTCGACCACCTGCGGCAGGTCGATCACGACCAGGCGCCCCTGGTGCACGAGCAGGTTGTACGGCGACAGGTCGCCGTGCGCGTAGCCGGCCCGAGCCAGCACCCGCAGCGCCTCCACCAACTGGGCCCACAGGTCATGCAGTTCGGCCGGGCCGGGCCTCAGTTGGGCCAGTCGCGGCGCCGCCTCCCCCGACTCGGCGTCACCGACGAACTCCAGCATCAACTCGGTGCCCCGCAACTGCACCGGGTACGGCACGGCGATCCGGTCGTGGCCGGCGCCGATCTCCCAGAGCCGGCTCAGCGCGGCGAACTCGGCCGCCGCCCACTGCCCGGCGATCATCTGCCGGCCGAACGCCGTCCGACCGGCCATCGCCCGGTTCTCCCGGGACCGGCGCACCCGACGGCCCTCCAGGTAACCGGCATCGCGGTGGAACAGCCGGTGCTCGGGATCGCGGTAGCGCTTCACCGCCAGCAGACAGGACCGGTCGGTGTCGGGCACCGCCCGACGGACCAGGTGGACGTCCGCCTCCTTGCCGGTCTTCAGCACACCCAGTTCGGTGTCCTTGGCGGCCAGTTCGGTGACCAGCCAGGCCGGGTGCGGCTGCGGCCCGTGCACGGCGTCGTCCCAGGACGACCAGCGCTCGCCGGTGTCCGGGTCGGGCTCGCTGTCCGGGTCCGCGGGCGGCTCGGTGGGCCGCCCGCGCTTCAGAAACTGCGGTTCGTCGTCGTCGAAGCGGCTCTTGCCGCGGGTCCGGCGCTCAAGCGCCGGAAGATCATGATCGCGCACTGTGGTGAGGTTCCCTTGGTCGAGGCTGAGATAGGCAGCTGGAAGCGACCTGCGAAGACGGCCATGACCGACCCCCTCTCCTCGACCGGGCACACACCCGGGACGCACGATGCGCGGACAATGCTCGTACCAGCACGGCGACCGGTCAACCGAATTACGCGGCCAGCACCCCGAGACGACAACCGGTGCGGGAACACTCAGCGGGCGAGGACGGTGGCGACCGCGGCGATCAACCCGTCCACGGTGCGGCTCGGCGCGAACCGGACGTCCGACCAGGTGCGCCCACGGTGCAGCCAGACGCTGGGCAGCCCGACGGCCGCGGCGCCGCCGATGTCCGCCTCCGGGCTGTCGCCGATCACCCACGACCCCCGCAGCGGCATCCGCACCCGTTGGGCGGCGAGCGCGAAGATTCTCGGGTTGGGCTTGCTGACGCCGGCCTCCTCGGAGATCACCCAGTCCGCGACGTACTGGTCCAGCCCGGTCCGGCGAATCTTGGCGTCCTCGACGCGTACGGTGCCGTTGCAGACCACCACCGGCACCCAGCCGGCGTCGTCGGCGATCCGCAGCGCGCAGGCGGTCAGCGGGTCGAGCCGGGTCTGCGCCACCACCCCGTCGTGCAGCTCCTCCACCAGGTCGATCGAGGGGATGCGCAGCTCGTAGCGGTCCCGGATGGCGTCAGCGAGGTCCCAGCGGTCGGTCAGGCCGTCGGCGTCGATCGACACCAGCCAGTCGATGTCGGTGTGGGGCGCGCCGATGCTGTCCAGGAAGCGCTCACCCCAGCGGCGGAACGGCCCGGCCCGATCCAGCAGGGTGTTGTCCAGGTCCAGCAGGAGCAGTGGCACTCGGGCACCCTACGGGACCGACGTGTCCGCCAACAGATGCGGCGGGTATCGACCTGACGACGGGCTCAGCCAGGCATGGACACCCGCGCGCCACCCTGCTCCGGCAGCCGATCGACGAGCATCGAGTGGGCCGCCCGGGTGGCCGCGAGCACGGCCGGATCCAGCGTCGCCACGAGCACCGCCGTGCCGTCGTCGGCCCCGCGAGCAAGCACCCGCCCCTCGGGGTCGTAGATGGCCGCGCCGCCGTTGAACCGCCACGGGTCGACGCCGCCGACCGCGTTGGCGAAGACCACGAACATCGTGTTGTCCAGGGCCCGAGCGGCGTAGTAGAGATCCCGGCGGTGTTCGGAGCCGGCCAGATACCCGCTCGGGCACAGGTAGGCGTGTGCGCCGTCGACGGCGGCGGCCCGGCCGTGCTCCGGGAAACAGCCGTCGTAACAGATGCCCAGCCCGAGCCGCCAGTCGTCGACGAGCAGCGTGGCACCGCGATCGCCGGGGGTGAACAGCTCCCGTTCGTCACCCCACAACTGCTGCTTGTCGTAGCCGACCCGCACCTCGCCGTTCCGGTCGGTCACCAGCGCCGCGATGGTCCGCCGGCCGTCCGGGTGCCGCACGGCCGCGCCGACCAGCGCGGTGACGCCGGCCTCGCGCGCCGCGACGCGCAGCGGGTCGAGCCGGGGATCCGCGACCATCCCGGCCTGATCGGCGGTGACGTCCGTGCCGGCCGGGTCGGCGGCGAGGACCGGCGGGTGGTACGCGCAGAGGAACAACTCCGGCAGGACTGCCACCCGGGCGCCCCGTTCGGCGGCCTGACGGACCAGGTCGGCGGCGACGAGCGCGTTGCCGGCGACGTCGCCCGGCGTGGGGGTGGCCTGGACGGTGGCCACTGTCAGCGGAGAGCTGGGCACGGTGAGGGGCTGGGTCACCGGGCGATGGTAAACGGCAACATCCCAAGCCGTACGTACGGTTTGCGTGCCCCGGGGTGACCTGCGACGATCGACGTGTGCCCAGAGTAAGTCAGGACCAGCTCGACGCGCGCCGGCAGGAGATCCTCGCCGCCGCCCGGGCGTGTTTCGCCCGGCTCGGCTACGAGGGGGCGACCGTACGCCGCCTCGAGGAGGCCACCGGCCTGTCCCGCGGTGCGATCTTCCACCACTTCCGCGACAAGGACTCGCTCTTCCTGGCCGTCGCCGAGGACGACGCCGCGGCCATGGTCGAGACGGTGGCCCGCAACGGTCTGGTGCAGGTGATGCGCGATCTGCTGGCCCGCGCCGTCTCCCCCGACACCACCGGCTGGTTGGGCAGCCAACTGGAGGTCTCCCGGCGGCTGCGCACCGACCCCGCGTTCGCCAGACGGTGGGCCGAGCGGTCCGCCGCGATCGCGGAGGCGACCCGGGACCGGCTGGCCCGCCAGCGCGACGCCGGGGTGCTGCGCGAGGACGTACCGATCGACGTGCTGGCCCAGTTCCTGGAGCTGGCCTACGACGGTCTGGTGCTGCACCTGGCCATGGGCCGACCGGCCGGTGACCTGGGCCCGGTGCTCGACCTGGTCGAGGAGGCGGTCCGCCGGCACTGACCGCGCGGGCACCGGTCGGTCGACCGTGGCGAGGCTGCTCCACAATGGGGCCGCCGATCCCCTCCGGTGACAGGAGCAGTCGATGATCCTCCATGCCGCGTCTGATGACACCTGGGGCATCTCCGGCCCGACCTTCCTCCGGTACTACCTCGCGGCGGCCATCGTGGTGGTGCTGATCGCGGCGTACCACCGGGTCCGACTCGCCGCCGGATCGACCGGCGCCATGACCGCCGACCCCCTCGGGCCCCAGCAGGTCGCGTACCTCAACGGGGGGCCTCGGCTGGCCGTACACGCCGCGCTCGGCGGGCTGCGCGCCAGCGGAGCGATCGGCGTACGACCGGACCGCCGGCTGACCACCATCGGGTCCACGCCGACCGGGCTCACCCCGCTGGATCAGGCCGTCCACTGGGCGGCCCACCAGCACGTCCGGGTCGGTGACCTCCCGCAGGACGAGCGGGTACGCACCGCGCTGCACCAGATCCGCAACGGCCTGGAGCAGCGCGGACTGCTCACCGACGACGGGCAGCGCGCCCGCGCCCGCTTCTGGGCCACGATCCTGATCGCCCTACTGGGCCTCGGTGTGCTCCGGTTGGTCTCCGGCCTGTTCAACGGTCACCCGGTCGGTTACCTGCTGCTGACACTGGTTCCGCTGCTGATCATCACGCTGGTGCTGCGCCGGGCGCCCATGCTCACCCGGGCCGGTCGATCGGCTCTGCGTTCCGTCCGCCGCGAGCACACCCACCTCGCGCCCGCCTCCGCACCCGCCTACGCCACCTACGGGGCGGCCGGCGCGGCGATGGGCGTCGCCCTGTACGGCACCGCCTCGCTCTGGGCACTCGACCCGGGCTTCGCCGAACAGGCCGAGATTCAGCGCCAGGCCGCCTCCGGCAGTGGCTGGACGGGCGGGTCCGACGGGTCCTCCGGCGGCGGGGACAGCTCCGGTGGAGACGGTGGCAGCTCCTGCGGCGGTGGCGGCGGGTGCGGCGGCGGGGGGTGCGGCGGATGACCGGCCCGTCGGGGGTCGGCATCGGCTGGCGTCCGGAGATCGCCGGCTTCGTGGCCGAACTGCCCGGCCTGCGCTTCGTGGAAGTGGTGGCCGAGGGGGTGCCCGCGTCCGGGCCGCTCCCGCCCGGCCTGACACAGCTGCGGGAACGCGGGGTGACTGTCGTACCGCACGGGGTGCGGCTCTCCCTCGGCGGCGCCGAGCCGGTCGACCCGGCCCGGGTCGCCCACCTGGCCGCGGTGGCGCAACGCCTGGACGCCCCGCTGGTCAGCGAACACATCGCGTTCGTCAGGGCCGGCGGTCTGGAGGCCGGGCACCTGCTGCCGCTGCCGCGCAGCCGGGAAGCCGTCGACGTGGTCTGCGACAACGTGGCGCGGGCCCAGGCCGACCTGCCGGTGCCCATCGCGCTGGAACCGATCGCCGCGTTGGTCGACTGGCCCGACGACGAGCTGAACGAGGCGGACTTCCTCACCGAGATCCTCGACCGGACCGGCGCCCTGCTGCTGCTCGACGTGGCGAACGTGCACGCCAACGCTCGTAACCGGGACACCGACCCGCTGGCGTTGCTGGACCGTCTGCCGCTGGAGCGGATCGCGTACGCCCATGTGGCCGGCGGCGCGGAGCACGGCGGCTTCTACCACGACACCCACACCGACCCGGTTCCGCCAGCGGTGCTGGAGCTGGTCGGCGCGCTCTGCGCCCGGCAGCGGCCACCGGCGCTGCTGCTGGAACGCGACGGCCACTACCCGCCGGCCGCTGAACTCCGCGCCGAACTGGACGCCCTGGCCGCCGCCGCGGGCTTCCCGGCCGTCACATGACCGGCGCGCCCCACGGCGACCCGGCAGCCACGCCCCGCGCCGGGCTCGCCGAACGGCAGGCCCAACTGGTCGCCGCGCTCGTCGCCGGAGGGCCACCCCCGCCGGGGTTCGCGCCCGGCCCGCTGGCCGCCACCCGCGCGGCCCTGCTGCGCAAGCGGGCCGGTGCCGTCGCCCGGCACTGGCCGTTGCTCGCTGCCAGCCTCGGTGCCAGGTGGACGACGACCTTCGCCGGCTGGGCCGGGCGGCGACCCACCGCCGGGTCGCTGCGCGACGGCTGGGACCTGGCCCGCGCGCTGCACGCCGAACGTGCGCTGCCGCCGCCGGCCGCCGAGGAACTGGCCGCCCGGGAGGCACTCCTGCGCTACGACGGGCTGCGGGCGCCGCGTCCGCGCCGGTTGCCGGCGGTGGGCCGCGCCGGCGGGGCCGTCGCGGTGCAGATCGCCGGCCGGGTACGCCTGCTGCGCCCCGCCCCACGGGTACCCACCCGTGCTGGCGACGGCGTGTCGGATGCGGCAGGATCGGCGTTATGGATCTCGGACTGACCGACCGCGTGTACGTCCTCACCGGCGCCTCCCGCGGCCTGGGTTACGCGACAGCGCAGTGCCTGGTCGCCGACGGTGCACGGGTGGTCCTCTCGGCCCGGGACGCGGACGCCGTGGCCGCCGCCGCACAGCAGCTGGGTGGCCCGGAGCACGCCGTCGGGCTGACCGGCGACCTGGCCGACCCGGAGACCCCGGGGCAGCTCGTCGCCGCCGCCCAGCAGCATTTCGGCCGGCTCGACGGCGCGCTGATCTCGGTCGGTGGGCCACCGCCCGGCAACGCCGCAGCGGTCACCGACGAGCAGTGGCGGCTCTCCTTCGAGACGGTCTTCCTGGGCACCATCCGCGCCGTACGCACCGTCGCCAACGCCCTGCCCGAGGGCGGCGCGATCGGGCTGGTGCTCTCCACCTCGGCGCGTGGCCCGGTGCCCGGTCTCGGCATCTCCAACGGTCTGCGGCCCGGCCTGGTCGGGGCCGCCAAGGACATCGCCGACGACTACGGCCCGCGCGGCGTCCGCGTGGTCGGCCTGTTGCCCGGCCGGATCATGACCGATCGCAACCGGGAGCTGTTCGGAGCGACCGGCGACCCGGAGCGGGCCCGCGCCGAGGCGGAGGCCGGCATCCCGCTGCGCCGCATCGGCGACCCTGCCGAGTTCGGTCGGGTGGCCGCGTTCGCGCTCTCCCCCGCCGCGAGCTACCTCACCGGGATCACAGTGCCGGTCGACGGCGGCGCGCTACGCGGGCTGTGACCCCCGACAAGGCCCGGCTCTCCCGGGCCGACCTGGCGGCCGGGACGACCCGGCCGACCCAGAGCGACCTGGCGGCCGGGACGACCCGACCGACCCAGAGCGACCTGCCGGCCGGGACGACCCGGCCGACCCGGGCGGAGCTGGCGGCGGCCACTGACCGGACCATCCCCGACGTCCTCGGGCCAGGGCTGGCGGTGCTCTTCGTCGGCATCAACCCCGGCCTCTGGTCGGCTGCCACCGGCTGGCACTTCGCCCGGCCCGGCAACCGGTTCTGGCCCGCCCTGCACCGGGGCGGGTTCACTCCCCGACTGCTGCACCCCAGCGAACAGAACGAGCTGCCCGCGCTCGGGCTCGGCATCACCAACATGGCCGCCCGGGCCAGCGCCCGCGCCGACGAGCTGAGCACCGAGGAACTCCTCGACGGCGCGGCGATCCTGACCGACAAGGTGGCCCGGTACCGGCCGCGTTGGGTGGCGGTGGTGGGGGTGACCGCGTACCGGATCGGTTTCCAACGGCCCAAGGCCACCTTCGGGCCGCAACCGGAGTCGTTGGCCGGGGCGCGGCTGTGGGTGCTGCCCAACCCGAGCGGCCTGAACGCCCACTTCACCCCGGTCACCCTGGGCCTGGCGTTCGCCGAGTTACGGGCGGCGACCGAGGTACCCGTCCCTTGATCGACTCGGTTTTCAGGAAGTCGGGCGGTCAACGCGACCAGGACACCCCGACTTCCAGGAACCCGTGTCGATCAAAGCCGGCAGGCGTCAGTTGGCGGCGGCGGGCGGCAGGGCCTCGTCGGCGACGTACGTGCCCAGTGGCATGACCACCGGCTCGGGGCCGGTCGCGTCGACGAACGGGCTGGGCGAGTCGGCGACAGCGAACTGGGTCCGGTACAGCTCGGCGTAGAGCCCGCCGACGGCCACCAGTTCGTCGTGTCGCCCCCGCTCGACGATCCGCCCGCCATCGAGAACGAGGATCTGGTCGGCGTCGCGCACGGTGGAGAGCCGGTGCGCGATCACCAGGGCGGTCCGCCCGGTCAGCGCCACCGACAGCGCACGCTGCACCGCCGCCTCGCTCTCCGAATCCAGGTGTGCGGTCGCCTCGTCGAGGATCACGATCGACGGGGCCTTGAGCAGCAGTCGGGCAATGGCGATGCGCTGCTTCTCGCCGCCGGAGAACCGGTAGCCGCGCTCCCCCACAGTGGTGTCCAGCCCGTCGGGCAGCGACCGGACCAGGTCGGCGACCTGCGCTCCGGCCAGCGCGGCCCAGATCTCGTCGTCGGTGGCGTCCGGCTTGGCGTAGCGCAGGTTCTCGGCGATCGTCTCGTGGAACAGGTGCGAATCCTGGGTGACCACACCGATCTCGTCGCGCAGGGAGGCGAGCGTCGCGTCGCGCACGTCCACCCCGCCGACCAGCACCTGCCCGTCGCTGACGTCGTAGATCCGGGAGATGAGCATCGACAGCGTCGACTTGCCCGCCCCGGACGGGCCGACCAGCGCGACCATCTGCCCCGGCTCGACGCTGAACGAGACGCCCTTGAGCACCGGTTCGTTGATCGTCCGGTCGAGGGTGGCGACCTCCTCCAGCGAGGCGAGGGAGATCTCGGCGGCGCTCGGGTAGCGGAACCGCACGTCGCGGAAGTCGACCCGGCCGCTGCCACGCGGCACCGCCACGGCGTCGGGCTTCTCCACGATGCCCGGCTTGAGGTCGAGCACCTCGAAGACCCGATCGAAGGAGACCAGCGCGCTCATCACGTCCACCCGGACGTTGGAGAGCGCGGTGAGCGGACCGTACAGGCGGGTGAGCAGCAACGCGAGGGTCACCACGGTGCCCGCACTGACACCGCCGGTCACTGCGAGCCAGCCGCCGAGGCCGTAGGTCAGCGCCTGCGCCAGCGAGGCGACCAGCAGCATCGCCACGAAGAAGGTGCGGGAGTACATGGCGGACTGGATGCCGATGTCACGGACCCGCTCGGCCCGGTCGGCAAACCGGCGGGCCTCGATCTCGGGCTGACCGAAGAGCTTCACCAGCAGCGCGCCGGCCACCCCGAACCGTTCGGTCATGGTCGCGTTCATCTTGGCGTCGAGGTTGTACGACTCCCGGGTGATCTCGGCCAGCCGCCGACCGACCCGGCGGGCCGGAATGATGAAGATGGGGAGCAGCACCAGCGAGAGCGCGGTGATCTGCCAGGAGAGCGTGAACATCACCGCCGCGGTGAGCACCAGCTGGATGACGTTGCTGACCACGCCGGACAACGTCGAGGTGAACGCCCGCTGGGCGCCGAGCACGTCGTTGTTGAGCCTGCTGACCAGCGCCCCGGTCTGGGTACGGGTGAAGAACTGCAACGGCATCCGCTGCACGTGGTCGTAGACCCGGGTGCGCAGGTTGAAGATGATGCCCTCGCCGATCCGGGCGGAATACCACCGTTGGGCCAGTGAGAGCAGTGCGTCGGCGACCGCCAGCGCGGCGATGAACAGGGCCAGCCGCACCACGAGTCGGCCGGCCTCGTCGCCGCCCTGGTTGATCGCGTTGATGACGTCGCCGGCGAGCACCGGTGTGGCCACGCCGATGACGGCGGCCAGCACCACGGTGACCAGGAAGATGACGATGTCCCGCCGATAGGGACGCGCGAAGGCCACGATGCGTCGGGCCACCCCCCGCTTGAGGCGGTGGGTGGAGACCTCGTCGCTGTTGCGCATCGACCGGAGCATGCTCCACCCGGCCATGCCGCCGCCGGACATCGGGTTGGACATCGCTCACCTCCGGGTTGCCGGGCAGACCGCACCGTCAGGTCAATTCTCCCGACGAGTGTGACAACCCCAGCCGTAACCCGGATCTTCCCGTGCGGTCCTTACCTATTCTCCAGTGCCGGCGAGGTCACGCAGCCGACGGGTCTGCGCCTCCCGCTCGGCGCGCTGCTGGTCGGCGTGCGACCGCCCGGCCGCGCCGGCGAGCAACGCCTTGATCTCCACCACCGCGTCGCGGGCTCCGGAGAGCAGGCCGGCGGTCAGGTCCCGCACCGCGCCGTCCAGCTCAGCCGGCGGCACGACCAGGGTGGCCAGGCCGATCCGGTCCGCCTCGGCGGCGTCCAGCCGGCGACCGGTCGCACAGATCTCCAACGCCCGCGCGTAGCCGATCAGCTCGACGAGGCGCTTCGTGCCGGCCAGGTCGGGCACCAGGCCAAGGGTCACCTCGGCCATCGAAAGCTTCGCGTCAGCGGAGAGCACCCGCAGGTCACACGCGAGCGCGAGCTGGAAGCCGGCGCCGATGGCATGACCCTGCACGGCCGCGACGGAGATCACGTCCGGCCGGTGCAGCCAGGTGAAACCGGCCTGGAACTCCGCGATGCGCTCGGCGCACTCCTGCTCGGACAGCGTGGCCAACTCGGCGAACGACCCCGGACCGGAGGCACCCGCCACCGCGAGATCGAGGCCGGCCGAGAACGCCCGACCCTCACCCCGGACCACCACCACCCGGACATCGCCGGGCAGGTCACGGGAAAAGTCGCTCATCGCTCGCCACATCGCGGGCGTCTGGGCGTTGAGCACGTCGGGCCGGCACAACGTCACCGTGGCGACCGGCCCGTCGCAGGTCAGCCGAACCCCGGTCGCCTCGGCGGTCACCGGACGTCCCGGGGCGCGGCGCTGATGGACGACGCTGGGGGGCGGGTCACGCCTTCTTGCGGCGCCGGGCACCACCGCGCTGACGCAGCTGCACGCCGGACTCGGTGAGCACTCGGTGGATGAACCCGTAGGAACGGCCGGTCGAGGCCGCCAACGCGCGGATGCTCTCCCCCGAGGTGTACCGCTTTACCAGGTCCTTGGCGAGCGTCTGACGCTCGGCTCCGACGATCCGGCGACCCTTCTCAGTGCTGGTGGCTGTGCCAGTGGCTGCCATGCTGTGTCCTCACGTCCCAGACTGTGCGGTTCGGATACGGTCCCACCTATTAGACCGCCTCGGACGATCATGCGCCAGATATCAACTCTTCGCCAACCGACACGCTATGCAATGTCAGCTTCCCGATAGAGTGATCCTGGCGATCCGGCCCGCCGTGCCGTCCGGGCGTACCACCGCTGGACGCTGGCGGCTGCCGACGACCCGCAGCTCCGGCGTGCTCGGGCCGACTGCTCGACCTGCTCGGCTGAGCGCAGCGCCGAGGCCGAGCGCAGGCTGACGTCGAGCGCACGTCGAGGTCGAGCGCAGGTCGAGCTGCCTCGATCAGGCCAGCTCGACCAGTTCGAGCAGGTCGTCGCTCCAGGCGTCCTCGTCGCCGTCGGGCAGCAGGATGGCCCGGTCGGGCTTGAGCGCCAGCACCGCACCCGGGTCGTGGGTGACCAGGACGATCGCGCCGGGGTAGTTGGCGATGGCGTCGAGCACCTGCTCCCGGCTGACCGGGTCGAGGTTGTTCGTCGGCTCGTCGAGAAGGAGCACGTTGGCGCCGGAACAGACCAGGGTGGACAGCGCCAGCCGGGTCTTCTCGCCACCGGAGAGCACACCGGCCGGCTTGTTCACGTCGTCACCGGAGAAGAGGAACGCGCCGAGGATCTTGCGCAGATCGGTGTCGGACTGCTCGACGGCGGCGGCGCGCATGTTCTCCAGCACCGTCCGCTCCACGTCCAGCGTCTCGTGCTCCTGGGCGTAGTAGCCCAACCGCAGGCCGTGCCCCGCGTGCACCTCGCCGGTGTCCGGGGTGAGCAGCCCGCCGAGCATCCGCAGCAGGGTCGTCTTGCCGGCACCGTTGAGCCCGAGGATGGCCACCCGGGAGCCGCGGTCCACCGCCACGTTGACGTCGGTGAAGATCTCCAGCGACCCGTACGACTTGGACAGGCCGGTCGCGGTGAGCGGGGTCTTGCCGCACGGCGCGGGGCTGGGGAAGCGCACCTTGGCCACCCGGTCGGCGACCCGCACCTCCTCCAGGCCGGAGATGAGCTTCTCGGCACGACGGGCCATGTTCTGCGCGGCCACGGTCTTGGTGGCCTTGGCCCGCATCTTGTCGGCCTGCGCCATCAGGGCGCCGGCCTTCTTCTCCGCGTTGGCCCGCTCCCGACGCCGCCGCCGCTCGTCGGTCTCGCGGGCCTCCAGGTACGCCTTCCAGCCCAGGTTGTACACGTCGATGACCGACCGGGTGGCGTCGAGGAACCAGACCTTGTTGACCACCGACTCCAGCAGCGCACCGTCGTGGGAGATCACGATCAGGCCGCCCTTGTGGTTGGCGAGGAAGCCCCGCAACCAGGTGATCGAGTCGGCGTCGAGGTGGTTGGTGGGCTCGTCGAGCAGCAGGATGCCGCCGCCGTTCTCACCGGCGTCGCGGAACAGGATCCGGGCCAGCTCGATGCGCCGCCGCTGACCACCGGAGAGGGTGCCGATGGTCTGCGCGAGCGCCCGGTCGGGTAGGCCGAGGTTGGCGCAGATCCGGGCGGCCTCGGCCTCGGCCGCGTACCCGCCCAGGGCGGCGAACTGGTCCTCCAGCGCGCCGTAGCGGCGGACCAGCTTCTCGTCGGCGTTCTCGGCGAGCTGCTCCTCGATCTCCTTCATCTGCGCCATCAGCACGTCCAGACCACGGGCGGACAGCACCCGGTCCCGGCCGGTGACCTCCAGGTCACCCGTACGCGGGTCCTGTGGCAGGTAGCCGATGGCGCTGCGCTGGTCGATCTGGCCGCCGTACGGCTGCCCCTCACCGGCGAGCACCTTCAGCGTGGTGGTCTTGCCGGCACCGTTACGACCGACCAGGCCGATCCGGTCACCGGGCTGCACCCGCAGCGTGGTGTCGGACAGCAGGATCCGGGAACCGGCGCGCAGTTCCAGGCCGGTGGCAGTGATCATATTCGCGGGCTCGCTCTCGGGGTTCGGAAGGCTGACTCGGGGCACGCGAAACGGCCGGCGGGCTCGAGGGGCCCGACGGCGCGGGGCGGTTCAGCCTTCGCAGCGCAGCACCCGACAAGTGTACCGGGCGCCGCCGGGCGGCCCGCCCGGATTACCGATCAAGATCATCGGGTACGGGAACGCCTGTCCGGACCCCGTCCGGCACTTGATGGACGAAACGACACACAAAAGACATTCACCGGCATACGGCGATCGGGGTCACCATGGAACTCAACGAGCGGGCCGAAATCGACACCTCCCAGGTCAACGACGTCGGCCGGGGTGGCGGATCCGGCGGCGGCTTCGGCATCCCGATCCCCGGCGGCGGTGGTCGCGGCGGCATCATCGGCATCGTGGTGGCAGTGCTCGTCGCGCTGCTCGGCGGCGGCTTCGGCCTCAACGCCATGACCAACGGCGACGAGGGCGGTCAGGCCGGCGGCACCGACCTGGAGCAGCTCTGCTCGCGCGACAACCCGCAGCGCCTCGACGACGCGCGCTGCCGCAACGCGCTCTACGTCAACAGCATCCAGGCCTACTGGCAGAAGGCGTACCCGGAGGTGGGCAACGGGAAGTACGAGCCGACCGACACCAACTTCTTCCAGGACGCCGTGAACACCGGCTGCGGGCAGGCCGACTCGGGCGTCGGCCCGTTCTACTGCCCCGCCGACAAGCAGGTGTACATCGACCTGAGTTTCTACGACGAGCTGGCCTCCCGGTTCGGCGCCAAGGGCGAGTTCGCCCAGCCCTACGTGCTCGCGCACGAGTACGGACACCACATCCAGAACCTGCTCGGCACCAACGCGAAGGCCGGCCAGGGCGACCAGAGCGGCCCCCGCTCCGCCTCCGTCCGGCTGGAGCTGCAGGCCGACTGCTACGCCGGCGCCTGGGCCAAGCACGCCACCGAGAGCAAGGACAAGACCGGCCAGGAGCCGCTGTTCACGTCCATCACCCAGTCCGACATCAGCGAGGCCGTGCAGGCCGCCGAGGCGATCGGCGACGACAGCATCCAGGAGCGCTCCGGCGGGCGGGTCAACCCCGACCAGTTCACCCACGGCACGTCCGAGCAGCGCAAGCGCTGGTTCACGCAGGGCTACGACCGCGGCGACCCGAAGAGCTGCGACACCTTCGGCACCGACCAGCTCTGACCAGTTCCGAGATCGTGGCAGGCCCCCACCGGCGGGCCTGCCACGATCTGTTTGGGGCACCGGACGCTGTCGCCGACGGCGCTTCCCGCTCAGGTGAGCCGCGACACCTGGTAGTGGCCGATGAGCCAGTCGTCGCCTACCCGCCGCAGCAGCACACCGAGGTTGACGGTCAGGGCCGGCCGGTCGGTGAAGCCGAACTCCACCTCCAGGTAGCCGAGGACCACGTCGTCGGCGAGACGGCGGATCTCCCGGACGTCGTACGCGGCGGTCAGGCCGAGCGGCTGGCCGGCGTAGTACGCGGCGACGCCGGCACGACCGACCGAGTACGGCTGCAACCCCTGGAAGATCGCGTCGTCGGTGAAGCACGCCGCGACCCGATCGGGCTCGTGGGCGTCGACAGCCGACTTCCAGCGGTCGAGGACGGTACGCAGAATCTGGACCTCGGACATGATGATCTCCCCTGTTGGCGACGTGCCCCGAAACGTGCCTGTCGTGCTCGCCCAACCACGGGGCGAGCCCCGCCAGGCTCAGCGCGGCGGTTGACCCGGGTCGTTCGGGTGCGGCGTCAACGGCGTCACGGTCTCGCGCCGCCACGCACGCAGCGGCATCGACGCGAGGACCGCCTCCAACTCGTCGGCGTCGTCGGCCCGGAACAGCCCCCACGTACGCCACTCCCCCGGCGCCAGCGGTGGCCGCCACAGCCGCAGGAGACTGCCCTGCGCCGTCAGCTCGGCCGAGCGCGCCGCCTCCCGCGCGCGCATCTCAGCGACCCCGTCGTCCGACGTTCCGGGCGGCACCGTCGTCACCATGTCAACCAGAAACTCCACGCGCCCATCCTCCGGCCGCCAGCCGGGCAGCGCGCCGGGAACCCCGTTTTGCGTGGCGGTCGTCTCCCCTGCGACCTGGTCGGCGGAGGCCGAGGTCAGTCGGGATCGCGCAACCGGATCCGGACCGCGCGGGCCGCGCCCACCGCCGCGAGCAGCACCGCGTGCCGGGGCTCCGGCACATCGAGCAACCGCTCCGCCCGCAACGGCACGAGCGGGGCCAACCGCCGATCGACGAGCACCCCGTCCACGGCCCTGCGGTCACCACCACAGACCAGCGCGGTGAGCGTCGCCGCCGCCGGCAACAGCAGCCGTACGGCCAGGTCCGCCGCGTCGCCCAGCGCGGCCTTCGCCTGGTTGTCGCGCCGGCGGGCGAACCGGTGCTGTGACCATCCCCCCGCGGCGGTGCGCCCCTGCACGTACCGGGTGTCCACCTTGGAGGTGACGAGGTCGGCACCCTCGGCCACCCCGATCGCCACCGCACCCTTGCGGGCCAGCAGCAGCCCGATCCGGCGTGGCGTGACGGCGGAGGCCACGAACCCGGCCACATCCGCGGCGGCCGGCGCGCCCGGTGGGGCGTACAGCTCGGCGGTCGCCCCGTCCGGGGCGGCGAGCAGCAGGCCGTACTCCTGTGTGCTGGTGGTGGGCGGGCCGTGCCGGTCGGCGAAGCCCTCGACCCAGCGGCCGACGCGGGCCGGATCGACCTCGACCCACCGGCCTCCGCCGGCTGCGGGTCGACTGGTCACCGCCCGACCGTACGGCACCGCGAGCCTGCCCGGACCCCCGGGCGGGCTCCCGGCCCGACAGCGCGGCACGGCACGGCCCAGCGCGGCCCGGCACGGCACGGCCCGGCGGCACGGCACGGCACGGCGCAGCGGCACGGCACGGCCCAGCGCAGCACGACAACCCGCACCCGCACGGCCCGATCCGGCACGGCAGGGCCCAGCACGACACGGGAGGGCCCGGCGTAGCCCGGTCCGGCCGGGTGACCGTTCAGCCGGGCAGTAGCGCGGCCACCGCCAACGCGGCGATGAGCGCGCTGGAGACCAGGCCGGTGACCAGCCGGCCACGCGGCCCGGTCAGCGCCCGGCCGACCACCGTGCCACCGCTGGCGATGACCAGTTGCCAGCTCGCCGACGCCAGGAACACCCCGGCCACGAAGAGCGCCATGGGGACCACGCCCGATTCGGCCGTGTCCCGGCGACCGAGCACCAGCGCGGTGAAGTAGAGCACCGTCATCGGGTTCAGCAGGGTCAGGCCGAGCAGCGCCGCGTAGGCCCGCCCCGGAGTGCCCATGCCCCGACCGGCGCGTTCCGCCGGTGGCCGCCGCGAGCGGTGCGTGGACCACGTCCGCCAGAGGCCGTGCCCGGCGAGCCCCAACAGAACCACGGCGGCGACCACCCGCAGCGACCCGGCGACGGGCGCGATGACATCGGCCAGGCCAGCGCCGCCGAGCACGGCGACGGCCGCGTAGAGCCCGTCGGCCGTCGCCACGGCGAGCGCCGCAGCCGCACCGACCCGGAACGAGGTACGGGCACTGAGCCCCAGGATGAGAATCGCGATTGCGCCGACCGGGATGGCGACGCCGTAGCCGGCGACCAGGCCGGCGAGGAACGCCCCGGTCACCGCGGTCGGTGGCGGGTCGAGGCTCGTCCCCGGAGCGGCCGCTGTCGACGCACGGCAGTGGCCGCACGGACAGGAACCTGCTTCGGGTACGCCTCAATCACAAGCGCATCCTGCGCGCCGAACCCGCGCCCCCGCCACCGAGTTTCCCCCCGCCCCGCCCCGCCAAGATCTGCTCGAACCAGGATGTAGTGGCTCGACAACGCAGAGAGGCCGCTACATGAATGATCGAGCGCGGCACCCGGACGGGTGCCGCGCTCGACGAAGTGGTTCGGGTCAGACGTTGAAACCGAGGGAACGGAGCTGGTCCCGACCCTCGTCAGTGATCTTGTCCGGGCCCCACGGCGGGAGCCACACCCAGTTGATCCGGATGTCGTTGACCAGGCCACCGCCGGGGCCGGTGGTCAACGCCTGCCGGGTCTGGTCCTCGATGACGTCGGTCAGCGGGCAGGCCGCCGAGGTGAGCGTCATGTCCAGGGTGGCGACGTTCTCGTCGTCGACGTGTACGCCGTACACCAGGCCCAGGTCGACCACGTTGATGCCGAGCTCCGGGTCGACGACATCCTTCATC
This sequence comes from Micromonospora sp. NBRC 107095, assembly GCF_030269705.1. Lineage (NCBI taxonomy): Bacteria > Bacillati > Actinomycetota > Actinomycetes > Micromonosporales > Micromonosporaceae > Micromonospora > Micromonospora sp. NBRC 107095. Next base: position 31,207 of record NZ_BSTU01000009.1, read on the forward strand.
GCCTCCTCGATGTCGGCGAGCATGGCCTTGCTGACGCCGCCGCCCGCAGGGGCAGCGGCGTCAGCGCCGCCATCGGTCGTCGCGGCGTCGGTCTGCGGCACCACGCTGGTGTCACCGGCCTCCGGCGTCGCCTCGGTAGCGGTGTTCTCGCTCATGCCGTCCCTCCGCATCGCTTCGTGATGCCAGCAGGCACCACTGTGTCATTCGCTCGCTGACGCACGGTCACGCCTTCACCTCCGGGCTCACGCCCACACCGGCGCGGGCCGCGGCGTCCTTGAACGCCATCCACGGCAGTAGCGCGCACTTGACCCGGGCCGGGTAGCGGGCCACGCCCGCGAAAGCCACCCCGTCACCGAGCACGTCCTCGTCCGGCGTGACCTGGCCACGTCCGGACATCAACTCCACGAACGCCTCGTGCACCTCGAAAGCTTCCCCGGCGCCCCGACCGCGCAGCAACTCGTGCAGCACGCTCGCCGACGCCTGGCTGATCGAGCAGCCCATCCCGTCGTACGAGATGTCGTGCAGCACGGTGCCGTCGGTGGCCACCCGGATGGTGACCTCGTCGCCGCAGGTGGGGTTGACGTGGTGCGCTTCCGCGACCCGGTCGCCCGGGTCGTCGGCGTCGCGCAGGCCCCGCCCGTGCGGGTGCTTGTAGTGGTCCAGGATGATCTCCTGGTAGAGCTGGTCGAGCTGCATCAGTCGAACACCTTCCGCACCTGCTCCAGACCGGCCACCAGAGCGTCGATCTCCTCGGTGGTGGTGTAGAGGTAGAACGAGGCCCGGGTCATCGCCGGGACGCCGAACCGGCTGCACACCGGCTTGGCACAGTGGTGGCCCACCCGCACCTGCACGCCGAGCGAGTCGAGCACCTGACCCACGTCGTGCGGGTGCACGTCACCGAGCGCGAACGAGATGGTGCCGCCCCGGCCCACTGGCACGGTCGGGCCGAAGATCCGCAGGTCCGGCACCGAGCCGAGCGCGTCCAGCGCGTACGCCGTCAGCTCCTTCTCGTGCCACTGGATGGCCCGCATCCCGATGCCGGTCAGGTAGTCGACCGCCGCACCGAGGGCGACCGCCTCGGCGATCGGCGGGGTGCCCGCCTCGAAACGGGCCGGTGGCGCGGCGAACGTGGAGCGGGCCATGGTGACCGTCTCGATCATCGAGCCGCCGCCGAAGACCGGCGGCATGGCCGCCAGCAGCTCACCGCGACCCCAGAGCACGCCGATGCCGGTCGGGCCGCACATCTTGTGCCCGGTGAAGACGATGTAGTCGGCGTCCAGGTCGACCACGTCGATGGGCAGGTGCGGCACCGACTGCGAGCAGTCCAGCAGCAGCAGCGCACCCACCTCACGGACCCGCGCGGTGATCCGGGAGGTGGCGTTGACGGTGCCGAGGATGTTGGACATGTGCACCAGCGAGACGATCTTCGTCCGTTCGGTGACCAGATCCTCCAGGCCCGACTCGTCCAGCCGCCCCTGGTCGGTGACCGGGAACCAGCGCAGGGTCGCGCCGGTGCGCTCGCAGAGCAGCTGCCACGGGACGATGTTCGAGTGGTGCTCCATCTCGGAGATCACCACCTCGTCGCCCGGACCGAGCCGGAACCGGGGGTCGGCGTCCGGACGCAGCGAGGCGTTCGAGAAGGCGTACGCCACGATGTTGATCGCCTCGGTGGAGTTCTTGGTGAACACCACCTCGTCGGCGCTCGGCGCGTTGATGAACGCGGCGATCTTCGCCCGCGCCCCCTCGTACGCCTCGGTGGCCTCGGTGCCCAGGGTGTGCACCGAGCGCGACACGTTGGCGTTGTGCAGCGCGTAGTGCTCCCCGAGCACGTCGAGCACCTGCCGGGGTTTGTGCGAGGTGTTGGCGCTGTCGAGATAGACCAGCGGATGCCCGTTGATCTCCCGGTCCAGGATCGGGAAGTCGGCGCGCACCCGGGCCACGTCGAAACGCGGCGCGTCGTCGTACTGCGGCATCCCCGACGGGATCGCGATGCTGGTCATCTCGGCAGCGCCTCTCCCGCTCAGGCCTTGGCCGTGCCGGCCCCGGCGGCGTACCGCTCGTAGCCCTCGGCCTCAAGCTTCTCGGCCAGCTCCGGGCCGCCCTGCTCGACGATCCGGCCGGCCACGAAGACGTGCACGAAGTCCGGCTTGATGTAGCGCAGGATCCGGGTGTAGTGGGTGATCAGCAGCACGCCGGTGTCACCGGTGTCGCGGACCCGGTTGACGCCCTCGCTGACCACGCGCAGCGCGTCCACGTCGAGACCGGAGTCGGTCTCGTCGAGGATCGCGATCTTCGGCTTGAGCAGCTCCAGTTGGACGATCTCGTGCCGCTTCTTCTCACCACCGGAAAAGCCCTCGTTGACGTTGCGCTGGGCGAACGCCGGGTCCATCTGGAGGCGCTCCATCGCGCCGCGCAGCTCGCCGCCCCAGGTGCGCAGCTTCGGCGCCTCACCGTCGATGGCGGTCTTCGCGGTCCGCAGGAAGTTCGCCACCGAGACGCCGGGAACCTCGACCGGGTACTGCATGGCCAGGAAGAGGCCGGCGCGGGCGCGCTCGTCGACCGTCATGGCCAGCACGTCCTCGCCGTCGAGGGTCACCGTGCCGCCGGTGATCTCGTACTTGGGGTGACCGGCGATCGAGTACGCCAGGGTGGACTTGCCGGAGCCGTTCGGGCCCATGATCGCGTGGGTCTCGCCCGACTTCACGGTCAGGTCGACGCCGGCCAGGATCGGCTTGAGCTCACCCTCGGGCAGCTTGACCGACACCTTCAGGTCGCGGATCTCCAGGGTGCTCATTATCGGGTCACTCCATTACTCGGCGTCAGGCTGAGGTAGATGTCTCCGTCGCGGACTTCGACGGGATAGACGGGGACGGGTTCGGTGGCGGGCAGGCCGGTCGGCTCGCCGGTGCGCAGGTCGAAACGGGAGCCGTGCAGCCAGCACTCCAGCGTGCAGCCGTCGACCTCGCCCTCGGAGAGGGCGACCGCGGCGTGCGAGCACTCGTCGTACGCGGCGTAGAACTCCCCGTCCTCGCCGTGCACGAGCGCGATGGGCGTGCCGTCGACGTCCGCGCTGATCGCGGTGCCCTTCGGCACGTCCTCGGTCGAGCAGATCCGGATCATCAGGCGCCGGCCTTGGTGAGCCGGGCCTCGATCGCGTCGCCGAGCTGCTCGCGCAGCGACTCCACCGGAATCTTGTTGATCAGCTCGGCGAAGAAGCCACGGACCACCAGCCGGCGGGCCTCACCCTCCGGAATCCCCCGGGCCATCAGGTAGAACAGCTGCTCGTCGTCGAAGCGGCCGGTCGCGCTGGCGTGGCCGGCACCGGCGATCTCGCCGGTCTCGATCTCCAGATTGGGTACGGAATCCGCCCGCGCGCCGTCGGTGAGCAGCAGGTTCCGGTTGATCTCGTACGTGTCGGTGCCGGTCGCCTCGGCCTGGATGAGCACGTCGCCCACCCAGACGGTGTGCGCGCTCTCGCCCTGCAGGGCGCCCCGGTAGCCGACGTAACTGCGGCAGTCCGGCACGTTGTGGTCGACCAACTGCCGGTGCTCCAGGTGCTGGCCGGCGTCGGCGAAGTAGACCCCGTACAGCTCGGCCTCGCCGCCCCGCCCGGTGTACTCCACGCTGGTGAACTGCCGGACCAGGTCGCCGCCGAGGGTGACCTGGATGTGGATGACCTTGGCGTCCCGACCCAGCTTGATCTTCAGGTGCTGGGCCTGGACCGCGTCGTCGGCCCAGTCCGCGACAGTGACCAGGGTCAGCTTCGCCCCGTCGGCCACGGCGACCTCGACGTTGTCCGCGAGGGTGGCCGACCCGACGTGCTCCAGCACCACCGTCGCTTCGGCGAACCGGCCCACCTCGACGAAGGTGTGACCGAACACCGGCTGCTCGACACCCTCGCCGACCACCCGCAGCCGCACCGCCTCGCCGAGCACCACGTCGGGGGCCACCCGCAGCAGCAGGGCGTCGGCGGCGGCACCGTAGGCCAGCGCGCTGACCCGGTCGACCGGGGTCAGCACACTGCCGACCCGCTCGTCGTCCCGGCCGACCCGGGTGATGGCGACACCCTCGGGCAGGTCGCCGTACTCGTGTCGGACGGCGCCGGTCGTGGCCGGCACCTCACTCGTCAGGCCGCGGAGGCGCTTGAGTGGGGTGAAGCGCCACTCCTCCTCCAGGCCGGTGAGGGCCGGGAAGTCGGCGACATCGTACGAGCGCAGCGCCTGCGACTTGGTGCTGGGCGGCGGCGCGGAAGCCTGGGTAGTCATTTCTTCCTTGGTCTGTTCTACGACGACGGTGGCAGGGTGCTCGGTACGGCGGGCGGCGTCAGCCGACCGCGCCCTCCATCTGAAGCTCGATCAGACGGTTGAGCTCCAGGGCGTACTCCATCGGCAGCTCCTTGGCGATCGGCTCGATGAACCCGCGCACGATCATGGCCATCGCCTCGTCCTCGCTCAGGCCCCGGCTCATCAGGTAGAAGAGCTGGTCGTCGCTGATCTTGGAGACGGTCGCCTCGTGCCCCATCGACACGTCGTCCTCGCGGATGTCGACGTACGGGTAGGTGTCCGAACGGGAGATGGTGTCGACCAGCAACGCGTCGCACTTGACGGTGCTCCGGCTGTGGTGCGAACCCTCCAGCACCTGCACCAGGCCCCGGTACGAGGTGCGGCCGCCGCCCCGGGCGATCGACTTCGACACGATGGTGCTGCTCGTGTGGGGGGCCGCGTGCACCATCTTGGCGCCGGCGTCCTGGTGCTGACCCTCGCCGGCCATCGCCACCGAGAGCACCTCGCCCTTGGCGTGCTCACCGGTCATGTAGACCGCCGGGTACTTCATGGTCACCTTGGAGCCGATGTTGCCGTCGACCCACTCCATGGTCGCGCCCTCGTGGCAGACGGCGCGCTTGGTGACCAGGTTGTAGACGTTGTTCGACCAGTTCTGGATGGTCGTGTAGCGGCAGCGCGCGTTCTTCTTGACGATGATCTCCACGACCGCGCTGTGCAGCGAGTCGGAGGAGTACAGCGGCGCGGTGCAGCCCTCGACGTAGTGCACGTACGCACCCTCGTCGACGATGATCAGCGTCCGCTCGAACTGGCCCATGTTCTCCGTGTTGATCCGGAAGTAGGCCTGCAGCGGGATCTCCACGTGCACGCCCTTCGGCACGTAGATGAACGAGCCACCGGACCACACGGAGGTGTTCAGCGCGGCGAACTTGTTGTCGCCGACCGGGATCACCGTGCCGAAGTACTCCTTGAAGACGTCCTCGTGCTCGCGCAGCGCGGTGTCGGTGTCCAGGAAGAGGACGCCCTGCTCCTCAAGGTCCTCACGGATCTTGTGGTAGACGACCTCCGACTCGTACTGCGCCGCGACACCGGCGACCAGGCGCTGCTTCTCCGCCTCCGGGATGCCCAGCCGGTCGTAGGTGTTCTTGATGTCCTCGGGCAGGTCCTCCCAGCTGGTGGCCTGCTTCTCGGTGGACCGCACGAAGTACTTGATGTTGTCGAAGTCGATCCCGGTGAGGTCCGCGCCCCACGCCGGCATCGGCTTGCGGCCGAACAGCCGCAGGCCCTTCAGCCGCAGGTCGAGCATCCACTCCGGCTCGTTCTTCTTCGCCGAGATGTCCCGCACCACCGCCTCGTTGATGCCGCGCTGGGCGACCGCGCCGGCGGCGTCCGGGTCGGACCAGCCGTACTCGTACCGGCCCAGGGCGGCGAGCTGCTCTTCCTGGGTCAGGGGCTGGACGATCTGCTCGGTCATCTATCTGTCCTCACAGTGGTGACGGGATTACCGGATTGAGCGCGGCCCGGCTGAGCCGGGATGTGCGTGGTGCACACCCCGTCGCCGTGCGCGATGGTGGCCAGACGCTGCACGTGGGTGCCGACCAGACGGGAGATGACCGCGGTCTCGGCCTCGCACAGCTGAGGAAACTCGGCGGCCACGTGCGCCACCGGGCAGTGGTGCTGACAGAGCTGGCCGCCGGAGGCGATCGTGGTCGCGTTGGCAGCGTAACCCTCGGCGGTGAGCGCTGCGGCGAGTGCCTCGGCTCGGGCGAGAGGGTCGTCGCCGGCGTCCTCCATGGCCGTCCGACAACGGGACTCGAGGGCGGAGACCTGCTCGGTGGCGAACGCCTCGACCGCGTCCGAGCCGCCGCTGCGGGCGATCCACCGCAACGCGGCGGTGGCCATGTTGTCGTAGTGGTGTGTGCCACAGCGGACCCGAGCGGCCTCGGTCAGCAGGAACACCTTGGCTGGGCGCCCCCGACCACGGCTGCCCTGCACGGTCTGCTCGCGGGCGTAGACGTCACCGTCCAGGAGCATCGCGTCCAGGTGCCGGCGGATCGCCGCCGGGCTGAGCCCGAGCGCCGCGCCAAGCTGCGCGGCGGTGGCGGCACCCTGTTCCAGCAGCAGTCGGGTGACCCGATCCCGGGTGGAGATCTCGGCCACCGCCGGGCCGGCGAGGCCGGCCGACGTGCCCACGGCGGGCGCGGACACGGGCGCACCGAGGGCCGGTACGGCCGTCGGTTGGTGCCCGGAGAGCGCCGCCACGTTTTTCACAACGCCAACGTTACGTAATTACCCGGAGGGCCGCAAACCCGGGCCCCGGTGATCCCAACCACCGAGCTGCCGGAGTCGGACGGACCTCGATCACTACGGTGCGTAGGATTTGCGCCGTGAACCGAATCGTCCGTCCGGTCTCCGGCATCCTGCTGCGCCGCCTCGCGCTCGCCTCGATCATCGCGAACGTGGGCATCGTCGTCACCGGCGGGGCCGTCCGGTTGACCGCCTCGGGTCTCGGCTGCCCCACCTGGCCGCGCTGCACCGACGATTCGTACGTCACCACCCCCGAGATGGGCATCTACGGGGTGATCGAGTTCGGCAACCGGCTGCTGACCTTCGCGGTGGGCCTCATCGCGCTGGCCACCGTGCTGGCGGTGCTGGTCCACCGGCCACGCCGGCCCGGGCTCCTCGCGCTGGCCGTCGCCGTCTTCCTCGGCATTCCCGCGCAGGCGGTGATCGGTGGCATCACCGTGCTGACCAACCTCAACCCGTGGGTGGTCGGGCTGCACTTCCTCGCCTCAATGGCGGTGATCGCCGCCGCGTACGCGCTCTGGCGGCGCATCGTCGACCCCGACGGCCCGGTCGTGGCAGTGGTGCCCGCCCCGCTGCGCACCCTCGCTCGGATCACCACCGGCGTCAGCGTCGCGGTGCTGGTCATCGGGACCTGGGTCACCGGCAGCGGCCCGCACGCCGGCGACCACGGCGCCGCCCGCAACGGCCTGGACCCGGAGTCGATCTCCCAGGTGCACGCCGACGCCGTCTTCCTGCTCATCGGCCTCACGGTGGCGCTCATCTTCGCGTTCCGCGCCGTCGGTGCGCAGCGGGCGACCCGCACCGCGGTCATCCTGCTGGTGGTGGAGCTGAGTCAGGGCCTGATCGGTTTCGTGCAGTACTTCACCCACGTGCCGGCGCTCCTCGTCGGCGCACACATGCTCGGCTCGTGCCTGGTGCTGCTGGCCACCCTGGCGGTGCAGTGGTCCACCCGGGAACGCCGGCCGGTCACCCCGACACCCCAGGCCACCCCGGCCGACGAGGCCACCGCCGCCCCGGTACCGGCCACCGCCTGACGACCTGGCCGCCAGATCACCTGGCCGCCCCGCGCCTCCGTGTGCAGCGCCAGCTCACACTTCCGGGTCCGGAGCCCCGCGCCGCCTCTCCCGCCGCCCGCGCCGTCTGGTCCCCGGTCCCGCACTTCCGTGTAAGCGTCCCGCGCCGCCTCGCGCCTCTGTCTGCAGGGCCCGCGCCGCCCCACCCGCCGCCCGCGCCGTCGGTTCCGCGCCCCGGCCCCGGCCCCCCGGACCCGGCCCCCCGGCTCCGGCCCCCCCGGACCCGGCCCCCCGGCTCCGGCCCTCCGGACCCGGCCCCGGCCCCGGCCCCGGCCCCGGCCCAAGATCCGAGCAACTTCCCCGATGTTGCGGCCTCCGAGACGCGGGAGACAGCAACATCCCCGATATTGCGCGGATCTTGGCGGGCAGGCACCCCGACCGACCCACGGCGCGGGGGTTCGGACATCGCCAGCCGCCAAGATCTCGCTCGAACCAGGATGTAGTGGCCTCGCCGACGCGCCGACACCACTACAACCAGGAAGTTGCGCGATCTTGCAGGCCGGACGTCTCCGCAGCCGCAGAATGCGCGCCGCCTGCGCGTCGGGTCGGCGGCCCGTGCGCGATGTGCACGGCCTTAGGTGAAGTGCGCGACCGCTGCGCGTGAAGTGCGCGGCCCCTGCCTGGAGTACCCGGCCCGTGCGTGAAGTGCGCGGTCACGCATGGAGTGCGTGGAGCACGCGGCCCATGCGTCGAGTTTGGGGCCTGTGCGTGGGCGCTCTTGGTGGGCGCTGGGGATGCTTGGGATCGGTGGTGCGTGCACACGTGGCGCATCGGCGGGTGCAGAGCAAAGGGCGGCTCCGGCACGGCACACCCCGTCCGCACGCACAGCGTGGCGAACGGCTGCTGTGCGTGCGGCTCGTGGTGGGCGAGGGTTCAGGCGGTGCGGGTCAGGTGGGTGGTGATCGCGGTGGCGAGCCGGTCGGGGGCGCCGTCGGCGTACCCGATGAAGAGCGACGGTTCGGTCAGCTCCAGCTCGACCAGGACCGGCTTGCCGTCCGGGCCGGGGATCAGGTCGACCCGCGCGTAGAGCAACTGCCGGGTGCCACCGGGCACCGCCGCGAGGGTCTGCTCGGCCACTGCCAGCTGGTCGGGTCGGGCGGTGCGGGCGGTGATCTCCTCGGCCTTGTAGAGCCCGTCCGGACCGAGATCCGGCCCGGTCAGCATCGGACCCTTACGGATCGCGTGGCTGAACGCGAGCCCTTCCGGACCGGCCAGGAAGAGCAGTGCCGTCTCGCCCTCGGTGTCGACGGCACGCAGGTACGGCTGGACCATGGTCACCCGGCCGGCGTCGGAGAGCCGGCGAACATGCGCGGCGGCCAACTCCCGGTGTTCCGGGTCGGCCAGGTCGTAGCGGCCCGTGTCCTGACTGCCGGCGCTGACGGCGGGCTTGAGCACGTACTCGCCGGTCTCGGCGGGTGGTTGCCAGCTCTCCCCCGGCTCGATCCAGGTCGTCGGCACTGTCGGCACCCCGGCGGCGCTCAACTCGCCGAGGTAGCGCTTGTCGGTGTTCCAGCGGACCACGTCGGCCGGGTTGACCAGCGCCGCGACGCCTGCCGCCCAGGACACGAACTCGTCGCGGCGCAACGCGTAGTCCCAGGGTGAGCGGAGCACGACCAGGTCGTATGACGACCAGTCGACGTCGGGGTCGTCCCAGACGACGGGTTGGGCGGCGACGCCGCGGGCGGCGAGCGGGTCGAGGACGAGCCGGTCGTCCGGGTCAAGGTCGGCCAGCTCGGAACAGGTGACGAGAGCGACCCGGGGTTCCCCCCGGGCCGACTGGTGATATGTGGTCAATTCAACTGTCTATTCAGCGGGACATCGTGCGGCGGGCCATAGACCGCCAGAGGTCGTTGCTCGGACGCATCTGGTCCATCAGCTCACGCTCCCAGGCGTTCTCGACGGTGACTCCCGCCTTGGCGCACGCCTCCCGGGCGGTGACGGTGTCGTCGGCGAACTGGTCGCCCCACTCGCCGTCGGAACCCACCAGGACGATCCGCGCGCCACGCTTGCCGACGTACTCGATGACCGCCTTCGCGCCGCCGTGCCCGGCGGCGAACGCCTTGAGGCCCGCGACCAGGCCGTGGGGCGCCTGCTCGCCGGCGGTCTGCTCGGCCGTCAGCGTCGTATCGGAACCATCTGCCATGACGCGAAGCCTAAGCAGAGTTGCACCCGGTCGCGCGAGAACCATGAACCTTTTGTGATGCCAATTACCTACAGGTTTAAGCACGACCACAGGTTTGCTGTCCGTTTATATCAGGACTTTTGCGCTCAAACCAGGCGGGCAAAACGTCCCTGAATCGCCCTGAGTTGAGCCGACCTGGCTCATGCTGAAAGTTACTCTGATGTGACGTTAAAAGCGGACAACTCATCCACGTTCATGATTAGTCAGTGGATCATCGCCGCCACGCGCCGACCGGGCGGGGGTACGGACGGGGTCAGATCAGCGCGTCGAGCGCGACGGCCACGAAGACGATCGTCAGGTACGTCGTCGACCAGTGGAACAGCCGCATCGGCTTGACCGCCTCGCCGCGCGTCGCACGCCGGCAGAGCTTGTGCGCCTCGACCACGAAGATGGCACCCACCACCAGGGTCGGCACTCCGTAGATCGCGCTGAGCCCCAGCGGCCAGACGGCCAGGGAGGTGAGCACGGTGAGCCACGCGAAGATCAGGATCTCGGCGTTCACCCGGCGGACCGAGGCCACCACCGGCAGCATCGGGATGCCGGCCCGGGCGTAGTCGTCCTTGTACTTCATGGCGAGCGGGTAGAAGTGCGGCATCTGCCAGAAGAAGACCACAGCGAACAGCCCCCACGCGGCCGGCGCCAACGAGCCCGTCACCGCCGCCCACCCGATCAGCACCGGGGCCGCACCGCAGGCGCCGCCCCAGAAGGTGTTCGCCGGGGTGGAGCGCTTGAGCCACAGGGTGTAGACGAGGTCGTAGTAGGCGATCGCGGCGAGGGTCAGCGCGGCGGCCAGCAGATTGGTGAACGCCGCCATCAGGGCGACCGACACCGCCGCCAACACCAGACCGAAGATCAACGCGCTTCGCGGTGAGACGGTGTGCGCCGGCAGCGGCCGACGCTTGGTACGCCGCATCAACTGGTCGATGTCACGGTCGATGTAGCAGTTGAGCACGCTGGCCGCGCCGGCGGCGAGCGAGCCGCCGATCAGGACGACGGCCATCAGCCACAGCGACGGCAGCCCGCCCTCGGCGAGCATCATCGCCGGGATGGTGGTGACCAGCAGCAACTCGACGATCCGAGGCTTGGTGAGCGTCACGTACGCCGAGATGACCGCGCGTACGTCCCGCCGGGCCACCGTGCCCTCGGCCGCCCGCGCCGGATGTTGCCCGGCCGGGTTGCTCGCGGGGCGCTCGGTGATCATGCTCACGGATTGCCACCTTCCGGCATCGGGCACGGGGAGATCGGATCGGTCGGGACCGCGAGGGTCCGCATACCGACCCACACACTACGCGTCGTCGTTTTGGCTGCCCGGCCGACCCGACAACGGTGCGGGCCGTCACACCACCGGGTTGAACCGAGCATCCGGATGGTCACGTAGCGCACACCATGCGCAGATCCCCGGGCGCACGTTTAGGGACGCTCGATAAGGTCATCGGTGAGGGTTCCGCCCATCTGCCGAGGAGCACAACCATCGTGGCTGTTAAACGACCCGAGCACTCCGCACTGAACTGGTCCGACCTCGATCGCCGGGCCGTCGATACCGTCCGCGTGCTGGCCATGGACGCCGTAGAGAAATCCGGCAACGGCCACCCGGGCACCGCGATGAGCCTCGCGCCCGCCGCGTACCTCCTCTTCAACCGCGTCATGCGGCACAACCCGGCCGACCCGAACTGGCCCGGCCGCGACCGGTTCGTCCTCTCCGCCGGGCACTCCAGCCTGACGCTCTACATCCAGCTGTTCCTCTCCGGTTACCCGCTGAGCCTGGACGACCTGAAGTCGCTGCGGCAGTGGGGCTCGCAGACGCCGGGGCACCCCGAGCACGGGCACACGCCAGGCGTGGAGACCACCACCGGCCCGCTCGGGCAGGGTCTGGGCAACGCGGTCGGCATGGCCATGGCGGCCCGCCGCGAGCGCGGCCTGTTCGACCCCGAGGCCGAGCTCGGCGCGTCCGTCTTCGACCACGACATCTGGTGCATCGTCTCCGACGGTGACATCGAGGAGGGCATCAGCCACGAGGCCAGCGCGCTCGCCGGGCACCAGCAGCTGGGCAACCTCACGGTGATCTACGACGACAACGAGATCTCCATCGAGGACGACACCCGGATCGCCAAGAGCGAGGACGTGGCCGCCCGCTACGAGGCGTACGGCTGGCACGTGCAGACCGTCGACTGGCGCAGCGGCGACGCCGACCAGGGCGACTACCACGAGGACGCCGAGGCGCTCTACGCGGCGCTGCTGGCCGCCAAGGCGGAGACCGCCCGCCCCTCCTTCATCGCGCTGCGCACCATCATCGGCTGGCCCGCCCCCAACAAGCAGAACACCGGCAAGATCCACGGTTCGGCGCTCGGCGCCGACGAGGTGAAGGCCACCAAGCGGATCCTCGACTTCGATCCGGAGCAGACCTTCCAGGTCGACGAGGAGGTGCTCAGCCACGCCCGCACGGTGATGGGCCGCGGCTCCGACGCCCAGCAGGAGTGGACCACCGCGTTCGACGCCTGGAAGAAGGCCAACCCGGAGCGCACCGCGCTCTACGAGCGGTTGGCGGGGCGGGTCCTCCCCGACGGCTGGACCGACGCGTTGCCGGTCTTCCCCGCGGACGCCAAGGGGGTGGCCACCCGGGCCGCCTCCGGCAAGGTGCTGGAGGCGCTCGCGCCGGTGCTCCCGGAGCTCTGGGGCGGCTCGGCCGACCTGGCCGAGAGCAACAACACCACCATGAAGGGCGAGCCGTCGTTCATCCCGGCCGCGCACGCCACCAAGGACTTCCCGGGCCACGAGTACGGCCGCACGCTGCACTTCGGCATCCGTGAGCACGCCATGGGCGCGATCCTCAACGGCATTGCCCTGCACGGCGGCACCCGCCCGTACGGCGGCACGTTCCTGGTCTTCAGCGACTACATGCGTCCGTCGGTGCGGCTGGCCGCGCTGATGAAGCTGCCGGTGACCTACGTCTGGACGCACGACTCGATCGGCCTCGGCGAGGACGGCCCGACCCACCAGCCGGTGGAGCACCTGACCGCGCTGCGCGCCATCCCGGGCCTGGACGTGGTGCGTCCGGCGGACGCCAACGAGACCGCGTGGGCCTGGCGGCAGGCGCTGGAGCACACCGACCGGCCGACCGCGCTTGCGCTGAGCCGTCAGCCGCTGCCGACCCTGGACCGCGACGTCCTGGGCAGCGCCGACGGCGTGGCCAAGGGTGGTTACGTGCTGGCCGAGGCGTCCAACGGCAAGCCTCAGGTGATCATCATCGGCACCGGTTCCGAGGTGCAGCTCTGCCTGACCGCCCGGGAGCGGCTGGAGGCCGATGGCACCCCGACCCGGGTCGTCTCGATGCCCTGCCAGGAGTGGTTTTACGAGCAGGACGAGGCGTACCGGGAGTCGGTGCTCCCGCGCGGGGTAAAGGCACGGGTGAGCGTGGAGGCGGGCATCGCGATGTCCTGGCGCGGCATCGTCGGTGACCTCGGCGAGAGCGTCAGCCTGGAGCACTACGGCGCGAGTGCCCCGCACACCGTGCTCTTCGAGCAGTTCGGGTTCACCCCCGACCGGATCGTGGCGGCAGCACACGCCTCGCTGGCCCGGGTGGGCGACATCACCGGTTTCACGACCGGCAACTGAGGGAGCGTGGATGGCATGACGGACAAGCTGAATGAGCTCACCGCCGCAGGTGTGGCGGTCTGGCTCGACGATCTTTCCCGGGTGCGGTTGAGCTCCGGCGGGCTGGACCAGCTGCGCCGCGAGAAGCACGTGGCCGGTGTCACCACCAACCCGACGATCTTCGCGAAGGCGCTGAGCGACGCCGACGAGTACAACTGGCAGCTGCGTGACCTCGCCATCCGTGGGGTGGACGTGGAAGAGGCCGTACGGATGCTCACCACGTACGACGTACGGTGGGCCTGCGACGTGATGCGCCCGTCGTACGACGGCAGCGCCGGTGTCGACGGCCGGGTCTCGATCGAGGTGGACCCGCGCAGCGCGCACGACGCGGACAAGACCGTCGCCGAGGCCAAGGCGCTGTGGTGGCTGGTGGACCGGCCCAACCTCTTCATCAAGATCCCGGCCACCGAGGAGGGCCTGTCGGCGATCACCGACACCCTCGCCGAGGGCATCAGCGTCAACGTGACGCTGATCTTCGGTCTGGACCGCTACTCGGCGGTCATGGAGGCGTTCCTGGCCGGTCTGGAGCAGGCCAAGGCGAACGGTCACGACCTGTCGACGATCGGCTCCGTGGCGTCGTTCTTCGTCTCCCGGGTCGACTCCGAGGTCGACAAGCGATTGGAGAAGGTCGGCTCCGACCAGGCCAAGGCGCTGCGGGGCAAGGCCGCCGTGGCCAACGCCCAGCTGGCGTACGAGCGCTACACGGAGGTGTTCTCCTCGGACCGTTGGAAGGCGCTCGAGGCGGCCGGGGCGCACCCGCAGCGGCCGCTGTGGGCGTCCACCTCGACGAAGAACCCGGACTACCGGGACGTCATCTACGTCGAGGAGCTGATCGCCCCCGGCACCGTCAACACCATGCCGGAGTCGGTCATCCACGCGTACGCCGATCACGGCGAGACCCGCGGCGACACCGTCACCGGGGCCTACGACGCGGCCCGGAAGGTCTTCGCGGACCTGGAGTCGGTCGGGGTGGACATGTCCGACGTGATCGCCACCCTGGAGCGCGAGGGTGTGGAGAAGTTCGAGGCGAGCTGGCAGGAGCTGCTCGACGGTGTCAGCAAGTCGCTGGCGGCGGCGGGCACCGGCAAGGGCTCGCCGAACAAGGCGGCCAAGGGCAACGCCAAGGCCGCCGAGAAGGCCGGTGGCGCATGAGCGAGCGCAGCGAGCGAATCAGCAAGCTCAGTGCAACGCTGCCTCATGACGGCACGCGGCGAAGCGGAGTGACGGCATGAGCGACCTGCTTGCTGGGGCGGTGGAGGGAGCCGCCGGGCTCTCCGTGTACGGCGCGGACGCGGTCGACAAGGCCGCGCCCGCCTCAACCCGGGACGCGCTGGTCAAGGCCGGCGTCCCGGGCAAGCTGGCGGGCAAGGACCCGAGCCTGTGGGGTCCGGACGCCGAGGCCGAGGCGAAGATCCGCCTGGGCTGGGTGGACACCCACCGGCGCAGCCGCGAGCTGCTCGCGCAGTTGGCCGAGCTGACCGCGGAGCTGGCCGACCTGGATCACGTGGTGCTCGCCGGCATGGGCGGTTCGTCGCTCGCGCCCGAGGTGATCACCCAGACGCTGGGTCGTCCCCTGACGGTGCTGGACACCACCGACCCGGGTCAGGTCCGGGCGGCGCTCGGTGACCGGCTGGAGCGCACCGTCGTGGTGGTGGCCAGCAAGTCCGGGTCGACGGTGGAGACCGACAGCCACCGGCGCGCCTACTGGCAGGCGTTCCTGGACGCCGGGATGACCGAGGCGGAGGCCGGCCGGCACTTCGTCATCGTCACCGACCCGGGTTCGCCGCTGGAGGCCACCGCGGCCGAGATGGGCGCGTTCACCGTGCTCGCCGACCCGAACGTCGGCGGCCGGTACTCGGCGCTCACCGCGTTCGGTCTGGTGCCGTCGGCGCTGGCCGGCGTGGAGGTCGCGGAACTGCTCGACCAGGCCGACGCGCTGGCCACCTCGCTCGGCGCGGACCAGAACAATCCGGCATTGGCCCTGGGCGCCGCGCTGGGCGCCGCGGCCACGCTGGCTCGGGACAAGGTCGCCCTCGTCTCCGACGGCACCGGCATCGACGGGCTCGGCGACTGGGCCGAGCAGTTGATCGCCGAGTCGACCGGCAAGGCCGGGGTGGGCATCCTCCCGGTGGTCGTGGAGTCCCCGCAGAGCCCCGGTGCCACCGGCGCGGACGTGCTGACCGTCAGCTACGGGGGCGCGCTGGCCCCCGGTGACGTGCCGGGCGGCGGCGCCACCCCGGACGTGGCCGTCAACGGCCCGCTGGGCGCGCAGTTCCTGGCCTGGGAGTACGCCACCGCGGTGGCCGGTGTGGTGCTCGGGATCGACCCGTTCAACCAGCCGAACGTCACGGAGTCCAAGGAGAACACCAACAAGATCCTGGCCTCGGGCCTGCCGGCGGAGACGCCGTCGTTCACCGAGGGCGCGATCGAGGTGTACGCCCCGCAGGGCGCCCCGGGTGACCTGGCCGGCGTGCTGCGCTGGCTGCTCGACGGGTTGGGCGACGACGGTTACCTCGCGGTGATGGCGTACCTCGACCGGTTCGCCGACGCCGACGCGGCCCGGCTGCGGCCGCTGCTGGCGCAGGCGGGCGGGCGGCCGGTCACCTTCGGCTGGGGGCCGCGCTTCCTGCACTCCACCGGCCAGTACCACAAGGGCGGTCCGCAGGTGGGTAGCTACCTGCAGGTGACCGGCGCGGTGGCCGAGGACCTGGCGGTGCCGGGCAAGCCGTACACCTTCGGTGAGCTGCAGGCGGCGCAGGCCGCCGGGGACCGGCAGGCGCTCGCCGGTCGGGAGCGGCCGGTGCTGCGGCTGCACCTGACCGACCGGGCCGCCGGTGTCGCCCAACTACTGGACGCGGCCGGTGATCTGCGGGCGTGAGGATGGACGACGTGACTGAGGCGGAGCGAGGAGGTGGGTCGGTGAGCGCGAGGAGTGAGCCGGGGTTGCAAGCCCCGCAGTCGCGAGTTGAAGGTGGCTCCGTGAACCCGCTGCGCGACCCGCAGGACCGCCGGTTGCCCCGGATCCCCGAGCCGTGCGCTCTGGTGATCTTCGGGGTGACCGGCGACCTGTCCCGCAAGAAGCTGCTCCCCGCGGTCTACGACCTGGCCAACCGGGGGCTGCTACCGCCCGGCTTCGTGGTGCTCGGCTTCGCGCGTCGCGACTGGGGCGACGGTGACTTCGAGACCCTGGCCTGCGAGGCGGCGAAGAAGCACGCCCGTACGCCGTGGCGGGACGAGGTGTGGGCGCGGCTGGCCGGCAACATCAAGTTCGTGGGTGGCTCGTTCGACGACGACGCCGCCTTCGACCACCTCGCCTCGACCCTGGACGACCTGCGCCAGACCCACGGCATCGCCGGTAACGCGGCGTTCTACTTCTCCATCCCCCCGGCCGCCTTCCCGGTGGTGCTCAAGCAGTTGGCCCGCACCGGGATGGCCGACAACGCCAAGTCCGGCGGTTGGCGGCGGGTCGTGGTGGAGAAGCCCTTCGGCAACGACCTGCCGTCGGCGAAGGCGCTCAACGACCTCGTCGACGACGTGTTCACCCGGCAGGACGTCTTCCGGATCGACCACTACCTGGGCAAGGAGACGGTTCAGAACATCCTCGCCCTGCGGTTCGCCAACAACCTGTTCGAGCCTCTGTGGAACTCCAAGTACGTCGACTCGGTGCAGATCACCATGGCGGAGGACGTCGGCATCGGCACCCGCGCCGGCTTCTACGACACCGTCGGCACCGCCCGGGACGTGCTGCAGAACCACCTCCTGCAACTCCTCGCCCTGGTGGCGATGGAGGAGCCGACCAGCTTCGACGCCGACGAGATCCGGGCCGAGAAGCTGAAGGTGCTCAAGGCCATCACCCTGCCCAAGGACGTCACCCGCGACACCGTCCGCGGCCAGTACCTGCCCGGCTGGGTGGGCGGCGAACGCGCTGTCGGTTACCGGGACGAGCAGGACGTCCCCGCCGACTCCACCACGGAGACGTACGTGGCGGTGCGGCTGGGTATCCAGAACCGCCGTTGGGCGGAGGTGCCGTTCTACATCCGGGCCGGCAAGCGGCTGCCCCGGCGGGTCACCGAGGTCGCCATCATGTTCAAGAAGGCGCCGCACCTGCCGTTCAACGACGCCGACATGGAGTCGTTGGGCAACAACCAGCTGGTCATCCGGGTGCAGCCGGACGAGGGCGTGGTGCTCAAGTTCGGTTCGAAGGTGCCGGGCACCACCATGGAGGTCCGCGACATCGCGATGGACTTCCAGTACGGCGAGGCGTTCACCGAGTCCAGCCCCGAGGCGTACGAGCGCCTCGTCCTGGACGTGCTGATCGGTGACCGCACCCTGTTCCCGGACGCGGCCGAGGTCGAACAGAGCTGGCAGGTGATCGACCCCCTGGAGCACGCCTGGGCGGGCACCACCCCGGAGCCGTACCGGGCCGGTGAGTGGGGCCCGCGGGCCTCCGACGAGATGCTGGCCCGTGAGGGCCGCGCCTGGAGACGAGCATGATCGGGCTGTGGGACACCACCGGCAACGAGGTGGTCAAGGCGCTCGCCGCCGAGCGGCGCAGCGCCGGTGGGGTGGCCAGCGGCATGGCGCTCACCCTCATCGTGGTCGTGGACGAAAAGCGGGTCCGGGAGGCGGAGGCGGCGGCGACGATCGCCGCCGCCGCCCACCCGTGCCGGCTCCTGGTGGTGGTGCGCTCGGAGATCGAGCGGGACCGCAACCGACTGGACGCGGAGATCGTGGTCGGTGGCCGGCTCGGCCCGTGCGAGGCGGTGGTCACCCGGATGTACGGCCGGCTGTCGCTGCACGCCGAGTCGGTCGTGATGCCGCTGCTCGTGCCCGACGTGCCGGTGGTCACCTGGTGGCACGGCGAGCCGCCGGCGGAGATCGCCACCGACTTCCTCGGGGTGGTGGCCGACCGGAGGATCACCGACTGCGCGCAGGCCGCCGACCCGGTGGAGGCGCTGCGGCAGCGTGCCCGGGACTACGCACCGGGCGACACCGACCTGGCGTGGACCCGCATCACCCCGTGGCGCACCCTGGTCGCCGGGGCGTTCGACACCACCAGCGCCCAGGTCACCGAGGCGACAATCGTCGCGCCGCCCAGCGACCCGACGGCGGCGCTGATGGCGGGTTGGCTGTCCAGCCGGCTCGGCATCACCCCGCACCGGGTGGACAGCAACGAGTACCCCCGCATGCGGGAGGTGCAGCTCAGCTGCGCCAACGGCGACCAGCTGACGCTGACCCGCGAGGACAGCATGGCCGTGTTCCGGCGCACGGGTCAGGAGGACCGGGCTCTGCCGCTGGTCCGCCGCCCGCTCGGCGACGAGCTGGCCGAGGAGCTGCGCCGGCTGGACGCCGACCAGGTGTACGCGGAGGCGCTGGGCGCGACGGCCGGCCTGCGCGGGCTGGAGCAGCGCCCGCCGCAGCGGGTCCACGTCTGGAAGGACCCGGCCACCGCGCAGCGCGCCGAGGCCGGGGTCACCGCGCACGCCGGCACCAGCGGCGAGGGCTGAGCCCAGCCGGGGCACGACGTCGGGCAGGGCCGGTACCCACCGGCCCTGCCCCGCAACCTCTGGGGTTTTCTCTCCACCACCTCGGGCGGACCGTCCCGGGCACGACAGCGACCGCCCCGCGGTCGGGAAACGAAGGCGCAACCATGAGTGAGGCGAGTGTCGCCGTCCACGCCGACGCCGACCTGCTGGCGCAGGCCGTGGCGGCCCGGTTGCTGGTGAAGCTGCTCGACGCCCAGGCCGACCGGGGCGAAGCCTCGGTGGTGCTCACCGGCGGTCGGGTCGCCGCGGCCGTGTACCGGGCGGTGGCGGCGCTGCCGGCCCGCGACGCGGTGAACTGGTCCCGGGTCGACGTGTGGTGGGGCGACGAGCGGTTCCTGCCCGCCGGTGATCCGGACCGCAACGAGACCCAGGCTCGCGCCGCCCTGCTGGACGTGGTGCCGCTGGACCCGGCCCGGGTGCACGCGATGCCGGCCTCGGACGGCCCATCCGGCAACGACCCCGAGGCGGCGGCTGCCGGGTACGCGGAGGAACTGGCCCGCGCCGCCCGGCCCGGGCACGCCACCCTGCCGCACTTCGACGTGCTGATGCTGGGCGTCGGCGAGGACGGCCACGTGGCGTCGGTCTTTCCCGAGCACCCGGTCGGCTACGAGACGCGGCCGGTCAGCGCGGTGCGGGGCAGCCCCAAGCCGCCGCCGACGCGGACCACCCTCACCCTGCCGGCGATCAACACCGCCGAGGAGGTCTGGCTGGTGGCCGCCGGCGCCGACAAGGCTCGCGCGGTGGGTATGGCGTTGGCCGGCGCGGGGCCGGTCCAGTTGCCGGCGGCCGGCGTGCGCGGTGTGAGCCGCACCCGTTGGCTGTTGGACCGGGCGGCGGCAGCCGACGTGCCCGCCCGGCTGCGCAGCCTGCGCTGAGCGCGGCCCGCTACTCGCCGCGTCGGCGCCGCAGAGCGGCGAGTGCCTCGTTCAGCAGGGCCTCGCCCTCCTCGGCGGTGCGCCGCTCCTTCACGTACGCCAGGTGGCTCTTGTACGGTTCGGCGCGGGCCCGGCCCGGCGGGTTCTGGGCGTCCGGGCCGGCGGGCAGCCCGCAGCGGGGGCAGTCCCACAGGGCCGGCGGCTCGACGTCCGCGGCGATCCGGATGTCGACCCGGTGGTCGTTACGGCACCAGTAGGTGACGTCCTGTCGGGGGGCGGGTTGGTGCCGCTCGTCCGGGCGCATGGGTGCGGACCCGACCCGGGCTCCCCGGATAACGTTGCCACTCGGCACGGCTGCTCGCTCCTGTCGTCGGAGGGGACCCGCCGTCTTCGGGGGTGGAGCGGCGGGCGACGCGGTGCAGCGGGGAAAAGCCTGCGCGCGGCCCGTCGAGTGACGAACCGCGCGCAGATTGTACGACTTACTGGGCCTGCTCAGGCGCCGCTGTTCATCTGGAGGCGCAGCCAGAGCCCGAGCCCGACGATCGCGGCGAACCAGACGACGCTCACCAGCACGGTGTAGCGGTCCAGGTTCTTCTCCGCGACCGAGGAGCCAGCGAGGCTGGAGCTGACGCCACCGCCGAACATGCTCGACAGACCGCCGCCCTTGCCGCGGTGCAGCAGGATCAGCAGGGTGAGCAGAATGCTCGTGATGACCAGCAACACGATCAACGTGTATGCGAACCAGATCGGCATGGCTGGGGTCAGTTCCTCTCGTAGCGATCCTCGCCCGGTCTGATCGGGCACGGCGGCACCGACCGGCGGACGGGCGGTGTCAAGGATACCGAGCGATCAGCGAGCGAGGTGCTCCGGGAACCGGCAGATCTGAGCGAATTCCTCGGCGTCCAGGCTGGCGCCCCCCACCAGGCCCCCGTCCACGTCCGCCTGACTCATGATCGAGGCGATGTTGGACGCCTTGACCGAGCCGCCGTAGAGGACCCGGACCTGGTCGGCGGTCTCCTGGCCGAAGCGGGCCGCCAGCCGCTGACGTACCGCCCCGCAGACCTCCTGAGCGTCGTCAGGGGTCGCGGTCTTGCCGGTGCCGATCGCCCAGACCGGCTCGTACGCGACCACTACCTGCCGCACCTGCTCGGGGGTGAGCCCGGCGAGGCCCCCGTCGAGCTGGTCGGAGCAGTGCGCCACATGGCCGCCCTGCTCGCGGACGTCCAGCCCCTCCCCCACGCAGAGGATCGGCGTCAGGCCGTGCGTCAGCGCCGCCTTGACCTTGGCGTTGACCAGCGCGTCGTCCTCGTGGTGGTAGGCCCGCCGCTCGGAGTGCCCCACCACGACGTACGTGCAGCCGAGCTTGGCCAGCATCGACCCGGAGATATCCCCGGTGTACGCGCCGGACGCGTGCGGAGAGAGGTCCTGCGCGCCGTAGCCGATCAGCAGCTTGTCGCCGTCCACCGCGGTCTGCACGGTCCGCAGGTCGGTGAAGGGCGGCAGCACGACCGTCTCGACGTCGGTGAGCTGCTTCTCGGTGAGACTCGCCGCCAACTTCTGCACCAGCAGGTTGGCCTCGAGGTGGTTGAGGTTCATCTTCCAGTTGCCGGCCATCAACGGCCGGCGGGTGGTGCTCGCCATGTTCAGCTCTCCAGGGCCGCGATGCCGGGGAGGGTCTTGCCCTCGAGGTATTCCAGGGAGGCGCCACCACCGGTGGAGATGTGCCCGAAGGACGACTCGTCCAGCCCCAGGGCACGGACCGCCGCCGCGCTGTCACCGCCACCGACGACGCTGAACGCGTCGGCCTTGGTGATCGCCTCGGCGACCCCCCGGGTGCCGGCCGCGAACGCCGGCATCTCGAACACGCCCATCGGGCCGTTCCAGAAGATCGTCTTCGCCTGGGACAGGGCGGCGCTGAAGCCAGCCACCGTCTCCGGGCCGACATCCAGGCCGAGCCGGTGGCTCGGGATGCCGTCGACCCGCACCGTGTCGTGCGCCGCGTCCGGAGCGAACGCGTCCGCGACCACCACGTCGACCGGGAGCAGGATCTTGCCGTTGGCCCGCTCCAGCAGGTTGCGGCAGGTTTCGACCATGTCCTTCTCCAGCAGCGAGGTGCCCACCTCCAGGCCCTGGGCCTTGAGGAAGGTGAAGCACATCCCGCCACCGATGAGCAGCCGGTCGACGGTGGGCAGCAGCGCCTCGATCACGGCGAGCTTGTCGGACACCTTCGACCCACCGAGCACCACCACGTACGGCCGCTCGGGGTCACCGGTGAGCTTCGAGAGGACCTCGACCTCACGCAGCACCAGCCGGCCCGCGACGTGCGGCAACCGGGCCGGCACGTCGAAGACGCTGGCGTGCTTGCGGTGCACGGCACCGAACGCGTCGTCCACGTACGCGTCGCCGAACGCGGCGAGCTGGTCGGCGAAGGCGCCCCGCTCGGCCTCGTCCTTGCTGGTCTCACCCGCGTTGAAGCGCAGGTTCTCCAGGAGGGCGACCTGACCGTCGGCCAGGCCGGCCACTGTGGAGCGAGCCGACTCGCCGACGGTGTCGGTGGCGAAGTGCACCGGCGCGCCGAGCAGCTCACCGAGCCGCCCGGCGACCGGGCCCAGGCTGAACTGCGGGTCCGGCGCGCCCTTCGGGCGGCCCAGGTGCGAGCAGACGACCACCTTCGCGCCGGCCTCGACCAGCGCGCCGAGGGTCGGCAGCACCGCGCGGATCCGGCCGTCATCAGTGATCGCGCCGGACTGCTTGTCGAGCGGGACGTTCAGGTCGGCGCGCACCAGCACGCGCCGACCCGACACCCCCTCGGCGAGCAGATCGTCGAGGGTCCGGATGCTCACAGCGAGCTACCGACCAGCTTGACGAGGTCGACCAGACGGTTGGAGTAGCCCCACTCGTTGTCGTACCAGCCGACGACCTTGACCTGGTTGCCGACCACCTTGGTCAGCGGCGCGTCGAAGATGCACGACGCCGGGTCGGTCACGATGTCGGTGGAGACGATCGGGTCCTCGTTGTAGACCAGGATGCCCTTGAGCGGGCCGTCCGCGGCGGCCTTCAGCGCAGCGTTGACCTCGTCGACGGTGGTCTCGCGGCCCACGTTGACGGTGAGGTCGGTGACGGAGCCGGTCGGGATCGGCACCCGCAGGGCGTACCCGTCGAGCTTGCCCTTGAGGTCCGGCAGGACCAGGCCGATCGCCTTGGCGGCGCCGGTGGAGGTCGGCACGATGTTCAGCGCGGCGGCCCGGGCGCGACGCAGGTCCGAGTGCGGCGCGTCCTGAAGGTTCTGGTCCTGGGTGTACGCGTGGATCGTCGTCATCAGACCGTGCTGGATGCCGAACGTGTCGTGCAGGACCTTCGCCATCGGGGCGAGGCAGTTGGTGGTGCACGAGGCGTTGGAGATGATCGTGTGCTTCGCCGGGTCGTAGGTGTCGTGGTTGACACCCATGACGACGGTGACGTCCTCGTTCTTCGCCGGTGCGGAGATGATGACCTTCTTGGCCCCGCCGTCGACGTGCGCCTTGGCCTTGGTGGCGTCGGTGAAGAAGCCGGTCGACTCGATGACGACGTCGGCGCCGACCTCGCCCCACGGCAGCTTCGACGGGTCCTTCTCGGCGTACGCCTTGATGGTCTTGCCACCGACGGTGATCTCGTCGGCGGTGGCCTTGACCTCGTAGGGCAGACGACCGAGGATGCTGTCGTACTTGAGCAGGTGGGCGAGCGTGCCGTTGTCGGTCAGGTCGTTCACCGCCACGACCTCGATGTCGGCGTCAGACGCCAGCACTGCCCGGAAGAAGTTACGGCCGATTCGGCCGAAGCCGTTGATGCCAACCCGGATGGTCACAGGTCCCATCTCCTCGCGTTCTGGTCCGCCGGCTTCACACAACGGGCCGGCGGGAATGGTGTGCGCCGACCGTTGGAGCCGGCCGTCGACGGTTCATCTCGGCCACCCCGCCGCGCGGTCTGAGGACCTGACCGCCCGAGGCGGTGGGCACGACGAGAAAGGCCGGTGTCGGCCCCCTTGCCGTACTCAGCGACCCTATCCGAGCGCGCGAGACCACGCTGCGCCGGGTCGTGCTCCCGGACGCACCGTGCGGCCCCACCGTCCTATCAGACCACGAGCATGTCGGGCGTGACGGCTGCTTCCGTATCCGGGATGCCGAGGTCCCGGGCCCGCTTGTCGGCCAGCGCCAGGAGCCGGCGGATCCGCCCGGCGATGGCGTCCTTGGTCAGCGGGGGGTCGGCCAGCGCCCCCAGCTCCTCCAGCGACGCCTGCCGGTGCTCCAGGCGCAACCGCCCGGCGTCGGTCAGGTGGTTCGGCGCCTCGTCGGCCAGGATCTCCAACGCTCGGGTGACCCGGGCGGCCGCGGCGACCGCCGCCCGCGCCGAACGGCGCAGGTTGGCGTCGTCGAAGTTGGCGAGCCGGTTGGCGGTGGCCCGCACCTCACGGCGTACCCGGCGCTCCTCCCAGGCCAGCACGCTGGAGTGCGCGCCGATCCGGGTGAGCAGCGCGGCGATCGCGTCGCCGTCCTTGACGACCACCCGGTCCACCCCGCGTACCTCACGGTTCTTCGCGGTGATGCCGATGCGCCGGGCCGCGCCGACCAGCGCCAGCGCCGACTCCGGCCCCGGGCAGGTGATCTCCAGCGCGCTGGAGCGGCCGGGCTCGGTGAGCGAGCCGTGGGCCATGAACGCGCCCCGCCACGCGGACACCGCGCAGCAGACGTTCGCCGCCACCACGTGCGGGGGCAGACCGCGCACCGGGCGGCCCCGCACGTCGAGCAGCCCGGTCTGCCGGGCGAGGGCCTCACCGTCCTTGACCACTCGCACGATGAAGTGGCTGCCCTTGCGCAGCCCACCGGAGGCCAGCACGTGGATCTCGCTGGGATAGCCGTAGACCTCGGCGATCTCCCGGCGCAACCGCCGGGCAACCGCCCCGGTGTCCAGTTCCGCCTCCACCACCACCCGGCCGGAGACGATGTGCAACCCGCCGGCGAAGCGCAGCAGTGCGGCCATCTCCGCCCGCCGGCAGCAGGGCTTGGGCACGTCGACCCGACTCAGCTCGTCCTTGACCGCGGCCGTCATCGCCATTGTGCGTCCCCTCACGGACCTGTTCCGGCGTGTCGCCGGAGATTACGTACGTGTCTAACGATCGGCGCCCAGGACAGGCACCAGCGCGGCGCCCAGGGCAGCCGGATCATGGCGGGGAGTCCCGTCGACAACGGCGACGGGGGCGAGGACCAGGCGGGCACCCAGCGATTCTGCCGCACGTTCGACCGGTTCGGGGTCACCCACCGCCTTGGCGTCGGCGAGCACGAGATCCACCTTCAGCTCGGGCAGGTACCAGTGCAGCGCCGCGAGGTGGTCGGCGACGGAGAGCCCGAGGGTCTCCTTCTCCGCGGCGAGGTTCAGCGTGACCAGCCGCCGGGCCGAGGTGGACACGATGGCGTCGGCCAACTGCGGCACCAGCAGGTGCGGCAGCACGCTGGTGTACCAGCTGCCCGGCCCGAAGATCAGCCAGTCGGCCGCCCGGATCGCCTCGATGGCCTCGGCGCAGGCCGGCGGGGCGCTCGGTGTCAGGCGCAGCGACTCGACCCGTCCGGTGGTGACGGCCACCTGGTGCTGGCCGGTGACCGTGCGCACCTCGTCGGGGGCGGCCGGGTCGGCCCCGCGTACCCGGGCCTCGATCCCGACCGGTTGGCGGGACATCGGCAGCACCCGGCCGACCGCGCCGAGCATCGCGCCGGCGTGCTCCAGCGCCGCCACCGGGTCGCCGAGCAGCTCCATCAGGCCGCAGAGCACCAGGTTGCCCACCGCGTGCCCGGTCAGACCGTCCGTGCCGGCCGACGCGCCGTCGGTGTCGCGCGGGGCCGCACCGTGCGGGGCCGGGCCGTCCGGGCCCGGGTCGTCGCTTGCCGCCGAGCCCCTGTCGGTCCCGTCGGATCGGGGTACGCCCACCGGCACGGCGGCGAAGCGGTGCTGGAACAGTCCGGCGCTGCGCCGGGTGGCCGGGTGGTCCCCGGCCAACGCCACGAGCGCCTGACGCAGATCACCCGGGGGCAGGCCACCCCGCTCGGCCCGCAGCCGACCACTGGAGCCACCGTCGTCACCCACCGTCACCACCGCGGTGATGTCGAGGTCGAGTTCGGGAGCGCAGTGGCGCAGCGCGCGCAACGAGGCGGACAGCCCGTGCCCGCCGCCGAACGCCACCACCCGCCGGGTCGTCATTCCCGCCCCAGGTCACGGTGCTGGGCGTTCGCCGCCAGCCCGGAGTGCCGCAGTCGGCTGGCCAGCTCCTCGGCGATGGCCACGCTGCGGTGCTTGCCGCCGGTGCAGCCCACGGCGACGGTGAGGTACCGCTTGCCCTCCCGCTCGAAGCCGGTAGTGGTGGCGTTGACCAGGTCGGCGTACGAGGCGACGAAGGCGTCCGCGCCCTCCTGACCCAGCACGTACGCGCTGACCGCCTCCTCCCGTCCGGTGTGCTCACGCAGCTCCGGCACCCAGTAGGGATTGGGCAGGAAGCGGGCGTCCAGCACGAAATCGGCGTCCGGTGGCAGGCCGTACTTGAAGCCGAACGACAACACGGTGACCCGCAGCCGGCGGGCGTCCTCGCCGCCGAACAGCTCCTCGATGCGCCGCCGGAGCTGGTTGACGTTCAGGTGGCTCGTGTCGATGATCACGTCGGCCTGATCGCGGGCCTCCTCCAGCAGACCGCGTTCCACGGCGATGCCGTCGGCCAGCCGCCCGTCACCCTGCAACGGGTGCGAACGCCGAACGCTCTCGAACCGCCGGATCAGCACCTCGTCATCGGCGTCCACGAAGACCACCCGGGGCGAGAAGCCGCGCTCCTTGAGCTCCCGGATCGCCCCGGCCAGGTCGGTGGAGAAGGCCCGCGACCGCACGTCCAGCACCATGGCGGTACGCCGGGCCGCGCCGCCCGCCTTGAACGCCAGCTCGGCCATGTCCAGCATCAGGGCCTGCGGCAGGTTGTCCACGACGTAGTAGCCGACGTTCTCCAACGCCCGGGCGACAGTGCTGCGGCCACCCCCGGAGAGGCCGGTGACCACCACGAGGGTGGTTTCCGACTCGGCCGCCGACTGCTCGTCGTCGGCCTGCGGGCCGTCGATCCGGTCACCGACTGTGCGCGCCTCGCTCACCCGTACCCCCAAGCCCTGGCGCCGCGGCCGCCTTCGGCCGCGATTGGTCAATCAGCGACTCTATCCCGCCGTCGGGTCAGGGCCGGGCACCCGTCGCCGACGCACCGGTCCGGGTGCGCCGGGCGGGCGCTGTCGGGGTCGGCTCGTAGACTCCCCGGATGGCCTCTCCCACCGACCTGCGTACCGAGGAAGCGCTGCCGGTGCTGCGCCGGGTGTTCGGCTACGACGCCTTCCGCGGTTTCCAGCAGGACGTGATCGACCACGTGGTCGCCGGCGGCGACGCGCTGGTGTTGATGCCCACCGGTGGCGGCAAGTCCCTGTGCTACCAGATCCCGGCGCTGGTCCGCGAAGGGGTAGCGGTCGTGGTGTCCCCGCTGATCGCGCTCATGCAGGACCAGGTGGACGCGCTCACCGCGGTCGGCGTGCGCGCCGGGTTCCTCAACTCGACCCAGACCCTGGACGCCCGGCGGCGGGTGGAGGCCGCCTTCGTCGCCGGTGAGCTGGACCTGCTCTACCTGGCCCCGGAGGCGCTCGGCGTCCGGTCCACCCTCGCCCTCCTGGACCGCGGACGCATCTCGCTGTTTGCGATCGACGAGGCGCACTGCGTGTCCCAGTGGGGGCACGACTTCCGCCCCGACTACCTCGCGCTGTCGATGCTGCACGAACGCTGGCCGCAGGTCCCCCGGATCGCGCTGACCGCCACCGCGACCAGCGCCACCCGCACCGAGATCGCCACCCGACTCAAGCTCGACGACGCCCGGCACTTCGTGGCCAGCTTCGACCGGCCCAACATCCAGTACCGGATCGTGCCCAAGCGCGAGCCCCGCAAGCAGCTGCTGACCCTGCTGCGTGACGAGCACCCCGGCGACGCCGGCATCGTCTACTGCCTGTCCCGGGCCTCGGTCGACAAGACGGCGGAGTTCCTCAGCGCCAACGGGATCGCCGCCCTGCCCTACCACGCAGGGCTGGACGCGGGCACCCGCGCCGCCAACCAGCAGCGCTTCCTGCGCGAGGACGGCCTGGTCATGGTGGCCACCATCGCCTTCGGCATGGGCATCGACAAGCCCGACGTCAGGTTCGTCGCCCACCTCGACCTACCCAAGTCCGTCGAGGGCTACTACCAGGAGACCGGCCGCGCCGGCCGGGACGGCCTGCCGTCCACCGCCTGGCTGGCGTACGGGCTCCAGGACGTCGTCCAGCAACGCAAGATGATCGAGACGTCCGACGGCGACCTCGCCCACCGCCGCAACCTGGCCACGCACCTGGACGCGATGCTCGCCCTCTGCGAGACGGTCCGCTGCCGGCGGGTCCAGCTGCTCGAATACTTCGGCGAGACGACGACGACCGCCTGCGGCAACTGCGACACCTGCCTCACCCCACCGGAATCCTGGGACGGCACCGTCGCCGCCCAGAAGTTGCTGTCCACCGTCTTCCGCCTCGACCGCGAACGCAACCAGCGCTTCGGTGCCGGGCACTGCATCGACATCCTGCTCGGCAGGCAGACCGACAAGATCAGCCAGTACGGTCACGACTCGCTGACCGTCTTCGGCATCGGCGCCGAGCTCAGTGAGGCCGAGTGGCGGGGCGTGGTCCGGCAACTGCTCGCCGAAGGGCTGCTCGCCGTGGAGGGTGACTACGGCACGCTGGCGCTGACCGAGGCGAGCGGCGACGTGCTCGGCCGCCGCCGCACCGTCACCATGCGCCGCGAGCCGGAGAAGCCGCCGTCGAGCCGCTCGTCGAAGCCGCGCGGCTCGTCCACCGTCGTGGCCGAGCTGACCCCGGCCGCCGCGTCGCTGTTCGAGCGGCTGCGCGGCTGGCGGGCGACCACCGCCAAAGAGCAGGGCGTTCCGGCGTACGTGATCTTCCACGACGCCACCCTGCGACAGATCGCCAGCGACGCGCCCCGCACACTGGCCGACCTGTCCCGGGTCAGCGGGGTCGGCGAGAACAAACTCGCCAAGTACGGCGAGCAGATCCTGGCCGTCCTCGCCACCGACTGAGCATGCCGAAGGGCCGGGCCCCGTGGTGGGGTCCGGCCCTTCGGTTGTGTGCTGGTGTGTTGGTGTGT
>NZ_BSTU01000010.1:0-44055 GCF_030269705.1 Micromonospora sp. NBRC 107095
GGCGGAGGGTGTGGGATTCGAACCCGATTCGGGTACCTGGCCGGTCGCCCGTCAACCCCTCTGAGCTGTGCTTGAGTCAGTCGGAGTCAGTGAAGCTCCGCCGTCCTCAGTTACGAGTCCCCCCAGATTCCCCCCACGCTGACTCGGCGGGAGCATGCCGACGACGGTGGTCATGATGCCCTCGTCGACCTCCGTCAACAGGTGCCCGTACACGTCGGAGGTCACCGAGATCGAGGCGTGACCCATCCGCCGCGACACCGCCGTCAACGGCACCCCCGCCGAGATCAGGTGCGCCACGTGGGTGTGCCGCAGATCGTGAAGACGCACCTTCCCCAGCCCCGCGTCCGCCAGGATGCGGGGCCAGACGCGCTGGCGGAAGTTCCGCGTCACCGGACGCACACCGTCCAGGTCCGTGAAGAGGAACGCGTTCCGGTCCCGGTCGACCAGCAGCGGCGCCAGGGCGTGACCCACCGCCGGCGGGAAGGTGACCGTCCGGCGGGACCGCTCCGTCTTCGGGTCGGTCAGGATCGGCACTCCCCCGATCCCGTCGTGCATCGCCTCCAGCACCTCCAGCCGGCCAGCGAGCACGTCCACCCGTCCGACGCGCAGCGCGGTCGCCTCCCCGTACCGCAGCCCCGTCGCGACCAACAGCATCACCAGCGGCGCCCAATGCTCCGGCGTCGCCGCGAGCAGCCGGCCGATCTCCGGGGTGGTGAGGAACCGCATCTCCTGCCGGCGCACCTTCGGCAGGCCGGTCGATCCGGCGGGGTTCACCCGGATCAGCCGCTGGGCCACGGCGGCGTCGAGCAGCTTGTGCAGGATCGCGTGCACGTTGCGGATCGTCTTCGGGCTGATCGGCCGACGACCCGGCCCGCCGGCAGCGAGGGTCGACACGAACTGCTGGATGGCCAGGGTGTCGACGTCATCCAGCGGCAGCTCGCCGAGCAGGGCGCGGATGTGGTTGCGCACCCGGGAATCCTCCGTGCGCTGCGTGGTGGCCTTCAGCGTCGCCGCGTACGACGGCCACCACGCATCGATCCAGGCGTTCAGGGTGACCCGACCGGCGCGAGGGTCCACGTACTCACCGCGGGCGCGGTCGGTGGCCATCCGCGCGATGGCCGCCTTGGCTTGCGTCTTGTTCGCGTAGCCGGACTCGATGGTGACCTTCCGGCCGCCGACCTGCTCCCTGATTCGCCAGCCGGGTCCGTGCTTCTCGACCCACACGAGCGTCAGCCAGCTCGGCGGTCGCGCTCGCCGATCGGACGTGGGGTGGTGCCCTCGAACCACTCGTTCACGCGGCTGACGAAGCTCAGCAGTTCGGCGCGCCGGTTCGACTCCGCCGTCTGGTAGTGGTCGAGCAGCGTCTCCAGCTCGGGCGGCAGTTGCGTCGGGGTGGACGCCTGCGCGAAGCCCTCGGCGACGCCTGCGCGGGCGGCGAGGTCGTGCGGGTTGACGTCGAGCGCAGTGGCCAGCTTGGTGATCGCGGTGAGGCTGGGCTTCTGCTTGCCGGAGCGCCAGTTGCTGATGGCCGAGTGGCTGACGTCGGCGGCCTCGGCCAGCGCGACGTCGTAGCGGAACCCCCGGGCTTCCTTCAGCCGGTCGAGGTGCGCGATGAACGCGTCACGCTCCGGCCATTCGACTGTGCGCACGCGCACGAATGTAGGCACCGTTGCGCGACCTGTCACGTGCGTGATCGCACGCACCTCATCGACAGGTTGCGCTGTTTCGCTGATTTGTGGCGGCAACATCAGCTCTCCCCCTGGGTTGCCGGTGTGCGGGGCGCGCACATCGTGCTTTCAGATGATGCCAGACCAGCCGCTCGTCTCCCTTGTGCGTGCGCGCACATTCAGGCTATGTTCTGTGCGTGCCCAGAACTGAGCACAACTGACGATCACTGAGAAGGGAGGCAGGCATGAGCGAGCAACCGCTGACCATGAGGCAGGCGGCTGAGGTGCTCGGAATGTCGTTCTGGACCCTGCGAGACCGGGTCACCGCCGGCACCGTCCCGCACCGCCGCACCGGCAAGCTCCGCGGCGTCGTGTTCGACCCGGAGCACATCGAGGCCATCAAGAAGGCGGACACCCGCCCGGTCGTCGGCACTCCCAGCCGCGCCGCGAGCCGCGTTCGTCGCGCCGCCCCGCGCCAGCGCCGCGCCCCCGTCGACGCCGCCTAGTTCCGCCCCGGTGCCCACCCGGGCCCGGACAGCAAGACGCCCCCACCAACCGCCAAGTCCGCAGGGGCGTCCGAACCGACAGGGAGTATCCCATGACCAACACGGTCACCACCTCCACCGAGGACCGCCGGCTGCTCGCCGAGGTTCACCGCTGGGCGCGCATCCAGGGCTGGCGTGCCGGCGGGTGGCGCGGCTACCAGAACGCCCAGTTCGAGGACAAGGCCACCGTCACCGTCCGGCCGAACGAGGCCGGGTTCCAGGTGTGGCGCAAGGACGCCGACGCCCTGTTCTTCACCGGCCAGCCGACCGAGTACCCGACGGCCACCGTCCGCGAGGCGATCGACATCCTCGTCGCCATCGGGATCCTGCCGCCGGCGTTCTCGTCGGCGTACCGCCTGGGTCGCAGCGACGGCGCGTTCATCGCGAACGTCGAGACGAACCCGGACCGCAAGTGCGCGGCCTGCGGTGCGACGTCGGGCTTGACGCTGCTCCCCGGCAACCCGCTCACGGGCATCGCGAACCAGTGGCTGTGCTGGGGCACCTGCAAGGCGGCGACCCGATGACCGCCGCCGACGCCCTCGTGATCCGCGCCAGCGGCTTCGACAACTTCCGGATCGCCCTGGCTGACGCCACCGACGAGCAGGTCACCGCGACCGCCGCGTACTGGGACGGGCGGACCGGGTTCATCGCCGCCACCCACCGGGAGCTGGTCTGCAAGGAGGTCGAGTTCCGGCAGGCCATCGCGCACGACCTGGAGACCGCCCACGCGGAGCTGATCGCCGCGATGGCCCCGCCGCACCGCTGGGAGGCGAAGCGATGAGTGACTTGACGATCGACAGCGAGCTGCTCGACGACACGATCGACGTGCTTGAGCGAGTCGGCTGCCAGTTCTGGGCCTGCGACGGGCCAACGTTGGAGCCGGTCGACATGAAGACCTGCGCGGCCTGCGCCCTGCTCGCTCGGCTTCGCGCTGCCGCCGAGGACGGCACCCGATGAGCCCCCGGATCGCGGACCTCGGCGACCTGCCCGCCCTCACCGCCGACTTCGCACCGTTCCAGCCCGGGCCGACGCTCCCACCGCCCACCGGCCCCGGCACCGGCGACGGCAGCCGCCCCGGCCCCCAGATCACCGACGAGGCCACCTACCGGGCGTTCCTGGGCGGGCTCGACACCACCGAGTTCATCGCCGAGTGCCGGCGCGGGACCGCCGAGGTGGAGCAGGTCACCGGCCGGACGATCCGACGGGCGGTGTCGTGATGGAGCCCTACTACCAGACCCCCCGCGCCACCCTCTACCTCGGCGACTGCCGTGACGTCATTCCCGCCCTACCCGCCCGGTCCGTCGACCTGATCATCGCCGACCCGCCCTACGGGGTGAACTGGCAATCCGGCCGCCGCGCCGAACGGTTCGACCACATGGCCGGCGACGACGGCAGCATCGACTGGCCCGCCGTCCTCGGCGACGCGGTCCGCCGACTGCTGCGCAACCACCGCCACACCTACGTGTTCGGATACGCCCCCGACCAGGTCGCCAAGCCGTGCGACCTGGGGGCCACCGCCGAACTGATCTGGGACAAGCAGCACCACGGGCCCGGAAACCTGTCGGTGCCGTGGGGGCCGGAGCACGAGCGGATCACCTTCGGCGTCTACGAGTGGTCCGCCCGCAACCGCGACAAGGGATCCGGCCGCCTGGCTGCACGGCTGCGGCAGGGCTCCGTCATCCAGGCCGCCCGGCCCAACTCCGGGCAGGTGCGCCACCCCGACGAGAAGCCAGTCCCCCTGATGCGCGCGCTGGTCGAGTCATCGTCGTGCCTCGGCGAGGCGGTCCTCGACCCGACGGCGGGGGTGTGCTCCACCGGTGTGGCCGCCCTGCTGGCCGGTCGTCGGTTCGTCGGCGTCGAGTCGGACCGGCGGTACGCCGACCTGGGTGTCGCACGGCTGGTCGAGGCGGAGCGCATCGCGGACCTGGCAGAGGCGGCGTGATGGCCCGCCTCCTGATCGAACTCGCCCTCATCAGCCTGGCCTTCCGTGCCGGCGGGTGGTGGCTGCGCTGGCGGGGCCTACGCCACCAGATGCGCGCCGCCGCCGCAGCCATCAGCAACGAGGCGTACCTGGCCGAGGTGCTCGCCGGCTACCGGGCGCAGATCCGCGCCATCGTGCGCCTCCCGCGCCTGCCCCGGGTGCACCTGCCGCGCTTCCACTTCCACGTCAGGAGCGTCCGGTGAGCCGCCTGTGGATGGTCCTCGACGCCATCGCCGCCGCCGCCATCGCCCCCTTCCACACCCCCGCCCGACGCCAGGAGATCCGCCGCCGCGAAACCAAGCGGTTCGCCGAACTGATCGTCGCCCGGGACACCCGCACGAACGGAGACAAGCCGTGACCACCGAACCCAACGTCACCCGTAGCAGCTGGGCGCCCGCCGCCGAACTGGCCGCCGCCAAGGCCAAGGTCGACGAGCTGACCGCCGAGCGGGACGCCCAGGCCGCCGACGCCGAGCACCTCCGCGAAGCCCTCGCCGACAACGACCGCGTCAACACCTTCCTTGAGAAGACCATCGACGACCTCCGCCCGCAGCTCACCGACGCGCAGGGGCAGATCAGCGCCGCGTGGGCCGCCCTCAACGCCGCCGGCTTCCAGTCGCCCGTGGACGGCATCGCCGCACTGATCGACCAGATGTCCGCCGCCCTCACCGAGGCCCGCACGCAGGCCGCCACCCACGCCAACGAGGTGGGCCGGCTGGTCGCCGAGAACGCCCGGGTGCGGCAGGACCGCGACACCAAAGCCGACATCGCCAAGACCAACGCCCGCGTCGTCGCCACCCTCACCGAGATCATCGAGCGGGTCGAGAAGTTCGCCACCGAAACGGGCGGCGACTACGCCCAGCGGCTCCGCGAGGTGCTCCACGCCCCCACCAGCAACGAGGCGGGGGCCACCCGATGACCCACCTCGGCATCGCCATCGCCGGCGCACTCGCCACCCGCCGCCACAAGACCAGCTACGAGGGCAAACGCCGCACCCCCCGCAACGAAGGACCCGGCTACCTCCTCAGCCCCGCCGCAACCCAACTCGTCACCCGCACACCCGACCCCGTGCACGCCGACGCCAACGACACCACCGGACTCCTGCGCATCCGCGACATCACCCCCACCGGGGCGTGGACCCGACCGGCAGGAGTCGCCACCGACGACGACATCAGCACCTGGGTGGCCGGCGGCGCGCACATCGACGACCACACCACAGGCGGCACCTGCCCCACGTGCGGTGCCGCATACCCGCGCCACATCCCCGCCGGCGAGGACCAGCGGTGCTGGACGTGCGCCACCGCCGACCACACCGGCATCGACGACGAAACCACGGAAGGAACAGAGCAGTGACCGCCACCATCCAACTGCGGGCCCTGCCCGGCCCAGTCGACGGCGCCCTCGTCGCCCCACAGCACGACCCCCGCCCCTGCGTCACCAACCCACCCCAGTGGTGGGACACCGGCGACGGCAACAACCACCGCGCCATGACCCTCTGCCGCACCCAATGCCCCCTCTACAACACCGGCAAGTGCAAGCCCGAACCCGGCGAAGTCGGCATGATCCGCAACGGCGACGCCTACGACCACCACGGCAAAGTCATCGACCTCGCCGTCAAGGTCTTCCACCACCACGACCGCATCATGGCCATGCGCGGCCAAGGCATGACCTACCCGCAGATCGCCACCGTCATCGGCGTCAAAGCCGTCGCCATCCAGTCCTACGTCGACCGGTTCCACTCCCGCGTCGCCGAACAGCACAACCGCATCGCCGAACTCGTCGGCCAAGGCCGCGGGTGGACCGACATCGCCGGTGAGATCAACGCCCGACCGGAAGCCATCCGCGCGTACTGGACCCGCTACCTGCAGCGGGCCGCGAGGCGCCGGCAGACCACCCTCACCCGCCTGCCCGGGGTCACCGACGACAGCCGCAACCGGCCCGCCGACTACCGCGAAGTCGTCATCTCGATGCTCACCGCCCCCGGACGTCCCTACAGCCACGCCCAGGTCGCCTACGTCATCGGGTCCACCCGCGAAGCGGTCCGGTCCTACTGGAACCGGTCGTGCCGCGAGCACCACCAGCCGGTGCAGGACACCCCCGCCGCGCACCTGGCGCGGGTGGCGGCATGAACGCCTGTGTCACCTGTGACCTGCCCGAGGACCAGTGGCCGCCCTTCGACCCGCTCTACATCAGCGGCGGCAGCCAGTGTCCCGACTGCAACCGCCAGGACCTCAACGACGAGGCCGCCCGCAACCACGCCGAGGTGAACGCATGAAGATCGTCAAGAAGAGCAATGGGCGTAACCACTGGTACGTCGACACCGAAACCGGCGAACGGGTCCCCGGCGTCACCACCGTCCTCGACCAGGGCCTACCCAAGAAGGCCCTCATCAACTGGGCGGCCAACGCCACCGCCGACTACGCCATCGACCACTGGGACGAACTGTCCGCCCTCGCCCCCTCGGCCCGCCTCGCCAAGCTCAAGGGCGGCCGGTACGCCGTCAAGGACGAGGCGTCCAACCGCGGCACCCAGGTCCACAAGATGGGCGAACGGCTCATCCGCGGCGAGCAGGTCGTCGTCCCGGACCTGCTCCGCCCGTACGTCGACTCGTACGTGCGGTTCATGGACGAGTTCCAGCTGCGCGCCCGCTACATCGAGGCGGTCGTCTACTCGGTGGACCACCGCTACGTCGGCACCCTCGACATCTTCGGCGACATCCTGCTGCCGGACATGCCCGAGTACGACCACCTGCCCCGCGACACCGACGGCTTCGTGTGCAACACGCTGCTCGACGCGAAGACCAACCGGTCGGGGATCTTCGGCGAGACCGCGTTGCAGCTGTCCGGGTACCGGTTCGCCCAGTTCATGCAGCCCGACCCGGACGACCCGGAGTCGGCGTTCCCCATGCCGGAGGTCACGTTCACCGGCGCCATCCACGTCCGCCCTGACGGCTACTCGCTGGTGCCGGTGGTGGCCGGCCCGGAGCAGCACCGGGCGTTCCTGTACGCCCAGCAGGTCGGAAAGTTCGTCCAGACCGACCGGGACCTGATCGGCGAGCCGATCGAGCCGCCGACCGCCTCCCGGTACGCGCTCGCCAAGGTCGACGAGGCTGAGGCGGTGGCGTTCTGATGGCCGCCACCATCTCCGAAGTCCTGCTCGAACTCCAGGCCGACCCGCCCGTCCTCGTCAAGGACAAGCGCGGCCAGGTCGGCAACCAGAAGACCAAGTACGCCGACCTCGTACAGGTCAACGAGCAGGTGCTGTCCCGCCTCAACAAACTCGGCGTCATCTACACGTGCACCCCGACCCTCGACGACGAAGGCAAGTTCGTTCTCGCCTACGAGCTGATGCACGTCGAGTCGAAGACGGCGAAGACCGGCCGGTACCCGCTGAAGCTGGCCGACAACCCGATGCAGATGGGCTCGGCGATCACCTACGCCCGCCGGTACGTGCTGCTGGCCATCACCGGCATCGCCGCCGAGGACGAGGACGACGACGGGCACGGTGCCGCCGGGCATCGCACCGCCCAGCGGCAGCAACGCCCCCAGCCGGCACCGACCGGTCAGGCGACCGCGCAACGCGCCCAGCGTCCGGCTGCTACCCAGCCGCCCCTGCCCGGGGAGAAGACCGGCGGCATCAACAGCGCCCAGCAAAGCAAGCTCCACGCCTCCCTCCGCGACGCCGGCCACGACCGGGCCAGCGGGCTGGCCTTCATCAGCGCCGCCATCAAGCGCGACATCACCACCACCAGTGAACTCACCGCCGCCGAGGCGTCCACCGCCATCGACGCCCTCACCCGCCAGGAGCAGCCCGCATGAGCAACGAAACCGTCATCACCGTCATCGGCAACCTCACGGGAGATCCGGAACTGCGCTTCACCACCGGCGGTCACGCCGTCGCCAAGTTCAGCGTCGCCTCCACCCCCCGCACCTTCGACAAGCAGTCCGGCGAGTGGAAGGACGGCGAGCCGCTGTTCCTGAACTGCTCGATCTGGCGCGACGCCGCCGAGCACGTCGCCGAGTCCCTCACCCGCGGCGCCCGGGTCGTCGTCGTCGGCCGGCTGCGGCAGCGGTCGTACGAGAAGGACGGGCAGCGCCGCACGGTCATCGAGCTGGAGGTCGACGAGATCGGCCCGAGCCTGCGCTACGCCACCGCGAAGGTCGACAAGGCCGGCAGGGGCAGCGGCGGGCAGACCGACCGCAGCGCTGCCCCCGAAGACGCCCCCTGGTGACCCAGCACCACCAGCCCCGCCCGGATGAGGCCGGCACCGCGCATCGAGCGCGCGACGGGGCGCCAACCACACGACCACCACAACCCAGGGGGGACCTGATGACGATCACCACCGAAGACCACGACCTGCGCCGCACCCCACCCCAGGACACCGCCGCCGAGCGGATCGTCCTCGGCGCCATGATGCTCGCCCGCGACGCCATCGCCGACGTCATCGAACTCGTCACCGCCGACGAGTACTACCGGCCCGCCCACGGCACCATCCACCGCGCCATCACCGACCTGTACGTCAAGGGCGAACCCACCGACGCCGCGGCGGTCGCCGCGAAGCTGCTCACCACCGGCGACCTCCAGCGCGTCGGCGGCGCACCGTACCTGTTCGAGTGCATCGAGGCCGTCCCCACCGTCGCGAACGCCGGCTGGCACGCCAAGCGCATCCGCAACGACGCCGGGCGCCGCCGCCTCGCCGAGGTCGGCACCAAGATGGTCAGCCTCGCCCTCAACCCCGGCGTCGAGTACACCGAGGCCGTCGACCAGGCGGGGCAGAGCTTCTACGACGCCACCACCCGCCACGACTCCGGGGAACTGACCCCGCTGTCCGCGCTCATCGGCCCCACCCTGGAGGCCATCTCCGCCGCTGCGGCGAACCCCGACTCCGTGATCGGCCTCCCCACCGGGCTCGTCGACCTCGACCGGCTCACCGGCGGCCTGCGCCCCGGGCAACTCGTCGTCGTCGCCGGGCGGCCCGGCATGGGCAAGAGCGTCTTCGGCGTCGACGTCGCCCGCAACATCGCCATCCGCGCCGGGAAGCCCGTCGCGTTCTTCGCCCTGGAGATGGGGGAAGACGAACTCATCCAGCGGATCCTGTCCGCTGAGACGCTGATCCCGCTGCACGCCCTGCGCGACGCCAAGCACCTCAGCGACCTCGACTGGCGGCGCCTCGCCGAAGCCGAGACGGAACTCGCCGCCGCGCCGCTGCACATCGACCCGACGCCGTCGGTGAACATGACCGAGATCCGCGCCCGCGCCCGCCGGCTCGCCCAGCGCAAGGGCCTGTCGCTGATCGTCGTCGACTACCTGCAGCTGATGACCCCGGCCCGCAAGTCGGAAAGCCGGCAGCAGGAAGTCGCCGAGATCAGCCGCGGCATGAAGCTGCTCGCCAAGGAACTCCAGGTCCCGGTCATCGCCGTCGCCCAGCTCAACCGCGACAACGAGAAGCGGCAGGACAAGAGGCCGATGCTGGCCGACCTTCGCGAGTCAGGCGCGCTGGAACAGGACGCCGACCTCGTGATCTTCGTGCACCGCGACGACTACTACGACAAGGAGTCGGCGCGGGCCGGCGAGGTGGACCTGATCGTGGCGAAGAACCGGTCCGGGCCGCAGGACACCATCACCGCCGCCGCGCAGCTGCACGTGTCGCGGTTCGTCGACATGTGCGTCCTCTGAGCCGTCCCACCACTGACAGGAGTCGCACGTGAGCTGGGAAGCCATCCGCTGGGTGCTGGAGGACGCACCGGACCTCCCGTCGCATCTGGTGAGCCCGCTTCTGGCGCTGGCCGAGACGGCGGCGCCGGACGGGACGGGGGCATTCCTCGGGCAGCCGGAGATCGCCTGGCGGACGCGGAAGAACAACCGCAACGCTCGCCGGGACGTCGACGCCCTGGAGAAGCTCGGGCTGATCCGTGAGGGCGACCAGAGCCTCGCCAAGTACATCCGCAGCGACCGGCGACCGACGGTTTACGACCTCGCGATGGAGCGCAGCCGTGGGCCCCGTCCGGACGACGGGGGGTCGCACACGACCCCCCGTGGAGACGAGAACGAGGGGGCGCAGGCGACCCCCCGTACGGGTGACGACGGGTCGCAGGCGACCCCCCGTGAATCGGAACGGGGGGTCGCACACGTCCCCTCGCAGAACGGTCCAAACGGACACGGGGGGGCGCACACGACCTCTCGTGAGGGTCACGGGGGGTCGCACACGACCCCCGAACTGAAGAAGAAGAGGACTTCCTCTTCCTCCCCGCCCCCCGTCACGCGCATCGCCGACGCACTCGGCATCAGCGACACCGACGCCCGAACCATCTGGGACCGCTTCGTCGCCGACCCGTCCGTCCGGGCACCCAGCCGCTACGTCGACAGCCTCATCGCCACCGGCGACATCGCCAAACACCGCCCGGCACCCAAAGCCGCCGCAACCACCACCCACCCGTACGAGGACAGCGGACGCGGCTACTGCACCCGATGCATGCAACCCGAGAACCACACACGCCACGGAGGTCCCCGATGAGCGAACTCAGCGCCCGCATCGCCCGACGCCTCGCAGCCGACCGCGGCGACTTCGTCCCCACTACCGAAGACAACCTCCGCATCGCCGCCGAGAACAAAGCCCACGACCAGCAGTCCATCGCCGCCGCACCAGACCCGGTGCTGACCACCTGGGCCGAGGTCGCCGCATCCGTCGACGAGACGACCTGGCAGCGGATCCTCACCGACCTGTCACCGGCGACCCGGGCCGAGTGCGAGCGTCTTCGTCCTCCGGCGCCGCTGCCCGCATCCGATGAGGTGCGCCGTGCCGCGATCCACCGACTCGGCCGCGCCCACACCACCAACCCACTACTCACCCGCCGACAGGAGCCCACGCCATGACCCAGCCGAACCCGCCCGTCGAGCCGCAGTGCGACATGCCCGGCCACCCCGGACCCGCCGGACACGTCAACTCCTGCCAGCTCTGCCCCGGCTCACCCACCTACTGGCGCGGCAAGACCGACACCACCCCCACCGAGCCGGCCTGCCGCTGGACCAAGACCCCCGCCGAGGTGAAGCCGTGACCCCCCAGCAGCACCGCGACCACGCCACAGACCTGATGCGCGACGCCGCCCGTCACGGCGAGCGGCTGTCGATCCTCGCGCACCTGGAGCTGTCTGGTGAGCCCTGGACCGTCGAGGACGCCAAGGCCATCCAAGAGCTGATCAACACCGCCGACGTCACCGTCAAGTGGCCGGAGGTGCAGTCGTGAAGCGCCGCCCCCGCGACATCGGCACCGCCGCCGAGTCCGCCACGGTGAAGTACCTCCACACTGCGGGCTTCCCGCACGCCGAGCGGCGCAGCCTCCGGGGTGCCCTCGACGCCGGGGACATCACCGGCACCCCCGGTGTGTGCTGGGAGGTGAAGGGCGGCGACGCGGCCCGCACCGCCTCCGACCTGACCATCACCCGCTGGATGGCCGAACTCGCCACCGAGACGGTCAACGCAGACGCGGACTTCGGGCTGCTCGTCGTGCAGCGCGCCGGGGTCGGTCCGGGCAACGCCGCCCGGTGGTGGGCGTACATGCCCGCCTGGCACGTCACCGCGCTGCTGACCGGGAGCCTGCCCGGCGTCGCGGTGACCTTCCCCGTTCGGATGTTGCTCGCCGACGCCGTCACCCTGCTGCGCGCCGCCGGCTACGGCACCGAGCCCGCGCCGACGGTGGTGCCGTATCAGGCCGTCCACCCCGCCGGCGTCCACACCATCAACCTGCCCGCACAGGAGGCGTCGTGATCAAGCCCCGCCTGCTCGACCTGTTCTGTAAAGAAGGCGGCGCGGCCCGCGGCTACGCAGACGCCGGCTTCGACGTCGTCGGAGTCGACATCAAGCCCCAGCCGCGCTACCCGTACGAGTTCGTGCAGGGCGACGCCGTCGAATACCTCGCCGCCCACGGCCACGAGTTCGACGCCATCCACGCCAGCCCGCCCTGCCAGGCCCACAGCGCGCTCGGCCGGTCCAACCCGCACACCTACGCCGACTTCATCCCGCAGACCCGGGCGCTGCTCGTGCAGCTCGGCAAGCCGTGGGTCATCGAGAACGTCGAAGGCGCGCCGCTGGTCAACCCGGTCACCCTGTGCGGGTCGATGTTCGATCTCGGCACCGACGAGTACGAGCTGCGCCGCCACCGCCTGTTCGAGTCCAACGTCGCCCTGCCGCAGCCGCCCTGCCGCCACGGCGACCGCCCGGTCATCGGCGTCTACGGCGGGAAGGCCCGGCTGCGGCGCCGCACCCCGCACTGGGGGACCAACCTCCCGAAGGCCGACGGCGAGCGGGCCATGGGCATCGACTGGATGACCATCGCCGGCCTGTCCGAGGCCATCCCGCCCGCGTACTCCCGGTGGATCGGCGGCTTCCTGCTCGCCGCGGTCCCGACTGGGCAGCTCGCCCTCGACCTCGCCGCCGCATGACCGGCCGTAGCCCCAGAAGCAGCGTTCAGATGGCATCGATTGATCAAGGAGAGACGACATGGCCCGCCGACGAGTGACCGCCACGGTTCGATGCGCCAAGCCCAGCTGCCGGGAAGTCGCCCACTACGAGTACGACTCGCAGCGGGAGCGCGCCGACGCTGAGCGATACCACCAGCGATGCCCCTGGCGCTGTTTCCGGCACAGCGACGAAGACGCGGTGCTGTCGCCCGCGAACCCGGAGCGCACCACCACCCTCACCGCCGTGAAGGTCGACTACGGAGCCGGGCCGCCGGGCCTCTCCTGGCGGGCCGAGGGCGCGGCGTCCGGCAGCGGGCTGATCAGTGGGCCCGGCTTCAAGGCCATCGCCAGCGACCTGCCCGAGGGCGCGCGGCTGATCGTGACCGCCCGGATCGAGCTTCCCGAGCCCGCCGTCGACAACTGAGCAACCCGGATAACTCCCAGACATCGGTACCTGCATCGCGATAACTGACATTCCCAAGGACCAGAAGGAGAGATCGACATGACGGACCTTCGCCCGTCGGTGCGCGCCACATACGACTCGCGGCAGACGGGCCCGCGCTACTGGGTCACCTCAACGATTGACGGCCAGGCCGTGGCGTTCCGGTTGCGGATCGCCGACCCGTTCGTCCGGCACACCGTCCGGGTGGGCCTGCGGGATCTGCTGCGTGGTCTGCTGCGCGGCCGTCTGGCCGTCGAGGTGACCGTTGGCGGGGACACCGAGGTAATGCGCGATGTGCTGGAGCTAGACGAGCAGGCGCTGATCCAAGGCCGCACCCGGCAGGCCGCCTTCCAGCAGTCGATCCACCAGAAGCTGCGGAGCCAGCCGTGACTGACCTGCCCCCGGTCGACCGGGCACCCACCACCCGCGACACCCACCTCAGGGGCTGTGCCACTTCCAACCCTCAGGCACACCAACCGAGCGTGACCAATCCATGAGTCGAGAGGCAGGGGTTGTGGCCCGAGTTCTGGCACCCGCTTCGGGCCACCTCCGCTGCGGCTCAATACCGCAACTGACCAGTTGCGGTAAAGTATGTCCATGTCAGACCGTCTACGCGTCATCGGCTACGTGCGGGTATCCACCCAGGAGCAGGCAGCGTCCGGCTACGGCCTCACGGCCCAGGAGGACGCCATACGGGCCGCTGTGGAGCGCAACAACTGGGACCTCATCGCCATCACCCGCGATGAAGGCGCATCCGGCAAAGACCTCAATCGGCCCGGCATCCGCGAAGCACTCTCCATGGTTCGCGAGGCCGACTCACTCATCGTCGCCAAGCTCGACCGGCTCACCCGCTCACTCGTCGGCCTGTCCGACCTGCTCGACTGGGGCAAGCGCAACGACCTCGGCCTTATCGCACTCGACCTCGGCCTCGACACCTCCACCGAGACCGGCCGGTTGGTCGCACGGATCATGGCGTCCGTCGGCGAGTGGGAACGAGAGCGCATCGCCGAGCGGACTCGGCAAGCCGCAGCGGTCCGCCGCTCGCAAGGCAAGCGGATGGGCCGCCCCGGCGTCCGCGACACGATGCCTGAGGTCGCGCGACTTATCAGCGACCTCCGCCTCGACGGCAAGACCTGGCAACAGATCGCCGATCGGCTCAACGCCGACGGGGTGCCGACCGTGAGGGGCGGCTCGCACTGGCGTGTCTCCTCCGTCCAGTCCGCTGCCGGCTACGTCCGTCCTGCCAGCCAGGCCAAGCGCGTCGACCTGCCTGACGCCCCCCGTCGTCGATCCCGTGCCAAGCGGAAGGAAGCCTGATGGCAACACGAGCGGCCATGCCCAGCCACTACGAGATCGCCCTCTGGTGGGCGGAGCACCAGGCACCCGACGCCCGGCCGTTCGTGCTGGACATCGGCGAGCCGGCCTGCTTCGCCTGCCGCTGGTACCCCGACGGCTGCGAGGCATCCGACACGGTCACCCTCAAGGCGTCATGGGCGTTGCGCGCCAAGCTCGACCGCGCACACCTCAAGCCCCACTCGCTCGGCGGCAGCAACGACCCCTCGAACATCGTGCTGCTCTGCCGGACCTGCCACCGCGACGCCCCCGACTGGGACGACCCGGCCGAGATGCTCGCCTGGGTGCAACGCCGGGCTCACTGGTCGCGCCTGGCCGAGGACAAGCTGCTCGCCGCCTGGGATGAGATCCGCCCCGGCGTGCCGGTGCCGAACGTCGCGCCTGAGGCCGTGAGCGCACTGATCAGCCAGGAGGCCGGCGTCCACTTCGGTGTCGGCATGAAGGCATCCACGTTCGCCGTGGCCATCGCCCGCGCGGCCGGCTTGTAGCCCGTCACCTGACCGACGACACCACCGCGCCGCGCTGAGCGGCCCAACGGAAGGACCAACCGCCATGGAAGCCACCGTCCGCACCACCGAGTACACGGTCTGCGCCCTACCCGAAGACCACTTCGACGCTGGCATGTTCAGCATCACCGTGGCCGACCGGGGTTCCGGCAAGTGGGCTGTGCTTCGCGGCAAGCTCTGCCTGGGTGCTGACGGGACGTGGGACTTCGAGCCCATCCCGTCGGACCGCACCGACGAGTGGAAGGCCGCGCACCGCTTCGACGAGGCGACCGCCATCCGACTGGCCCGCGAGGCGGCCCCGAAGCTGCGGATCAACGGCTGGACCCCGGAGTCGATCCTCGCCCACGACCGGAGGGTCCAGACGCAGACCCCGTAGACGCCGGTGGCCTCCCAGGGATCCGCAAACCCAGGAGGCCACCACCAGCACCCCAACGGGC
The DNA here is from genome assembly GCF_030269705.1 of Micromonospora sp. NBRC 107095. Classification (NCBI taxonomy): domain Bacteria; kingdom Bacillati; phylum Actinomycetota; class Actinomycetes; order Micromonosporales; family Micromonosporaceae; genus Micromonospora; species Micromonospora sp. NBRC 107095. Next base: position 15,387 of record NZ_BSTU01000010.1, read on the forward strand.
GCCGCAACTGCACCGGCCAGCCTACAAGGGGGGACCACCGTGGACCGCGACGCCACCATCACCACCATCACCGGCCTCGCCGCCGCACTCTGCGACACCGGCCAACACACCGAACGCGTCCCCTACTGGGATGACAACCGCAACAAGAAGTACCGCGAGCACCGCACCATCCAGCCCGGACTACTCGCCCAACTCCACCAAGCCGCTGTAGAGCCCGCTGCCGGCCGAACAGAGCCCGGCCCTAGGTCGGTACCCCAAAGCCGCCCACCGCTCGCCCTGGAAGCTCTCAGCACCCACGCCGCCATCTGCACCCACGTCCACCACTGGTGCTGGTCCCTCGGCCTCACCCCGCGGGACACCGTCGAAGGCAACATCCGGGCGCTGGTCGGCGCCGCACCCACACTCGACGGCGACGACCTCACCCTCCTCACCGTCGAACTGCGCACCTGGCACCGGTGGGCATCCGTCGCCACCGGCTGGACCACACCCCTGTACCAACCCCACGTCCCCTGCCCTGCCTGCCAGACCGTCGGCAAACTGCGGATCAACCTCCACACCCAAGCCGCCCACTGCCGCGCCTGCCAAGCCACCTGGGGATCCGACGACGGATCGCTGTACAAGCTCGGCGAATACGTGCAGGCCCACACCAACCGGAAGGTGGCAGCATGAACGACCTGACGCACTGGCATGGCCAGCCAAGCGCACTCACCGAGCCTCCAGCCTGCTGCCAGTACGCCTTCTCGAAGGCTGAAGACAGAGCCGTCCGTGACGCTATCCACGACACCGAAGCGCACGAGTTGGATGAGCGGCGTCGGCTGATCTTCGCTTCCGTTGCCAGCATCGAGGCGTACCGCGACGGCATGGCCACCGTGCTGAGCCCCGAGCAGATGGAGCTGGCTGCCCGCGTCGCCGACCACTGCGCTGAGCTGATCCGCAAGGCCGCGTGCATCTGCCCCGTCCTTGACGTGTCCATGCTCGGAGAGGGCGCGGGAGCCCGGTTCACGAAGGGACTGGATGCCCGCTGCGGACTCCACGGGCGGCTGACCAGCGCGCCAGCTTGACGTTTCGTTGGCGTGACCTACGATGAATGCCAGCGACAGAACTGTCTTCGAAGCCCCGCGTCCACCTCCCCGGACAGCGGGGCTTCGTCGTACCCGGGGGCGGGAGAAGCGGGCAGGCTGACTGTGGCGGACAGCCTGCCCGCACCGCCCCAACTCGCGGAGGCCAGCGATGCCCCGAGCGATGCGAGTCTGCTCCCAACCTGGATGCCCCGTCCTCACCAACAGCGGTCGCTGCGACCAGCACAGACGTGAGGCAGACCAGGCGCGAGGCAGCAGACAGCAACGCGGGTACGACAAGGCGCACGAGCGAGAGCGCGCACGCTGGCGACCCAACGTAGAACGCGGCGAGGTGGACTGCGCTGCACCCACCTGCGTCATGGGCACCCGCCGCATCATGCCTGGCCAGGCCTGGGACCTCGGGCACACCGACGACCGCACCACCTGGCGCGGACCTGAGCACGCCCCGTGCAACCGAGGGTGGCGACGTGACGCTGAGTCACCAAAGGGTGGGGGGTGACCCCCAAAGCCGCAGCTCACAGGACCGCCGGGGAGGTGGCTCGCTGGTCCGGAGGGTTCAGACGTCCCGGCCGTGACGCAACGTGACGGCGGGTGTAGCCGCGAAACGTGGCAAGGAGATGATCGGCATGCCCCGTGGAGGTGCACGCAACCGGTCCGGTCCGCAGCCGGATGAGAATTCGCTGAAGTCGGCGAAGGTGGGCTTCTCGCTGACGGCGTTGCCGTCGGAGGGCTACCAGGGTGACGTCCCTGCCTTTCCGCTGCCGGACGCCTCCGCCCGTGAGGGCGAGGTGTGGCAGCAGGCGTGGCGGACCCCGCAGGCCGCGGCCTGGTCGATGCAGGCGTGGCGGCATCGCACGGTGGCGTTGTGGGTGCGCTGGTCGGTGCGGATGGAGGATCCGGAGGCTGGCGCGGCTCTGGGCAACGTGGTGGTGCGTCTCGCGGATCAGATCGGTTTGACTCCGGCTGGGTTGAAGGAGAACGGCTGGAAGATCGCCACCGATCAGGTGGCGGCGAAGCGGGCCGACAAGCAGGCTGAGGCCGTTCCGTCGGCGCCGTCGGCTCGGGAGCGCCTGAAGGCGGTCACCGGTGGCGGCGCGTAGTCCGCAGCCTCTGGCGGTAGCGCTCGACTGGATCCCCCGGCACTGCGTCATTCCCGACGGCTTCCGCCGCGGTCGCCCTTTCAACCTGTACGACTTCCAGTTCGACTACCTCGCCGCGTTCTACTTGGTTCGCGGTGACGCCCGCTGGCAGCCCTTCGACCCGATCCTCGGACCGGCGTTCGTGTATCGGCGCGGCGTGCTGGTGGATCCGCAGAAGAAGGGCAAGGGCCCGCTGTCGGCGGCGCACATCTGCCTTGAGGGTGCGGGGCCGGCCTTGTTCGGTGGGTGGGCTGGCCGGGACGACGGGTACGTGTGCGCGGAGCACGGCTGCGGGTGTGGCTGGGAGTACGCGTACGAGCCGGGTGAGCCGATGGGCATGCCGTGGCCGACGCCGCTGATCCAGATCACCGCGCTGTCTGAGGAGCAGACGGACAACATCTACGGTGCGCTGCGGCCGATGATCGACCTGGGGCCGCTGGCGGACCTGATCCCGAAGACGGGTGAGGAGTTCATCCGCCTGCCGGGCGGTGGCCGGATCGACACCGTGACCAGCTCGGCGCAGTCACGGCTGGGCCAGCGGGTGACGTTCGTGCCGCAGGACGAGGTCGGGCTGTGGACGAAGGCCAACCGGATGCTGCACGTCGCTGACACCCAGTACCGCGGCCTAGCCGGTATGGGCGGTCGGGCGTCGCTGACGACGAACGCGTGGGACCCGGCGGAGCAGTCGGTCGCCCAGTTGCAGTTCGAGTCGCAGGCCCAGGACGTGTACCGGCAGTTCCGGCAGCCACCAGCGAACCTGTCGTACCGCAACAAGCAGGAGCGGCGGCGCATCCACCGGTACGTGTACGGGGAGGCATTGAAGGAGAACGGCGGCCACGTCGACCTGGACAGCATCGAGGCCGAGGCGGCGGACATGCTGGAGCGGGATCCGGCGCAGGCGGAACGGTTCTTCGGCAACAAGCTGGTCTACGGGCAGGGCTCGTGGCTGCGTGAGGGCCTCTGGGATTCGCTGGCGGTGCCGGCGTGAAACGGCAGGTCTGCCTCGGGTTCGATGGGTCGCTGAACAACGACTGGACGGTGATCCGGGCGGAGACGCTCGACGGGTTCCAGTTCACTCCCAGGTATGGGCCGGACCGGCGGCCGACGATCTGGGATCCGGCGCAGTGGGGCGGAGAGATCCCCCGAGGCGAGGTCCGCGCGGCCGTCGATGAGCTGTTCAGCACGCTGGACGTGGAGCGGTCGTACTGGGACCCGGAGGACTGGGAATCCGAGATCGACAACTTCGCCCTGATGTATGGGGAGAAGCGGGTCATTCAGTGGCGCACGAACCGGGTGACGCAGATGTACGAGGCGATCCGCCGCACGGAGACCGACCTGGTCACGGGGGCGATCACCCACGACGGGTGCCAGATCACGTCGGTGCATGTGGCGAACGCCCGCAAGGTGGCCAAGCCCGGCCAGAAGTACGTACTGGGGAAGCCGAACGAGCATCAGAAGATCGATGCGGCGATGGCGTCGATCCTCGCCCACGAGGCTGCGGCGGACGCCCGGGTGGCCGGCTGGGGCAAGCCTGTCGACCGCAGGGTGGTCGTGTTCCGATGAGAGGAGGTGGCCGTGGCTCTGTCCACTGACGAGATCGCCGCGGTCGCTCGCCTCGACCAGAAGCTGATGGACGCGCAGACCGCGTTGAAGTCGGCGCACGCCTACTACGAGGGTGAGCAGCGGCTGCGGCAGCTCGGCCTGGCCGTGCCTCCGTCGTTGCAGCAGTTCTTGACGGTCGTGAACTGGCCGCGGATGGCCGCCGACGGGGTGGAGGAACGCCTCGACATCGAGGGCTTCCGGTTCCCGGGCGTGGATGAGGCCGACGAGGATCTATGGCGGATCTGGCAGGACAACAACCTCGACGAGGAGTCCCAGCTCGCCCACCTCGACGCGCTGATCTACGGCCGTTCGTACGTGTGCGTCGGCGCGAACGAGGACGATGAGGCGACGCCGCTGGTGACGGTGGAGTCGCCGTTCGAGCTAGTGCACGAGATGGACGCCCGCCGGCGGCAGGTCGCTGCGGCATTGCGTCTGTACGACGTGCAGAACGGCCGCCCCCAGCGGGGCACCCTGTACCACCCGGACGCCACCGTTTGGCTGTCGTGGGACGGCTCGGCGGGCCGCTGGGTGGACGTGGACCGGGACGACCACCGCATGGGTGTGGTGCCGGTGGTTCCGGTGGTCAACCGGGCGCGGGCGTCGAACCGCGGTGGGGTGTCGGAGATGAAGGACGTCATCCCGTTGACGGACGCAGCGGCGCGTTCGCTGACGAACTTGCAGGTGGCGCAGGAGACGCATGTGGTGCCGCAGCGTTTCGTGCTCGGGGCTGCGGCGGGGGACTTCGTCGACCAGCATGGGCAGCCGTTGACGAAGTGGGAGGCGTACTTCAACTCCGTGTGGACTCTGGCCAACGAGGAGGCGAAGGTCGGTCAGTTGCCGGCGGCGGAGCTGAGGAACCTGACGGAGACGGTCGACCATTACGCGCGGTTGGCCAGCGGGGTGTCGGCGCTGCCGCCGAACTACTTCGGGTTGGCCGCCGATGACGCCGCGAGTGCGGATGCGATTCGTTCGCGGGAGGCGCGGCTGGTGAAGCGGTGCGAGCGGAAGCAGACGGCGTGGTCGGGTGCGTGGGAGCAGGCGATGCGCCTGGTGCTGTACGTCGCTACCGGTGAGGAGTCCGTCGAGGCGCGCCGGCTTCAAACTCTGTGGCGTGATCCGGCGACGCCGACGCGGGCGCAGCAGGCCGACGCGGTGGTGAAGCTGGCGCAGGCGGGGATCCTGCCGCGTGAGGGCGCGTGGGATGACCTGAAGTACAGCCCGGCCAGGCAGGAGCGGCTGCGGGAGCAGTTCCGCCGGCAGGAGGAACTGGACCCGGTGGGCGCGGTTTCGCGTCTGGTCGGCCAGCAGGCGTAACCAGTGGGCGTCGTCGAGTTGGCGCTGGCCCACTACCGCCGGCAGGTGTCCTTGGCCCGCATGACGGCCCGTGAGGTGGCCCGGCTGTGGGCTCGGGTGGACCGGCAGGCGATCGGTGCGTCGTGGGCGGCGAGTGTGCCCGCGGCGTTGCAGGTGGTGTCGACCGCTCAGGCGGTAGCGGCGGCGTCGTCGAGCGCCTACCTGGACGACGTGCTCGAGGCGCAGGACATCGACCCGGAGGCTGAGGGTCGGATCCGGGTGGATGCGTTTGCGGGGGTGGCGTCGGACGGACGGGACCTGGCGGCGCTGCTCTACCAGCCGGCCATCACCGCGCTGGCCGGGGTGAAGCAGGGCGCGACCGAGGCGCGGTCGATGGCAGCTGGGCGACTCGCGCTGGACCTGATCGTGCGGACCCAGGTGGCGGACGCGGGGCGCGTTGCCGATGGGGTGGCCGTGGTCGCGCGTCGGCAGGTCGGCGGGTATGTGCGGTTGCTGTCGCCGCCGTCGTGTTCGCGGTGCGTGGTGCTGGCCGGGAAGTGGTACCGGTGGAATGCCGGGTTCGAGCGGCACCCCCGGTGCGACTGTCGGCACATCCCCGCGGCGGAGGACACCTCGGAGGAGTTGGCAACGGACCCTCGCCTGTACTTCGACAGTCTGTCGGAGGCCGAGCAGGACCGGGTGTTCACCCAGGCCGGGGCGCGGGCGATCCGCGACGGCGCCGACATGAGCCAGGTGGTGAACGCTCGCCGCGGTGCCCGTGGCCTGGCACCGGCCGGCGCCAGGTTGACCGCTGACGAGGTGCGGATACTGCGCGGCGGCCGATCGCGGGGCCGGCTGGAGCCGACCGACGTGTTCGGTCACGACTTGTTCATCACCACCGAGGGCGTCACCACCCGAGGTGTCGCCGGCCGCCGGCTGGGTGCCCGCGAGACGGGCGTGAAGCGTGAGGGCCGGCGCTACCGATCGGCCCGCGGCGTGCGGCTGATGCCGGAGTCCATCTACCAGATCGCCGGTGGCGACCGAGACGAGGCGATCCGCCTGCTCAGGCGGTACGGCTTCATCGCTTAAACCATCCGTCCCGCAACGGGACGGCGTACCCGAAACGGGAGTGCACCACATGTCGGAGAGCAGCACCGCGACCGAATCCACCTCTGCTGAGACGGCCACCGCAACGGAGTCCGTCGACTGGCAGGCCGAGGCCGAGAAGTGGAAGACGCAGTCGCGCAAGCAGGAAGAGCGGGCCAAGGCCAACTCTGCCGCCGCGAGGGAGCTGGAGCAGCTCCGTGCGTCGCAGATGTCGGAGGCCGAGAAGATCGCCGCCGAGGCGGAGCAGCGTGGCCGCAGTGCCGCCCTGGCCGAGGTTGGTCAGCGGCTGGTGCGCGCGGAGTTCGCCGCACGGTCCGGTGGTCGCATCGGCGCCGAAGTCCTCGACGACCTGAACCTGGCGAAGTTCCTCACCGAGGACGGCGACGTCGACACCACGGCGATCGACAAGGCCGTCGCCCGGCTCGCGCCCGCGCCGCCCGAGGAGCCAACCCGCAAGCCTGGGCCGCGGCCGGACCTGTCGCAGGGCTCCAGCAGCACCACGGCGCTCAACGGTGACCCGCTGCTCGACGACCTCAAATCCAAGCTCGGCATCTCGTGATGCCGCTCCCGTAGGAGGAAACCGTGGCGATCACCGCCGCAACCCAGACCAGCAACTTCTCGGGGTTCCTGACCCCGGAGCGGTCGGCCGCCATCTTCGAGCGCGCCGCCCGCATGTCCGTTATCCAGCGTCTCGCCCGGCAGGTGCCCCTCGGCGCCAACGGCCAGGAGATCCCCGTCGTCACCGGCCGCATGTCGGCCGGGTGGGTGTCGGAGGCCGGGCAGAAGCCCGCGAGCTCCGGCTCGATGGCGCTGAAGACCATCACCCCAAAGAAGCTCGCCGCGATCGCGGTGGTCTCCGCCGAGGTGGTCCGGGCGAACCCGGGCAACTACATGAACCTGCTGCGTGAGCAGATCGCGGAGGCGTTCGCGATCGCGTTCGACAACGCCACTGCGCACGACGCGGGCCCGGACGGCACCGCGGGCGCCGGCCCGTTCTCCACCTTCCTCGACCAGACCACCAAGGCCGTTGAGCTGGGCTCGACCGCGCAGGCCTCCGGTGGCGTGCACGGCGACCTGGTGGCGGCGCTGACCCTGCTGGTCAACGACGGGAAGAAGCTCACCGGGTGGGCGCTGGACGACCGGGTGGAACCGACGATCCTCGGTGCGGTCGACTCGACGGGCCGTCCGCTGTACGTGGACCTGCCCACCGACGAGACCAGCCAGGCGGTGGCCCGCCCGGGCCGGCTGCTGAACCGGCCATCGTTCATGGGCGAGGGCCTGTACTTCAACACCACGGCCGACATCTACGGCTACGCCGGCGACTGGACGCAGGCCGCGTGGGGCGTCGTCGGGGGCATCTCCTACGACGTGTCGACCGAGGCGACCGTCACCATCAACGGCGCCCTGACCAGCCTCTGGGAGAACAACCTGGTGGCGATCCGGGCGGAGGCCGAGTACGGCTGGCTGGTCAACGACACCGCGAGCTTCGTCAAGCTCACCGAGAACGTGGCCTGAGAGGGGCTGTGATGGCGGACAAGAAGAGCAGCGAGGAGGCGGTGGCGTTCACGCTGCCGTCCGGCACGAAGGTGTCCGCGTCGAAGGAACTGGCGGACCGGATGCAGGGCAAGGCGTCGGGTTTCGGCGGCGGGGACCGGCGCAGCTCGGACCAGGTGACGACCCTCGACACGGTTGGGGTGTCGCGCACCAACGACTTCGAGCAGCAGTTCGCCGACCAGCCGGGTGGTGGCCGGGTTCCCGGCTCGGACCCGGTCGCCGGCGAGCCCGGTTTCCGGCAAGTCGCCTCGGACGGCAACACCCGCCCGACGAAGAGCACCCGCGCGTCGCGGGCCGGTTCCGACAAGTCCTGAGCAGAGGGGTGGTGAGGTCCGGTGGCGGACCAGTTGGCAACGCCGGCGGACCTCGCCGCCCTGCTGCACATCGACGAGGCCGATCTGCACGTGCCGGCGGCGACGCTGCTGATCGAGTGCGCTACCGCGGTGGTGCAGGAGGTGGCTGGGCAGCGGATCGTCAGGGCGGAATCGACGGTGACGTTGGAGCCGAGTCTGGGCTGCTGGTTGTGGCTGCCGCAGCTCCCGGTGGTGTCCGTGGAGTCGGTGACGCTGGATGGCACCGCACTGGTGGCGGGCGCCGACTACAGCGTGCGCGGGTATCGGCTGTGGCGGTCGGCGGGGTGGCAGACTGCGGCGTCGTGGGAGACGGCGGGCGTGCGCGCACCGTCGGAGATCACGGTGGAGTACACGCACGGCTATGAGGCCGACGCGCAGGAGCTGCAGCGGGCCCGGCAGGCGGTCGTTGCGTTAGCGGGGGCGGTGTACGGGAACCCGACGGGTGTGACGCGCGAGCAAGTCGATGACTACGCGGTGGTGTACGAGGCGATGGCGGCGCGGATGGAGGCGGCCCCGTACCTGCGGGACGGGTTGCTCCGCTACTACGGCCGGTCGGCAGGGCTGATCACGTTGGGGGGCTGACGTGTCGGTGGAGATCCTGCTCGCGTCGGGCCGGCGGGCGATCGAGCGGCTGATGGTCGACCAGTGCGTGGTTCGCCGCGACGCCGGCACCACGTACGACCCGGAGACGGGCTACGCGACGCCGAACACCACCGAGGTGTACGCGGGGAAGTGCCGGGTTCAGCAGCAGACGGCGTCCGCGGGCCAGCGTGACGTTGGTGAGGCGACGGTGTTGCTGCTGCGCCTGGAGGTGCAGGTGCCGATGAGCGTGGTCGGGATCCGGGTGGATGACGTGGTCGAGGTGACGGCGTCGGTGCATGACCCGGATCTGCCGGGGCGCCGGTTCCGGGTGCGGGAGTTGGCGCACAAGACGCACGCGACGGCCCGCCGGTTCGGGGTTGAGGAGGTCACGTCGTGAAGGTGACGGTGACCTCGTCGGGCCTGAATGAGCTGGCTGTGACGCTGGAGTCGGCCGCCGACGACGCGGTCCCTGAGGGCCGCAAGGTGGTCAGCAAGGGGGCGCTGAACATCAAGAACGATTGGCGTCGCCGCTGGTCGGGTAGCCCGCACGCGCCGGCCCTGCCGTACGCGATCGGCTACGACATCCGTACGGCCGGGACGCTGGTCAGCGCGGAGATCGGCCCCGACAAGGCGAAGCGCCAGGGCGCGCTGGGCAACCTGTACGAGTTCGGGTCGGTGAACAACGCGCCCCGCCCGGGCGGTGCACCGGCCTTGGCGGCTGAGTCCCCCCGGTTCGTGGCCGCGTTGGAGAAGCTCGCCGTCGACCTACTGGAGGACTGACCGGTGATCCAGGCGCACGCTGACGCGTTCCTGGCCCGGGCGCGGACGGCACCAGGCACACCGGCGTTGGTGGTGCTGGACGGCTTCGTGCCGGCTGGGACGACCGCCCCGTACCTATTGGTCTACCTGTACGCCGAGTCGCCGGAGTTGACGGAATCCCGGTCGGTGCAGGGTGCGTCGGAGCGGTTCGTGCTGCACGCCATCTGCCACGCGGTGGGTGGTAGTGCGTCGGCCGCCCGGGCGGTCTCTCAGCGGGGCCGGGGTGTGCTGCTAGACGCGGTGCTGACCGTCGCTGGCCGGCGGTGTTTTCCGATCCGGTCGGAGGGTTCGAACCCGGTGGAGCGCGACGAGTCGACCGGCGCGGCGGTGTTCGACCAGGTGGACTTGTACCGGCTGGAGTCGGTGCCGTCCTAGCCGATGGTCAGGTCGATCAGGTCGGCGATCTCCTGCTCGGTGTAGGGCATCAGCCCGAACACTGGGAAGTCGATGCCATAGGAGCCTTTGCCGACCGGCATGGCCAGCTCGAACGGCAGCTCACACACCCCGCCGGTGAGTACCCCGTCGCCCACCGGGACGTACGCGAGGGTTGCGCCGCTGGGGTCGGTGATGACGATCTGCGCGTCGGGCTTGATGGTGGTGCCGTGGCAGCCGCCCGCGTCGGTGACGTATTGCCCGGCGGCCAGGCGGATGGTGCCGGGCACGGTGTACATCGGCTGCGGTCCGGCCGCGACCGGCGGTGCGGCGAACCAGCCCCGGATGATGCCGGCTCCGCGCAGTGACATGCCTGCGAAGACGGCGGCGAGGGCGAGCGCGATGACGACGGTCGCGGGGGTCAGCCACAGGCGATGACGGCTCATCGCCCCAGTGTGCGCACCCTCCGCCACCTGGCAGGTCGCCCACGGGTCCGTGTCTGGGCTGCTCGCGAAGGATCACCCATCCGCCGATCGGGCGGGAACCAACCACTGAAGGGGGCGCCCGATGGCGCTGATGACTGCTGTCCGCCCAACGGCGGCCGGGACGCTGACTCCGCCGAGTGCGGTGTCGGCGTCGGACACGATCTCGGCGAACGACCTGGGTTCGCGGGGTGCGTATCTGCTGGTGGCGAATGGTGGCGGTTCGCCGATCACTGTCACCGTCTCTGACGCTTCGCGCACGCCGGCCGGGAACGCGGGGACGACGACCGCGCAGTCGGTGGCCAACGCCACCACCAAGAGTTTCTACATCAGCCCGGCGGCTGTCGACTTCACGACCAACGTGGTCACGGTGACCTTCTCGGGCACCACGTCGGTCACCTACCAGCTGCTGCCGCTCGGGTGATGGCCGTGGACTTCGTGTGGATGAAGCACCCCGGCGGCACCGAGCCGGCCCAGTTCGCCCCGGACGCCGTCGAGTTCTGGCAGGCGCGCGGCTGGGAGCCGGTGGAGAAGCCCGAGGAGCCGGACCCGACCGCTGAGCCGCGCCGCGAAGCACCCCCGCCGCCCGCTGAGCGGGCCGCAGAGACCACCACCGGTGACCTGCCGGTGCGGACCAAGCCCACCACCGCCGGCCGCCAGCGCGGCGCCGACGCACCCAAGGAGTGACCTGTGGCTGACATCCCCGTTGACGGCAACACCCGGGTCGCCTGGGTCCCCGCCATCTCCAACAAGGCCGCGCCGACGACCACCGAGCTGAACGCCGGCATGCTGCTGCAGAACGTCATCACCGCCGATGGGCTGGTTGGCTTCGAGGCGGAAACCGCTGACGTGGACACCACGTCGCTGGCCAGCACGTTCGACACGCTCACCATCGGCCGGGACAGCTTCAGCGGCACGATGCTGCGGCTGAAGAAGCAGGACGGCACCGACACCGCGTACAACACGCTGGTGCGGGGTGCGTCCGGCTACATCGTGATCCGCCGTCACGTCACGGAGACCACCGGCTGGGCGGCGTCGCAGAAGGTGCAGGTGTTCCCGGTGATCTGCGGGCAGACCCGTGAGCTGGCCCCGGAGGCGAACACCGTGGCCCGGTACGAGGTGCCGACGAAGGTCAACGCCGCGCCGGAGTTGCGCGCGACCGTCGCCTGACCGACAGACCTGGGAGGCGGGCCATCAGCCCCGGTCCGCCTCCCAGTGCCACCTTCGGGGCTGAAGGGGCTGGAGCAGAAAGCATGGACGTCAAGCAACTGATCAAGGGCGCACGGTTGCCAGAGGACACGGTGTCGCTGTGCCTGCGCGCCGACCTGGTCGCCGAGTACGAGCGGGTTCAGGCCGAGCACGCGAAAGCGCTGGAGGCGGCCGGGGATTCCCTCGCCGGGTCGGGTGGTGCAGTGCAGGCCCTCGACGAGCAGCTGACGGAGCTGCGGCAGGAGATGACCGGCTCGACGTTGACGCTGACGCTGCGGGCACTGCCGTCGCACCACTACCAGGCGCTGATGGACGAACACCCCCCGCGTGTCACCGACGAAGGTGTCAACCCCCGCGACCGGCTCGGGTTCAACAGCAGCACGTTCTTCCAGGCCCTCGCCCGCACGTGCCTCATCTCTCCCGACCTGGACGATGAAGACTGGGAGGGCCTGTTCGGCGAGGACGGTGCGCTCACCGACGCGCAGGTGTCGAGGGTGTGCAACACCGCCTACGCGCTCAACCGCAAGGACATCGACCTCCCTTTCTGATCCGCCGCCTCGCCGAGGAACCCGCCACGCTGGCGCGGATTCAGGCCGCCGAGCGGCTCGGGATACCACCGCGCCGGTTGGACGGGTGGGAGCCCACCGAAGCCACCACCTACGAGTACGACGAGGGTGGCCGGTTGGTGCGGTCGGTGACGGTGCGGGAGCCGGAGTGGTCCGACATGGACCGGGCGTGGATGGCCGCGCTGACCGGCTACCGGAACAGCCTGTGCCCGTGCGGGTGTGGGCACCTCGCCGAGCACACCACCGCGCACGAGTCCGATGGGCGGCGGTTCGTGGTGCCCCCGCCGGTGCGGTGCCGGGCGCGGACCGCTTTGGCGATCGCGCAGGCGCAGAACGACAACCCCCAGTCCGAGGCGTTGCTGTGGCGTGTGGAGAGGCGGTGACCAGTGGCCCGCACCGTCAAAGTCAACCTGGAGCTGGAGAACTCCCGCTATGTGCGCGGCGCCCGGGAGTCGGCGCGGGAGACGAAGGCGGTCGAGGACGCCGTCGACGATCTGGGCGACACCAGCAGGAAGACCAGCAAGTCCGCTGATGACCTCGGCGGTGAGCTGTCGGAGTTGGGCCGTGATGCTCGCCGGCTGGACAAGCAGATCGACGACACGAAGACCGGCATCCGGGAGTTGGCCCGCCAGATCGCTGCCACCTCGGACGAGGCTGAGCGGGCGCAGCTCACCAAGAAGCTGAAGGTTGACCAGGCTGCCCTGCGCCGCGACTTTAACCTCCGCAAGCTGATGGAGGTCGAGGGCGAGGAATCGGCCGCGGGGTTTGGTGCCCGGTTCGTGGCTCGCGTCGGGCCGATTCTGGCTTCAGCCCCGATCGGGCCTGCGGGGGCGGCAATGGGCGCCACCCTGGGTGCGGCTCTCGCCCCGGTCCTGACGGCGGCGGTGTCGGGTGCGGTGGTAGGTGGCGCCGGTGTTGGCGGCATCGTCGGCGGTGTGGCGCTCGCGGCCCGGGACGCCCGGGTGCAGGCCGCCGGCGCGGAGCTGGGCGCGTTCATCCTGGGTGACCTGGAGAAGCGGGCGTCGGCGTTCACGCCGGTGGTGTTGGACAGCATCGACGACATCCGCGCCGGCTGGAGCGATCTGGGCCCGGACCTGTCGCGGATCTTCGAGTCGTCGCGGCTGGTGGACCCGCTGGTCGCCGGGCTGGTGTCCGGGTCGAAGCACCTGGTGGCCGGCATCGCGGACGCGGTGGACGCCGCCGATCCGGTGGTCAGCTCGTTCGGCACCCTGCTCGACGGGGTTGGTGACGCCGCCGGTGACGCGCTGTCGACGTTCGCGCAGGACGCCGATGAGGGCGCGTCGGCGATCGAGGATCTGACCACTGCGACGACCAACTTCATCCGGGTGACGGCGGGGATCGTGCACGCCGGGGCGACGGTGAAGGGCTGGGTGGACCAGGTCGACACGGCGATCGACCGGGGCCGCCACTGGACCGAAGACTGGATGAGCAGCGGTGGGGTGCTGGAGCACTTCGGCTGGCAGTTGGACCTGACCGCCGACGGTTTTGCCGCCGGGACGAAAGAGGCTGAGGCGTACCGGGCTGCCACCGAAGGCACCGCCACCGTGGCCGACTTCGCGACGCTGAAGCTGGCCGGGATGACGGACGCGCAGATCGCCGCCGCCGACTCCAGCGGCACCTTTCGAATGAAGACCGACGAGGTCAACGCCGCCCTGGGTGTGACCAGCGAGGGCTACCGCAACACCACCCAGTCGATCGAGGAATTCACCACCCGGCTGGAGGAGGCTTTCGAACTCCAGAACCAGGGCATCAGCGCGAACTTGTCGGCGGAGCAGGCGAACCTGCGGCTGGAGGAGGCCATCGACAAGGCCACCGCCGCGGGGAAGGCCAACAACGACGGAATCTCGGTCAACACCGAGAAGGGTCGGGCGAACCGTGAGGCGCTGCTGGGCATCGCGGACGCCGCGAACACGGCCGCTGAGCGGATCCACGAGACGACCGGGTCCACTGAGCTGGCGGCGCAGGCCACCGAGCGGGGTCGGACGAAGTTCCTGGAGGCGGCGCGGGCGATGGGCGTCTCGAAGGCCGAGGCGCAACTGTTGGCCGACAAGCTGTTCGGGATCCCGTCGGTGAACCCGACGGTGACGGTCACGACGAAGCAGAAGCCGATCGACCTGACGACGGTTGCTGGCCGCATCGCGGCGATCAAGTCGAAGTCGGTCGTCATCTCCGTCCACAACAAGATCACGACGACGCGCACTGAGGGCCGCAACGTGGGCATCGGTGACGGCATCGGTGGTCGGCGGTGGGGTGGCATCACCGAGCACGCCCAGTGGGGGACGCTGCGGGAAGCGCAGATCGCGTCCCCGCAGGGTCCGGCCCGGTACGCGTGGGCGGAACCCGCTACCGGCGGGGAAGCGTTCATCCCGAAGTACGGCGACCCGCGCCGGTCCATGGACATCTTGGAGCGCGCCGCCGGCTGGTACGGGGCGACGGTGCAGTCAACCGGTGCGCCTCGGGCGATGCCCCGCCCGGCCGGCGCAGCTGGCGCCAGCGGGCCGCTGCGGGTCGAGGTGGTCGCCCGCGTCGACGACAGCGCCTCCACCGGGCTGATCCGTGAGGTCATGCGGGGGGTGCGCTACGAGGTGCGGGTTCAGGGCGGTGACGTGCAACAGGTACTGGGGGTGCGTCGCTGATGTTCCCTCTGCCAATCCGGGTGCGGATCGCGCTGGGCGCTGACCTGACGGCGGCCCCGTCGTCGTGGACGTGGACGGACATCACCGACTACGCGCGCAAGAAGATCGCCATCACGCGCGGTAAGCCGGACGAGGCGTCGCAGGCCCCGCCCATGTCGTGCCGCCTGCGGGTCAACAACGCCGGCGGCCGGTTCGTGGCCCGCAACCCGCTCGGCGAGTGGTATCCGCTGCTGCGCCGTAACACCCCGCTGCGGGTCGAGGTGCAGGTCAGCGGCGTGTGGCACGTCCGGTTCACCGGGTTCATCGACGAGCTGCCACCCACGTTCGTGCCCGGCTCGACGGACACGTACGTGGACCTGGTGGCCTCAGGCGTCACCCGACGGCTGGGGCAGGGGTCCGCGCCGGTGCAGTCCGCGCCAGCCCGGTACATCCCGACGACCAACCCGGTGGCGTACTGGCCGCTGGAGGACGGGCAGTTGACGTCCGAGGGCGCCCCGCTGGTGGGCACCCAGTCGATGCGCCCGTTCGTGGGCACACACCCGTCCGGCAGCGTCATCACGGTCGCGCAGTGGGGGCGCGGTGACCTGGCCCCGTGGTTGCCGGGTGCGGTGAGCCGGACGGGCAGCGCTGGACTGACGGCGATCTGGGCGACGGTGACGATGCCCGCGACGGTGACCCGCTGGGCGGTTGACTTCATGTACCGCTCCGGCACGGACGCCGCCGACTCGACGGTCGACGTCAACCCGTCCTACCTGGGCGGGTCGTTGGGTTGGCCGCAGCTGCTGCTGTTGCCGAGCGTCCGCGGCGTGGACGTGTCGATGAACGGTGAGCCGGAGGTGTCCGGCACCTCCGACCGCCTGTTCGACGGGCAGGCGCATCACGTCCGCTGGGATGTGACCCAGTCCGGGTCGAAAGTCGCGTGGACGGTGTACGTGGACGGCGGGGTGTTCAACTCGGGCACCACCTCCGGGAACATGACCCTCCCGCCGGTGCAGACACTGTCGCTGGTGGCGTCCGCACAGGCCGGCGCGGACATGGTGCAGGGCCACGTCGCCGTGTGGACGACACCGCCGACGCTGACCAACGCGGTCGCCGCGGCGTTCGGGCACCGCGGTGAGTCGGCGGCGGCCCGTATCACCCGGCTGTGCGCCGAGGCGGGCATCGCGTTCGCCGGCGCTGGCACCGGCAGTGAGGGGATGGGCCCGCAGTCCCCGGCCCCGTTGTTGCAGCTGATGCGGGAAGCGGAGACCACCGACGGGGGGATCTTGTACGAGCGCGCTGACGGGCGGTTGGCGTACCTGCTGCGGTCTGAGCGGTACAACCGGCCGGTGTCGCTGGCGTTGACGTACGGGCAGTTGGCGGGCGTGTTCGAGCCGGCCGACGACGACCGGGCGGTGCGCAACGATGTGACGGCTTCCCGGCCGTCGGGCCGGTCGGCGCGGGTCGTCGACCAGGCGCACATTGACGCGCAGGGCCGCTACGACGTGCAGGTCACCGTCAACACGTTGGCCGACGCGCCGTTGGCGGACCACGCCGGGTGGCGGGTGCACCTGGGCACCGTGGATGAGCTGCGCTACCCCCGGCTGACGCTGAATCTGGGTAACGCGCAGGTCGACGGGGCTGCGGTGGCGGCGTGGTTGTCGGCGGACATCGGGACGCGGATGACCGTGTCGGGTCCGCCGTCGGAGTTGGCGGTGCAGCAGATCGACCAGGTCATCGAGGGGTACACGGAGACGATCGACCGGGTGGAGTGGTCGGCGGTGCTGAACTGCTCCCCGGCCGCCGGGTGGGATGTGGCGACCGCTGACGGGCCGCAACGGGCGGCAGCCGACGGGTCCCTGCTGGCGAGCGCCTTGTCGTCGTCGGCGATGTCGGTGCCGCTGTGGTCGACGCTCGCCAACGGGTTGTGGACGCAGGACCCGGCTGATTTTCCGCTTGACCTGCGGGTCGGCGGGGAGGTGGTGACCTCACCGAAGTCGGGGCCGATCAATGACACGTTCACCCGGACAACGTCGGGTGGTTGGGGTGGCACCTGGTCGGTGGTCATGTCGTCGGGCAGCGCGTTCTCTACCGACGGCAACCGTGCGGTGATCGGGCTGACCGGCACCGGCCGGCACGGGGCTGTTGTCGACCTGGGGTCCGCCGACCAGGACATGCTGATCTCGATCCGGTCCACCGTTGTGGCAACCGGGGCGTCGATCCTGCACGGGTGGATGGCCCGCTACACCGACACCGACAACCACCTGTACGTCGAGGCGCAGATGCGCACCGACGGGCGGATCTGGTTGGGCTTGTACGCCCGCTTCCAGGGCGTCAACACCACCCTGGTCGCCCCGGTGAACATCATGGCGTACACGGCGGGCACCACGTACCGGCTGGCGGTACGTACGGTGGGCGAGGACTTCCAGGCCCGCGTCTACCCGGGTGGCACCCCGCCGCCGTTTCAGGTGTCGGCGGTGGCCCCGCAGACGATCCGGGGTACCCGGGCCGGTGCGCGGGCGCTGCTGGTGGGCGGCAACACGAACCCGTCACCGGTGGAGATCACCTACGACAACGTGGAGGGTGCCGGGGCGGGCATCGGCCCGGGCGCCTACGACGGGTTCAACCGCACGGTCACCGGGTCGTTCGGGACCGCACCGACCGGGCAGGTGTGGTCGCACCTGGGTAGCTCCAGCGCGTTTCGGGTGGCGTCAGGGTCGGGGTGGCATCTGCACACCGCGATCGACACCGGCCGGCATTCGCTGATCGACATCGGCACCGGTAACTCCACGTTCCAGTTCGCGGTGGCGGCGCCGGTGATGTCGTTGGGGATGCCGCTGACCGCGTACGCGGTGGCCCGTCCGAACCCGTCGTCGCCGACGAACGACCAGTACCACGTGCGGATTGCGTTCCTGGTGGATGGTCGGGTGACGTGCACCGTCCGCAAGCGTGAGGGCGGGGTTCCGGACTCGAAGAGCAACGTGGCCTTGGACGGCCCGTACAGCCCTGGCCAGTTCTGGTTCGTGAAGATTTCCGTGGAGGGGGCGTGGGTGCGGGGCAAGGTGTGGCCTGCCTCCCAGGCGGAGCCGGGTGGGTGGATGACGGCGTGGATGGATCCGAGTCCGTTGCCGGAGTCGTGGACGCAGATCGGGGTCACCACGCTGACCGAGCCGGGGTCGACGAACACGCACCCGGTGGAGTTTCCGATCACGGCGTTTCAGGTGCTCAACCCGCAGGCGGTGACCGTGTCCGCCCGGGGTGTCACCGGTGTGCAGCGGGCGTGGCCGGCGGGCACCGACATTGACGTGCGGCCACCTGCTGTCGCGGCGCTGTAGGAGAGGACGTTCATGGCGATCCAGTCCGGTCAGATCCTGACCCCGGCGCGGTTGAACAAACGCTCGGTGCGGGTTCGGCGCACCACGTCGCTGTCGCTGACGACAGGCGCGGTGACGGTCGTGTCGTGGGACGTGGAGGAGTTCGACAACTCCGACATGTTCTCCGGCCCGTCAACGGTGATCACCCTGCCGGTTGCCGGGCTGTGGGGGTTCGTGGCGTCGGGGTCATTCGCCAGCAACGCAACGGGGCTGCGCCGGCTGCTGGTCGACGTCAACTCAACGACCACGTTCCCGACGATCGACGCCCGCACGGCGGTGTCCGGCGACAACACGGCGATCACCCTGTCGGGCACGCACCTAGCGGCGGCCGGTGACCAGCTGCGGGTGCACGCCCACCAGACCAGCGGCGGGACGCTCGCCTTCCAGGGCGGGTATTTCAGCGCCTGGCTGATCGAATCCTGAAGGAGCTGACGTGACCCGAGCAGCGAACATGCAGGCCTTGACCGACGACGTCAAACGCCAGTGGCCCGGGGTGGTCGTCTACGGCATCGGCGACGCCGCGCACAAGACCCGCGCGTCGGACCATAACGAGGACGACACCCCGGGCAGCAAGGCCGCCCAGTCGGACCCGGACGGCCGGGCCGAGCACCGCGCCATCGACATCATGGTCCGGGGCCCGTTCACCAAGGCCGCCGCGGACGCCCTGGTGGCCCGCCTGGTGGCCGACCCGAAGGCCCGCGCCCGGCTGTACTACATCATCTGGCACGGCTACATCTGGTCTCGCTCCAACGGGTGGAAGAAGACGAAGTACACCGGCAGCGACCAGCACACCGACCACGTGCACGTGTCGGGGTTGGCTGCCGACGACGAGAACACCGCGACCTGGCCAGCCGTGGCCAAGGCCCCAGCAACCAGCACGGAGGACGACATGCCCAGTGCGCAGGAGATCGCCAAGGCCGTGGTCGGTGAGATGGTCACCGCCGACGTGTGGCCCAACCCGTACGGCGACGCGAAGACCAACCCGACGGTCGCGCTCGCCACGTACGTCAGGAACACCGCTGGCGACACCGCAGCCACCCGGGCCGGAGTCGCCCGCGTCGAGGTGGAGATCGCGAAGCTGGCCGGACGGGACTTCACCGACGAGCCGGCGATCGTCGCCGGGGTGTTGGCCGCGCTGACCCCCGAGAAGATCGCCGCCGCGATTCCACCCACCATGGCCAAGCAGGTAGCCGACGAGCTGGCCCGCCGCCTCGTCACCGAGTAACCGCGTGCCGACCATCGTCGTCACCGGCCGGCACCGCCCACACGAGGTGATGTTCCTGATCCTGTCCGCGCTGGTCGGCGGCGCGTTCGTCCTCGGCGCGAAACCACCCACCACCGTCGAGCAGCTCGTCGACACGTGGGTGCTGTGGACCTGGTACCTGCTGCTTTTCGCCTCCGGTGTCATCGGCCTCGTCAGCATCCTGCTCCCCGACACCTACCGGGCGTTGGTGCTGGAACTGGCGGCGATGCAAGGGCAGACGGCGGCGCCGCTGCTGTACGGGCTGGCGCTGCTCGCCTCCGGTCGCCCTGAGGCGACGTTCGCGGTGGCGTTCTGCCTGTCCTGGGCGGGTGCATCGGCGTGGCGGGGATGGCAGGTGGCCCGGGGTATCAGGGCTGTGAAGCAGGCGGGGGAACGGCAATGAGCGGATGGGCCCTGGTCCTGACGTGTGTGAGCGGCGGCGGGATCGCCGGCATCATCACCACCCTGGTCGGGGGGTTGTTCAACCGGCCGAAGACCCGCGCGGACGCGGTCGCGTTGCTGACTGACAGCGCGTTGAAGCAGGTCAACGAGTTGCAGGAACGCACCAGCGAGGCTGAACGGGAAGCTCTCGCCGCGCGTAACGAGCTGGCGGCTGCCCGCGCGCAGATGCGGGAGTTGACGGGGGAGATTGACGCGGCGGTGGCCACGTTGCGGTCGTGGCGGTCGGCGATCCTCTCTCCGACGATCGAGTTGGAGCAGTTGCGGGCGATGGTCCGCGACCCGGGCGGCACCATCAACGGCCGCCACCTGTAGCTACTCGCCGTGGACGTGTTCGGGGTCCCAGATCACCTCTCGGCAGCCCTCGGTCATGCACGGCCACGCCCGGGTCGGCCAGTTGCACTCCAGGCACGCCCACGTCGCCGCACCTAGCCGCTTGTGCCCCTTCGGGCACTGGTCCGGCTTCCACTCCTGCCACGCCGGGTTGCCGTCCGGCTGGCGCTTCCATCCACCACGCACCACGACCACACCCTAGGAGAGACCGTGAAGGTATTCGGCCGCGAGCCGGCGCTGATCATCGGCGCTGTCGGTGCACTGCTCACCGTGCTCGCCTCACTCAACGTCCCCGGCATCGACGCCGGAGCCGCCGCCGCGATCACCGCGTTCGTGTCAGCGCTGCTCATCGCGCTCACCACCCGCCCGTGGGCACCGGCCCTGTTCACCGGTGTCGTCGCCGCCGGCGCTGCCCTGGTCGCCGAGTACGGCATGAACGTTCCCGACGGTGTGACTGGTGCCGTGTCGGGTGCGGTGCTGGCCCTGTTCGCGCTGGCCGGCGTTCGCCCGCAGGTGGAGCCCAAGGAGTAGCCCCACCCTCGTCGCAACGCACCGCGCCCCCTGGCCTTCGGGTCAGGGGGCGCTTTCGCGTGCACCAGGCCGCTACAGTGCCAGCCACCACCCCGCGTCGATGGAGCGTGCCATGACCGCAACCCCCGACCCGACCCGCCCGGACACCGGCCCGTTCACCGGCGGCCGGGTCTACACCGGCTCGTGGCAGGTCCCCATGGACGCCGCTGTCGCTTCCGCCACGGCCGCCGGGTTCCGGGTGACGCCGCGCAGCAGCCGCCACCGGGTGATCGTTGAGCGCGGGGTGTGGACGGCCGCGTCCATCTCGCCGACACCGGCCGGGGTGGTGGTGCGCCGGTCGATGACGCTGGCGCAGACGGCGATCCTGGGTGCGGTGATCGTGGCGTTCATCGTGTGCGTGGGCATCAACCGGCCAGCCTGACCCTGCTGTAACGCACTGCGCGCCCCTGCCTTCGTGGCGGGGGCGCGCTTCGTGCTGTCTGGGGTCAGGCGGGCAGCGGGATCAGCGGGGTGTTGAGCATCCGCTCCCAGTTGGTGTCGATCTCGGCCTGCCGGATCTCGTCGGCCTCGCAGGGCTGGCAGGCGTCCATGGTGCCGCCGCTGGGGGCGGGGACGGTGCAGGCGTTGTCGGCTCCGCAGATCTCGCATCCGATGTTCGCCATGTCCGCCCCCCTGCCGTCCTGTTTGCGTCTCACATGAGACACTACAGGGTGGGTAAGAGTGTGTCAACTGAAACGCGAAGCGGCCCCGCTGCCTCCAGATCGGAGGTGGCAGGGCCGCTTTCGCTGTACCCGGATCAGGCTGGCCGAGACCCGTACTTCCTGTTCAGGGTGGCCCGGTTGAACCGCTTCGGGGTGGCGTCGCCGGTCAGGTCGGTGTCGAGCACCTTCGCGTCCCGGGCCGCCTTGATGGCTTCCCACGCCTCGTCCTCGGCGCGCTCGGCGTTCTGCGCCTTCTCGATGGCGGCGGCGAGCAGGGCTTGCTGCTCGTCGGTGTAGACGGTTTTCGGGCGAGGCACGGTGATCACGCTATCAGCTCCTTGTCTCAGTTGACACAGGACGGGTTCGAGGGTTAGCGTCTCATCAGACACACAAACATGCAAGCGAGCCTCAGGAGGAACGAGATGGCCGAGCAGTGGTGGTCGTGGGCGTTGACCCTGATCGGCCTCACCGGATGGTGGCTCACCGGCCGCCGGCTCTGGCAGGGCTGGGCTGTCAGCCTCACCGTCCAAGCCCTCTGGCTGGCGTACGCGTTGGTCACTGAGCAGTACGGCTTCATCGTCGCCAGCGTGTCCTACGGGGCGATGGCAACCCTCAACCTCCGGCGGTGGCGGGCCGAATCGGCTTCCACCCACACAACGCGACAGGAGCAGTGATGAGCAGGTTCAAGTTCGGCACGGTGTTCGGCAACGGCGGCGTCTACCGGGGCTGCCAGGAACTGCGCTGCCCGTGCGGCAACAGCACCGATTGGCTGCGCATGGTCAGCGACGCCACGAAGACCGAGGCGATGTGCGGCGAGTGCGGGCGGACGGTGACCCTCCGGAACGACCGCTGACCCCAGCAGCGCAACCCAGGAAGTTAAGGCGGCCCCCGGTACGCGACTCGACCGCACACCGAGGGCCTTGACCAGGAAGTGAGTCCTGACCCATGAGCATGATCCCCGACGAGGCCGCGTCCGCGCAGCCCACCGAGCTGTACCGGGTCGACGTCTTCATCAGCGAGACGAAGACCCACAGCGAGACCTTCACGGCCACCACCGATGACGAGGCGACCACCACCGCCCACGGGATCGTCACCGCGCAGGGTGGCGACCACGGTGACATCTACCTGCACGTCGGCGCGGACCGGGCCACCTACTACGACACCGTGGCGGTGAAGTGATGCCCGCCATCGACCGTTTCGTGAAGCGCACCGTTCTGCTGTGCGCCGTCGCCGCCGCGTTCGCGCTCGGCTACAACCACACCCACGAGCCGTGTGACATCGGCGCGGCCGGCATGTGCGTCACCACCGCCCAGGCCGGAGGTGCCCGATGAACACGCTCAGCGCCCGCCTCTGCACCGCCATCTTCGCCCCGATGCCGTTCACCGCCGCGTGGGAGATCGCCCTGTACGCCGCCGTGGACGGCCAGCCGCCCGCGACGCTGATCGCCGTCGGCGGGGTGCCGATGCTCGCCACGGTGGTCGCCGGGATCGTGATCCTGCGCGACGCGTTCGGCGGCGAGACGACCTCCTCGCCGGTCCCCGTACCACGCCGCGCCGTCACCAGCCCGCAGCGGAAGGCGGTCACTCGCTGATGTGCAGCATCTCCGGCACCTGCGGGTGCAACGGCGGCACCGGCACGTTCCTGCTCGCCCTCATCGGCCGCTCGCTCTGGGAACTGGTGAAGCTGCTCGCCCGCGCGGCACGGCTGCTCTTCGTCGCGCTGCTCGCCGTCACCGTGTGGGTCAGCCCTCGTGCCTGGCGGTTGGCCCGGCGCGGCTACCGGGAGGTCCGCCGCCGGTACGCGCTGCGCCCGGTGCTGCTCGACGCCCGTGAGCCGGTCGCCGCGGTCACCGCCACCACCACCGCCCCCACCCTCGCCGACCTGAAGCTGAAGCAGGAGGCCAACGCGTGATCGACGTACCCGACATCCTCGACGAGACGGACCCGGCGCCGTCCAGCCCCACCGACGACGGTCTACGGCCCGCCGTCCGGGCGATGGTCGCCGAACTGGCCGCCCACTACAAGGGAGCCGACCCGGGCTCCATCGACAAAGCCGTCCTCGCCCTCAAGCCGCTGTCCGCCGCCCCCGAGTCGTGGGGGTCGCGCGGTATGGCCGCCGAAGCGGTCAAGGCGTACCGCGCCACCATCAGCGGTACACCCACCATGCCGCCGGCGCCGAAGCCTGCGGTACGTACCGCCGCGCCGAAGCCAGCGCGGCGTACCGCCCCGCCCGCGAACCGGCCTCCCGCGCCGAGTGCAGCGGACGTGGTACAGCCGGTCGTACCGGAGGCCGTGGGACAGTCGCCCGTACCACCGTCAACCGCTGGGCTCGGGTGGGCGCGGTTCGGGTTCGGACTCGGCGTCGTCGCGTCCACCGCCGCGAACATCGCCCACTCGTTCACACCGTCCGCCGAGGTGGTACGTACCGTCACCGAGCGTGCCGCGCTGACGGGCCGGACCGTGGACTGGTCCACGTGGACCCCGCCCATCGGGACCATCATCTCGGCGGCGTTCTGGCCCATCGCCCTCGTCGTCTCCGTCGAGGTCATCTCCCGGGTGATGTGGCCCGCCGGCTGGCGGTGGAAGGTCATGCGGTTCGGTGGCGTGTCCCTCGTCGCCGCCGTGGCCGCGTTCATCTCCTACAAGCACCTGCACGGGCTGATCGGCTCCTACGGCGAAGACGCCTGGTCGGCGGCGGTCGGGCCTCTGGCGATCGACGGCCTGATGATCGTCTGCTCGGCGGCGATGCTCGCCATCGGCCAGCACAAGCGCGCAGGTAAGGAGGGCTGACCCGTGGCCGACGACGAACTGCTCGACACCCACTACGAGATCGCCCTCGACGACGAACCGGACCCGAGCCGCAGCCCCGTCTACGTGGACCTCGTCACCAAGGACAACACCCGCCAGCCCGTCATCCCCGCCCAGTGGCGCGGCAAGGACAACGTCAAGGCCGCCGTCAAGCACAAGGCCGCCGTCGCCGGCCACATCGTCGCGTACCACGCGGTACGCAGCCCGCGGTACGCCAGTCTTGCGCTGCTGTGGTCCGTGGTCGGCGCGTTCCGGCTCCTGTGGCGGCACATCCGCTGGGCGTGGCACCCCGAGCTGAACGCACTGCTCCAGTCCGCCGCCACGTCCGCGTCCAGCAAGGACGAGCTGAAGGAGGGTCGCGTCATCGAGCAGCAGCTCGCCACCCGCCGTACCGCGCGCGGCGTCATGCTGCTCATCGAACTGGTCGCCCTCGCCATCACCGGCGGTGTGTTGTTCGCGGTCGCCCCGCGGTACATCCTCGTCGTCGTCGGCGTCGCGCTCGTACCACTGCTCGCTCACTACGGGCGGCCGGCGACCATGCCGATCGTCACGCCCGCCGTGGTACGCGGGCGGTACAGGGTCATCAACTCCGACGTGGTGCTGCGGGCGTACTACGCCGCCGGCCTCGGCAACCCCACGAAGCCGGACCAGTCGATCGGGTTCCTCTCTCGGATGGAACGCGACGGCGAGGGCGGCCGGGTCAAGGTCGTCCTGCCGTACGGCAAGGGCTTCGGCGACGTCATCAAGGCCCGCGAGGCGCTCGCGTCCGGACTCGACGTGTCCGTGTCCCAGGTGTTCCTCACCCGCGACCCCGAGTCGAACCGGTCGCACTACCTGTGGGTCGCCGACCGTGACCCGCTGGCCGTTCCCGCAGGTCGCACCCCGTTGCTGCGCTGCCGGCAGACGGACATCTGGAAGCCGGCGCCGCTCGGCCTCGACGAGCGCGGGCAGCTCGTCTCCCTGCCGATGATGTGGACGTCGATCCTGGTCGGTGCCCAGCCCCGCCAGGGCAAGAGCTTCACCGCCCGCGCGCTCGGCCTCTACGCCGCCCTCGACCCGTACGTGAGGCTGGACGTCTTCGACGGGAAGGGCTCGCCGGACTGGCGGAAGTTCCGCCTGGTCGCTCACCGATGCGCGTTCGGTCTCGCCATGTCCCGCGACGGGGACCCGGTGGACATCTTCGTCGAGTCGCTGCGGGAGCTGAAAGCCGACGTCCAGTGGCGCTACCAGCGGCTGTCCGAGCTGCCAGTCGACGTGTGCCCCGAAGGCAAGCTGACCAGGGCAATCGCCCGCGACCCGAAGTACAAGATGCCCGTACGCGTCGTGATCATTGACGAGTGTCAGGAGTACTTCGACACCGGCGATCCGGATCTGGACGCCGAGATCGCCTCGCTGCTGGTGTTCCTCGTCAAGGTCGCCCCGGCAGCCGGGGTGATCGTGCTCGACGCCACCCAGAAGCCCAGCGGCGTCGGCACGCAGAAGATCGCGCAGAAGTTCACCAGCTTCCGCGACAACCATCAGGTCCGCTTCGCTCTGCGCACCGGATCGTGGCAGGTCAGCGACCTGGTCCTCGGCTCCGGCGCCTACTCGGAGGGCTACGACTCGTCGTTGCTGCTGCCCACCTACAAGGGCGTCGGCATCCTGCGCGGTGCCTCCGACGAGACGCCCACCGTGCGAACGTTCCTCGCCGACGCGGAGGACGCGGAGAAGATCCTGCTGGTCGCGCGGCGTATCCGCGAGCAGGCCGGCACCTTGACCGGGATGGCCGCTGGTGAGGACACGACCCGCGAGGCCCGAGACGTGCTGGCGGACGTCATCCGGGTGTGGTCGTACGTCGGCCGCCCCGGTGTGCAGTGGCCGCGACTGGCCGAGCTGCTCGCCGAGCACATGCCGGAGCAGTACGCCGGTGAGTCCGCCGAGTCGATCAGCGCGTTGGTCCGCGCCGAGGGAGTGCCGTCGGTGGACGTGAAGGTCGACGGGATCGCCCTCAAGGGCTGCCGTCGGCGCGAGGTTGACGAGGCGATCGAGCGCCGCGCGATCACCCGATGAGTCGCGGCGGGTCGCGCGACCGGTCGCGACGCCGCGACTCGACCCGCGACCCTCTGACCAGCGCGAACGGTCGAGGGTCGCGGGTCGCGGCACCACCCCAGACACCCCTGAAACCGCCCCTGGAGGCATCGTGGACGCCCTGACCGCCGCTACCGCTACCCCCGAGCACCCCCTGCCGTGGGGCTGGCTCCTGGCCGCTCTGACAGTCGCCGCTCTGGGCTACGCCGCGTCGTGCGCGTGGTGGCCGTTCGCGAAGTGCGGCAAGTGTGAGGGGCGGGGGAAGTTCGCCCGGAAGGACTCGAAGGTGTGGCGCCTGTGCCGTCGGTGCAAGGGCTCAGGGTCGCGGCTGCGGTTCGGCCGGAAGGTGTGGAACCGGTTCGCTAAGGTCCGCAACGCCAGTCGGTAGACACATGCCCCGTCGTGATCACGCCCTGTAGGTGATCTGGCATTCGTGTTTTCAGATGCCGCACAGATACCCGTCGGTAGTCGGCGCAGAACGGACAGTTGATCAGTAGATGGGCTCACCTTTCGGTCACCATCCGCAAGTTGCACGGTGCAAGCCACCGCCGAATGCATGAAGATAAGTCACTCGCTCGCAGGAAAACCAAACCGAAGATGAGTTCCCGACGGCAATAGTTGCTGGTAGAACCAATGCACCGCCGGTCCCGTGGGGGGAACCGGACAGCGAACACACCGGGGGGTGGTGGGCGCAGTGAACAGCAGGATCAGGCGTCTCGCCATCGGGGCAGGGCTCACCATTGCCGGCAGTGTCATCGGCCTCGCCATGAGCACCGCCGCGCACGCCGACGACACCCAGCAGCCGGGGGGTTTGCTGGACACCGCCGTCGAGGTGGTCGACCAGGTGCTGCCCGAATCCACTGCGGAGCCGGACCCGGAGCCCACGAAGAAGCCGGAACCGACCGAGCAGGAGTCGGAGTCGGAGCCCCGCGGCGAGGAACCCGCCACCGCCGAGCCGACCGACCCGGAGCCGGAGCGGCCCACCACCCCGGTCGTCATCGACGTGCCGCCCGTCTCCGTGCCCGTGGACGTGCCGCCGGCCGTCGTCGACGTGCCCGTCGTGGATGTGCCGCCCGTCGTGGCCGACGTGCCGCCGGTGGTGATTGATGTCCCGCCGGTCGTCGTGGTGGTCCCGGCACCGACCGCCCCGACCACGGCCCCGGCCCCGACCCAGCCGGCCGAGACCATCGAGCTAGACGCGCCGACCGAGACCACCACCGAACCGCCCACCACGCAGCCCGCAGCCGACCCGGCCAAGGCGGCCACCACGGTGCAGCCGGCCGACACCCCGCCCACCACCATCGGCCACGCCGCCGGCACCAGCACCCTGCTCCCCGGGCTCACCCCCACACCGGCCACCACCGACCAGCCGGCACCCGCACCGGAATGCGCCGACGACCCTGACGACCACGCCACCCCCGACCACGGGCGCGGCGTCGTGCGCACCATCACCGACCGGCGCACCGGGAAACCCACCGCCGACCGGCAACCCGCACCGCTACGGCCCTGCCCCACACCGCCAGTGCACACCGACCAGGCCATCAACACCGTCGCTGGCACCGGGCACACCGGGCACCACAGTGAGCTGTACGCGGCCACCACCGGCGACGTCACCTGGCCCGCCCTCCAGCGGCTTCAGCAGCTGCGCGCCCGCGGTGACCTACCCGCGTCCCGCACTGAGCACCCTGAGCCCGGACCCGCCTGAGCCCTTCCCGGCCCGCAGCGCGAACGCGGGCAACGGCACGGGAGGTGGGGGACCGCGACACCCAACCTCCGTTCACCTCTCCATCACCACCGAACGGGAGTTGATCGCACCATGTACTACTCGAAGCGCCCGCCAACCGTCCCCTGCACGCTTGCCGGCGGTGTCCTCACCCTCGGTGCCGTCGCGATCGTTGCCCGGGGGCTGCACAGCTTCACCAGCTTCACACTCGCCCCGCCGTTCGACGCTCTCGGCTTCATCGTGGGGGTGACGTTCCCCATCGCCGGCCTCACCTGGCTGGGCTGGCTGGTCATCGGCGGCCTGCGCGAGCAGATCCGCGCCCTCACCGCGGAGAACGAGAACCTGCGCAGCGAACAGGTGAGCGCCCGCGAGGTGATCGCCGCTGTCGTCGCCGTCGACCAGCAGGTCGAGGTCAACGGGGTGAAGCTCTCCAAGATTCAGGAGACGGTGCGGGACCTGTGGCAGGCGAACGCCGAGCAGCAGACCCAGCCAATCGCCCCGCTTCGATCCATCAAGGGCAACGGGGCTGGGTAGTCACCCCACCAGCCCCCCCATCAGCGATCAGCCCCCGACGGGAATCGGGGGCTGAGCTGCGTAAACACCACGATTATCAGGCGGAGGGTGTGGGATTCGAACCC
>NZ_BSTU01000011.1:0-36390 GCF_030269705.1 Micromonospora sp. NBRC 107095
CAACAAACAAATTGTTGCCAAAGGAATCCCAACCAGCCAGCAAAAACTGACCAGTCCGGGGTATAAATCATCATTGGCACTGGCTTTACAAGCACCCTGTTGAGTTCTCAAAGAACAACCACACACCAGCCGCAGCCCCACCTCAGTGGAACCCCAACCGGGGCTTTTCGTTCCGTGTCCCCGCCGCTCTCGCGCCGGGCACTTTTACTACGTTACCTCACCGTCTTGGCCGTGTCAAACCGTGTGTCCCGGTCTGTCATGCTTCGTACGGGTCAGCGCCGGCGCACTCACGCAGCAGCGAACCGCTGCGTCAGGTCGTCGGATTCGGCAGACCGGCCGCTGCGGTGTCCCGCAGTCTCGCCCGGTTCCCTGCCGGTCGTGAACCTTACCCGGTCGGCTTCGCCGCACCAAATCCGCCTCACGGCCAATCCGGCGAGCCCCGCCCGGACCGTGTCCCGCAGGAGTGAACCCCTGCTCGACCCGGTTGCCACCCCGTTCCGGTGCTCCAGAACTTTCGTCCCGTTTGCCCCGTTCCGCGCTGGCAGAGAGAAAGTTACGCGTCTGCGGGTTTGATCGTCAAATCCACGGGTAGCGGTGCGCGTCACATTCGCGCGCCTGAACCGTTTCCCCAGGTCAGGACCGTGCCGACACCGGCCGTGGCGTAAGTGCTCCCGCTCTACGGCGTCACCCCGGCCAGCGGGGGCGCCTGATCGGCGCGAGCGGCGAGAGGAATCAGGACGTCCGCCGCCGCCGGGTGGCCAGCCAGGCCCGGATGCCGAGAACGCCGGCGGTGGTGCCGATCGCCAGCGACGCGGCGATCAGCAACGCGTGCACCCACAGGAAGTTGGTGGCCGCGCCGTCGGCCACCGTTCCGGACGCCCAGGACCGCGGGTCCTGCCAGATGGCCACCGCGAACCTCGGCCAGATCACCCAGGTCCAGACGCCGACTCCGACCAGGAAGAGACTCCACCCTCGCGACAGCACCATGGCAGCCGAGTATGCCAGCGCACCTGCTCAGCGGGCCGCCGTCGGCAACGCGAACGCGCTGACCTACCCGGGCGGGCGCGGCCGGCGCGGGGCGCCGACTGTTTCCGGCCGGGACGGGCTGGGCACTGCGAAGGGGGACAGCTGAGGACCGTCCAGTGGAGGTGCCCCATGCAACCCTCGACCTTCAACCCCTGGGCCTGGCGTGACCCGTCCGCCCTGGCCGGCGGCTACACACAGACCACCCCCTCGGTCACCCCTGGGCAGGATCAGGGTGGGCACGACGGCCCGGACGCGCCCGGCCCGGGCACCCCGGTCGACCTGGTGGGCTATCAGGTGCAGGCGGGCGATGGGCGCATCGGCACCATCGACGAGGCGAGCGACGCGGCGGACGCCGCGCACCTGGTGGTGGACACCGGGCCGTGGATCTTCGGTCAGAAGGTGCTGCTGCCGGCCGGGACGGTGACGCGGGTGGATCACCAGGAACGTGTCGTGCACGTCGATCGGACCCGACAGCAGATCAAGGACGCACCACCGTTCGATCCGGATTCGGCCGACCCGGAGTACCGGGAGCGCCTCGGCACCTACTACGCCGACAGCTACCTCCCCCCTCCCGGCGCCATTCCACGGGTAATCTGAGGCCGTGGTCCGGACTGGCAACTGCGCATCCGAGGCTGTCGACCTGGTCGACGGCCTCGACCTCGGTGCCGTGCCCCAGATCCCGACCAGCTCCGGTGACGGCCGTGAGCAACTTCTGAATGTCCTCCGTGCCGGTGGTCTGCGGTTCCGCGCCGGCGCGCGATGGCGGACGACTCGCTGAGTCGATTCCGCTGACCGAGCAGGGCTGAGCCAGCCCTGGTCGGCGCGCGCCCGTGCGTGACCCACCTTCGGATAACGAGAGGCACCACCATGTCCGTCGCACGAATGCTCACCGGCGACCGGCCCACCGGCCGCCTGCACCTCGGCCACTACGTCGGCAGCATCGCCAACCGGGTACGGCTGCACCAGCGTTACGAGAGCTTCTTCATCATCGCCGACCTGCACATGCTCACCACTCGCAACCGCCGCGAGGACATCGACCAGGTCTCCGGCAACGCCCGCGAGATGGTGACCGACATCCTCGCCGCCGGGGTCGATCCGAACCGGGCAACCTTCTACCTCCAGTCGGCCATCCCCGAGGTCGGCGATCTCAACACCCTCCTGCAGAACCTGGTGACCGTTCCCCGGTTGGAACGGGTGCCCTCGCTCAAGGACATGGCCCGCGACGCCGGCAAGGAGGAGATGCCGTACGGGCTGCTGGGTTACCCGGTGCTCCAGGCCGCGGACATCCTCTGCGTCAAGGGGGAGGTGGTCCCGGTCGGCCGGGACAACGCCGCCCACGTCGAGGTGACCAGGGAGATCGCCCGGCGGTTCAACCACCTGTACGGACCGGTCTTCCCGGTGCCCGAGCTGATCCCGGCGGACACGCCGAGCCTGGTGGGCACCGACGGCGCGGCCAAGATGAGCAAAAGCCGGGGCAACACCATCGCGCTTTCCGACGACGCGGCGACGGTGCGTCGCAAGGTGCTCGGCATGTACACCGACCCGAACCGGGTGCGGGCCGACGTGCCAGGCACTGTGGAGGGCAACCCGGTGTTCGCGTACCACGAGGTTTTCAATCCGGACCGCGACGAGGTCGCCGACCTGGCCCGGCGTTACCGGGCCGGGCGGGTGGGCGACGTGGAGGTCAAGGAACGGCTGGTCGTCGCGCTGGAGGGGTTCCTGGCGCCGATCCGGCAGCGTCGGGCCGAGATCGAAGCTGACCGGGGTCTGGTCGACCGGCTGATCGTCGAGGGCACGGAACGGACCCGCGAGGAGGTACGCCAGACAGTGCTCGAGGTGCGCCGGGCGATGGGGCTGACCGGCGCTTACCAGCAGGTGCGGCGGCGGGCTGAGCGCAGCCGACGCCGGGCGGACGCGGCGACCTGACGCCGGACGGCGCTGAGCGAGGAGACCGGACCAGGCGTCGAGCGAAATAGCGCAGAATGCCAGGATGAGGAGGATCTCCGACATCCGTCCGGTGGCCACGGCGGTCACGCACCGGACCACGATGTTCGAGATCTTCTTCGACCTGGTCTTCGTCTTCGCACTCACCCGGGTCATCACGTTCATGGCGGAGTCGCCGGGCGCGCTCACCCTGGCCCAGGGACTGCTCCTGCTGCTTCTGCTGCTCTACTCCTGGTCGCCGTACATCTGGGTGGGA
The DNA here is from genome assembly GCF_030269705.1 of Micromonospora sp. NBRC 107095. NCBI lineage: Bacteria > Bacillati > Actinomycetota > Actinomycetes > Micromonosporales > Micromonosporaceae > Micromonospora > Micromonospora sp. NBRC 107095. The sequence goes on from NZ_BSTU01000011.1 coordinate 3,227, forward strand.
AACCTGGTCCGGCCGGACGTCGGCCCGGTCCGCGCCGCCACTCTGGTCGCGATGGCGGCGGTCTTCGTGGCCGCGCTGGTGTTGCCGGACGCGTGGCAGCAGAGCCCGGAGCTGTTCGACGCGCCGCTGACTCTCGCGCTGGCCTACGCGGTCGGCCGGGCCGTGCAGCTGGTGATTCTGTTCTGGGCGAGTGCCACGAACCCTGCGCTGCGCTCGACGCTGCGGTTCTTCACGGTGCCGGTGGTGCTGGGCTGGGTTCCCCTGATCCTCGGTGCCCTGCTCGGCGGTGCGGCCCAGACGGCGCTCTGGACGGTGGCGTTTCTGCTGAACATCGGCGGTGCCCGGATCGCGTCCGCCTTCCGGCCGTGGCAACTGCGCAGCGTGGACCACTTCACCGAGCGGTACGGCCTGGTGCTCATCATCGCGCTGGGTGAGTCCCTGATCTCCGCCGGCGCGGGCCCCCGGGCGATGGCCCCGGTCGGCCCCGCGCTACTGGCCGCACTGCTCGGCCTCACCAGCACGGTCTGCCTGTGGTGGCTCTACTTCGATCGGCTGGCGCCCAACGCCCGGGAGGCCGTCAGCAACGTGCCGGGTGAGCGACGGGCCAGCGTGGCCGGCGACGCGTACGGCCTCGGGCACTCCACGCTGATCATCGGCGCGATCTACGTGGCGCTCGGCATCGAGGAGGTGATCGCCCACCTCACCGGGGAGTCGGCGCATCCGGGTCGCCTCGGTTGGGAGGCAGCGACAGCGCTCTACGGCGGCACCGCCCTCTACCTGCTCAGCAGGCTGGTCTTCCGACGGCTGACCGTCGGCACGGTGGTCCCGACGCAGGTCGTCGCCGCGCTGCTGCCGCTGCCCCTGCTGCCGATCGGCCGGTCCCTGCCGCCACTGGCGGCGCTCACCCTGCTGACCGCCTTCCTGATCGGCGTGACCTGGTTCGAGCGACGGATGGACCGACGCGACGAACGAGCCGACCCAGCGCGGCCGCGCCTGCGGTGAGCGGAGCCGGGCAGGAAAAGCTGCCGGACCGTGTCGATATCCGCGGTCACCGTTCGTCGTCATGCTGTACGGCGACACCGCCGCACCGAGAGGAGCCGAAACGTGAAGTACATGCTGCTGTTCATGAGTCCCATGGTCGACGGAGAGGTCGTGGACAACGGGTGCAGCTTCGAGGACTGGATCCGCTACGACCGGGAGATGAAGGACGCCGGTGTCTGGGTCTCCGGGCATCCGCTACAGGACCTGACCACCTGTACGACAGTGCAGGTGGGCGCCAGTGGCGAGCGCACGATCACCGACGGGCCGTTCGCCGAGACCCGTGAGCTGCTCGGTGGGTACGACGTCATCGACGTGCCGGACCTCGACGCCGCGCTGGAGTGGGCCGCCCGCAGCCCCGGGGCGACCGGCCCCGGATCGGTCCAGGTCCGTCCGATCGCCGAGATCGACGTGCAGGTCTGAGCGTGCCGGATCAAGGGGCGGCCGTCGGATCGTCGGTGGAGGCCGTGTTCCGGGAGGAACGCGGCCGACTGCTCGCCTCGCTCGTGCGCCGCTTCGGCGACCTCGACCTGGCCGAGGAGGTCGCCTCCGAGGCCATCGAGGCGGCGCTGACACACTGGCCGACCGACGGCGTCCCGAGCCGGCCGGGCGCCTGGCTGCTCACCACCGCCCGGCGTCGGGCCGTGGACCGGTTGCGTCGCGACCGGGTGCTGGCCACCCGGCTCGCCGTACTCCGGGCGGAGGCCGAGCGGGCCGATCACGCCCCGCCCGCCGACGCGGACCGTGACCTGCCCGACGACCGGCTGGCGCTCTTCTTCACCTGCGCCCATCCGGCCCTGGCCGCGCCGGACCGTGCCGCACTCACCCTGCGGTTCCTGGCCGGCCTCACCACCGCCGAGGTCGCGCGGGCCTTCCTGGTGCCGCCCGCCACCATGGCCCAGCGGCTCGTCCGCGCCAAACGGAAGATCCGTGACGCCCGCATCCCGTTCCGGGTGCCGGGCGACGACGAGCTGCCCGGCCGTCTGCCCACGGTGCTCCAGGCCGTCTACTCGATCTTCACTGAGGGGTACGCGGCCAGCTCCGGCCCGGATCTGCAGCGGATCGACCTGGCCGAGGAGGCCATCCGGTTGGGCCGGATTCTGCGCCGGCTGCTGCCGGCCGAGCGGGAGGCCGCCGGGCTGCTCGGCCTGATGCTGCTCGTCCATGCCCGGCGCGACGCCCGCACCGGGCCGGACGGGGCCATGATCCTGCTCGACGACCAGGATCGGGGGCGCTGGGACCATCAGATGATCGAGGAGGGGCGCGGCCTGGTGGTGGTCGCGCTGACCGGCCGGGCGCCCGGGCCGTACGCGGTGCAGGCCGCCATCGCCGCGCTGCACGACGAGGCTCCCGACGTGGCCAGCACCGACTGGCCGCAGGTGGTGGCGCTGTACGACGTGCTGCTCGGCCTGGTGCCCTCGCCGGTCGTCGCGCTGAACCGGGCCGCCGCGGTGGCCATGCGGGACGGGCCGGAGGCGGGGCTGGCGCTGCTCGACGAGTTGGCCGACGATCCGCGCCTGCGCGGCCACCATCCCTATCCGGCGGCGCGGGCCGACCTGCTGCGCCGACTCGGCCGGTACGACGAGGCCGCGGCCGCGTACCGCAGCGCGTTGACGTTGGTCGGCACCGAACCGGAGCGCGCGTACCTGCTCAGCCAGCTGAAGGCTGTCACGAGCCGGTGAGCTGTACCCTTCCCGGGTGAGTCTGCCGCTGCCTCCCGGGCCGTTCGCCGCGTACCTGTTCGACTGCGACGGCACCATCGTCGACTCGATGCCGCTGCACTACGTGGCCTGGCAGCGGGCCCTCGCGGAGTGGGGCTGCGAGTTCCCGGAGGACCTCTTCTACGCCTGGGGTGGGCGGCCCACCGCCGACATCATCGTGGCCCTGAACGAGCAGCAGGGTCTGGCCATGCCGGTGGCTGCCGTCGTCGAGCGCCGGGAGAGCTACTACCAGGAGTTGTTGCCGCAGCTCGCCGCAGTGCCGGAGGTGTTGGCGCACATCCACGACGCGCATCGGCGGGTTCCGTTCGCCGTGGTCTCCGGCAGCACCCGCGCGTCGGTCACCGCCTCCCTGGACGCGCTGGGCCTGCTGGACCGGTTCGACGTGCTGGTCTGCGCCGACGACTACACCCGGGCCAAGCCCGACCCGGAGGCGTTCCTGCTCGCGGCGCGGCAGCTCGGCGTACCCCCGGAGTCCTGCCTGGTCTTCGAGGACACCGACCTGGGCATCCAGGCCGCGACGGCGGCCGGCATGGCATCGGTACGCGTACCGCAACAGCGCACGTCCTGACCTCTCAGGCCACCGTCAGCAGGAGCTTGCCGGCGTAGGAGGTCTGTAGGCGCTGGTGCGCGTCCCGCACCTTGCCCAGGGGGAACGTCTCGGCGACGTGCACCACGAACGGCCCCGCCTCGATGAGTTCGTTGAGGCGTTGCAACTGTCGGGGGCTCGATTCGCCGTCGTACGCGCGGACCGTGACGCCCGGGCGTTCCTGCGGCTCCGGCCGCACCCCGTGGGCGTACGCGACCACCCCACCGTCGGCCAGCGCCTCGGTGAGCCGGTCCAGCGTCGACCCGCCGGCCATCGCCAGGATGGCGTTGACCCCGCCCGGTGCCGCGTCCCGGATCCGGGCCAGCACCTCGGTCATGTCGCCGTGACCGTCGACCGACACGTCGGCGCCGAGCCGGGTCACCAGCGCGACACCCTCTGCCCCGGAGGCCACGGCGACGACGTTGAGGCCCTGCCGCTTCGCCAACTGCACGGCCAGGTGGCCCTGGCCGCCGCTCGCTCCGAAGATCAGCAACCAGTCGCCGGCCGACAGGCTGACGGTGTCGAGGCCGGCCAGTGCGGTCAGCGCGTCGGTGGGCATGGCACCGGCATGCTCGGCCGGCACACCGTCGGGCACCTTCGCCGCGTACTCCGCCTTGACCGACGCGTACTCGGCGTAGAGGCCGCCCTTGGGCCGGGTGGTGGCGGAGACGTAGACCAGGTCGCCCACCGCCAGGCTGGTCACCTTGCTGCCGGCCGCGATGACGGTCCCGGCGCCGTCGGAGCCGGGCACGATCGGCAGTGCGGAGCCCTCCGGCACCAGCACACCCTCCCGCTCGTACGCGTCCCACACCCCGACGCCGGCGCTCCACACCTTGATCAGCACTTCGTCGTCGGCGACCTGCGGGATCGGCAGCTTCCGCAGGGTGATCACCTCCGGCCCGCCGAACTCGTCGAAGGCCGCGGCCTGCATCCGCTCTGGCACATCCCCGTCAACCATGTGGATTCCCTCTCCGTGCCGGCGTCACCGTCGCAGCATGCCGGCTCGGAAACAGGCGTGCTCCGGAGCTGAGGGCCGTTCACCCACAAGGACGAACGCGTACGCCCGCCGAACCTCGTGGGGCGGGCGCGGCGATCAGGAGGTCTGCGGCTCCGGGCCACGAAGCGCCTGCTCGACGGCGTCGCGGACGCGAGCGTCCTCGCGCGCCTTGCTCAGCGCCCGGTTGCGGCGCCGGTACAGGTACGCCCCGACGAGCACGGCGATCAGCACGACGAGGGCCAGCACCAGCGTCCAGGGCAGGGCCCAGCCGTGCGCGGTGGCCTGGACCGGCTTGAGCGGGGTGGTGGAGCCCGAGACGTCGGTGAGCAGCGGGGTGAGCGTCGCGCTGGCGGCCAGCGAGATCGTGGGCGCCACCCCGTGTACCGGCACCGACACGTTCCAGCTCTCACCGGGCAGCAGCTCCGGCGGCGCGGCGACGTCGCCGGCCCGTACCCGCAGCAGGCCGAACGGACCCGAGACCGTCACCTCCTGCTTGCCGGAAAGGGCGGCGTTGCCGACGTTGTGGACCTTGTAGGTGATGATGGCGTCGCCCTTGGCGAACGGGTTGGCCGAGCCGGCGTACGTGACGTGCAGGTCCTCGATTGCGAGGTTCGGCTTCAGCTCGCCGCCGACCCGCAACTTGATCCGGATACCGAGGCGCCGGTCGACATTGATCCCCTCCGCCTGGTCGGCCTGGGTCAGGGTGGTGAGGATGCCGCCGACGTAGTCCCCGGGCGTGGCGTTCTCCGGAACGCTGACCGTGAACGGGACCTGGGCGGTCTTTCCGGGCTGGATCACGACGCTGCCGGCGTTCGGCTTCACCCAGGCGCCGACCGCCGTGGACTTCTTGTCCTTGGTGAGCAGGTCGAGCTGGCCGGCGTCGGTGGTGAAGCCGTCGGCCGCGTACACGGAGAGGGTCAGCGGGGCCGCGCCGCGGTTGGCCACGACCATGGCGTCCTCGACGGCCCCACCCGGGTTGACGTTGTAGCTGTAGCTGGACCGGGCCTCGCCGTAACCGTTGGACGCCGTCCGGACCGTCCAGGCGACGTCACCGTCCGCCGCCCGGGCGGGGCCGGCGCCGACGCCGACTGCCGCGACGACAGCGAGCAGGGACAGTGCGGTCGTACGGAGGAGTGTCTTCCAGTGCGTGACGGACGGGTACATGTCGGTTCCTTGAGGTGATCTTGGACGGATGGCAAATGGGTGGCGGGGTAGACACCCGAAGGTGCCTACCCCGCCCAGGGAACTGTTCGGTCAGCTGCTCAGCGCGGTGATCGTGAGGGTGGTGCGGTAGCTACCCTTCGCGATGCTGTCCGGGATCTTCAGATCCAGGTCGGCGCCGAGCTTCGCGCCGCCACGCGGGTGACCCTGCGCGGCGGCGGCGAGGGCGCTGGAGACCGAGAGGCCCTTGCCCTGGTCGTCGTAGGACGACAGGACCGGGGCACCGGCCTCGGCGCCCGCTCCGGCGTCGAGCACGTACGGGCTCCAACCGAGGTAGGAGCCGGAGAACTTCTTGTCGGCGTCGGAGAAGTCGCCGACGTTGGCCGAGATCGACCACGGGGCCAGCGAACGGCGGCTGTCCGACACGAGGATCGGGTTGATCTTGCCGTTGGCCTGGAAGTAGGTGCCGTTGCGCTCCTGCGCGGTACCCAGGTCGACCAGACCGTTGTAGCCGTCGATCGTCCAGCCGAACTCGCCCGGAGCCGGGTTCGGCACGTTGACCTGGATGGCCTGGCCGTCACCGTGGTAGGGGTGGATGGTCGTGTTGTCAACGATCGAGCCGACCGGCTGGCCCTCGGGGGTGTTGACGCAGGAGACGCCCTTCTCGACGGCCGCGTTCGGCGCCGCACAGGTGCCACTGCGGATGTTCTGGAGCACCAGCTTGTCGGCCTTGACCTGCACCTTGACGTAGCTGCGGACGTGCTCCTGGTTCTGCGCCGAGTTGAACCAGTAGTTGCTCGGGTTGAGCGGGTCCGGGCCGAGTCCCTCGACGCCGGTGCCGGAGCCGTCCGGCTTCTTGATGTCGTAGTACTTCGAGCCGGAGGCCGAGTTGGCGGTCACGTAGATGACGCCGCCCGGACCGGGGAACACGTCGGCCGCACCCGGCTTCTCGGCCGGGTTCTCCTTCTGACCGTTCTTGATGGAGTAGCTGCGGGTGTAGACGTGGTCGTGACCCTGCAGCACCATGTCGATGCCGAGGTCGGAGAAGGCGGTCGTGAAGTCCTTCCGGCGGTTCTTGTTGTCCGCGTCGGTGGAGTGGCTCGCCGCCGAGTAGATGGCGTGGTGGTAGACCAGCACCTTCCACTTCGCCTCGGATCCGTGCTTCTTGACCACGTCGGAGATGTACGCGACGTGCGCCGCGTCGCCACCGGGCGAGCCGTCAGCCGGGTTGACGTAGCTGTTGCTGTTGATGTCGATGAACAGCACGTCCTTGTAGATGTACCAGTAGTCGCCGCCGGAACGGGTCGCCTGGTCACCGGCGTAGTACTGGGCCGAGCGGTCGGTGTTCGGGGTGAAGTGGTGCTGCTCCCAGGACTTGCCGCCGACATCGTGGTTACCGATGGTGGCAGCCGTCGGGTACTGCCGCAGCTGGTCCGGGGCGAGGTACGCGTCCCACTGAGCCTCGTTGTTCGCGGACTCGACGTGGTCGCCGCCGGAGACCAGCAGTTCGGCGTTCGGGTTCGCCGCGGTGGAGACCTTCAGGGTCTCCGCCCACCCGGCCTGGTCCTTCGCGACGTCACCGGAGGCGCCGATCTGCGGGTCACCGAAGAACAGGAAGTCGAAGTCACCCTCGAAGTCCCGCGTCTTGAAGGAGTACGCCGGGGACCAGCTGCCCTCGGCGCCGACCCGGTACGAGTACGCCGTGTTCTCGCGCAGGTTGCTGATCGTGGCGTGCCGGTTGAACCCGGTGGTGGAGGTGTTCGCCGCACCAACGGCGTCGAAGCTGACGGCGCCGGCCGGGAACTCGCCGTTGACGATCTCGGCGGTCGGGGCGAGCTGGATCTTCTGCGCGGTGTCGGCGGAGGAGTACCAGCTCACGATGCGCTGGGTCTCGTTGGCGCCGACGCCGAGGACCACACCGGTGATCGTGGTGGACTCGGCCGCGCTCGCGGTGGCCATCAGGCCACTACCGAGAGCCGCGCCCATGCCCAGGAAGCCGGCTGCGACCCCGGCGACCAGGCGACGCCGTACGAGCGCGGAAGCCCGTGACGAGGTGCTCAATGTCATCGACATTGTTCCCTTTTCAAATAGAGAAATGGATGTGCCTTCACCCGACGCTGGGGAAGCAAATCCACGCTTTCGCTGCCCGATGAACCGGCCGTGAACGTGATCTTGCGAAAGACTGCACTTCACGAACTACTTAGCCCTACTCATGATCCGGAAATGCGCTGCACAAACCAGATCAACCCCATAAAGGACACGCCCGCAGAAACGGCCCCGGTCGCCCAGAGGCCGGCTTTCGGCGCACGCCGCCGCAGCACGAACAGCAGCGGGAAGACGACCGCGATAATCGTCAACTGAACGACTTCGATGCCGATGTTGAACACCAGCAGGGACCACAGCAGGGTCCACGACCACGCCTCGTCGATGCCCAACGCGCCAGCGAAGCCCAGGCCGTGCACGAGACCGAAGCAGAACACCACGCCAAGGCGGATCCAACCGGCCCGGTCCAGGCTGAAGTGACCGCCCCCGGCGGTCTCCAGGTCGGTCGCGTGCTCACCGCGACGCCAGATACCCCACAGGTGCCAGCCGGCGACGACGGCGATCGACAACGCGATGATCGGCTCCACGATCGCCCCCGGCACCTCGACCAGGCCGAGCGCGGCGAGCATGAACGTCACCGAGTGCGCCAGTGTGAAGCTGGTGGCCGCGAGCACGATCTCCCGGAGCCGCCGCGACCCGGCGATGAGCGCCAGCAGGAACAGGATGTGGTCGATACCGCTCAGCAGGTGCTCGGCGCCCAGGACGAAGAACTCGCCGAACCGCTGGTACCAGGCCTGCGCGGTCGAGAAGGACGGGTTGGCGGCGTCGAGGGCCGCGCTGCCCGAACGGCCGTCGATCTCGTAGGTGACGATCGTCTTCGTGCCCTTGACGTAGCCCTCACCGTCCGGGAAGAGGCCACTGCGCACCACGTGCTCGTCGACCCGCTCGGGGCAGGCCCAGTCGAGCAGCAGGTCCGCGTACGGCACACCCTCGCGCGCGTCGATGGTCGCGTCACCCACCAGGGTCGGCCGGCAGGCCACACCCCGGGAGCTCACCGAGAACCGGTCGGAGACGTAGCCGAGGACCGTCGACGCGTGGCCCTTCAGGGCGACGGCCTGGGCGGCGGGGTCGCCCGCCTCGAACGCCGCGGTTCCGGCCTGGAAGAGCGGGTCGTCGTGGCCGGCATCCGCGGCGGAGACGACGAGGAGGTCGTATTCGAGCTCCACCGCCGTTCGAATGTGACCCTCATCTCCCGCCGATATTTCCGCGTACACAGTCGACGAAAAGCCGTGCGCGGACGCCGGTTCGGCGGCCAGAAACGGAACCACCGCTGCGGCGAAACCGACAGCGGCGACGATAACGGTACGGCGGATCCGGCCTGACATTCGACTCCCTCGGTTGGCCAGTGCACGTTGCATGGCGTGGGTGAACACCAACCCGCGTACCGACGAACCGACGGAGAACAACATCCCCGAACGCCCGCCCACCGATTGCCGGTGACCGGAATTGAGATAGGAATACGAAGAAGTACGCGCACATTCCGCCACCACCCGGAGGACGATCACCTTGCGCCCCCCGCTTCGGGCCGTCGCCATGCTGGCCGCGACCGCCGCGCTGCTCACCGCCTGCAACTCCAGCGACGACTGGTCCGAGCCACGACCGACGCCCAGCGCCATCGGCACCCTCGGCCCCGGGTTCGTCGACCCCACCACGAAGCCCGCGCCGGAGGCGACCATCACCCCGCAGCCCGGTTCGTGGGCCGGTGTCCACCCGCCGAAGGACTACCGGGTCGTCCTGCTGACCAGCGGTACTGACAACCCGACCAAGGCCCTGGTGACAGCGGTCAAGGAGTGGGCCGACGACGAGCACGTCGATCTCAGGACGATCGTCGTCGGTAACGCGCACGAGACCGTTCCCAGCATCGCCAAGGCGATGGAGATGGGTCCGGACCTCATCGTCAGCGCGGGAAACGACCTCATCGACGGGCTCGCACTGGTCACCCCGAACCACCTCGACGAGAGGTTCCTGGTGGTCGGCGCGGAGCTGGCCGAGCCCACCCACAACGTCACCGCCGTCGACTGGGACGGCGCGTCGTTCCGTGGTGAGGGGCTCGGCATGTCCTCGACGTACGACCCGAACTCGTTCACCGCAGAACGGTGCGCGGCGGCCATCCGGGCGGGCGTGGCCGCCGTCCTCAACGACCTGACCGGGATCGTGGTCTGGCTCTGACGGGAAGGTTTCGACGATCAGCGCGGAGTCGGCCCACGGTCCTCGAACTCGTAGGTGGTGGTCAGGCCCTCGGGCAGGTCGGGGACCAGGGCGTTGGTGCCGTCGACCACCTGGACGTAGCGCCTGCCCTGGAAGATCGAGTAGCTGCCGTCAGGAACCTGATCGATCCGGAAGAGCTGCGTCGACGCGGCGGCATCACACGCCCGGCCACGTACGCTGCCCGGCGCGGCGTCGTGCACGACGGTCATGCAGACCTCGGTGGCACCGGACGCCAGGAGGATCCGATACCTGTCGCCCTCGGGGCGCAGCACCCACAGCGCCCGATCGTCGATGCCCTGGTCGGTGGTGGCCCGCACCTGGTCGCCGTCGCTGTCGATCGCCAACGTCGCGCCGCGCATGCCGGGCAGCGTGATCTGGACCTGCCGCCGGCCGCCGAGGATCTCCTGCGGTCCCGCCGAGGCGGTCGCGGACGGCACCACGGGCGGCGCGACCTGGCCGGCCGGGCCGGCACCCGGCGTCTCGACGTCGTTCCGGATCTGCGACAGGGCGGTGCCGGCGGCGACGGCCACCACGGCCAGCCCCGCCGCGCCCACTGCCGCCCGACGCCGCCGACGCCGGTCGCTGCGCTGCCGCAACGCCTGCGCCCCCGGCAGCGTGGCGACTCGCCGGACCTCGTCCACGATCGCGGTGAGATCGTCGCGCGGATCAGCCATGGGAGGTCTCCTCCTGGTGCGCATCGGTCAGCAGCCCGGCCATCGCTCGCCGGCCACGGGCGAGGTACGTCTTCACGGTCCCGACGGGGGCCCGCATCTCGGCTGCCACCTGCGCGACGCTGAGATCGTTGAGGTGGTGCAGCACGACGGCGCGCCGCTCGTTGGGGCTCAGCCGTTGCAGCGCCTGCAACAGCGCGACGTGGTCCTCGTTCAGGCCGGGCACACTCTGGTCGACAGCCGCCCGACGGTGTGCGCGTACCCGGTTGAACGCCTTGCGCCAGCTGCTCACCGCGATCCGGGAGGCCACCCGTCGGACCCACGCCTCCGGGCTGTCCGTCTCCCGCACCGTCCGCCACCGCTGCCAGGCCCGCATGAACGCCTCGGCGACGGCGTCCTCCGCCTCGGCACGGTTGCCGGTGAGCGCGTACACGTGACCCACGACCCGACCAGCGCAGGCCGCGTAGAGGGCGTCGAACTCCTCGGCGTCACGCATCCGACCGGTGCCCTCCCACGCTTCGTCCCCTGGTCACCGCCGCATGGAACTCGGCTGGCTGGACCGGTCGCGTCGGCGCGGGGCGAGATTGTGGTCCGCATCACACCGCAGTGATCAACCTGACGACCCGGCCAGGCGTCATCGTGCCGACCCGGGAGACGCCCGTGGCGGAGAGGACGATGTGCGACGACGGCAACGACGCGCCCTGACAGCCGGCGTACTCGCGACTGCGCTGGTTACCGCGGGGCTGACCGCCCAACCGGCGAACGCGCAGCCGACGCCCCCGACTCCCGCCACCGCCGGGACCTTCACCCTGATCACCGGGGACCGGGTGTCGCTGGACGCGGCGGGTCACCCGCAGATCCAGCGCGGTCCGGGCCGGGCCGCCATGCGGTTCGTCAGCAACCGGGAGGACGGTCACCAGTACGTCATCCCGGTGGACGCGATGCCGCTGGTGCGGGACGGGCGACTCGACCGCCGCCTGTTCGACCTCACCACGCTCGCCGAATTCGGCTACGACGACCGGGCAGCCGAGTTGCCGCTGCTGGTCACGTACCCCGAGAAAATGGCGGCGCGGGCGCGGACCGCGACCACCGGGGGTGCCGGGCGCGTGCGGGCCGACCTGCCCGCCGCCCACGCGCTCGCGGTCCGGGCGGACCGGGACGACCGGGTGACGCTCTGGGCGTCGCTGACCCGGGGTACGTCATCCGCGCGCACCCTCAGCGAAGGGATCACCCACATCTGGCTGGACGGCAAGCGCACGGTCTCGCTCGATCGCAGCGTGCCGCAGATCGGCGCCCCGGCGGCGTGGCAGGCCGGTTTCGACGGCACCGGCGTCACCGTCGGCGTCCTGGACACCGGGATCGACGCCAACCACCCCGACTTCGCCGGCCACCTCACTGAGGTCCGGGACTTCACCGGCGGCGGCGACCCCAGCGACTCGGTCGGTCACGGCACCCACGTGGCGTCGACGATCGTCGGCAGTGGCGTCGCCTCCGGCGGCAGGTACCGCGGCGTGGCACCGGGAGCGAAGCTGCTGGTCGGCAAGGTCTGCGCCACCACCGAATGCCAGGACTCGGACATCATCACCGGCATGCAGTGGCTCGCGCCGCAGACCCGGGTGGTCAACGTGAGCTTGGGCGGCGACGACGCTCCCGGACTCGACCCGCTGGAAACCGCGGTCCAGGAGTTGAGCCACCAGTACGGCACCCTCTTCGTGGTCGCGGCGGGCAACGAGGGGAAGCCGAAGTCGGTCTCCTCGCCGGCCTCCGCCGACGACGCTCTCGCCGTGGCCGCTGTGGACGCCGACGACCAGCGGGCCTACTTCTCCAGCCGCGGTCCCCGCATCGGCGACAACCACATCAAGCCCGAGATCAGCGCACCGGGCGTCGACATCGTGGCCGCGGCCCCCGGCGGCGACTACGCCACCATGTCGGGTACGTCGATGGCGACCCCACACGTGGCCGGCACCGCAGCGATTCTCGCCGGGCAGCACCCGGACTGGACCGGCCCGCAGCTCAAGGCCGCCCTGATGGACTCGGCCAAGCCGACCGGCGAGGACACCCTCTACGAGCAGGGCGCCGGCCGGGTGGACATCGCCCGCGCTGTCGCCCAGCCGGTCGCTGCCGACATCGCCGCCATCGACTTCCCGGTGCAGCGCTGGCCACACGCCGACGACACCCCGGTCACGCAGGTCGTCGGCTACCGCAACACCGGCACCACACCGGTCACCCTGACGCTGGCCATCGCGCCGGCCCCGGCCGGCATGCTCACCGTCAGCCCGGCCACTCTGGTGGTGCCAGCCGGTGGCCACGCCGAGGCGACCATCACCGTGGACACCCGGGTGAACGCCCCGGACGGCGTCTACCAGGGGGCGCTGACCGCTACCGGTGCCGGCGACCTGCGGGTACGCACGCCGTTCGCGCTGAACCGCGAGATCGAGAGCTACGACGTACGGCTCGACCACACCGGACGCGACGGCAAGCCGGCCACCGAGTACACGACAGTGGCGGCGAACCTGACCACCGGCGAGTTCAGCACCCTCGCCGTGACACCGGGCGGCGGCGTCCTGCGGCTGCCCAAGGGTCGTTACGCGTTGTACAGCACCATCCACGAGGGTTCCGTGTCGACCCTGCTCGCGCAGCCGGTCCTGGACGTACGCGGCTCGGTCACCGAGGCGCTCGACGCCCGTAGCGCCAAGCCTGTCGCGTTGACGGTGCCGCAGCACGACGCCGCGCCGACGTCGATCAACGTGAGCGCCAACTGGGACGACGGCCTGCGCTACCCCGGCGTCCAACTCAGCGGGCTGTCCTTCGCGGACCTCTTCTTCGGCCGGATCGGACCCGCCGTCACCGCACCCGAGTTCACCGCGACGCTCGGCGTCGGGCTCGCGCGACCGGGCACTGACGGCACCTTCCGGAACAGCCCCTACACCTACGACCTGGCGTACGTCCGGCAGGGCGACATGTTCACCGGCCTCACCAGAAAGCTGTCGCCGAAGAACCTGGCCACCGTCCGGGCGACCTACCGCAGCCAGTCCACCACGACGACGGCCACCCGGTTCCACCGCGCGTCAGGGCCCGGAGGCTCCGGTCCGATCGGGTCGAACACCCCCGTCGACCTGCCGTTCAAGGGCGTCGAGTACTACAACACCGACGGGGGTGTCGTCTGGACGTCCACGTTCCTCGAAGGGGACAACCTGACGGCACAGGACTCGACCTTCGCAGCCGGCCGGACGTACACCCAGACCTGGAACGCGGCACCGTTCGGGCCGTCGGTGGCCCAGGCGCCGACCCTTTCGCCACTGGGGTACGCGGGCCGCGACGGCGACACCATCTCGATCGCGTCGCTGCCTCTGTTCGGCGACGCGTCAGGTCGCCCCGCCAGCCGCGACGACCAGCCGGTGCGGATCCGGCTGCTCCGCGACGGCAAGGAGATCGGCAGCTCGGACAGCCCGTGGGCCGAGTTCGCGGTGCCCGCCGGCAGGGCCACCTACCGACTGGAGGCGGCTGTCACGCGCGGTGCCCCGGACACCCTGTCGACGTCGGTCTCGGTGGCCTGGACCTTCACCTCGGCGCACACCACGTCACCGGAGCGGTTGCCCCTCACGACGGCTCGACCGACACCCGTGCTCGACGAAACCAACACGGCACGGACCGGCCGGGTCATGGCGATCCCGGTGACGCTGGACCGGCAGGCCGGTTCGAAGGCCACACCCAACCGCACGCTCAGCGTGTCCGCGTCCTTCGACGACGGCCGCACCTGGCTCGCGTTGCCGGTGCTCCGGAACGTCGCTGTGATCAGTCATCCGCGACGGGCCGGGTTCGTCTCGCTGCGACTGGCCGCCACCGACACCGCCGGCAACACTGTCACCCAGACGATCCAGCGGGCCTACCGGATCTCCTGACGCGTTGCAGTGTCCGGGGTGGCGGCTGCTGGAGCCGCCACCCCGGGCAGTGCGGTCAGTGATGTGTCCGCGATGCGCCTGAAGCGGCGGGTGCCGTCGAAGCCTCAGGCGCGGCGGGCGCTGTCGAAGCCTCCGGCGCGGCGGGTGCCGTCGAAGCCTCAGGCGGTGAAGGCGCCGTCGATGGCGATGGACGCGCCGCTGATGAAGGTGGCCTCGTCACTGAGCAGGAACGTGGTGAGCGCGGCGACCTCGTCCGAGGTGCCGGCGCGACCGGTCGGCTGCGTCGACAGGTAGCGCTCCGCGGCCTCCGGGGCCTGGCTGACCACGTTCTGCCAGAGCGGGGTGTCGATCAGGCCGGTGACCAGGGCATTGACCCGCACATTGGAGCGCGCCACGTCGAGGGCGGCCGAGCGCGTCAGACCGATGACCCCGTGCTTCGCCGCGTTGTAGGCGGCCTGCGTCGGGTCACCCTTCACGCCGGAGACGGAGGCGTTGTTGACGATCGCGCCGCCACCGGAGGCGATGATCGCCGGAAGCTCGTACTTGAGTCCGTAGAAGACGCTCGTCAGGTTGAGGGCGAGCGACCGGTGCCAGTTGTCACTGTCGGTCTCGCGCACGCTGGCCATCGGGCCACCGCCGGCGTTGTTGAACGCACCGTCCAGCCGCCCGTACTCCGTCACCGCGGCGTCGACGAGCCGCGCCATCTCTTCCTCCACCGTGACGTCGGTGGGCACGAAGAGGGCGGCACCGCCCGCAGTCCGGATCTGCGCGGCGACCTCCTCGCCGCGGTCCTTGTCCCGGGCGCCGATGACGACCCGAGCACCTTCCGTGGCCGCCCGCCTGGCAAACGCCAGGCCCATGCCCTGCGTGCCACCGGTCACGACCAGCACCTTCGATTCCAACCGTCCAGACATCTCGTCGCACATCCATTCGAGTGATGAGCCGCCGCAGGGAGCGGGGGCTTCGCGAGACGGAACGCTAGCCTTATCTGGAACGTTCGACAAAGTAACAGGCCTCACAACTGGGTTGCTCCGCAGCGGAGCTTCTCACTCCATCCCGACTTCTGGTGGGAAAACGTCGCCGTCACGCCGAGACCCGCCAACGCTGGTCCTGTAATCGCCCGCACATTCTGTGGTGGCCGTTCCATAACCTCATTAGCGTGGGTGGGTCGCAAAATCCCAGCAAATCACCCTTAAGGAACAGTCATGCCCACAGGTCACGCCGCGCCGGAGTCCCAACGGTGGAAGGCCCTGCTGTTCATCTCCATCGCGCAACTGATGGTGGTGCTCGACGGCGCGGTCATGAACATCGCCCTCCCCTCGGCGCAACAGGCGCTGCACTTCACCGACGGCAGCAGGCAGTGGGTGGTGACCGCGTACGGCCTGGCCTTCGGCGGCCTGCTGCTGGTCGGCGGTCGCATCGGTGACATGGTCGGACGCAAGCGCACGTTCCTGGTCGCGCTGGCCGGCTTCGCTGTCGCCTCGGCGATCGGCGGCCTGGCCGCCAACGCCGCGATGCTGCTGCTCGCACGGGCGCTCCAGGGTGTGTTCGCGGCTCTGCTCGCGCCCGCCGCGCTCTCGTTGCTCTCCCTGTCCTTCACTCAGCCCAGGGAACGCGCCAAGGCGTTCGGCGTGTTCAGCGCGGTGTCAATCGCCGGCGGTGCTGTCGGCCTGATCGTGGGAGGACTGCTCACCCAGTACCTGAACTGGCGGTTCGCGATGTTCGTCCTCGTGCCGATCGCGGTCATCGGAATCCTCGGCGCCAGCCGCACCGTTCACGACGACGGCGAGCGGCACCGCGCCCGACTCGACCTCCCCGGCGTCCTGCTGGCCAGCTCCGGGCTCGTCGGCCTGGTCTACGGGTTCGGTGTCGCCGAGAGCCACGGATGGTCGGCAGGCGTCACCATCGGATCGTTCACCGCCGGGGTGCTGCTGTTGGCGGCCTTCGTCGTGGTGCAGGCGCGGGTCCCGTCCCCGTTGCTGCCCCTGCGCGTCCTGACCGAACGCAACCGGGCCGCCGCGTATCTCTCGGTCGGCCTGGCGATCGTCAGCATGTTCGGGATGTTCCTCCTGCTCAGTTACTACTTCCAGCAGGTCAAGGGATGGTCGCCGGTGATGGCCGGGTTGGCGTTCATGCCGATGGCCGTGCCGCAGGCCATCGGGGCCACGCAGATCGGCGCCCGACTCGCGCACCGGATCGCCCCCCGACCGATCATGGTCGGTGGATACCTCGTCACCGCTGTCGGTCTGGTACTGCTCGCGCTGCTCGACGCGGACAGCGGCTTCCCGGAGATCGCGCTCGCCGAAGCCGTGATCGGGCTCGGCATCGGCACCGCCTTCATGCCCGCGATGAGTATCTCCACCCACGGCGTCGAGTCCACTGACGCCGGTGTCGCCTCCGCGATGATCAGCTCGTCGCAGCAGGTCGGCGGATCGATCGGAACCGCGCTGCTCAACACCATCGCGACCAGCTCGGCCGCCACCTATCTGCTCTCGCACGGCGGCCCGTCGGCCCAGACCCAGGTACGGAACGAGGCGCTGATGCACGGCTACTCGGTCGCGTACTGGGTCGCCGTCGGATTTGTGGTCACGGCGGCCCTCGTCTCCGCGACCATGGTGAACGCCGGCGCTCCGAAGCACGTCCCGGCCCCGCCGGACGCCCTCGGGGACGTCGCGCCCGTGCCCGTGCACTGACCACTGTCGTACCTGTCAGTCGGATCCGGTGACCGAGGACACGGTGCACCGGATCCGTCGAGAGAGTGGAATCAGAGCTGTGAGCAGAGAAGGCACCGGCGAGTGACGTGGTGGGGTCCGCTCTCCCGGCCCACGATCGGGGTCCGTCCAGTCCTGAGCCGACGCCCGTGGCGAGCGAATCGGTTCGGGTGACGGTCGGGTACCGACAGCGCTGGGCGGTGGAGACCATGGCCGTGGCGCCCGACGACCAGGTGCTGGAGATCGGGTGTGGTCGAGGAGCGGCGGTCTCCCTGGTCGCCGGTCAACTCACCACCGGCCGGATCGTCGCCATCGACCGCGCCGCGACGATGGTGCGGCTCGCGACCCGGCGGAACCTCGGCCACATCGACGCCGGACGAGCCGAGATCCGGTGTGCCGGGTTCGAGTCCGCGGACCTCCCGACTGCACACTTCACCAAGATCTTCGCGGTGAACGTCAGCCTCTTCTGGTTGGGCGACGCGGCGCAACCGATCGCTCGGATGCGAAGCCTGCTGGCGCCGGGGGGACGGCTGTACGTCTTCGGCGAACGACCCAGCGCCACGCATGCCACCGCGAACCTCGCCGCCACCGAGCTACTGCTCGCGGCCCAGGGGTTCGCGACGACCACGTCGAGCGTCACCCGCGGTCAGGGCCGGGTGCTGACCTGTGTCATCGGGACGCCTGTCGAGTGAGCTGAAGCATGACCGCGTACCCAACGTGAGCCGGGCGGGCTCGGCGTGTTGCCGAGCCCGCCCGTTCCCGGTCAGTCGAGCGTGATCAACCGTGTCAGCGCTGCAGCGTCAGCAGACCCGGCCGGTACGGCAACAGACCGTAGTCGACGCCGTTGGAGCTGGGGGACCGACCCTGGTACAGCAGTTGCAGGTTGCAGGCGTTCACGGTCATCGTCTGGTCAGCGCTGGTCCGCAACAACTCACCGTGGCTGATGTCGTTGGTCCAGGTCGCGCCACTGTTCGCCTTACCCGCGAACGGGTTGCTCTCACTGGTGGCCTGCGGCGTCCACGAACCACCCAGGCTGGTGGCGGTGAACGACCGGAAGTAGCGGCCCTGCGACCCGATCGCCTCCACGATCATGAGGTACTTGTTCAGGCCCTGCAGCTTGTACACCTGCACCGCCTCGAACAGGTTGTTCGTCGTGTCACTCATGATCGTCGTGTAGTTCGACCCGAAACTACCCGGGAAGTTCCCGATCGGCATACTCGCCCGGTAGATCTTCCCGTTGTCACCGGCGAAGAACAGATACATGTTCTGGCTGTCACCGATCACCGCCTGATCGATCGGCCCCGTACCCGAACCAGTGATACTCCCACTGAACAACGTCTGCGGCGACGACCACCCATTCGGGTTCGTCGGATCCGACGACGTCCGGTACGAGAACGCCGGCCCACCCCACTGATACGCCAACACCCAGATGTTGCGCGGCGCGAAGTAGAACAACGACGGCGCCACCGTCGCCGAATTCATCGCGTTCTGACTCGCCGAACCCATCTGCGAATAATTCGAGAACAACCCGAAGTTCATCGAACCCCAGCTGCTCCCGAAGTCGTGGGTGGTGGCGTACACGAGCTGCTGACCGTTGTACGGAGCGACGGTGAAGTCCTTCAACGACACCCAACCCGACCTCGGCTGCGCCAACGCACCAGTCGACGACCACCGGTACGTCGACGGCAGGTCACAGGTGCCGGTGGGCGGCGGCGTGGTGGGGTCGGTCCCACCGCCGACGCGGACGAACTGCCACTGCTGGTTCGCGCCGTTCCAGTCGTCGTACTGCACGATGTTTCCGCCGTCGGCGGTCGAGGCGCCCTGCACCTCCATCACCTTGTTGCTGTTCCGATTGATCAACCGGACGTAGCCGCCGTCGGAGTCGGCCAACCGGAACTGCTGGTTGGTGCTGTTGTTGTCGGTCCACTGCACGATGCTGCCGCCGTTGGCGGTCGAGAAGCCCGAGACGTCCAGCACCTTGTTGGACAGCCGCGACTTCACCCGGTAGTAGCCGCCACCGGAGTCGACGAACTGCCACTGCTGCTGATTGCCGTTGTTGCGGGTCCACTGCGTGATCCGCGCGCCGTCATTCGTGGCCAGGTTGTACACGTCCAAGGCCTTGCCGCTGTTGCGGTTGATCAACACGTACCACGCGTTCGTGTCGACCGTCGCCGCCGCGGCGGGCGATGACACCACCGCTACGGCGGCGCCACCGACCATCAACGCCGCCGCGCTGGCGGCGAGGAGACGGGGCAACCACCAACGTTGCCGCCGCGACGGCGGTGCGATTGTTGGAGACCTATCGAGGGCAGACATGATCCTCCTCCAAATGACCAAGAGCCGAACGGCCTGCCCGGGGGTGGGCGTACCGCGACGCGTGGCCGAGCAAACAGGCGTCAAGAAGTTAGCGTTAACAAGATGCCGGCGAGCCCTGGCGCACGCCTGATTCGAGATCGACGAGGCAGGGCTTGCCCGGAAAGCCAAGGTGTCGTCGTCCTTAGGCATCGACTGTGAGCGATAACATGCCGTTCGTCAAGACGTAACGTGCTGGGAACATCAACCGTCGTCGAACCGCGGATCTTGGAGCGGGACACCGTCGGCCGACTTCCCGCAGGCATCGCCCCAGATCCCGCCCAGACCACGACCAGAGCCCTTGAGACGGCGCTGAAGGGCGCGTTAACATCGACGGTTGCCCATCGCCTGGGATGCCGGCAAAAGCAGCCGCGCCGGCACCGGCGACCAACCGCACCGGCAACCCTCACAGACCCGCTCGTTGGTCGCCGTAGCGGCAGAGCCCCGGCCGCAGGTGTCGGTTCGTCGCCTCTACGGCGCGCGGCGTTGGCGGCGCCGGGTGGACGGAGTGGTTGATCCCGTCGTCCAGCCGTCGGTTGACGTCGAACGCTGGGATGCGATCCGACCACCCGGCGCGAGCGCCCGACCTATCGGCGGCTCCACTGCTGGTTGGTCTGGCCTGTGCAGGTCCAGAGCACGAGCTTCGTGCCGTTGCCGGTGCCCATGTTGTAGGGGTCCAGGCAGAGGCCGGACTGCACCCCGGTGATGGTGCCGTTGGCGTTCACGTTCCACTGCTGGTTCGTGCCGCCGTGGCAGTCGTAGATGGTGACCTGGGTGCCCGGGGAGGTGCCGTAGCCGGCGGCGTCGAGGCACTTGTTGCCGTACACCGTCAGGGTTTTGCCGGACGTGTGGGTCCACTGCTGGTTGGTGCGGCCGTGGCAGTCCCACAACTGCACCTGGGTGCCGTTGGTGGTGGAGGAGCCGGGGACGTCGACGCACCGGCCGGACAGCGTGCCCACGATGGTGGTGGTGGTCTGGCCGCCGCCGCTGCTCGGGTTGCCGATGCTGCCGGGGACCGACTGCAACGCGCTGTACCAGCGAGCGGCCATCTTGTCGTATCCGCCGGACGTGGGGTGGATGCCGTCGATCAGGTCGGCGGTGGTGAGGGCGCTGTGCATGTCGACGAGGTGCACCCGCTTACCCGCGTTGACCTTGCTCTGCACGATGCCGGGGATCGCCGCGTTGAAGGTGCGGACGGCGTTCTCCTGGTTGCTGTTGGAGAGCGGGATGAGTTGCGCGACGAACACCTCGGCGGTGGGCACGGTGGTGGTGATCTTGTCGATCAGCATGGAGAGCCGGTTCGGCGCGGTGCTCACGTTGTAGTTCTGCAGGATGTCGTTGGTGCCGATGTGCAGCAGGACGGTCGCCGGCCGTTGGGTGTTCAGCCAGTTGACGATGTTGGCGTCGATCTGGTCGATTCGCCAGCCGGGATGCCCCTGGTGGTCGTGGTCGCCCAGGCTGGCCGGCCCGTTGAACTGCGACCCGACGAAGTCCACCGTGTATCGACCGTTGACGAGGCGCTGCCAGAGCCCGATGCGGTACCCGCCGGGCACCTGGGTGCCCTCGGTGATGGAGTCGCCGAGGGGCATCACCCGTACCCCGCCGTTGGATTCCGCGCTGGCCGGACCGGCCGAGGTCAGCACCCCGGCGAGGACGACCCCGAGCGCGGCGGTTGCCGCGAGCCATCTTGCCCTCGTACGCATAGATTTCTCCCCTGCAGTGGTAGTGCTGACCGAGGAGTCAGGCCGTCGCGACCGTCACCACATCGGCATGACGATGCCGTCGCAGCACTGGGACGGGTTTGTTAACGTTAACAGCGATCCATGTAAATTCTTGTCGCTGCCCTCGCGCACGTCAAGCGCGCCGGCAACCCGGATCGCGGCGGCGGAGCCAGCGCGCTGCCCGTGGCGGATGATCGACTCGGTTTTCGAGAAGTCGGCCCGTCCTGGTCGCAGGGATGCCACGACTTCATGAAAGACGAGTCGATCATGTCTGCTGAGCCGCCCCGACGGCCTGCGCGCGTCACGCCGAGGTTCAGCGAGGCGCTGTGACCGGTGCGGGGGGGCGCACGGTGCCGCGCGGGCGGGAGCGGCCGGAACTAGGCGGACCTACGCCCGTTCAGCGCCCCAACCATGAGAGCGGGGCCAATACCCTGCAACCCAAGCGTGATTACGGAAAGCGACGAGACCAACATGGCAGCCAACACCCGACGGGAGCGGCCAACAAAAAACGCCTGACCGCGTTTCCGCAGGCCAGACGTCTTATGATCTTGTGCGCCCGAAGGGACTCGAACCCCTAACCTTCTGATCCGTAGTCAGATGCTCTATCCATTGAGCTACGGGCGCTTGTGCTCAGCCAGTGTACACACCCGGCTTTCGCGCGGAGACTCCGGGATTCGAACCCGGGAGGGGCTTTAAGACCCCAACCGCATTAGCAGTGCGGCGCCATAGACCAGACTAGGCGAAGTCTCCCTGGTGATCCTCAGACCACCGCGCCCGAGGATACAGGTCGCCACCCACCGGGAGCAAAACGACTTCCGGGGTACGCCCGCCAGGGCCACCAGCCCTCGGTGATTCCACGCTGTGCGACGGCGTGATCGGGACTACGCTCCATCGATATGCAGGAGCAGTCGCCCAGCGAGTCGACCCGTCGAGAGCCTGCTGAGGGAGCGCGTCGGCGCTCCCCACGGGCCACCTTCAGGCCGCCGACGGTGGCCGAGGAGCCGACCGGGGCGGCGGAGCCCACCGAGGCGGCGGCAGCCACGCCGGCGAGCCCGCGTCCTCGACGGGCCAAGGCCGCCCCGACGGTGCTCTTTCAACCACCGGATCCGGACCGCCCACTGCCCCGACAGCCTGGACGCGCACCGGCCGACCTGACCGACCCGACAGCGGGGCAGGCAGAAGTGTCGAACGGTGAGGAACCAGGCCCACCGAAGGCCCGCACCACCCCCACCCGCAAGGCAACTGCCCTGAGCGCGGCCGAATCGCCCGCCGGGGTGATCCCGACCACACCGGCACCGCGCAAACGTGCCGCGAGCCCCAAAGCCGCAAGCCCCGCCAAGGCCGCGAGCCCCAAAACCGCGAACCCCACCAAGTCCGCGGGGCCCACCAAAGCGGCTAGCACCACAGCCGCGAGCCCGAGCGAAGCGACGAACCCGAGCGAAGCGACGAACCCCAGCAAAGCGGCGACCCCGGCCAGAGCCGCAAAGGCCACCAAGCGCGCGGCCGCCCCACGCAAGAGCACCACACCGGCAGAGCCCGCCCCCGAACCCGTCGCCGAGCAGGTCCCGGCACCGGTGGTACCCGACACGCAGCAGGCTGAGCCGACTCTGGGGCGTACCCCGGAATCGGAGCTGCGGGCGGTCGCCGCGCGGGTGCTCGACCACCCTGGCTTCGCGCCGGAGCTGTTGGCGCTGGCCGCGGTGCGGGCCCTGGGGCCCGGCGCGGCCGGGTGGGCGGCGGGGTTGCGCACCCGGTACCCGGATGCGTCGGCGGACGGCCTGGGGCGGTTGGCGACCCGGCGGTTCGTCCGTTCGGCGGGCGCGGGCGGGGCGACCGCCGCGCTGGCCGGTGTCTTCGCGCCGCTGGCCGAGTTGGCGGCGGTGCTGTGGACGCATGCGGAGCTGGTCCTGCACCTGGCCGCGGCGTACGGCAAGGATCCGACGCATCCCGACCGGGCCGTCGACCTGCTGGTGCTGACCCAGGTGCACCCGGACCGGGAGAGCGCGGTGGCGGCAGTGGCCGCTGCGGAGTCGGCGGGAGACCCGGTCGAGGGGGCGTGGCCTCGGGCAGCGGAGGCGGCCTGGCGGTTGGCCGCGCCGCTCACCGCGCAGGCCGGTGGCTGGGTGGCGTTGCGGCTGGTGGCCCGGTTGCTGCCGGGCGCGGCGGTGCTCGCGGCGGCGCTGGGTGACGCGGCGGCGGCCGACCGGCTCGCGGCCCGGGCGGTGGCTGTCTATCGACCCGGTCGGGGTTGACCGGTCAGAGCCAGTCGAACCATTCGCGGGGCAGCAGCGCGTAGCCGACGAAGGCGAACACGTCGAGCAGTGTGTGCGCGATGACCAGCGGCATCACCCGCCGGGTGCGCAGGTAGAAGAGGCTGAACACCACACCCATGATCGCGTTGCCGACGAACGCGCCGAAGCCCTGGTAGAGGTGGTACGAGCCGCGGAGCAGAGCGCTGGCCGCGATGATCGCGCCCAGCCGCCACTGGAGCTGGCGCAGCCGGGTGACCAGGTAGCCGACCACGATCACCTCTTCCAGCACGGCGTTCTGCACGGCGGCGAGGATCAGCACCGGGACCGCCCACCACACGTCCGGCAGCGCGGCCGGCACCAGCGTCGCGTTGAGGCCCAGGTGGGCCGCCACCCAGAACAGCGCCAGCCCGGGTAGGCCGATGAGCGCCGCCAGGCCGGCCCCGCGCGCCACGTCCTGGCCGGGCCGCCGGGCGTCCAGGCCGAGGGTCCGCGCCGGGTCGCCGGGGTCACGGCTGAGCAGGTGTACGGCGAGCAGCACCGGCAGCAGCGCGAACACGATGCCGAGCAGTTGGTACGTGAGGTCCAGCCAGGGTCGGGCCGACGCCGAGGTGTTCAGCGAGGCGGTCTGCTTGGAGAGCGGACCGTCGGCGGTCAACTTCGCGATGATCGACACCACCGCGTAGATCGCGGACTGGCCGAGGGAGAGGCCGAGGACCAGCAGCGTCTCGGTGCCCAGCAGTCGGCGGGACACCGGGCGGGTCAGCTCAACGGTCACCGCACCACTCTGCCCGACGGGCGGCGGCCGTGACATGGCCGACCGGCCAGCATGAGCCGATCGCACATTCTGTGCGACCACTCGACACTCTCCGTGGAGATTCTATGGGCGCCCGATCCGTTGCCGTCTGGAGAAGGAGCGCCCGTGGACAACCTCGCGCGGTTGCTGAAGGAGAGCTGGGCCCTGGTCGAGGACGACCGGGTCCGGTTGAGCGGTCACTTCTACGCTCGGCTGTTCCTGCTCGACCCCGCCCTGCGGCAACTCTTCCCGGTGCAGATGACCGGCCAGGGTGACCGCCTGCTCGAAGCGATCATCGCGGCGATCCACACCGTCGACGACCCGGAGAGCTTTGACGAGTTCCTCCGGGCGTTGGGGCGCGACCACCGTAAGTACCACGTCGACGAGCAGCACTACGCGACGATGGGCACCGCGCTGCTGGACGCGCTGCGCAGCATCGCCGGTGACGGCTGGAACCTGGAGTACGACCAGGCGTGGCGGGAGGCGTACGCGGCGATCGCCGCCCTGATGGTGGCCGGCGCGGCCGCCGACGACGACCCGCCGTTCTGGCACGCCGAGGTGCTGACCCACGAGCGGTACGGCCCGGACACCGCCGTGCTGACCTGCCGGGCGTTGCAGCATCCGCTGCGCTGGCAGGCGGGGCAGTACGTGAGCCTGGAGGTGCCCCGCTACCACCCCCGGGTGTGGCGCAACTACTCGGTGGCGAACGCCCCGAACGACGACAACGTGCTGGAGTTCCACGTGCGGTCTCCGGGGGCCGGCTGGGTGTCCGGCGCGCTGGTACGGCGGGTGCGGCCGGGTGACCTGTTGCGCCTGGCGGCACCGATGGGGTCGATGACTCTGGACCGCGCCTCGGAACGGGACATCCTCTGCGTGGCCGGCGGCGTCGGGTTGGCGCCGATCAAGGCGCTGGTGGAGGAGTTGGCCACCTTCAACCGGACCCGGTGGGTGCACGTCTTCTACGGTGCCCGGCAGGCGGCCGACCTGTACGGCCTGGCCGCGTTGCAGGAGTTGGTGGCCGTACACCCGTGGTTGTCGGTCACCCCGGCGTGCAGTGAGGACCCGGACTTCGACGGCGAGCAGGGCGACATCCCGGACGTGGTGGCCCGGTACGGCCCGTGGACCACGCACGACTGCTACGTCTCGGGTGCCGCCCGGATGGTCCGGTCCACCCTGCGGGTGCTCGCCGCGGACGACGTGCCGCCGCCACGCATCCGCTACGACACCTTCGGTGACCTCTAGACGTTCCTCCCCCCACACCGGGGCGCGTGCCCCTGCCCCCTGGGGCACGCGCCCCGGCCCCTCGTCGGTCAGTAACTCCACGGGTGGGCGGTCTCGCGGTACTCCTCCACCGGCACCAACGGCACGCCGGGTGCCATCCGGTCCACGTAGAGCCGGCCCTCCAGGTGGTCGACCTCGTGTGCGA
The DNA here is from genome assembly GCF_030269705.1 of Micromonospora sp. NBRC 107095. Taxonomy (NCBI): domain Bacteria; kingdom Bacillati; phylum Actinomycetota; class Actinomycetes; order Micromonosporales; family Micromonosporaceae; genus Micromonospora; species Micromonospora sp. NBRC 107095. Next base: position 28,869 of record NZ_BSTU01000011.1, read on the forward strand.
CAAGGCGGGCCATGCCGAACTCGAACGAGGTGATGATCCGGCTGCCATCCCACTGGGCGTGCTCCACGTCCAGGCGCAGCGGCCGGGGCACCAGACCCCGGTGGTCGAAGAAGGAGAGGCAGCCCTCGTACTGCTCGTCGGTTTCCAGGTCGGCGTCGACCACCCGGGGGTTGAGCAGCACGACCGGCTCCGCTGCCCGGTCGGGGGGCCGCACCACCGCTGCCGCCCGGTCGATGCCGAACTGCGGGGCGGCGACGCCCGCCCCCTTGCTGAACGGGTGCAGCTCGTCCAGCCGGGCCAGGATCGCGGTGAGCCGGTCGACGATGGCCCGAGCCCCCCGTTCCTCAGTGGGCAGATCGAACGGGCGGGCACGCTGGCGGAGCAGGTCGGCCCCGCGTTGCAGCACGCCGAGGCCGCGCATCCGGTCGCTGGGTCGGACCCGGGTGGCGCCGGGCCCGACGTCCGGTTCGGTGTCCGGTCGGGCGCGGAAGCGCCACTGCATCCGGTATCGGGCGTTCAACGGTGGGTCGTCGGTCTGCCAGTCGTAGATCGCCCGGTCGCCCTCGTCGTGACGCTGCGGGGCCGTCCGCAGCGGGCCTTCCTCCGCGCTGAGCGAGGTCTCCACGCCCCAGACCTGTGGGTCGAGCGCCGCTGGCAGGTCCAGGCGTACGGCCAGCTGCCGGGTGGGCAGCCGGACGGCTCGCTGGAACCAGAGGCCCCACTTCTCGGGCCCGACGCGGTACGCGTACTCGACGGTGGCCCGGTCACCCGGATAGAGGGGGAATCGCCGCTCCCCGTTCTCGAAGAGCAGCCAGATCTCCTTGAACGCGTCCCGGTCGTGTTTGGCTCGCCAGTGCATCGGCTCCGGGTCCCCGCCGCCGTCGTCCCGGCGGGCCTGTATCTGCAGCTCGGCGAAGGTGAGGGGGTGTTCCCGGTGGTGCCGGTTGGAGCGGCCGGGGTCGTTCGGGTAGCGGTCGACGGCGACCCGGACCAGGTAGCGGGTGACCGGCTCAAGGCCGGCGTTGTACAGCTCCCGGCGGATGACGCAGCGGTAGCCGTCCTCGGCGTGGGTGAGGGTGGCCAGTTCCCGTTCCACGACCAGGCCGGTGCCGGGTGGCAGCCACTGCCCCGGCGGGTACGGCCCGCGGTGCGGCTGACCCACCCGGGCGTGCCGTAGGTCGTCGTACTCCCGGAAGCGTTGCCAGATCGCGCCGCTGGCTTCCAGGACGGCCTCGGCTCGGCGGGCGAAGTCCTCGGTGGGGCGGTGCCGGCGCCCCTCGACGTGGCTCACGTAGGACGGGTCGAACCCCATCAGAACAGCCAGTTGCTTCTTCGACAGCCCGCGCCCGGTCCGTTGCCGGGCGAGTTCGGCCGCGAAGGAGTCGGCAGCCCGTTCGAGGGGTGAGGTCGTCATCAGCTTCCTCGTGGCCGGGGATATAAGTTTCACGTTCCGTACCCGAGCACACACTCATGTGGCATCTTTTCGACACACCGCTTGACAAATCACCGACGGCACGGGTCACACGGTGGCGTTTCTCCGAACCGGCTCCGGGTAGTAGCCGAGGCGTCACACCCGCCGGATGCGGAGTGACCTGCGCCTCCGGGATTGGAGCAAGGCGAGCCTTCCCTTACGACCGCAGGTCTGGTTAGGCTAGCCTTAGCTCAGGACGGCACTCGTTCGTCCGCCGGGGCGCACTCCTCGGTCACAGAGACAGGGGACGACTCAGGTGACAGCGGTGATGCCGAGGCGGGAGGCCGCCACCACGCCGCTCGCCCCCGTCACCGCTGCGCTCCGGGCCATGTTCGGCACCGACGACCTCCCCGGCCTCGCCCGGGGGCTACTGGTCGAGGACGAGTTCGGTTGGTCCCCCGCCACCACCCTGATCGACGGCAGCCGACTGCCGGAGCTGCTGAACGGCGCCGCCGTCCGCTGGGGCGGCACCCCGCACGCCTGCGCGGCACTGGCCTGGAAGTCGTACAGCTACTGGGCCGCGCTGCCGGTCGTGCTCGGCTGGGCCTCCGCGCGGCGGGTGCCGCTGCTCGATCCGGCCGACCTCCTGATCCACTTCGAGGACCACCGACAGCTGCTCACCATGGGTCTGCGGCGGGGCACCACGGTGGCGGTGCTGCCGAACGACCCGCTGGCGCTCGCCGGCCTGCCGGAGGTGCGGGTCGTCGCCGACGAGGCGGAGCTGCTGGCCGCGCTGCGCGCCTCACTGCTCGACGCCCACCTGGCGCCGCTCATCACGGCGATCCAGTCCGAGGTCCGGGTGGGCACCCGGACGCTGCTCGGCTCGGTCGCCTCCGGCATCGCGCACGGCATCCTGCGGGCCGCCGACGGTCTGCCCGGCTCCACGGTGCAGAGCATCGACACCCTGCTCGGCGCGCTCGACCTGACCGACCTGATCGAGCTGGTGCCCGGGCCGACCGGTGAGCCGACAGTGCAACGGCGTACCTGCTGCCTCGCCTTCACCCTGCCCCGACCCAAGGTCTGCCAGGGCTGCTGCGTCCGCTAGGTCAGGGCGGGGCCGGCGCGGCTCAGTCGGTCAACGACCGGACGTCCCACACCCACACACCGCCGGTGAAGACCGGTTCGATCCCGGTCAGCTCGGTCATCCCCCGACGCAGCGCGGCCTCGTGCTCGTGTGGCCCGAGGATCACCACCCCCGCCCGCCAGTAGCGCAGGTCGTCGACCGCTCGGACCCGACTCTGCGGGGTGATCGGCGGCACCGCCCCGGTGCGCCGGATGGTGTTGAAGAAGTTGCTGGTGGGACGCGGAACCGCACCGAACAGCGCGACCTTCGGCGGGTCGGCGTTCGGGCGGGTGTCCGGGCCGAGGAAGTAGCCCCGGGCCAGCGGCATGTCCAGCCGGGTGGCTGCGGACCAGCGCAGCGGCTCCGCGTACGTGGTGTCGGGCAACGGCAGGGTGACCACACTGCGCCCCCCGCTCACGTACGGACGCCACGCCCCACTGGTCACGAAGGTGGGGATCGGGTCGAGGCGGGCCACCGGCAGCGGGGTGGGAACGATCGGCAACAGGGCCATCGTGAGCATGGTGGCGGTGACGAATCGAATCTGTCCGCGGGCCACCGGGTGCGCGTACGCCAACTCGCGGGCCCGTTCGGCGCCGTAGGCGAGCAGCAGCCCGATGATCGGGGTGATCGCCAACGCCCAGCGCGTCGGCACCACCGAGTGCAGGATGGGCAGGTTCTCCAACGCCGCCCAGGGGCCCGGCACACCCGTACCCCGGTTGTTGAAGCGGACCTCCCGACCCAGTGAGAGCACCGCGAAGAGCAACCCGAGCGCGGCCAGCGCGAGCACCACTATCGAGCGGCGCAGCCACCAGACCAGGGCGATCACCAGCACCACCAGTGCCCAGCCGAAGAAGCTGTTCTCCTCGGTCGGGTTCTTGGCCAGACCCGCTGCGGTGCGCGCGTTCCCCGCGAGGGACTCCCGGGAGTACGCGACGAACGAGGCCAGGTCGCTGGAGTAGCCGCGGATCAGGCGGGACAGCCCGGAGTACGCGTCCGGGCCGAAGAACTGGACGTACAGGGGGTACGCCAGCAGGAGAGCGGCGACCCCGGCGGCGACGGCCAGGCCGGCGAGGAAGGACCGGGCCCGTGACCGGATGTCCGCGCGGCCGAGGGCGAGCACACCGATCACCACGCCGAGCCCGATCGCGGTCATCAGCAGGATCTCCAGGTTGAGGAATGCCTGCCAGACGATGACGAGCGCGAGGAGGACCCCGTTGCGCAGCCAGCGGCCCGGGTCGCCGAGTCGCAGCGTGCGCCAGATGATCAACGGGACGACGAACTGCGACACGATGTTCGGGTGCCCATTGGCGTGCGACACCATCGCCGGCGCGAACGCGCAGAAGCCGGCGCCCAGCCAGGCCGGTCCCCGGCTGCCGATCATGACCCGGGAGAGCACGAAATACCAGGCCGTGGCGGTGGCAATCATGCCGGCGGTGAGAAAGACCAGGAATGACGCGCGCGGCCCGAACAGCAGGGTGATCGGCGTCATTGGCAATGAAATGGATAATACGGACGTATTGGCCATCAGATTCACGCCGTCGGAGACGTTCATCTGATTGGAATGGAACGGATACGCAAAGTGCGTGACTACTCGCGCACCGTGGGCCATCATCCATTCGAACTGCGACTGATCGGACTGGTTGTCCCGCACATCGCTGCCCGGGTCCAGCCAGAGTCGACCGGTGACCCAGAAGCCGAGCGCCACGAAGCTCAGCACGGCGACCAAATCCGCCCATCTCCCCCTGCGGGAAGGCCGAACGGCACCGGAGGCCCCCTCCGCCGACGGCGCGGCGGCCGGGCCGTCGCTGCCGCTGGGCACGTCCGGTTCAGGAGTAGTCATGACAATTCATAGGGTAGTCAGCGTATGGCACCGCCGTGACATGTTTCGGGGTACTGCCGTACTATGTGCCGGGTTCGCCGACCGCCGATCACGAATCCACCCCCCGACCACAATTCGGCCACCCCGATGCCCCGATTCTTCTGCCGTCCCAGCGGATGCTTCACTCTGTCGGTCCAGGCACGGGTCGAGTTCATATCGTGAGGAATCGACGCATGGCAGAAATCACTGGGGATCAGCGCGTGCAGTCCGAGGTGCTGGAAGGCCTGGCAACCGCTGTCAACCACCGTCGCTGGTTCATCGAGCTGGCCGTGCCGTACCTCGGCGACGACCCGATCGAGATCGGCAGCGGCCTTGGTGACTACGCGCTGGAATGGTCAGAGCGGCTGCCCCGGTTCACCGCCACCGAGGCCGACCCGGACCGGCTGGTGCAGCTCAAGGAGCGCCTCGCCGACCGTCCGAACATCGACGTCCGGCAGATGCTGCTGCCGCACAACGACCGGGGCGACTACAGCGCCGCGGTCTCGTACAACGTCCTGGAGCACATCGAGGACCACGTGGGCGCGCTGCGGAGCATGCGCGACCTGGTCCGACCCGGCGGCGCCGTGATCATCATCGTGCCCGCCTTCCAGTTCGCGATGGGCCCGGCCGACATCGCCACCGGGCACGTCCGCCGCTACACCAAGAAGACGCTCGGTGCGGCGATGACCGACGCCGGTCTCACCATCGAGAAGATCCACTACGCGAACGCGCTCGGGCTGATCGGCTACTTCATGGCCACCAAGGTCTTCCGGCTGATGCCGAAGGAGGGCCCGATGGTCAAGGTGTACGACACCCTCGTCCTGCCCGCCACCAAGGCCGCCGAGCAGTTGGTCCTCCCGCCGTTCGGCCAGTCCGTCTTCGCCGTGGCCCGAGTGCCCTCCTGACCCCCACCGCCGCGCGATCTTGCGCTTTCGGTCGTCGCTACGCTCCCTGTGTCGGGAAAGTCGGGACAGAAAGTGCAAGATCGCGGCGGCTGGGAGGTGCTACTCCTTGATCTGGTACGTCGGGCGGATCACCGCTCTCGCCAGGGTGTGGAACGTGAGGTTGAAGCCCACGTAGGCGGGGGTGGCGTCCGGGGTGAGGTCGAGGCGCTCGACGTCCACGGCGTGCACCGCGAAGACGTACCGGTGCGGGCGGTCGCCGGGTGGCGGAGCCGCCCCGCCGTAACCCTGGTCGCCGTAGTCGTTACGCACCGAGAACGCCCCGCCGAGGTCGGTGCCCGCCGCGCCGCCCGCCCCGCTGGGCAACTGAGTGACGCTGACCGGCAGGTTCACCAGCACCCAGTGCCAGAAACCGCTACCGGTCGGCGCGTCGGGGTCGTAGCAGGTCACCGCGAAGCTCTTCGTCTCAGCGGGAAAATCCGACCAGGTCAGCTGCGGCGAGATGTTGTCGCCCCCGGTGCTGCCATGCGCGTGCCGGGCGTCCATCGGCTCGCCGTTCTGCACGTCGTCGCTGGTGAGCGTGAACGAGGGCAGCGTCGGCAGCAACTCGTACGGGTCCGGGGCGATCGGTCGTTCCAGGGTCATGGGGACGCGTCCTTCCGATGTGCGGAGATACCAGCCCCTTCATACCCCGCTGCGGCCCTCCCGACGACCCGAAGTACGCGCTGACCGACTGTGGTTTCGCGGAGCTACGTTTGAGTTCGGGCAACGTTCCGCAGGGGGACACCGTGGCCGGCATCTGGCGGGACTTCGTGGTAGCCGTCATCACCGCGCTCCGCCGCCGCGACGAACAGGCCATCGCCGACGAACGGCGACGCGCGGTCGAGCGACTGGCCGAGGAGACGATCCGCCAGCAGCGCCGGACCACCGACCCGCCGCAGTGATCGGAATGTGCGAACACGGCGGCAGGATGACACTTCCACCACCTCACCGAAATTGCGTCGTCGGCGTTTCGCCATAACCGATCCCCGGCCGGCACCAATGTCGCCTACCCGACCTTGGCCGACCTTCGGCGGCGGAACCTGCTATCTCTGAGTAACGGCGGAAAGTCGGCAGTATGAGGCGGCAGGGTGGCCGATCGACCAATAGGCCGAGTCACGGAGGAACCGAGTGACTGTCATCGCGGACGGCATCCTGCTCGTCAACTCTCTGCAGTACGCACCACAGTGGGCAGCTGCCGAAATCTTCGCACTGGCGAGAGCGGGACACCTCACACTCGAATCAACAGCAGAGGGTGTGGCACTCACCCGCACCGACAAGGCCACCGCCGGCATGGAGCTTGAGGAGCGACTGCTGCTCAATGCCGTCTCGCCAGAGGCCGTGCTGCGCACCGAACACCAGGTGCCGGTGGCGCAGACAGTCACAGCGCTCACCTGCCAGTTGCTACGCCACAGAGGGCTTGCCCGCAAGCTGAGCCCTCGCCGGTTCATGCGCCGGGTGAGCATCTGCAGCTATGCCTTCTCGACCGCCCTCGGGATAGCACCGATCGCCGTCTTCCATTCCGCCAATTCGGTGTGCCTGGGGCTCGCACTCTTTGCGACGGGGGTCATGAGTTGGAACACCAACGCCGGTGTCAACAAGGCGAGGGCGCGGGCCGTGCGCTTCACGCGGCAGGGAAAACGGCAACACAAACGGCTCAGGAAGCTCAGCCGTCGTCTGATAGCCAGGTCCGAGCCGGGCCAGGAAGATCTACTTGCCCACGAACTGCTCTGGACCATTCACGTTCCGCTCGTTCATGCCCCTACCGAGGCACCGCGATGGTTCACGGGTGAATGGCCAACGGATCCGGCGGAACGAACCGCATTGCTACGCGCGATGTTCGAATCCATCGCGACGGGATTGAACCAGCCCGTCGACAAGAAGGGCCGTTTCGCGCTGGACGAGAACACCATGAAGGAAGCCGAGCTGTATCTGACCATCGATGGCATCAAGGAGACGGGTCAGATCCTGGTCGGCGTCGACACCGGCACGGACATCGACTTCTCTCCGGGCGGCTCGTAGTCAACGCCCCCGGCAGCCGAGCTGATCAACGCCGGTTGGTGGCGGAGGGTGTGGGATTCGAACCCGATTCGGGTACCTGGCCGGTCGCCCGTCAACCCCTCTGAGCTGTGCTTGAGTCAGTCGGAGTCAGTGAAGCTCCGCCGTCCTCAGTTACGAGTCCCCCCAGA
>NZ_BSTU01000012.1:0-10282 GCF_030269705.1 Micromonospora sp. NBRC 107095
GGCGGCACTGGTGTCGGTGTGCAGGTCGCCTCTCGGCGAGTGGCACGACGCGGCTCCAGCCGAACGGTATTCCGCGAAGGCGATATTAGGTGAGGCCCGGGGACACTGAGTCACACCGACACTGTCCACAACCAGCCGTACCCGCACCTTGTTCCCGCGCCGACCGCCATCGGTCTCCGCACTGCCGGGGTTGGCGCGGGGTGCGCCGGCGTCCCGGCGGATCGCCGTGGGCTGCCGCGCATCCGGCGGTCAGTTTTCGCGTGGCCGCCGTGGGTTGCCGCGCCGACCGCCGTGGGTTGGCGCGCGGACGCGGTCGTGGATTGCCGCACGGGCCGCCCTCGGTTGCGCGCCGCCGGGGTTGGCGCGCCGGCGCCCCGCCGTTTTCAGGCGGGCCACCGTGGGTTGGCGCGCGGCGGTCGCGGGTTGCCCGCGCGGACGGTGGTCGTTCCCGCACGGGCCGCCGTCGGTTGCCGCGCCGACCGTCGTGGGTTGGCGCGGCGACCGCCGTCGGTTCCGCACGGGCCGCCGTGGCGTCGCCGCACGACGCGGCTACACGAAACTGCCCCGCCCGCGACGGGTCGGCCACCGCGATGCCCGACCCGGGCCACGACGGAGCCACCTCATCGCGACGCGCCACCGCCACGCTCATCCAGGAACCTGAATCGCGAGATCTTGGACAGTTTCCGTTCCGTGAGAACGGAAACTGTCCAAGATCTCGCCAACGAACGACGCGACGACGCCCGGCGCGCCCCCATGACGTGACAGATACGCCGCTGGCCGGCACCCCGGGTTGCGGGGTGCCGGCCAGCGGTCGGTGGTCGTGCGGTGCTGCGGTGGTCAGCTGTTCCAGTGCTGGGCGACGAGGTCGGTGGCCTGCTGCTCCCACTGGGCGTAGGCATCCGGGTACGCCGAGACCTGCACGGTCTGCGCGGCCTCGGTCAGCGGCATGTCCTGCCACCCGTCGACCTGCTTCAGACCCTTCAGGAACGCGGTCGTGGAGTACTCGGGATCGGTGATCTGCTCCGGGGTACCCCAACCCGAACTCGGGCGCTGCTGGAACAGACCCAGCGAGTCATGATCGTTGGCGTCACCGAGGTGGCCGAGGTTCTCCAGCTTCGACTCCTGCAGGCTCGTCGCGATCGAGATGACCGCGGCCCGCTCGGGCAGGCCGGCCTTCTTCGTCGCGGCGATGATCGCCTTGACGTTCGCGGTCTGCTCGTCGTTGAGGGTGATCCGGGACTGCTCGCCCTGCGGCTTCGGCGCCGACTGCACGGCCACGGCGGCGGGCTTGGCATCGACCGGGGTGGCGGCGTGGGCGGCGATCGGGCCGGCGAAGACACCACCGGCGAACGCGAGACCCGCAACGGACAGCATGCTCTTACGGAAGATCGTGTTCATGGGGGTAGCTCCTTCGGGGGTAGGAACACCCACACGTCGGGGGACGCACGGGTGTGAGCACCTCGTCCGGCGCTGCACTTGCAAGGGGGGAAAGTCTTCGGGGTCGGCGGCCTGCGAGGGAGGGCTCGCGGCGCCGGGGTCCAGGTGTAACGACCGGAGGTCCAGGGTCATTCCCGGGTGACCCAACCCGCCGGCACCCCCATCACGGCGGTACCTGCGGTCGATCGTGGGGACCATAACGACCGGGGGGCCAGGGCCATTCCGGGGCGACCCAACCCGCCGGCACCCCCATCACGGCGATGCCAGCGGCCGATCGTGGGGATCACAACGACCGGGCCGCGGCGGGGATTCCCAGCTGCCGGACCTCGGATCCCGCACCCTCGAAGACCGGGCGGCGGGGAGGTCGTACTGCGATCGTCAGGGTGTGTAACGACCCCGCCCCGGCCACGATTCCCACCTACGGGTGCCCCGGCCACCACCCACAAACACCCACAACCGGACAGACCACCCACACAACCACGGACCCACGGCACCGAACCGGCCCGCAAACCCGTGATCCACTCGAGTTCACGGAAATCGCGGCATCCGGGACACCGGGATGCCCCGACTTCATGAAACCCGAGTCGATCACGCATCGCCTGATGACTTCGATTGCCGCGTAAACGGACAAACATCGCGGCGAACAAGGTCGGGGCGGGTGGCCTGCGGTGGCGCGATGGGATCAGCCTGAGCGACACCGGCCCGGGTGGGCGTTACCCTGACACCATGCAGGCCGTCTCCCCCACCGCGACCGGCGTGGCTTTTCTGGCCCGCCCGGGTCGTCCCGCTGTGGTGGCCCGGACGCTCGCCGAGCTGGCCGGTCCCACCCGGGGTGTGGTGGAACTGCCCGTGCGGCTGATGTGGAACGCCGAGCGCACCTTCGACCTCGGCGACCCCGACCAGTTGCTCTGGATGTACGAGAACGTGCTTCGCGAGACCACCCGGGCCGAGGATCTGCGCGCCCTGATCAACGGGCGGACGTTGCGCCGGGTGTGGCGACTGCTCAACCTGCCTCGGGGCGTACGCCAGGCGTGGGAGAGCCGGCACCGCGGCCTGCGTACGGCGTGACCGAACCTCATCTGCACGAGTTCTACCGGGAGGTGGCCCGGGTGGCGCTGTCCGCCGCCGGGCCGCACCGGTTCGTGCTGGGTGGTGGGGTGGCGTGGGCGGCGCACGGTCTGGTCGCCCGACCGACGGAGGACGTCGACCTCTTCGCCGACGTGGAGGGTGCCGCGGCGGCGGCGTCCGCCGGGGTGCGGGTTGCCCTGGAGCGGGCCGGGTTCCTCGTCACTGACGCTGACCCGGACAGTGAGCTGGCCGAGCTGTTCGACGGGTACGAGCAGGACATGAAGGACTTCGTGGTGAGCCGCGACGGACGGCAGATCCGGCTCAGCCTCGCCCGGTTGGACCGCCAGCAGAGCCCGGTGGTGATGGACCTCGGCCCGGTGATGGACGTCCGTGACCTGGTGGCGAACAAGATCGCGGCGTTGGTCAACCGGCGGGAGGTTCGCGACTTCATCGACGTGGCCGCGGCTCTCGACCACTACGACGTGACCGAACTGTTGGTGCTGGCCCGCCAGGTCGATCCCGCGCTGGACCCGGACGACGTGCGCGCCGCCGGCCGTTACCTGGACCGGCTCTCCGACCAGCGCTTCGGCCGGTACGGCCTGGGCGGCGCCGACGTCGCCGAGATCCGACAACGCTTCGCCAGCTGGCCGCGTTAACCCCACGCCCCCGACCACGCCCCGCCACTACCCCGACCGCACCACCCGACCACGCCGGCAGGCCACAGCGCCGGGTGGGCGTCCGCAACGACGCCCACCCGGGCGGGTCATCACTTGGTCGGTCGACCGCCGGTGACCCCGAGGATCTCGCCGGTGACGTAGCTGGACTCCTGCGAGGCGAAGAAGACGTACGCGGGTGCCAGCTCGGCCGGCTGCCCGGGGCGTCCCTCGGGAGTGTCGGTGCCGAACTGCTCCACCTTCTCCTTCGGCATGGTGGCCGGGATCAGCGGCGTCCACACCGGACCGGGTGCGACAGCGTTGACCCGGATGCCCTGCTCGGCCAGGTCGGCGGCGAGGGCCTTGGTGAAGTTGGCGATCCCCGCCTTCGTGGTGGCGTAGTCCAGCAACTGCGGCGACGGGTCGAACGCCTGGATCGACGACGTGTTGATGATCGCCGACCCTTCGGCCAGGTGCGGGATGGCGGCCTTGCAGAGCCAGAACATCGCGTACAGGTTGGTCTTGAACACCCGGTCGAACTGTTCGGTGCTGATCCCGAGGATGCCCTTGTCCTGCGACATCTGGTACGCCGCGTTGTTGACCAGGATGTCGAGGCCACCCAGGTCCCGCACCGCCCGGTCGACCAGGTCCTGGCAGTGCGCCTCGTCGGTGATGTCGCCACGCACCGCGATGCCTCGACGCCCGGCGGCCTCGATCAACCGGACGGTCTCCCGGGCATCGGCGTCCTCTTCCTCGCCAAGGTAGGAGATGAGGACGTCCGCGCCCTCCCGGGCGAAGGCGATAGCGACCGCCCGGCCGATCCCGGAGTCACCGCCGGTGATCAGTGCCCGCTTGCCGTCGAGTTTGCCGCTGCCCCGGTATGACTCCTCGCCGTGGTCCGGCTTCGGGGTCATCTCCGCGGTCGCGCCCGGCGCCGACTGCTGCTGTGCGGGTTGGCCGGACTGCTGGCCGTACTGGCTGGTCGGGTCCTGCTGGGTGTGCTGGTCCTCGCTCACTGCTGCCATCTCCTCGTCGCGCGCGGGAGTGGGGCTCTCCCGCGAATGTCGTCGTGATCGCCCTACCCTGCGTCGGCCTGGGGAAACCGTTGCAGCTGTCGGGGCTGGCGTGGCGGGAGTGTCAGCTGCTGGTTATGGTGCGCAAGGCGCTCACGAGGCGCGTCCACCCCCATGGAAAGGCACGTCATGACCTCTGGATCCGGCCCGTCGCGCCGCCAGGTGCTCGTCGCCGCAGCGGCGGCGGCGACCACCCCGTTGATCGCCGCCGCGCCCGCGCAGGCGGCCGGCCCGGCCCGGCCGCGCACCTGGGACCTCACCCTCCTGGGCACGTCGGACACGCACGGCAACGTCTACAACTGGGATTACTACCGCGACGCCGAGTACGACGACAGCAAGCAGAACGACATCGGCGTCGCGAAGCTGGCGACCCTGATCAACCAGATCCGCCGGGAGCGGCGCGGCAAGGCGACGCTGGTGCTCGACGCCGGCGACACGATCCAGGGCACGCCCCTCGCGACGTACTACGCCAAGCAGGAGCCGATCACCGCCACCGGGGAGAAGCACCCGATGGCCCGGGCGATGAACGTCATCGACTACGACGCGGTGACCCTGGGCAACCACGAGTTCAACTACGGTCTGCCGTTGCTGGACCTGTGGATCCGCCAGCTCGGCTTTCCCGCGCTCGCCGCGAACGCCGTCAACGCGAAGACCGGCAAGCCGGCCTTCCTGCCGTACGTCATCAAGAAGGTCTCCCTCGGTCTCGCCGCGCCGACCCTGCGCGTCGGCATCCTGGGGCTGACCAACCCCGGCGTGGCCATCTGGGACAAGGGCAACGTCGAGGGCAAGCTGCGCTTCGACGACATGGTCGCGACCGCCGCGAAGTGGGTGCCGATCATGCGGGCCCGCGGTGCGGACCTGGTGCTGATCTCCGCGCACGGCGGTGACAGCGGCACCTCCAGCTACGGCCCGGAACTGCCGAACGAGAACCCGGTGGCGCTGATCGCCCAGCAGGTGCCGGGGATCGACGCGATCCTCTTCGGTCACGCGCACAACGAGGTGGTCGAGCGGTTCGTCACCAACGAGAGCACCGGTACGCAGGTGCTGCTCTCCGAGCCGTCGAAGTGGGGCCAGCGGCTCACCCGGATGGACTTCACCCTGGCCCGCGAGCGCGGTCGGTGGACGATCACCAAGAAGGCCGCCACCATGCTGAACACCAACACCGTGGTCGAGGACCCGAAGGTGCTCGCTGCCGTGCGGGCCCAACACCAGAAGACCATCGCGTACGTCAACCAGGTGGTCGCACAGTCGACGGTGGAACTGTCGGCGGCGCAGTCGCGCTACCAGGACACGCCCATCCTGGACTTCATCAACCACGTGCAGACCGAGGTGGTCGGCGCGGCGCTGGCCGGCACCGCGTACGCGGACCTGCCGGTGCTGTCGATCGCGGCGCCGTTCAGCCGGACGGCCGTCTTCCCCGCCGGCGACGTCAAGATCCGTGACGTGGCCGGCCTGTACGTGTACGACAACACCCTCGAGGCGGTCGTGCTCAGCGGGGCCGAGGTGCGCGCGTACCTGGAGTACTCGGCGAAGTACTTCCGCACCCTGGCGCCGGGCGCGCCGGTCGACCCGGAGCAGATCAGTGACCCGGCAGTGCCGGACTACAACTACGACGTCTTCTCCGGCCTGGACTACGACATCGACATCTCCAAGCCGGTCGGGCAGCGGATCACCCGCCTGGTGCTGGCCGGCACCGACACTCCGGTGGCCGACAACGCCCAGTTCGTGGTGGCGGTGAACAACTACCGACGCAGCGGCGGTGGCAACTTCCCCGGCATCGTGAAGACCCAGGTCTACAACGCGCAGCAGGAGATCCGCCAGCTGCTCATCGACTGGGCGCAGGCCAGGGGGACGATCGACCCGGCCGACTTCTTCCAGCCCAACTGGCGGCTGGTACGCGAGGGCGTGCCGGTCTTCTGACCTCGGCGCACCATCGACGGGCCGTGGGTGGCGACACCCGCGGCCCGTCGTGCGTTGTCAGCCGGCGTGGCGCAGGTCCCAGTGGACCGGGTCGTCCCACACGTCGGGCCGATCGCTTCGTGACTCGGTCTCGGTCAGCTCGACCCGCTGGTCGGGGCGGGCGGCGAGCGGCAACTGCCCGAACCGTACGTGGCGCAGGAACGCGTACTCGTCGTCGGTGAACGGCTGCTCGGTCATCGGCACCTCCCCCTGCGATTGTCCAGCGCCGAGCCCGCCGCGCACCAGTGGCTGGAGACACTTCGCGTAGGGCATCCTAGGATCCTGGGTGAATAGCGGGCGCCCGACGGGGGGCGGGTAACCGATCCAGGACCGCGAGGGCCGCCCGGATGGGACGGCGGCGCAGCATCTCATCGAAGCTCGCCCGCCCCTGGCAGAACTGCACGAACATCCGCCAGCCCGGCGGGGTCGCCAACAGGGCGTGGAACACATCCGGGCGGCGGGTGAACACGTCGAGCAGCCGGAACCCCGCCCGCATCTCCGGCAGCAGACGCTCGGCCACCGCCCGCTCGTACCCCGCCAGATCACCACCCGCGACCGCCGCCCCGGCCAACGCACCGGACCGCAACGCGAAGCTGATGCCCTCCCGGCTCCACGGCTCCAACAGCCCCGCCGCGTCCCCCACGACCAGCACCCGGCCGTTGCGCAACGGCGAATCCTCCGCACGGCACCGGGTCAGGTGACCGGAGTCGTGCTCCGCCGGCAATCCGGTCAGACCCAACCGGTCGACGAACCGCCGCAGGTAGTCACGGGTCCCCTCCCCCGCGCCGCGACCGGCGATCACACCGACGGTCAGCCGGTCACCCTTGGGAAAGACCCAGGCGTACGAGCCCGGCATGGCACCCCAGTCCAGCAGCAGCCGACCCCGCCACCTCTCCTGCTCGGCGGGCGGCACCGGAAGCTCCACCTCCAGACCCAGATCCACCTGCCGGTACCGAACCCCGACATGCCGGCCGGTCACCCCCGACGAGCCGTCCGCCCCGATCACGGCACGAGCCGCGATCGTCGTACCGTCGGCCAGCCGCAGGCGTACCCCCTCAGGGTCCTGCTCGATAGCGCGGACCGCGACCCGCTCCCGCATCTCGGCCCCGGCGGTGACCGCCGCGGCCCGCAGCCGGTCGTCGAACTCCTCGCGGCGCACCATCGTCACCACGGGACTGTCGTTGCGGCGGGTGAACTCCCGACGGCCGTCGCGGGTGAACGTCACCCGGTCCACCCGGTCGTGCGCGGGCACCTCGATCCGACCCTCAACAGCCGCCAGAGAGGTGCCGATCAGACCACCACCACAGGTCTTGTACCGCGGATGCGCGGCCCGCTCGACAACAAGTGTGGAAACGCCCGCACGGGCGGCGGCGTGCGCCGCGGACAGCCCGGCGGGGCCAGCGCCGACAACGACGAGGTCCCAAACGATCACGGAAGCAGCCTAGGGCACCACCGACGCGCGACCAGCCGACCCGCCCGCCGTCGCGACCGCCCGATCGGGTGCGCATCTTCGGTCACCGAGGGGGTAACCGGCGCACGGCAACCGCCACCGCAGTGGCGGCCGAGCGAAGGAGGAACCATGCAGCAGGTGCAACTGTCGGAGGCCGAGCAACGGGTGTACCAGGCGGTCACCACCCTTGAGGCACGCGGGCAGGTGCCCTACCCGGACCTGATCGCCGAGGAATCCGGACTCACCGAGGAACAGGTGGGCAGCCCCCTGCACCTGCTCACCGAGAAGGGTCTGCTGCACCGCGAGGACTCACCGATGGCCGGCCTCGACTTCGGCCCCCGGTTCTGCGCCCGCCAGATGGCGTGACCCACGGAACCAGCCGGTACGGTTCGCCCCCCGACGACCCGGGTAGCGGTCAACCATGCCTGACCAGGGGTCGACGGGGGGCACGATGAGCGCGGCGCAGCCGCCGCAGCCGGTCACCCCGGCCGAGAACCGACGACGCTGGCAGGCCGTCGGCGTCGGACTCGTCGCCGCGTTCATGACCCTGCTCGACGTGAGCATCGTCAACGTCGCGGTGCCGTCCATCGACCGGGCGCTGCACGCCTCACCAAGCGACCTGCAGTGGATTCTCTCCGGGTACGCGCTCACCTTCGGCCTGGCACTGGTGCCCGCCGGCCGTTTCGGTGACGCCCGTGGGCGGCGCAACGCGTTCGTCTTCGGCATCGCGCTGTTCACCGTCACCAGCGCGCTCGCCGGCCTCGCCACCTCCCCCACCTGGCTGGTCATCACCCGACTGCTACAGGGCGCCGCCGCCGGCGTCGTCAACCCGCAGGTCATCGGGCTGATCCAGCAACTGTTCCGGGGGCCCGAACGCGCCCGCCCATTCGGGCTGCTCGGCGCCACCATCGGCATCTCCACCGCCGTCGGGCCGCTGCTCGGCGGGCTGCTCATCGCCGTCGGCGGCGAGGAGCACGGCTGGCGCTGGGTCTTCTTCGTCAACGTTCCCGTCGGCGTCCTCGCGGTGATCCTCGGCTGGCGGCTGCTGCCCGGCCGCCCCACCGGTCAACCCGGCTGGCGTCGACTCGACCCCGTCGGCGTCCTGCTGCTCGGCATCGGTGTGGTGCTGGTCCTGCTGCCCCTGGTGCAGGAACAGCAGTGGCGCACCCCCTGGAAGTGGGCGCTCATCCCGGCCGGCCTGGCGGTGCTGGTCGCCTTCGGGCTCTGGGAACGACGGTACGCGCGCCGCAACCAACCCCTGTTCGACCTTCGGCTGTTCAACCTCCAGTCGTACACCCTGGGCTCGATCCTGGCGCTCGTCTACTTCGGCGGGTTCACCGCGATCTTCTTCATCTTCACCCTGTTCCTGCAGATGGGTCTCGGCTACAGCGCCCTCGTCGCCGGCCTGGCCATCACCCCCTTCGCCCTGGGTTCGGCCGCCGCCGCCGTACTCGGTGGCCGCATCGTCAACCGCTTCGGCCGGCCACTGGTCGCCGTCGGCCTGCTCACCGTGGTGGTCGGGCTGGCCGCGACGGTGATCGCGCTGCACCTCGCGCCGCATGCCCCGGCACCGTGGGTCACCGCCGGCCCGCTGCTCGTCGCCGGCATCGGCAGCGGACTGGTGATCGCCCCCAACCAGACGATCACCCTCTCCGAAGTGCCGGTAGATCAGGCGGGCAGCGGCGCGGGCATGCTCCAGACCGGTCAGCGGATCGGCGCGGCGGCCGGCATCGCCGCCGTCGGCTCACTGTTCTTCTCGTCGTTGGCCGACAGCCGCGGCGACTGGACCACCGCCTTCGAACAGTCCCTCATGCTGGCTGCCGGCATCATCGTGCTCGCGCTGATCGCCGCGCTGATCGACATCTGGCGCAACCACAACCACAAGAACTGACCGGGGTACGCCGCTGGCCGGCACCCCGGGTTGCGGGGTGCCGGCCAGCGGTCGGTGTTCTCACGGTCCTACCGTGCGGTGGTTCTGGTCTGCGGTGGTGCGGTGGTGCGGTGGTGCGGTGGTCAGCTGTTCCAGTGCTGGGCGACGAGGTCGGTGGCCTGCTGCTCCCACTGGGCGTAGGCATCCGGGTACGCCGAGACCTGCACGGTCTGCGCGGCCTCGGTCAGCGGCATGTCCTGCCACCCGTCGACCTGCTTCAGACCCTTCAGGAACGCGGTCGTCGAGTACTCAGGATCGGTGATCTGCTCCGGGGTACCCCAACCACTGGACGGACGCTGCTGGAACAGACCCAGCGAGTCATGATCGTTCCTGTCGCCGAGGTGGCCGAGGTTCTCCAGCTTCGACTCCTGCAGGCTCGTCGCGATCGAGATGACCGCGGCCCGCTCGGGCAGGCCGGCCTTCTTCGTCGCGGCGATGATCGCCTTGACGTTGGCGGTCTGCTCGTCGTTGAGGGTGATCCGGGACTGCTCGCCCTGCGGCTTCGGCGCCGACTGCACGGCCACGGCGGCGGGCTTGGCGTCCACGACCGGGGTGGCGGCGTGGGCGGCGATCGGGCCGGCGAACACACCACCGGCGAACGCGAGACCCGCAACGGACAGCATGCTCTTACGGAAGATCGTGTTCATGGGGGTAGCTCCTTCGGGGGTAGGAACACCCACACGTCGGGGGACGCACGGGTGTGAGCACCTCG
>NZ_BSTU01000013.1:0-5363 GCF_030269705.1 Micromonospora sp. NBRC 107095
CTGGAAGTTTGTCCGGCGGCGTCCTACTCTCCCACACCCTCACGAGTGCAGTACCATCGGCGCTGGAGGGCTTAGCTTCCGGGTTCGGAATGTAACCGGGCGTTTCCCCTCCGCCATGACCGCCGTAACTCTATGAACATATCAAACAACCCCGGCACGAATTCACGCGGGTGTTCGCTCGTTCAGAGTTGCACAGTGGACGCGTAGCAGCTTAGTAGTCAAGTCCTCGGCCTATTAGTACCGGTCAACTGAACCCGTTACCGGGCTTACATTTCCGGCCTATCAACCCAGTCGTCTAGCTGGGGGCCTTACCCCACAAAGTGGGTGGGATACCTCATCTTGAAGCAGGCTTCCCGCTTAGATGCTTTCAGCGGTTATCCCTTCCGAACGTAGCTAACCAGCCGTGCCCTTGGCAGGACAACTGGCACACCAGAGGTTCGTCCGTCCCGGTCCTCTCGTACTAGGGACAGCCCTTCTCAAGTATCCTACGCGCACGGCGGATAGGGACCGAACTGTCTCACGACGTTCTAAACCCAGCTCGCGTACCGCTTTAATGGGCGAACAGCCCAACCCTTGGGACCTGCTACAGCCCCAGGATGCGACGAGCCGACATCGAGGTGCCAAACCATCCCGTCGATATGGACTCTTGGGGAAGATCAGCCTGTTATCCCCGGGGTACCTTTTATCCGTTGAGCGACACCGCTTCCACTCGCAAGTGCCGGATCACTAGTCCCGACTTTCGTCCCTGCTCGACCTGTCAGTCTCACAGTCAAGCTCCCTTGTGTACTTGCACTCAACACCTGATTGCCAACCAGGCTGAGGGAACCTTTGGGCGCCTCCGTTACCTTTTAGGAGGCAACCGCCCCAGTTAAACTACCCACCAGACACTGTCCCTGAACCGGATAACGGTCCGAAGTTAGATACCCAAATCAACCAGAGTGGTATTTCAAGATTGCCTCCACCCATACTGGCGTATGGACTTCACCGGCTCCCACCTATCCTACACAAGCTAATTCGAGTACCAATGTCAAGCTATAGTAAAGGTCCCGGGGTCTTTCCGTCCTGCCGCGCGTAACGAGCATCTTTACTCGTACTGCAATTTCGCCGGGCCTGTGGTTGAGACAGTGGGGAAGTCGTTACGCCATTCGTGCAGGTCGGAACTTACCCGACAAGGAATTTCGCTACCTTAGGATGGTTATAGTTACCACCGCCGTTTACTGGCGCTTAAGTTCTCCGCTTCGCCCCGAAGAGCTAACAGGTCCCCTTAACGTTCCAGCACCGGGCAGGCGTCAGTCCATATACATCGAATTACTTCTTCGCATGGACCTGTGTTTTTAGTAAACAGTCGCTTCCCCCTGCTCTCTGCGGCCATACAACGCTCCACCCGCGCGGGGCTTCACGTCTCCGGCCCCCCTTCTCCCTAAGTTACGGGGGCAATTTGCCGAGTTCCTTAACCACAGTTCGCCCGATCGCCTCGGTATTCTCTACCTGACCACCTGTGTCGGTTTGGGGTACGGGCCGCTAAGAACTCGCTAGAGGCTTTTCTCGGCAGCATAGGATCACTGACTTCACCTGAATCGGCTCGGCATCACGTCTCAGCCTTCATGTGGTGCGGATTTGCCTACACCACGGCCTACACGCTTACCCCGGCACAACCACCGGCCGGGCTCAGCTACCTTCCTGCGTCACCCCATCGCTTGACTACTACCCATCAGGTTCCCACGCTCCCTCAACTCAGTCCGAAGACCTCACCAAGTTCGGGTGGTTAGCACAACGAGGTTCATCAGGGACGCTCTTTCGCGGGTACGGGAATATCAACCCGTTGTCCATCGACTACGCCTCTCGGCCTCGCCTTAGGTCCCGACTCACCCAGGGCGGATTAGCCTGGCCCTGGAACCCTTGGTCATCCGGCGGAAGGGTTTCTCACCCTTCTTTCGCTACTCATGCCTGCATTCTCACTCGTGCCGCGTCCACAACTGGGTCACCCCGCTGCTTCACTCGCGGCACGACGCTCCCCTACCCATCCACACACCTGCACGCACCATCAAGGGCACGCGTGGTTAAAATGTGAATGCCACAGCTTCGGCGGTGTGCTTGAGCCCCGCTACATTGTCGGCGCGGAACCACTTGACCAGTGAGCTATTACGCACTCTTTAAAGGGTGGCTGCTTCTAAGCCAACCTCCTGGTTGTCTATGCGACCCCACATCCTTTTCCACTTAGCACACGCTTAGGGGCCTTAGCTGGTGATCTGGGCTGTTTCCCTCTCGACTACGAAGCTTATCCCCCGCAGTCTCACTGCCGCGCTCTCACTTACCGGCATTCGGAGTTTGGCTGATTTCGGTAAGCTTGTGGGCCCCCTAGACCATCCAGTGCTCTACCTCCGGCAAGAAACACGCGACGCTGCACCTAAATGCATTTCGGGGAGAACCAGCTATCACGGAGTTTGATTGGCCTTTCACCCCTAACCACAGGTCATCCCCCAATTTTTCAACATTGGTGGGTTCGGCCCTCCACGCGGTCTTACCCGCGCTTCAGCCTGCCCATGGCTAGATCACTCCGCTTCGGGTCTAGGACACGCGACTGAATCGCCCTATTCAGACTCGCTTTCGCTACGGCTCCCCCACACGGGTTAACCTCGCCACATGCCACTAACTCGCAGGCTCATTCTTCAAAAGGCACGCCGTCACCCCGCAAGGCTCCGACGGATTGTAGGCGAACGGTTTCAGGTACTATTTCACTCCCCTCCCGGGGTACTTTTCACCATTCCCTCACGGTACTTGTCCGCTATCGGTCACCAGGAAGTATTTAGGCTTACCAGGTGGTCCTGGCAGATTCACGGCAGATTTCAGGGGTCCGCCGCTACTCGGGAACACCCACAGAAGGTCAGCAACTTTCACCTACCGGACTTTCACCGTCTACGGTCAGCCATTCCAGACTGTTCGACTAGCCACTGACTTTGTAACTTCTCGAACAAGTGTCAGCTTGTTCAGCAGGGTCCCACAACCCCGACCACGCAACCCCTGACAGGTATCACACGCAGCCGGTTTAGCCTCAATCCGCTTTCGCTCGCCACTACTCACGGAATCACTAAATTGTTTTCTCTTCCTACGGGTACTGAGATGTTTCACTTCCCCGCGTTCCCTCCACACACCCTATGTGTTCAGGTGTGGGTGACACCACATGACTGGTGCCAGGTTTCCCCATTCGGACACCCTGGGATCACAGCTCGGTTGACAGCTCCCCCAGGCCTATCGCGGCCTCCCACGTCCTTCATCGGCTCCTGGTGCCAAGGCATTCACCGTTCGCCCTTGACAACTTGACCACAAAGATGCTCGCGTCCACTGTGCAATTCTCAACAAACGACCAACCCACAACCCGATCCGCCCCACACCAAACCCGGCAACCGCCAGCGGTATGTGAGGCCAGGCCATGCCTGGCAACCTCGCAAGGTCAACAACCTCGCAACGGTTCTGAAACAACAACACCACGGTTGTTCTTTCAGGACCCAACAGGGTGCTTACATCCCTCCCCAGCCGCACCAGAACATAACCGTTCCCACCACCCCGAAGAGCAGCTGTACTAGGCGTCCCGACCGTTGCCGAGGAAAAACTTGCCAGTGTCTCCGCCATTCGAGCACCCCACCACCACATTCGGGCAGCGCGGGCTCCTTACCGACTTTCGTCGGAAGGTGCTCCTTAGAAAGGAGGTGATCCAGCCGCACCTTCCGGTACGGCTACCTTGTTACGACTTCGTCCCAATCGCCAGCCCCACCTTCGACGGCTCCCTCCACAAGGGTTGGGCCACCGGCTTCGGGTGTTGCCGACTTTCGTGACGTGACGGGCGGTGTGTACAAGGCCCGGGAACGTATTCACCGCAGCGTTGCTGATCTGCGATTACTAGCGACTCCGACTTCACGGGGTCGAGTTGCAGACCCCGATCCGAACTGAGACCGGCTTTTTGGGATTCGCTCCACCTCACGGTATCGCAGCCCATTGTACCGGCCATTGTAGCATGCGTGAAGCCCTGGACATAAGGGGCATGATGACTTGACGTCATCCCCACCTTCCTCCGAGTTGACCCCGGCAGTCTTCGATGAGTCCCCGCCATAACGCGCTGGCAACATCGAACGAGGGTTGCGCTCGTTGCGGGACTTAACCCAACATCTCACGACACGAGCTGACGACAGCCATGCACCACCTGTGACCGCCCCCGAAGGACCCCCCATCTCTGGAGGTTTTGCGGCCATGTCAAACCCAGGTAAGGTTCTTCGCGTTGCATCGAATTAATCCGCATGCTCCGCCGCTTGTGCGGGCCCCCGTCAATTCCTTTGAGTTTTAGCCTTGCGGCCGTACTCCCCAGGCGGGGCGCTTAATGCGTTAGCTGCGGCACAGGGAACCGGAGAGGCCCCCCACACCTAGCGCCCAACGTTTACAGCGTGGACTACCAGGGTATCTAATCCTGTTCGCTCCCCACGCTTTCGCTCCTCAGCGTCAGTATCGGCCCAGAGACCCGCCTTCGCCACCGGTGTTCCTCCTGATATCTGCGCATTTCACCGCTACACCAGGAATTCCAGTCTCCCCTACCGAACTCTAGCCTGCCCGTATCGACCGCAGGCTTGGGGTTGAGCCCCAAGTTTTCACGGTCGACGCGACAAGCCGCCTACGAGCTCTTTACGCCCAATAAATCCGGACAACGCTCGCACCCTACGTCTTACCGCGGCTGCTGGCACGTAGTTGGCCGGTGCTTCTTCTGCAGGTACCGTCACTCTCGCTTCGTCCCTGCTGAAAGAGGTTTACAACCCGAAGGCCGTCATCCCTCACGCGGCGTCGCTGCATCAGGCTTCCGCCCATTGTGCAATATTCCCCACTGCTGCCTCCCGTAGGAGTCTGGGCCGTGTCTCAGTCCCAGTGTGGCCGGTCGCCCTCTCAGGCCGGCTACCCGTCGTCGCCTTGGTAGGCCATCACCCCACCAACAAGCTGATAGGCCGCGAGCCCATCCCAAGCCGAAAAACTTTCCACCACCAGCCATGCGGCCAGAAGTCCTATTCGGTATTAGCCCCCGTTTCCGAGGGTTATCCCAAAGCTTGGGGCAGGTTGCTCACGTGTTACTCACCCGTTCGCCGCTCGAGTACCCCGAAGGGCCTTTCCGCTCGACTTGCATGTGTTAAGCACGCCGCCAGCGTTCGTCCTGAGCCAGGATCAAACTCTCCAACAAAAAATTGGAAAACAATCCTGACAACAAACAAATTGTTGCCAAAGGAATCCCAACCAGCCAGCAAAAACTGACCAGTCCGGGGTATAAATCATCATTGGCACTGGCTTTACAAGCACCCTGTTGAGTTCTCAAAGAACAACCACACACC
>NZ_BSTU01000014.1:0-426 GCF_030269705.1 Micromonospora sp. NBRC 107095
CCCGTACCGATTCCGCTGACAGCATGGCGCGGTCGGTGTGTCCGTACTGCGCGGTGGGTTGTGGTCAGCGGGTGTTCGTCAAGGACGGGCGGGTCAGTCAGATCGAGGGCGATCCGGACAGTCCGATCTCGCGGGGTCGGCTCTGCCCGAAGGGCGCGGCCAGCAAGAGCCTGGTCACCAGCCCGTTGCGGCAGACCACGGTCCGCTATCGCCGCCCGTACTCGACGCAGTGGGAGGACCTGGACCTCGACACGGCGCTCGACATGATCGCCGATCGGATCCTCGCCGCCCGGGAGCAGACCTGGGAGGACGTCGACGCCGAGGGCCGGCCGCTCAACCGGACGCTGGGCATCTCCAGCCTGGGCGGGGCGACGCTCGACAACGAGGAGAACTACCTGATCAAGAAGTTGTTCACCGCGATGGGGG
>NZ_BSTU01000015.1:0-411 GCF_030269705.1 Micromonospora sp. NBRC 107095
TGGCTACGATCCGATTTAGTGTGTCCAAGACCCCAACACTCAAGAAAGGCACTGTGATCACCAACCACTATTGCTCAGAAATCAACGCCTGACACCCAGCAAAACGTGTGTCCTCTCATCATTGCACCCCCGGGGGAGAATGTTATCTCTCATAATCAAAGATTATTGGCCTCTAAAGGGAGAAATGCACCGACGTGGAGGAGGAAGAAGGACAAAGGTCGGTTCCTTAGCAGGTGCAATCGCTGAAATCCCAGTAATAGATCAATTATTGGCGGCCTAGAACGGGGCTTGGAATTCAAATATGGTGAAAAACAAATCAAAAAGTAAAAGAACGAAGGTGAATGGTTGGGGTGAGCACTAGTGGTTGGTGATCACAGTGCCTTTCTTGAGTGTTGGGGTCTTGGACACACT
>NZ_BSTU01000016.1:0-318 GCF_030269705.1 Micromonospora sp. NBRC 107095
CGGTTTCCTTGTTCAGCACGGGGGTGATGTCGTTGATGGAGTTGGTGCCGGCTTCGGTGGTGCCCATTTCCTTGGCCATGGCGTCCACGCTGATGTCCTTGCCCTGCACGGACAGGGCGTTGCGGGTGGCGGCGGGGCCGCAGTAGTAGAAGTTCGGCTGGGCTTCGTAGCGCACGCCGAGCTGACGCTCGCCGGCGGGCTTGCGGTCGGTCTGGGTTTGGGTGGCCGGCTTGGCGTCCGACGCGGCGTACGCGGCGGTGACGGGTCCGGCGATGGCGCCGCCGGTGAAGGCGAGGCCGGCAGCGGTCAGGGCGGTCT
>NZ_BSTU01000017.1:0-288 GCF_030269705.1 Micromonospora sp. NBRC 107095
CCATGAACACGATCTTCCGTAAGAGCATGCTGTCCGTTGCGGGTCTCGCGTTCGCCGGTGGTGTCTTCGCCGGCCCGATCGCCGCCCACGCCGCCACCCCGGTCGATGCCAAGCCCGCCGCCGTGGCGGTGCAGGTGGCGAAGCCGCAGGGCGAGCAGTCGCGGATCACCCTCAACGACGAGCAGACCGCCAACGTCAAGGCGATCATCGCCGCGACGAAGAAGGCCGGCCTGCCCGAGCGGGCCGCGGTCATCTCGATCGCGACGAGCCTGCAGGAGTCGAAGCTGG
>NZ_BSTU01000018.1:0-258 GCF_030269705.1 Micromonospora sp. NBRC 107095
CCGACGACGCTGATGTAGTGCCCGCCCTCGAAGGAGTGGATGGCACCGTCGGTGTCGGTGGTGGTGCCGGCGATGTTGGCGACCACGGCGCGGCCGTCGTCGACGGTGCGGACGATGTCGGCGCGCAACTGGTCGGTCTGCTTGGCGTCCGCTGCGGGGGTGCTGATCTCCACCGACCGGTAGGCGTCGCTCTTGCCGGTTTCCTTGTTCAGCACGGGGGTGATGTCGTTGATGGAGTTGGTGCCGGCTTCGGTGGTG
>NZ_BSTU01000019.1:0-229 GCF_030269705.1 Micromonospora sp. NBRC 107095
TCTGGGGGGACTCGTAACTGAGGACGGCGGAGCTTCACTGACTCCGACTGACTCAAGCACAGCTCAGAGGGGTTGACGGGCGACCGGCCAGGTACCCGAATCGGGTTCGAATCCCACACCCTCCGCCTGATAATCGTGGTGTTTACGCAGCTCAGCCCCCGATTCCCGTCGGGGGCTGATCGCTGATGGGGGGGCTGGTGGGGTGACTACCCAGCCCCGTTGCCCTTGA
>NZ_BSTU01000020.1:0-204 GCF_030269705.1 Micromonospora sp. NBRC 107095
CCTGCCACCCGTCGACCTGCTTCAGACCCTTCAGGAACGCGGTCGTGGAGTACTCGGGATCGGTGATCTGCTCCGGGGTACCCCAACCCGAACTCGGGCGCTGCTGGAACAGACCCAGCGAGTCATGGTCGTTGGCGTCGCCGAGGTGGCCGAGGTTCTCCAGCTTCGACTCCTGCAGGCTCGTCGCGATCGAGATGACCGCGG
>NZ_BSTU01000021.1:0-204 GCF_030269705.1 Micromonospora sp. NBRC 107095
CGGTGGCCTGCTGCTCCCACTGGGCGTAGGCGTCCGGGTACGCCGAGACCTGCACGGTCTGCGCGGCCTCGGTCAGGGGCATGTCCTGCCACCCGTCGACCTGCTTCAGACCCTTCAGGAACGCGGTCGTGGAGTACTCGGGATCGGTGATCTGCTCCGGGGTACCCCAACCCGAACTCGGGCGCTGCTGGAACAGACCCAGCG